>DATMEX010000058.1:0-105478 GCA_035556455.1 Pseudolabrys sp.
GAACGAGAACTTGCACGCTTGCTCCTTAGCTGAGGCCGGCTTCGGCCAATATCGGTCGAGGTTCGAATTTCGGGTCGAAAGCCGCGTAATCGCAAGGCTTTCGAGTCGGGTGCCTATAGCAGGCCCGGCCCCTCGAGTCCAACAAAACGCGCCAAATTGGCGGTTTTGCGTGCCGCGGGGCCTCTTTTCTATATAGGCCGGGCGTTTTCGGCCCGCCAGGGGCTCCGAGGCGTCGGAAAGCCCGGTATTTTCAAGCAGATATTCGGGCCCGGAACCCGGCCTACTTCGCCGGCCATACCCGCGTTACGTGGCCCATTTTTCGACCCGGGCGGGCATCCGGTTTGCCGTAGAGGTGGATCGAGGTGCCGGGCAGGGCCAGCCAAGGCGCGAGGTCGTGCACCTCGTCGCCGATCAGGTTGGTCATCTGCACCTTGCGGCCAAGCCGCAACGGCCTGGCCAGCGGCCAGTCGGCCACCGCGCGGATGTGCTGCTCGAACTGCGATACGGTCGCGCCGTCGAGCGTCCAGTGCCCGGAATTGTGCACGCGCGGCGCGATCTCGTTGACCATCAGCGCCTGCTTGCCCTTCACCTTGACGACGAACATCTCGACGCCGAGTACGCCGACATAATCCAGCGCCTTGGCGATGCGGGTCGCGATCTTCTCGGCTTCCTTCGCGGTCTCTTCGGTCACCTTCGCCGGCACCGTCGAGGTTTTCAGAATGTGGTTCTGGTGATCGTTCTCGGTCACTTCGAAGCATTCGACCTTGCCGTCGGCGCCGCGCGCCACGATCACCGACACCTCGCGCTGGAATTTGACGAAGCCTTCGAGCACGCAGGGCTTGTTCTTGAGCGAGCGCCACGCCGCATTGGCGTCGTCGCCCGGCATGATCTTGACCTGACCCTTGCCGTCATAGCCCATCGTCGTCGTCTTCAGCACGGCGGGCAGGCCGACTTTCTCGATGCCGGCAGCGAGCTGCGCCGCCGAATGCACCGGCGCGTAAGGCGCGACCGGAATCTTCAAGGCAGAGATGAAGTTCTTTTCGACGAGCCGATCCTGCGTCGTCTCCAGCACCTTCGGATTGGGATGGACCGGCTTGCGCTTGCCCAGCACCTCGGCGGTGCGCGCCGGGATGTTCTCGAACTCGTAGGTGATGACATCGACCGCCGCGGCGAATTTGGCGAGCGCGGCTTCATCCTCGTAGGGCGCGCAGGTGTGAGCCTTCGCCACTTCGAATGCGCCGGAATCTTTCTCCGGCGAATAGATGTGGCAGTGCAGGCCGAGCCTTGCCGCCGCGAGCGCCAGCATGCGGCCGAGTTGTCCGCCGCCGAGAATGCCAATGGTGGAGCCGGGTTTGAGCATTGTTTCTAACCGTTCGTCCCCGCGCATAGCCGTTTGAAAAACGTTCTTTCAGAACGCCTATGAGCGGGGACCCAGTTCTTCAATGGATTACAGCCCTGGATTCCCGCTTGCGCGGGAATGAACGGAGTGTGGGGCATCCGCATCAGTCCTTCGGCTTCTTCTTCACCGAATTGGTCTGCTTGGCGCGCCAGGCGTCGAGCCTTTTGGCGACCTTGTCGTCCGACAGCGCGAGGATAGCGGCGGCGAGCAGCGCGGCATTGATGGCGCCGGCCTTGCCGATCGCCAGGGTGCCGACCGGAATGCCGCCCGGCATCTGCAGGATCGACAGCAGGGAGTCCTTGCCCTCGAGTGCGTGCGTATTCATCGGCACGCCAAGCACGGGCAGCGGCGTCATCGAGGCCGCCATGCCGGGCAGGTGCGCGGCGCCGCCGGCGCCGGCAATCACCACCTTGAAGCCCTTGTCGCGAGCGGAATGGGCAAAATCATAAAGGCGCTTCGGGGTGCGGTGCGCCGAGACGATGAGCGCCTCGTAGCCGATCTTGAGGGCGTCCAGCGTATCCGTGGCATGTTTCATCGTGGCCCAGTCGGATTGACTGCCCATGATCACGGCGATCGGTTTTGCCACGTTTTTTGCCAAGATTGCGCTCCCCGGATGCGCCACCCCCGGCGCAAGGAAGCGGCGGATTATAGGTTTTAAGCCCCTGCTGGCAAGGCGAAAGGGGCGCTCTCCCGTGGCGTTCGGGCGGGCTCCCGCTATGCTGGCTGTACGTGATTCTGAACGTATTCTTCGACCCGGCGAGGAACAGCGTGTCCGCCCCAAAGCCCCAGCGAGCCGCGACGGAAGAGGCCCCGGTGACGCCGCCCCAGGAACTGCTGGCCGAGGTGCGCCGGCTGCGGCGCGAACTGGCGCAGGCCCAGGAGCGGATTGCGGAGCTGGAGGCGCGCGCCGATGTCGATCCGCTGCTCGATGTTCTCAATCGCCGCGGTTTCGAGCGCGAACTGACACGTTCGCTCGCCTACTTCGAACGCTACGGCACGCGGGCCGGGCTGATTTTCATCGATCTCGACGGCTTCAAGCCGATCAACGACATCTACGGCCATACCGCCGGCGACGCGCTGCTCAAGGCGGTGGCCGCGACCCTGGTGGCGCGGGTCCGTGCCTCCGACGTGGTGGCCCGGCTCGGTGGCGACGAGTTCTGCATCCTGATGTGGAATGCCGACCAGAATCTGGTGGCGGCCAAGGCGGCCGACCTTGAGACCATCATCGCCGAGGCACGGATCGAGTTCAGCGGCGCGCACCTGTCGGTCGGCGCCAGCGCCGGCGGCGTCGCGCTGCGCGCCGGTATCACGGCGGCCGAACTGATCGCGGAAGCCGACCGTGCCATGTATGCGCGCAAGAAGGCGAAGCGGGCGTAGCTAGGGCTGCTCAGGAAAGCTGAGCCACCACGCTTTGTCATCGCCCGCGAAAGCGGGCGATCCAGCAATCTGTTTTGTTGAAAGCGCTGGATACCCCGCTTTCGCGGGGTATGACGGCATCAGGCTTGGCGGCTACGCAATGATATCCGGCGTGATCTGATCCTCGATCTGCCGGATCTTGTCGCGCAGGACCAGCTTGCGCTTCTTCAGCCGCTGCACCTGGATGAGGTCGGACCCGGGAGCCACCGCCAAGGCGGCAATGGCTGCGTCAAGATCGCGGTGTTCCTGCTCCAGGCGGGCGAGCAAGGCGCGCAGCGCGGGATCGTCATTGTCGTTCATGTGCCTGGTCGTTCACCGCAGCCGCTGAAGGGAAGCCGGAACCATGAGAGGTATTCTGCAATGCGGTGCGACAGAAATTATCATGTTTTCCACAGAGGCGCACAAGCGATCTGAAAAAGTGCATTCAATCAAAGGGGTTGCATCATTGATAGATACTTAACCGCCCCCTTGCGATGCCCTTGAGGCATGGGCGGGGCAGGCGTAGGCTCAAGCTGTCTCAAAACAGGAGCGCCATACCAAAGACAGAAAGCCTTGCTGCACTCACTTTCATCGAAGAACCCAGGATTGAGGAGACATCTGACATGTCGATGCAATCGCATCTTGCGGAACTCGAAAAGAAGCATAAGGCCCTCGAAGACCAGATACATGACTGCCAGGCCCACCCCGCTGTCGACGATCTCCAGGTGGTGGAATTGAAACGAAAAAAGCTCCTGCTGAAGGACGAGATCGAAAGGCTGCGACATAACGCGCCACCCAGACTTCACTAGACAACTGACATTCTGAGGGATGCGGCGTCCGGTCCCGGGCGTATCCTCATCCCGACGGGCCGAACCGCCGGTTTGCTGCTGACAGCGCTGGCGGTTTCGCTTTTGGTGGTACCGGCGTCGCCCTGCGACCGTGCCTTGCCGTGGACATTATTTGGGGTAAATTCGGCAGGCGATTTGAGGGGCCGTCATGACACGTCGTCAGACCATATTGTTTGCGCTTGCCGGGGCTGCCGCGGCGGGCTTCGTCGCGCTCGCCGACCGGCCGGCCGTGGCGCTGACCATCGAAAATTACGGCGGTGCGGGTAATGGACCGGCCAATGGCTGGACCGACCTCAACTACAACGACCCCAACAAGAAGCCGTCGCGCCAGGGCGACAAGCGTACGCTGGATGACACCGGTCCGCGCGTCTTCTTCGGGCCGTCCGGCAGCGCCAACCAGAACTTCAACCCGAACCAGTATTTCGCCCCGAACTATCTGATGGGCAAGTAGCCGGTTCGCGCTACTTCTTCCTGCTTAGAAACGCCATGAAGGCCGCCTGCGCTTCCTGAGACTGCAGGCGCGTCTTGAAGGCTTCGGCCTCGTCGTCGATACGTTTGATAATGTCGTCGACCGGGCCACGCATCAGCCGCCGCGACATCAGCACACCTTGAGCCGGCAGCGCGGCGATCTTCCCGGCGGCGGCGAGGGCGGTGCCATCGGTATCGCCAGGTTCGACCACAGCGTTGACGATGCCGGCGTCCTTCGCTTCACCGGCGCTCAAAGGCAGGCCCATCACCAGCAGAGCGAAGGCGCGCGCGTGTCCCATCAGCTTCGGCGCCACCAGGCTCGAGGCCGCTTCCGGCACCAGGCCCAGGCCGACGAACGGCGTCGACAGCCTTGCGGTATTGCCGGCGACGACATAGTCGCAATGCAGCAGCATGGTGGTGCCGACGCCAACGGCATTCCCGTTCACCGCCGCCACCACCGGCTTTTCGCAGCGAACCAGCGCATGGAGAAAATCGAGGATCGGCTGGCCGAGCCCGCCGCCCTGTGCCGCCTTCATGAAGTCGCCGATATCGTTGCCGGCGCAAAATACGTCAGGCCCGCCGGCGATCATCACGCAGCGGATGTTGGCGTCGTGCGTCGTGCCGGCAATCGCGGTCGCCATCGCCGCATACATCGGCAGCGTCAGCGCATTTTTCTTGTCGAGCCGGTTCATGCGAATGACGCGGACCGGGCCTTGATCATCAATGATGATGTCGGACACTGGATGTCTCCCTTAGCCAATATTACGCGATGGCTGACAAAAGTTCCATTCCGCGTCGAGTGATGTGTGAAGTGTGGCCCGGGTACAATTGTCCGTTGCATCCCGTTGCGACATTATAGGTCTCGCAATGCCGCGCCAAATCGAAGCCACGCGCGGGCTGTGATACGGGGGGCTGAGGTGGAATTGGGTATCAGGACCGGCTGTTATTGGGCCGGTGCTTTTGTTGCCGGTGTTCTGTCGGTTTCGAGCGCACAAGCGCAGGCACAAGCCTGGGACTGGACCGGCTTCTATGCGGGCACGCATTTAGGTCACGCCTCCTCGGACAATCATTGGAACAGCATGACCGACTCGCAGCCGGGCTTCGGCGCGTCGGATGTGTCCGGCGGCGTGATCAAGGGCCTCCAGGCGGGCTACAACAGGCAGTTCGGCAGATTTCTCCTGGGCGTCGAACTCGAGGGATCGGCCGCCGATATCGCCGGCATGTCGCGTTGCGGCCTTGCGATCTATGTGTGCGACACCACGATCGATGCGCTCGGCATGCTGAGCCTGCGCGGCGGCTATACGTTCGATCGCCTGTTGCTGTACGGCAAGGTCGGCGGTGCGCTGATGCACGAGCGCTACAAGATGGCGCCGGCGCCGCTGACGCCCCCAACCGTGGCGCCGACCGAAACCATGACCGGCAAGGCATGGCGCACCGGCTGGACCGTCGGCGCCGGGCTCGAATACGCGCTGACGCCGTCGCTGTCGGCGAAGACGGAATACAATTACCTGTCCTTCGACGGCGATGTGAAGGCGACCGGCAATCAGGGCAGCGATCCCACAATCGCGCTGTCGCACAGCATTCATCTCATCAAGTTCGGCCTGAACTACAAGCTGGGCCAGCGCTCGCCGTTCGAGCGGCCGCTGTGGCAGGCCTCTGGCACGCCCACGCATGACTGGACCGGCTTCTATGTCGGCGTTCACAGCGGTGGCGGCTTCGGCATGTCGGACTGGAATTCCGCGGACGGCGTGCTCGGCGCATTCTCAACCCAGAACTTCGCCGGGCGCGACACGGTCGACGGCAACATCTTCGGCGCGCAGATCGGTTACAACAAGCAATTCGGGTCCTGGGTCGTCGGCGCCGAGCTTGCGGCGAGCTGGACCAATCTCGACGGCTACGCCAAATGCGCGACCAATGCCGGCGCGCTGGACAGCTATGTCTGCCACACGCGGATGAGCAGCCTGATGACGGCGACCGCCCGTCTTGGCCAAGCCTACGATAATTTCCTGATCTACGGTCTGGCCGGCGGCGCCTTCACCCAGGCGTCGCATGACGCCTACCGCACCGGTAGCGGTGCGGAGCTGTCCGGCAGCGCCCGCCGCACCGGCTATGTGCTCGGCTCGGGCATCGAATACGCCTTCACGCCGGCTTTCTCCGGCAAGGTCGAATACAATTTCATCGATTTCGGCGAGAAGACCGTCGCTCTGTCCGGCGCCACCGGCACGTCGACTGCCGCCGTTGGCCAGAACCTGCATCTGGTCAAACTCGGCCTGAATTATCGGCTGGGCGCCGATCCGCGCGCCAGCCATTCAACGGCGCTGTTCGGCAAGGAGCCGATGGCGATGTCGGGCTGGTCGATGGACGTCGGCCTCCGCTACTTCTACAGCAACGGCAAGGAGCACAAGGATCTCGGCGATGCCGGCGGCCAGATCAACTCGCGTCTGATCTACGGCAACATGCTGGCGCATTCGGCCGAGACCTTCGTCCGGCTCGATCACGTCAGCCGCGTTTTCATCAAGGGCAATTTCGGCGTCGGCTCGATCGTCGACGGCACGATGTATGACGAGGACATGCCGCCGGCCGAGACGCCTTACTCGAACACGATCAGCAGCATTCGCGATTCCAGCCTGCGCTATGGCAGCATCGATCTCGGCTACAATCTGATCGACGGCCCCGCCGGCAAGTTCGGCCCCTATGTCGGCTATCAGTACTTCTATCAGCGCGGCCGCGCCTTCGGCTGCCAGCAAGTCGCAACAAACGCCGGTATCTGCGGCACCACGCCCACCTCGACGTCCCTGGTCGGACTGACCGAAACCGAAACCTGGCGCGGCGTCGCGCTGGGCGTCAATACGCAGATGAAGCTGGCGCCGCGCTGGAAGGCGGAAATCGACGCGGCCTATCTGCCCTACGTCGATCACACCGCGGTGGACAATCACTGGATGCGCGCCGACATCAACCCGGCGAGCGCCCCGGGGCACGGCTGGGGCGCCCGCATCGAAGGCGTGATTTCTTACGCGCTGACGCCGCGCTTCAGCGTCGGTGTTGGCGGCCGTTACCAGTATTTCGAAACGACCGAGGCCAGCGTGACGTTTCCGAACTCCGCGACCGGACAGCCGTTGAAGTTCGTGTCCGACCGCTACGGCGCCTTCCTGCAGGCATCCTATCGCATTGGCGGCACCGACGCCGATAGCTTCGCCAGCGATGTCACCACACCGCGTGTGGACTGGACCGGGTTCTATGCCGGCGGTCATCTTGGCGCCGGCCTTGGCCGGACGGCGTGGAGCGATCCGTTCCCGGCGCCGACCACCGGCGATCGCATCGATGTCGGCGGCGCGCTCGGTGGCGTGCAGGCCGGCTACAACATGCAGTTCGGCGCCATCGTCGCCGGCGCCGAGTTGTCCGGGTCGATGGCGCGGATCGGCGGCACGCACACCTGCTTCGGCGGTTTGGTGCCGGCGACGCAGGCTGGCCTGCAATGCGAAAGCAAGGCCGGACCGCTCGGCACCGTGACCGCGCGTGCCGGTTATGCCTTCGGCCGCAGCATGGTCTACGCCCGTGCTGGCGCGGCGGTGGCGCGCTTTGAGGACACGCTGAACAGCATCGCCGCCGGCGGCGGCATTGACGGCCGCCGCGGCACGCACTGGGGCTGGACCGTCGGCGGCGGTCTCGAGCATTCGCTCAATGCGCGCTGGTCGGTGAACGTCGACTACAAGTATGTCGACTTCGGCACGCGCTCGGTGGCGTTCGATGTGCCGGCGGCCGCTGCGGCGGTGACGCCGAACGACATCAAATCGCAGCAGCATCTCATGACACTGGGCGTGAACTACCATTTCACACCCATGGGCCGGTGACGGGCCCTGTAACGAGACAAGTGGCGGCGAATGCATTTGCCCATCGCGTGCCGCTGCGCCATTATCGCCATCGCAATGCCGCGCCAAAGCGAAGCCACGCGCGGGATGGATTTCAGGGGGCTGAGATGAAGCTGAGATTGCGCGCCGGCGCTTTAGCCGGTTTTTTAATGGCTGGCGTTTTGCCGCTTTCGGCCGCGAAGGCCCAATCTCTGGATTGGACCGGCTTCTATGCCGGCACGCATATCAGCAACGCCGCCACCGATAATCAGTGGAAGAGCGCGACCGGTGCCGGATCCGATTTTCCCGGCTCGTTCACCTCCGGCGGCCTCATCAATGGTTTTCAGGTCGGCTACAATCGTCAATGGGGCCGCTTTGTCGTCGGTGTCGAAGCCGAAGCGAGCCTGGCCGACGTCGCCGGCACGGCGCGCTGTGCCAGTGCCGTATACCTTTGTGACACCACGATCGACGGTCTGGGCACGCTGACGCTGCGTGGTGGATATGCCGTCGATCGCTTCCTGGTCTACGGCAAGGCCGGCGGCGCGCTGCTTCACGAACATCTCAAGATGGCGCCGACGCCCGGCGCCGGTCAGACCGAAACGCTGGTCGGCAAGGCGTGGCGCGGCGGCTGGGCAGTCGGCGCCGGGCTTGAATACGGCCTGACGCCGTCGCTGTCGGCCAAGGTGGAATACAATTTCCTCAGGTTCACCGGCGACATCGCGTTCAGCGGTAACGAAGGCAACAACAGCAATGTCGACCTGACGCAGGACGTTCACCTGATCAAGGTCGGGCTGAACACCAAGCTCGGCGTGCGCTCGCCGTTCGAGCGTCCGCTGTGGACGCCGGCCGGCGCCTCGACGCACAACTGGACCGGCCTCTATGTCGGCGTTCATGCCGGCGGCGCTTTCGGCACCACGGATTGGAATTCCGCCGACGGCGTTCTCGGTGCTTTCTCGACCCAGACCTTTGCCGATTCCGGCACGGCCGACGGTTCGATCCTCGGCGCCCAGGTCGGCTACAATGCGCAGCTCGGCCCCTGGGTGGTCGGCGCCGAACTCGCGGCAAGCTGGGCCAATCTCGATGGCACCGCCAAGTGCGCGACCAGCGCCGCGGTTGACAACTATGTTTGCCACAGCCGGATCAGCAGCTTGTACATGGCGACTGCCAGGCTCGGCATGCCTTATGGCAACTTCCTGTTCTACGGCCTCGCCGGCGGCGCGCTTGCCGTCGAAACGCACGATGCCTACCGCACCGCCGGTGGGCGCGAACTGTCGGGCTCCAGCACGCGTACGGGCTACGTGCTCGGCTCCGGCATCGAGTATGCGTTCACACGCGCCTTCTCGGGCAAGGTCGAATACAACTTCGTGGAATTCGGCGAGAAGAACGTGGCGTTGTCCGGCGCGACCGGCACGTCGAATGTCGCGATCGGCCAGAACATTCATCTCGTCAAGTTCGGCATCAACTACAAGATCGGCGAGGATCCGCGCGCCGGCACGGGCGATGCGGTGTTCGCTGCTTCGCCGCTCGCGTCGAGCGGCTGGGCGATGGAGGCCGGCCTTCGCTATTTCTACAGCAAGGGCAAGTCACAGCAGGATTTGTACGGCGAGCCCGGCGTGGTCAATTCGCGCCTTATCTATGGCGGTCTGCTGTCGCACTCGGCCGAATTCTTCGCGCGCCTCGACCATGACAACGGCGTCTTCATCAAGGGCAATTTCGGCATCGGCTCCATCACCGATGGCTCGCTCTACGACGAAGACATGCCGCCGGGCACCAATCCGTATTCGGCCACGAACCACAAGATCCGTGACTCGAGCATGCGCTATGGCAGCATCGATCTCGGTTACAATCTCATCAACGGATCGGCGGGCAGCTTTGGCCCCTATGTGGGCTATCGCTACTTCTATCAGCGCGCCCGTGGCTTCGGCTGCGCCCAGGTGGCGCAAGGCAATATCTGCAGTGCCGGCAGCACGGATCCCGAAACCAACGCCGCGCTCACTGAAACGGAAACCTGGCGCGGCGCCGCCATCGGCTTCAACAGCCGCATGAACCTTGCGCCGCGCTGGCGCATGGAAGTCGACGCAGCCTATCTGCCGTATCTCGATCGCGCCGGCGTCGATAACCATTGGGCGCGGGCCGACATCAATCCAGGACCGGAAAACGGCACGGGATGGGGCGCGCAGATCGAGGCGTTGCTGTCCTATGCCATGACGCCGCGTTTCAGCGTCGGCGTCGGCGCGCGGTACTGGTACTTCGCGACGTTCGAAGCCTCCACGCCCTTCCCGCAGTCGGGCAGTCAGCCGCTCAAATATACGGCGGACCGTTACGGCGCCTTCCTGCAGGCATCCTACAAGATCGGCGGCAATGCGCAGAATTCCTTCGCCGAGGAAGAGGCGCCGCGCGTTGACTGGACCGGCCTCTATGCGGGCGCCCATCTCGGTGCCGGCTTCGGCCGCTTCGACTGGAGCGATCCTTACCCGACGCCGCCGGTCGGCGATCATGTGAAGAGCGGTGGCGCGCTGGGTGGCGCGCAGATCGGCTACAACGCGCAGTTCGGCCAGATCGTTGCCGGCGCGGAATTGTCGGGTTCGTTCGCGCGGCTCGAAGGCGCCGATACCTGTTTCGGCCTGCTGCCGCCGTCCAGCAATGCCGGCCTTCAGTGCGAAAACACGGTGCTGCCGCTCGGCACGCTCACCGGACGGCTCGGTTACGCCTTCGGCCGCAGTATGGTCTACGGCCGGGCGGGCGCGGCAGTCGCGCGCGTCAACTACACGCTCAACTCGAATCCGGCCGGCGGTGGCATCGACAGCCAGACGGTCACAGATTGGGGCTGGACCGTCGGCGGCGGCCTCGAGCATTCGCTCAATGCGCGGTGGTCGGTGAATGTCGATTACAAGTATGTCGACTTCGGCACGCGGTCCGTGGCGTTCGATGTGCCGGCGGCCGCTGCGGCGGTGACGCCGAACGACATCAAATCGCAGCAGCACTTAATGACGATGGGCATCAACTATCACTTCACGCCGATGTCGCGGTGAGAGCACCTCGAGCAGGCAGAGGCACGCCGGATCAATCGACGATATCGAGCGCCTGAGCGAGGTGCCGGCCCATGCGGCTGAAATCGCTCTCGCTCGGTCGATGCGGTGATTTGAAGTGGGTCGAGAGCACCCCGTGGATACTGCCGTCGCGGCCGATCAGCGGCGTCGACTGCACGGCGCGAAACCCGGCCTCGCGCGCGATGGAGAGCATCGGCTTCCAGCCGGGCTCGGCCTCGACGTCTTCGACGACGATGCGCTTCTTCTCGCGCAAGGCGACGCCGGAGGCGCAGTCGTCGCTAGCTGAGACCGTGCTGAAGTAGTCGAGGAAAGGGCGGGCGAAGCCTTTGTGCGCGGCTATAAACAGCGTCTGGCTGAACCGGTCGAACAACTGAATGCTGCCCATGCCGGCGCCGAGTTCGGCGATGGCCCGTTCCAGAACTCCATTGAAATGCGCGGCCGTCGATGTCGTCCGGTCGTCAATCTGCATATGAACGCAGTTCGTGCAGCCGAAATAGGTCGAGACGGTGCGATGATCCGGCGGACGATAGTGCGTGCCTTGCGTCAGAAATTGCAGCGGGCCGTTACATTTTTCGCACCGTCGGCCCGACGAGCGTTGTAACCGGCCTGCTTCGCCGCCTGCAGCATCTATTTTCTTCTGTTCCTCGGCGAGCAGCCTGATGAGCGTCCGCCGCTTGTCATCGCTGGTCTCGGATTCCAGCAGCTTTCGAAAACGCCGGATGTTGAGGCTGACAACTGCCTTATCCATGTCCGTCCTTGCATTCACAGGCTACTGATAACACGTCTGGGTTGTGTATGCTAGAGATATATTCGCTGACGAGCAGTCGCTTGCGGCGCCGGAAAATTGCCACGTCCGACGTGTCGAGATTGGCCCGAGCGCCGATACCGGTTTCGCTGCTTGGTGAGCCGGGCTAATGGATATGGGTTGGAACGGTGCGCGGGAGATGTGCGATGCGGATTGCGGCAGTGTCGTTTGTGGTCCTGACGTCTCTCGTCGGCTGCGCGCAATACGATGAGACGCGGAGAGCGAACCTGGAGACGGCCGCGCAGGAGCAGGTCGCCGCCCATGACGCGAACTGCCAGGCGTCGGGCCTCAAGCCCGGTTCAGCCGAATACGACGATTGCCGCAAACGGCTGGCCAACGAGCAGGCCAACAAGGGCACGCGCGGCTACCAGCGCATGCTCAATGTGATGGAGAATGACCGGGGCGGGCGTCCGTTCGGGCAGTAGTCGGCCGCACCGCTTCGATGACGGGAGACCTCATACCCCCTTCGCCATCTCCCGCAGCCTGAACTTCTGAATTTTCCCCGTGCTCGTCTTCGGGATTTCCGTGAACACGAAGTGCCGCGGCACCTTGTAGCCGGCGAGGTGCTTCTTGCACCACGCGGTGAGGTCCTCAACGCTGGCCTGCGCGCCGGGCTTGAGTTCGACAAAGGCGCAGGGCGTCTCGCCCCATTTGTCGTCCTGCTTGGCGACCACCGCGACCGCCATCACCGCCGGATGCTTGTACAGCGCATCCTCGACTTCGATCGACGAGATGTTCTCGCCGCCGGAGATGATGATGTCCTTGGAGCGGTCCTTGAGCTGAATATAGCCGTCGGGATGCATGACGCCGAGATCGCCGGTGTGGAACCAGCCGCCCGAGAAGGCGGCGTCGGTCGATTTGCGGTTCTTGAGATAGCCCTTCATGACGACGTTGCCGCGCATCATGACTTCGCCCATGGTCGCGCCGTCGCGCGGCACCGGCTGCATGGTCTCCGGATCGAGAACATCGAGCGCTTCCAGCGCGCCATAGCGCACGCCCTGCCGCGCCTTCTTCGCCGCCTGCTGATCGGCCGGCAGCGCGTCCCATTCATCGTGCCAATCGTTCACCACCGCGGGGCCGTAGCATTCGGTGAGGCCATAGAGATGCGTGACGTTGAAGCCGGCGTCCTTCATGGCGGCGAGCACGGCTTCCGGCGGCGGCGCGGCGGCGGTGAAGAACTCGACGACATGCGGCAGCGGCTTTTTCTCGGCATCCGGCGCGTTGAGCAGAACGGCCATCACGATCGGCGCGCCGCACAGATGCGTCACCTTGTGATCGGCAATGGCGTCGTACATCGCCGACGCGCGCACATAGCGCAGGCAGACATGGGTGCCGGCAACCACCGAGATCGACCACGGGAAGCACCAGCCGTTGCAATGGAACATCGGCAGCGTCCACAGATAGACCGGATGCTTGCCCATCGCGCAGGTGACGATATTGCCGACCGCGAGCAGATGCGCGCCGCGGTGATGATAAACGACGCCCTTCGGGTCGCCGGTGGTGCCTGACGTGTAGTTGAGCGTGATCGCGTCCCATTCGTCGTCGGGCATGGACCACGCGAAATCCGGGTCGCCCTGCGCGAGCAACTCCTCGTATTCGATCTCACCGAGGCGCTCGCCGGGTCCGGTATATTCCGGATCGTCATAGTCGATGATCAGCGGCTTGACCTTGGCCAGAGCAAGCGCCTCCTTCACCACCTTGGAAAACTCGCGGTCGGTGATCAGCACCTTGGTCTCGGCGTGATCGAGCGAGAAGGCGATAATGGCGGCATCTAACCGTGTGTTCAGCGTGTTGAGCACGCCCTGGCACATCGGCACGCCGTAATGCGCTTCCAGCATCGCGGGGGTATTGGCCAGCATCACGCTCACGGTGTCGCCGCGCCTGATGCCGCGCTTCGCCAGTGCCGAAGCCAGCCGCCGTGAGCGCGCGTAGAAGTCCGCGTAGCTGCGCCGCAGCTTGCCGTGGATTATGGCGGTGCGGTCCGGAAATACGCTGGCCGCGCGCTCGAGGAAGCCGAGCGGCGTCAGCGGCTGATGATTGGCCGGGTTGCGGTCGAGATCGGTATCGTAAGGCGTTTTCGCCATCGGTCGTTTCCCCTCAATGAAGAGAGGTTACGAGGCCGCCGGGCGGCAATCAAGGAAACCACAGCTCCATCGCGCCCTCGCGGGTCAACTCCAGCGCCAAAAGCAGCATGACCACCATCATGATGCGGTAGAAGCGCTCCTGCGGCGTCACCTTCACCAGCCAGAAGCCGAGCCAGTTGGCCGCCATGGCCAGCGGCAGTAGCACCAGCGAGGTGCCAAGGCTCCTGGTCGAAAAATTGCCGAGCGCGAAATAGGGGATCACCTTGATCCAGTTGATCAGCGCGAAGGTGAGCGCCGTGGTGCCGACGAAGGTCATCTTCGCCAGCCGCAGCCGCAGCGCATACATCTGATAGGGCGGGCTGCCGGCCTGAGCGATGGTCGAAGTGAAGCCCGACAGCGCGCCCCAGAATACGCCGGCGGCAATGCCGGGATGTCCCGGCTCGCGCGGTATCCGGAACAGGCCGACAATGGAATAAGCGACAAAGGCGATGGTGAAGCCGCCGATCAGCAGGCGCACCGCCGCGTCCGAAATATACGAGGCCAGCCACCACGCAACGCCGATGCCGATCAGCGAGCCGGACACGAAGATGGTGACGATGCGCCCGCTCCAGTCCTTGCGATAGACCCACACGGCGTTGGCGTCCTGCACCAGCATGATCGGCAGCAGGATGGCGGCGGCTTCGAGCGGCGGCATGATGATTGCCAGCAGCGGCGTCGCGATCTGCCCGACACCGGCGAAGCCGCCCTTCGACAGACCAAGTGTGATCACCGCCGGTATGGCAAGCGCGTAGAACAGGGGATCGGTGATGATGGTCACGGGCGGCGCTTCTCTCCGCCTTTCCCCTACGCAATCAACCGGATATGCGCCAGCCTTGTTTCAGCATACCCGGCGGGACACAATGCCGGGACATTGAGGGGAAACGCCATGGACGCGAGCCGCTATCACCAGACCTATGCCCAGTGGCGCACCGATCCGGAAGGCTTCTGGCGCGAGGCGGCCGAGGCGATCGACTGGATCGAAAAGCCGAAGACCGTGTTCGACGGTGCGCAGGGCGTCTATGGCCGCTGGTTCCCCGATGGCGTGTGCAACACCTGTTACAACGCGCTCGATCGCCAGGTCGAAGCTGGCCGCGGCCAGCAGGCGGCGCTGATCTACGATTCGCCCGTCACCGGGCAGAAGATCACCTACACCTATGGCCGCATGCTGTCCGAGGTGCAACTGCTCGGCGCCATCCTTACCGATTTCGGCATCCGCAAGGGCGATACCGTCATCATCTATATGCCGATGGTGCCGGAAGCCGTGTTCGCGATGCTCGCCTGCGCGCGCATCGGCGCGGTGCATTCGGTGGTGTTCGGCGGCTTCGCGCCGAAGGAGCTCGCCACCCGCATCGACGATTGCAAGCCCAAGCTGATCCTGTCGGCGAGCTGCGGCATCGAGGGCCAGCGCGTCGTCGCTTACAAGCCGCTGCTCGATGAGGCGATCAACCTGTCCACGCACAAGCCGGACAACTGCATGATCCTGCAGCGCCCGCAATGCGAGGCGCGACTCACCGACGGCCGCGACCACGACTGGCGCAAGACCTGGGAGAACGCGGTTCATTACGCCAAGACATCGGATTGCGTGCCGGTGAAGGCGACCGACCCGCTCTACATTCTCTACACCTCCGGCACGACCGGCATTCCCAAGGGCGTCGTGCGCGACAATGGCGGCCACATGGTCGCGCTGAAATGGTCGATGAAGAATCTCTACGGCGTCGATCCCGGCGAGGTGTGGTGGTGCGCCTCCGACATCGGCTGGGTGGTCGGCCATTCCTACATCGTCTATGCGCCGCTGCTGCATGGCGCGACCTCGGTGATCTATGAAGGCAAGCCGGTCGGCACGCCCGATGCCGGCGCGTTCTGGCGCGTCATCTCCGATCACGACGCCGTGGCGCTGTTCACCGCGCCGACCGCCTTCCGCGCCATCCGCAAGGAAGACCCGGAGGCGAAGCTGCTCAAGCAGCACGAGCTCAAGAAATTCCGCACGCTGTTTCTCGCCGGCGAGCGCGCCGACCCGCCGACCATCGAATGGGCGGAAGAAGTGCTCAAGGTGCCGGTGGTCGATCACTGGTGGCAGACGGAGACCGGCTGGTGCATCGCCGGAAATCCCGTCGGCCTCGGCCTGCTGCCGGTCAAGCACGGCTCGGCCACGGTGCCGATGCCGGGCTATCAGGTCGATGTGGTGGACGAGGCCTGCAAGCCGGTCGCCCCGAACAAGATCGGCTCCATCGTCATCAAGCTGCCGATGCCGCCCGGCGCTTTCCCGACGCTGTGGCAGAACGACGAGCGTTTCCGCGAAGCCTACCTCGCCGAATTCCCCGGCTACTACAAGACGGCCGACGCCGGCTACAAGGACGACGACGGCTATGTCTTCGTCATGGGCCGCACCGACGACATCATCAATGTCGCCGGCCACCGGCTTTCGACCGGCGGCATGGAAGAGGTGCTGGCCTCGCACAAGGATGTCGCTGAATGCGCCGTGCTCGGCGTGCGCGATCAGTTGAAGGGCGAGGTGCCCTGCGGCTTCATCGTGCTCAAGGCGGGTGTCGATCGTGACCCCGCGACGATCGAGAAGGAGATCGTGCAGCTGGTGCGCGACCGCATCGGCCCGGTGGCGGCGTTCAAGCTGGTCGTTACCGTGCAGCGCCTGCCCAAGACGCGCTCAGGCAAGATCCTGCGCGGCACCATGAAGAAGATCGCCGACGGCGACGAATGGTCGATGCCCGCGACCATCGACGACCCGGCTGTGCTCGGCGAGATCGGGGATGCGCTGAAGGGGCACGGGGTGGGGAGTGGCGGTTAGGCGCTGACCCCGCGAGTATAAACGCCGTCATGGCCGGGCTTGTCCCGGCCATCCACGTCTCATTGCAGGATGCGACTGATACTCATTGATGCGATCATCCAATGGATATTCCTCCGCGGCGCTCAACTAGATTCGCCTTTACTCCGGTAAACCAATGTATTTACTGCGGAGCCAAAGAGGTGCTCCTGGCAGACGAACACATTATTCCGTACTCCCTTGGGGGGCTATTGGAGCTCCCAAAGGCCAGTTGTAAAGCGTGCGAAAATATTACTCATAGGTTTGAATTTACTTGTGCTCGGCAAATATTCGGAAAATTCAGAATTCGGCACAACATGCCAACTAGGCGTAAGAAGGAGCGGCCGAAATCGCTGGTGGCTCTTGCTGTTGGCAAAAACAAAGAGATTAAGGAAGTTGTATTGAATGCTGGCGAGTATCCAACAGAGCTATTCTTGTACAGATTTAGACAAGCTAATGCGCTCTTCGGAATGCCCTCGCATGTTGACACGCTTGATTGGACGATCAGTGCGATCAATAGCCATGATGAGATGGTGGCCTTCGAAAGAAAATACGGCGGGCAATTTGCGACGACAATTCGACCTCAGCCAATCGAGTTTGGTCGCATGCTTGCGAAGATTGGGCACTCTTATGCGACTGCAAGCCTTGGCCTAGGGTCATTTAGGCCACTCGCGCTTGAGGTCATCTTAGGGCGATCCGAGAATATTTCGCATACAGTTGGCTCTCATCCAGATTTGGAGGAGCCAATTGTAGACGCCGGGCACGTTCTAAGTCTGGAGTATAGAGTTAAGCCATTTCAGAAAGAGGCGTTGATTTTGGTTCAGATTCGACTGTTCGCCTCCTTATGGACCCCTACCTATCATGTTGTGGTGGGAGAGGTAAAAGACGTAGAGCATGTTCGAGTTCTTTTGAAACAGATGCAAAACGCGAGCGAAATAGAAATTGTCCGCGACTGAGTCGTAAATTGAGGCTTGATTAAAGTGTATAGGAGCCCATGCCCCTCAAATCAAAAGCCCGGCGTGAGGGCCGGGCTTTTGTCATTTCGTTGGCTTGTCGTCTCGCCTGCCGTTGCGCTTCCTTGCGCTCGGCTTTCCAGAAGACCTGCTTCCACTCGCGCAAATGCTTGCGCCATTCCTTGATGGCGGTCAGTTGGCCTTTTCTGACGTGGGTCATGACCGCAGCTAAGCCTCGACATAATCGGCGATGCTGGTCGGCGCCGGCACCGGCAGGCCGTCTTCCTTCAGGCCGTCGATGTGGAAGCGAATGGCATCGCGGATTTCCGTTTCGACGATCGCGACAGTTTCGCCCGTCGCAACGCAGCCGGGGAGGTCCGGAACATAGGCCGAATAATTCCCTTCCGCCTTTTCGATGACAATGGCGTACCGCATTAGCGCTGTTCCTTCAGGCCCGCTTGCTTCAAGATACTGTTCCAAGTGCCCGGCGCAAGGTCATCCGATGGCTTGCCGGCGATGGTGACACGTCCGGTCTTGTCCCGATGCTTGAACTGGCGGTGGCTGCCGCGCATAGCGACCTGAAACCACCCGTCCTGTTCGATCATACGGATCGCGTCGCGGACCTTCATGGCTCTTAACCCCGCGCATTTATAGCATGGATTTCTGGGGGGAAAAATCCTATTGATGGGCGTCGTCAAATCGAACGGGTTGCGCTCCACCATTTGACATCACCCCGCCCGCCCGCGCACATACGCGCAACAATTCCCGCCACGCATCGCGCAACAAGGCCTCACCCATGGACATCGTCGTCAAGGATTCGAACGGCACGCAGCTCGCCGAGGGCGATACCGTCACCGTCATCAAGGATCTGAAGCTCAAGGGCTCGTCCACCGTCATCAAGCGCGGCACGGTGATCAAGAACATCCGCTTCAACGGCAATGAAGACGAGATCGAAGGCCGCACCGACAAGGTGAAGGGCCTGGTGCTGCGCACCGAGTTCCTGCGGAAGTCCTGAGCGTTAGGCGCGGCCCAAGCGCGGCCCAGGGCGACCGGCGGAAAATATGCCTTGACGGCGCCGGACGGGTCGACTTATATTCCTTTTTGCCGGTCCATTGAGGGGCGCTTCTAGAGGCGATCCTGAGGCGGGGCCGGCCGCGGCGCCCGCGGGCGTGGTTCGCAGCCACGCACTCGGGAGGCCTCGGGTAGCCGTCCGGGCCCACTACGGGGCTCTGCCTTCAATGGCTGGACGGGGGTTCGGTGAAGGCGGGCGAAAGCCTGCCGGAGGCTGTGTCCCGAAAGGGCCGGCCGCTGACCGGCCGCCGGAAGTACGGCCCCGAGGACAGAAAAGCCGTGTCGTGGAGCGCCGCGAGGCGCCCGCACGTCGCGAGGCGTGCGGCACGAAAGAAGACGGACGCGCCTTGCGGCGCTCCGCGCCCCTCGCTTGGCCGCGAGGGAAGAAGGGAAACTCCGGCGCCCCCGCGCCGCAAAGAACAGGGGCGCTGTCGCACGTCCGCGTAAGATCGCTGTTTGAAAATTGAATTCGGACAAGCGTGCGCCACGCGCGGCCGGCAACAACAAATAAGCCGGAGCTTTCGCCCCGGCTATTGGCTTTGTGGGATCGAAATGAGGAAGCTTATTCCTCGTCGTCGTCGCGCTCGTTCTTGCCGCCGAGCTGCTTGAGCTTGGCGAACACGGCGGACACGTCCACGTCGCCGGACTTTTCCTTTTCCTCGGCCGCGGCGGCCGCGACTTCGGCTTCCTTGCGCGTGGTCTCGGCGGCCGGCAGCAGCGTCGCGCCGGACGCGGTCGGCAGCGGCTTTTCCTTGTTGGCGCGCGCGACTTCCATGTCGAGCTCGATCTGCGAGGTGAGGCCGAGCGTCACCGGGTCCATCGGCGCGAGGTTGGCGGCATTCCAGTGCGTGCGGTCGCGGATCGCCGCGATGGTCGTCTTGGTGGTGCCGACCAGGCGCATGATCGCCGCGTCCTTGAGTTCGGGGTGGTTGCGCACCAGCCAGAGAATGGCGTTCGGGCGGTCCCCGGCGCGACACCGGCGTGTAGCGCGGGCCCTTCTTGCCGCTCGTGGTGGTGCCGGTCAGCGGCACCTTGGGATCGACCAGCTTCAGCGAGGCCGACGGGTCGGCTTCGACGGCGGCGATCTGCTCGCGGGTCAGTTGGCCGGTGGCGACCGGGTCGAGGCCCTTGATGCCCTGGGCGGAATCGCCGTCGGCGATGGCTTTGACCTCGAGCGGGTGCAGCTTGCAGAATTCCGCGATCTGGTCGAACGACAGCGCGGTATTGTCCAGCAGCCACACGGCGGTGGCTTTGGGCATCAGGGGGGCTGCGCTGGCCATTAGGCAAATCTCCTCAAGCGCTCCGCCCGCAAATTCTTACGGGCCGGAACAAAAGATCATCGGCGATGATCGGGAAGTGGCCGGAATATAGGGGCATGGCGGGAAAGGCGCAACCGTTCCGGCTTGACAGGAACGGCCGCCCAACCCCATGTCGGGTGGGCGAACTGGCGGTAAATGCCGGGTTTTTCCGAGGTTTCGATGGCGCTCGAGGGCAGTAAAGACGGGATCGCGGGCGCCGCCAGGCCGCCCTTGAAGGTCCTGTTGTGCTCTCCGCGCGGTTTCTGCGCCGGGGTGGTCCGGGCCATCGATTCGGTCGAGCAGGCGCTGAAAATCTACGGCCCGCCGGTCTATGTCCGGCACGAGATCGTCCACAACCGCTACGTGGTCGAAAGCCTGCGCGCCAAGGGCGCGATCTTCGTCGAGGAACTGGACGAGGTGCCGGAAGGCACCAAAGCGCCTGTTATCTTCTCCGCCCACGGCGTGCCGAAATCGGTCCCGGACGAGGCGGCGGGCCGCAACCTGTTTGCGCTCGATGCCACCTGTCCGCTCGTCACCAAGGTGCATCGCGAGGCCGAGATCCATCACAAGCGCGGCCGCGAAATCGTGCTGATCGGCCATGCCGGCCATCCGGAAGTCATCGGCACCATGGGCCAGTTGCCCCCCGGCGCCGTCAGCCTGATCGAAACCCTCGAGGATGCCGACCGCTTCACGCCGCGCGATGCGGCTTCGCTTGCCTACGTGACGCAAACGACCTTGTCGGTGCAGGACACCGCGGCCATCGTCGAGCGCCTCAAGCAGCGCTTCCCCGCCATCGTCGGCCCGCACAAGGAAGACATCTGCTACGCCACCACCAACCGGCAGGAGGCGGTGCAGCGCGTCGCGCCGATCGTCGACGCCATGATCGTGGTCGGCGCGCCGAACTCGTCGAACTCGCAGCGCCTGCGTGAAGTGGCCGAGCGCGCCGGCTGCGCCCACGCCGCCCTGGTGCAGCGCGCCGCCGATATCGACTGGAACGCCTTCGGCAACATCGCGAGCCTCGGCATCACCGCCGGCGCCTCGGCGCCGGAAATCCTGGTCGAGGAAATCATCGACGCCTTCGCCGCGCGCTATGACGTTTCCGTCGAAACCGTTTCGGCGGCCGAAGAGGGCGTGTTCTTCCCGCTGCCGCGGGCGCTGCGCGCAAATCAGGCAGCGGAGTAGGGCGCCATGGCCGTCTACACCGACGTTTCGACCGACGATCTCGCGCGCTTTCTCGCCCGTTACGATATCGGCGAACTCCTCTCATACAAGGGCATCGCCGAGGGCGTCGAGAACTCGAACTTCCTCGTTCACACCAGCAAGGGCTATTTCATCCTCACGCTGTACGAGAAGCGCGTGGCGGAAGAGGACCTGCCGTTCTTCATCGGCCTCATGGAGCATCTGGCCGCGCGCGGGCTCAATTGTCCGCAGCCGGTGAAGACGAAGGATGGCACCGCGCTGGGCGTTCTCGCCGGCCGTCCGGCGGCGATCGTCACCTTCCTCGATGGTTTGTGGATCAGAAAGCCGGGCGTCGGCCACTGTGCCGCGGTCGGCGAGGCGTTGGCGAAACTGCATCTCGCCGGCAGCGATTTCGCCATGAAGCGCGCCAATGCGCTGTCGGTCGAGAGCTGGCGGCCTTTGCTCGAGCGCGCCGGTGCTCGCGGCGACGAAGTGCGGCCGGGCCTGTGCGCGGACGTGGCGCGCGAACTCGACGTTCTGGAGAAAAGCTGGCCGCGCGAGCTGCCGCAGGGCGTCATTCACGCCGACCTGTTTCCCGACAACGTTTTCTTTCTGGGCGACAAGCTGTCCGGCCTGATCGACTTCTATTTCGCCTGCACCGATACGCTGGTTTACGACGTCGCCATTTGTCTCAACTGCTGGTGCTTCGAACCGGATCATTCGTTCAACGTCACCAAGGGCCGTGCGCTCTTGAAGGCGTATCAGGCGGTGCGGCCGCTCTCGAAAGACGAATGCGACGCGCTGCCCATGCTGGCACGCGGCGCGGCGACGCGCTTCCTGCTGACGCGCCTTGTCGATTGGCTGGCGGTGCCGGAAGGCGCGCTGGTCAAGCCGAAGGACCCGCTCGAATATTATCGCAAGCTGCGCTTCCACCAGTCGGTGACGAGTGCGCGCGATTATGGATTGGAAGCATGACCTCTTACTCGGTCATTCCGGGGCGCGGCCTTAAGGCCGCGAGCCCGGAATCCATAACCCCGGCGCAGGGAATATGGATTCCGGGCCCGCTCGCTTTGCTCGCGTCCCGGAATGACGGAGCATTGCCATGACCGACCAGCGCGTCACCATTTACACCGACGGCGCCTGCTCGGGGAATCCTGGGCCGGGCGGCTGGGGCGCGATCCTCACTTTGGGCGAGACGCGCAAGGAAATCTTCGGCGGCGAGGCGCACACCACCAACAACCGCATGGAACTGATGGCGGCGATTTCGGCGCTTGAGGCTTTGAAGCGGCCCTGCACCGTCGACCTGCACACCGACAGCCAGTATCTGCGCAACGGCATCATGTCGTGGATTCACGGCTGGAAGCGCAATGGCTGGAAGACGGCCGACAAGAAGCCGGTTAAGAATGTCGATCTGTGGCAGCGCCTGGACGACGCGCTCAAGCCGCACAATGTGCACTGGCACTGGGTCAAGGGTCACGCCGGCCATCCGATGAACGAGCGCGCCGATGAACTGGCGCGCGAAGGCATCGTCGCCGCCCGCGCCGGCGCCAAGGGCGCGATGAGCAAGGCGTAGAATTTTACTCCGTCATGCCCGGCCTTCTGCCGGGCATCCGCGTCTTCTTGTCCGGCAAACAAGGCGTGGATGGCCAGGACAAGCCCGGCCATGACGGGAACAGGCGTCGCCCTTTTCTCGCACGACTTCTGTGCTCTCATTTTCAAACTGATTCGTTTTGACTGCGAGCGTTCCCATGACCTGGTTCCGCAATCACTATGTCTGCGTTGTCTGCGAAGGCCACTGGCTCGCCGAGGCGGCGGAGGTTCTCGACGCCGATTGTCCGCACTGCCGCGCCTATGATGTCGCGCCCTATCGCAGCGACGACCTGACCCGGGTCAAGGTTCGCGCGCCAGCCGCCAAAGTGCGGGTGAAGGTCAAGGCAGCCTAGGCCGCCTCGAACTGCAGCTTCGCCAGCCGCGCATAGAGGCCGCCCGACGCCGAGAGCTGCGCATGCGTGCCTTCCTCGACAATGCGCCCCTTGTCGATGACCAGGATGCGGTCGCAGGACAGCACCGTCGCAAGGCGGTGCGCGATCACGATGCTGGTGCGCTGCTGCATCAACTGCGTCAGCGCCTTCTGCACCAAAGTTTCGCTCTCGGCATCGAGAGACGAGGTCGCTTCATCGAGCAGCAACAGCGGCGCATCGCGCAGGATGGCGCGGGCAATGGCGATGCGTTGACGCTGGCCGCCGGACAAGGTGATGCCGCGCTCGCCAAGGATGGTCTCGTAACCCTGCGGCAGGCGCGCGATGAATTCGGCGGCGTGGGCGGCCTGTGCCGCACGCCGAACATCGTCGTCGCTGGCGTCCGGATTGCCGAAGCGGATGTTGTCGGCAACGCTGGACGCGAACACCACCGTGTCCTGCGGCACCAGGGCGATGCGCTGGCGCAGCGCGGCCGGGTCCACCGTCGGCAGATCGACGCCGTCGAAACGCACACGGCCGCTCGTGGGGTCATAGAAACGCAGAATGAGATGGAAGATCGTGCTCTTGCCGGCGCCGGAGGGGCCGACCAGCGCAAGGCGTTCGCCCGGCTTCACGGCGAATGACAGGCCATCGAGGACGAGGGCATCGGGACGCGTCGGATAGGCGAAACGCACATCCTCGAAGGAAACGGCGCCGCGCGCCGGCGCCCGCAGCGGCACGGGATTGACCGGCGCCTCGATCTCCGGCTCGACGTCGAGAATTTCGAAGAGCCGTTCGGCCGCGCCGGAGGCTTGCGAGATTTCGCCCCAAACCTGGCTGAGTTCGCCGAGACCGCCCGCGGCGAACACGGCGTACAAGACGAACTGGCCGAGCCGGCCCGGCGTGATGTCGCCGGTCAGCACGTCCTGTGCGCCGACCCACAGCACCAGAACCACGCTGGCGAAGACGAGGAAGATAGCGATGGCGGTGAGCACGGAGCGCGCCCGCGTCGCGCCGCGCGCCGCGACGTAAGCGTCTTCCACGGCACCGGAGAAACGCTGTTTGGCCATTGTCTCGTTGGTGAAGGCCTGCAGCGTGCGCACGGCGCCAATCAGTTCGCCGGCATAGCTCGAAGCTTCTGCCAGCGTGTCCTGCGCCTGCCGGCTTTTCTTGCGCACCGCGCGGCCATAGCCGACCAGCGGCAGCACGATGATCGGAATGACGCCCAGCACGAACAGCGACAGCCGCGGCGAGGTGACGACCATCATGGTCGCGCCGCCGATGAACAGCACGAGGTTGCGCAATGCGATCGACACCGAGGCGCCGACCGCGGATTTGATCTGTGTGGTGTCGGCCGTGAGCCGCGAAATCATTTCGCCGGTCTTGGCGGTATCGAAGAAGCCGGGCGACAGCCGGGTCAGATGCGCGAAGACGTCGGCGCGCAGGTCGGTCACGATGCGCTCGCCGAGCGTGGTGACGAGGTAGTAGCGCAGCGCGCTGGAGGTCGCGAGCACGGCGACCACGGCAATTAGTACGCTGAAATAGGAGTTGATGAGTTCGGCCGCCTGGGCCGAGAAGCCGAAATCGATCATGCGGCGGACCGCGATCGGCACAACGAGCGTGGTCAGGGCCGCAACGATCAGGGCGACCAGCGCGGCGAGGGCGCGGCCTCGGTAGCGCAGGACGTAGGGGGCGAGGCGTTTGAGAGGCTTGACGTTGACCCGGCGGCTGGCCGCGGTCTCGCCCGGCTGCGGTGTTCCCAGACCCCGACCCTCACTGGCAAAACTCATGCGACGCGCCGCCTTTTTCCGCTATTTCCCGGTTCCCGGCGCTTCGCCTGGGCGCCGGAAGAGGGTACCCATTAGGGCGGACCATGCCCCGGGGCCTTGTCCTGGGTCAATTCCAGCGGCTTGCCGCGGGCCGCCCCGTCATGTATAGACCCGGCCAATTCCACCCCCTACAGACTTGCCAAATTGACGAATTTTCGGGTCGCCCGACCGGCCCGACCCTAGCTCGATGGAACCATAGCGATGAAGGCCGAAATCCACCCCGACTACCACACCATCAAGATCGTGATGACGGATGGCAGCGAGTTCACCACCCGCTCTACCTGGGGCAAGGAAGGGGACACGATGAACCTCGACATCGATCCGAAGTCGCACCCCGCCTGGACCGGTGGCACGCAGCAGATCATGGATCGCGGCGGTCGCGTCTCGCGCTTCCAGAAGAAGTTCTCGGGCTTCCTCAAGGAAGACAAGAAGTAAGAGATTTCCGCGCCGCATCCGGCGCGATCGGAATACGAAAAACCCCGGGGCTTCGCCCCGGGGTTTTTTGTTTTGATCCGCCACTCTGAGGAGTGCGCGCTCTTTGGCATGTCATCACCGGGCCGGTGCGAAGCATCGTGACCCGGTGATCCCGCTTGGGAATGCACTGACTTTGCTGCCTTTGCCCACCTAAGCGAGATGGCCGGGTCTCGCCCTGACGGGCGGCCCGGCCATGACAGTGTTGGTGACGTAGATGAAGCGGTTACGCGCTTTCGCGGCCGAAGGCGGCCTTCAGCAAACCGAGCTGGTGCTCGACCGGATTGATCGACGGTGCCTGTTCGGCCGGCACGGTGTGAATGGTCTGGTCGAGGCGGCGCACCTGCATGCGCAGCTTCTGCGCGCGGTCGATGAGATCGCGAAGCTGCTGCGGCAGGATTTCCACATTGTTGGGATCGTGATTGTCGAGCGCCGACAGCTTGACCTTGGTCTTTTCCTGGTTGGCCTGGGCAAGCGACATCTCGCCTTCCTTCACGGCGCGATGCAGCAGCAGCCAGGAGGCGATCTGCATTAGCCGCGTGGTCAGCCGCATGCTTTCGGTGGCATAGGCCAGCGCCGCGGCGCGGCCGAGCTGCTTGGATTCGGCGCGGCCCGGACCGTCAAGATAGGTCGCGGTCTCCTCGACCAGTGCCATGCCGCCGCGGAACAATTCGGAGAAGGCCTGGGAATTTGCCAGCCGTTCGCCGAAGGGTACCGGCTCATGCGGGTTAACCATGCTGTACTCGGACATACGCTACGCCTCACCAAAACTCTAAACGCGCCGCTTGTAATTCTTCTTGAGCGCTCTTTGCCGTTGCCGGACCTGTGTCGAAAGCTCAGCCCGGCCCGGCGTCGTTTACGTTTGGGTAAGGATGCGCGCGGCCAGCCGTTCTGTCCATATCCTCGACCGGCAAACCTTGCGACATAGTTGCTACGGCTGCGGAAACCACAGCCCACATCGGACCTTTGCGTCAAATCGGCACAAGGCGCGTGAACAAATATAAAACAACTGCAAAAAAAGGAGCCGCCGTTTCCGGCGGCTCAAGTTCGATAACAGGGAGGCGTCAAACAGAGTGGACAGGAGCCACTCAAAGTCCATGAAGATGGACGAATACTAGTAATAAGCAGGAAAGCTTAATGCTGCGTTAAGTTGTGAATTGAGTTGCGAATTAATAATTGCCTTTCGCGCGCAAATTACCTTCCGCGTTAACCATGTTAACGCTTGAAGAACTGATCGGCCGCGGCGCGCTTGGCGTGCTTTTGCGCTTTGTCGGCTTCGAGCCGTTTTATTTCTTCCTGAAGCAGGCCGATCCGCGCCGTGATTTCGTCGACCGAGAGCAGGCTGAGGTCCTGCCCGATCTCATGAGCGATCTTCTTTTTCGGCCGGTCGTCGTCGTCGAAAACTGCCATGTGGTCGTCCCCTCGGAGACCTGGAAATTACCTGCCACGCTGCGGGTTGTCACATGGCGGGGCTCTGCCTAAACAAAGGGCCGGTCCCGTTACGAAAGGCCTCCGCCATGTCGCCCGCTATGTCCGCGCTGCCCACCCGCATGACCGTCATCGGTATCAAGGAACCCGGCGGGCCGGAGGTGCTGGTCCCGGAGCAGCGCGACATGCCGGAACTTGCCGCCGACGAGGTGCTGATCAAGGTCGCGGCCGCCGGCGTCAACCGCCCGGACGTCATGCAGAGGAAGGGCCTATATCCACCGCCGCCCGGCGCCCCCGACATCCCGGGTCTTGAAGTCGCCGGTGAACTCGCCGCGGTCGGCTCGGCGGTCAAGCGCTGGAAGGAAGGCGACCGCGTCATGGCGTTGGTCGTTGGCGGCGGTTACGCCGAATACTGCAAGGCGCATGTCTCGCACATCATGGCGGTGAGCGGGTTGCCGATGGTGGAGGCGGCCGCAGTGCCGGAGACCTTCTTCACCGTCTGGCACAACGTGTTCGAGCGCGGCGCGCTGAAGGAGGGCGAGACGTTGCTGGTGCATGGCGGCTCGTCCGGCATCGGCACCACAGCGATTCAACTCGCCAAGCATTTCGGCGCTAAAGTGATCGTCACCGCCGGCTCCGACGACAAGTGCGAGGCCTGCCTCAAGCTCGGCGCGGATATAGCCATCAACTACAAGACCCAGGATTTCGTCGCGGAGGTGAAGAAGGCCACCGAAAAGAAAGGCGCCGAGGTCATCCTCGACATGGTCGGCGGCGACTACATCGAACGCAATTACGAGGCGGCCAGCGTTGAGGGCCGCATCGTGCAGATCGCGTTTCAGGGTTCGCCCAAGGCGACCGTCGATTTCCGCCGCATCATGCTCAAGCGGCTGCACCACACCGGATCGACCCTGCGCTCACGCTCGGTCGCCGACAAGGGCGCCATCCGCGATGCCATCGAGATGCGCGTCCTGCCGATTCTGGCCGCCGGCACCGTGAAACCGGTCATCTACAAGACCTTCCCTCTCAGCGAGGCCGCTGCGGCCCACGCCTTGATGGAATCCAGCGCCCATATCGGCAAGATCGTGCTGACGGCAT
Organism: Pseudolabrys sp.; assembly: GCA_035556455.1. Taxonomy (GTDB): domain Bacteria; phylum Pseudomonadota; class Alphaproteobacteria; order Rhizobiales; family Xanthobacteraceae; genus Pseudolabrys. Next base: position 28,037 of record DATMEX010000058.1, read on the forward strand.
AGGTGCTGGCGATGATCCGCGTCACCTGGGCCTTGATCCGGGTCGCCATCGGCTGCGCCCTTGTCGTATCCGCCTATTATTGGCGCACGCCGCTGGTTTCGTCGGTTCGCTATCCGGTGTTTGCTGCCATTGTTATGGCCGCAACGTTGCTGTTGGCCTACGATCTGCGCTCCTTTTGGCGCGGTGGACAGGGCGCGCTTCGCTTCGCCGCAGTCCTGTCTGCGATGCTTGCCGGTGTCGCATTGTGCTGGACGGTAATTGGCGAAGGTCATTTTCGCTGGATTCGGTATGCCGTGCTGCACGCAGACAGGAACGAACTGGCTGCTGTCGGGCGACATATCGTCGTGGGCTATCGCAATTCTTCCGAAGTGCGCTCTCTCATCGAGAAGCGGGCAATTGGCGGCGTTTTTGTTACGCGGCTGAATGTTAATGGTCGCAACGCGGCCGACATCGCGAGTGAAATCGGCGATTGGCAGCGCATTCGCGCGCAGCAAGGGCTGGCGCCTTTGTGGATCAGCACCGATCAGGAAGGGGGCGGGGTATCCCGCATGTCACCGCCGTTGCCGCGGCAACCGGCCTTGGGTTCGGTTGTTGCTGCGACGGCCGAAGAGAACGTCCAGGCAACGGTGCGCGCCTATGCCGAGCAGCAGGCCCAGGGCCTGCGGACGCTCGGCGTCAATATGAACTTCGCGCCGGTTGTCGATATCAATCACGGCGTGATCAACGTAGACGACAAGTATAGTCAGATTTATCGGCGTGCGATTTCGCCTGATCCTGCAATCGTGGCGGGCGTCGCTACAATCTACTGCGCTACGTTGCGGCAAGCGGGTGTTGCGTGCGTGCCGAAGCATTTTCCAGGTCTCGGACGTGTAACGGATGACACCCACGTCGCAGACGCCGTGCTCGATACGCCCGCCAACGTCATGGCCAGTTCGGACTGGGTGCCTTTCCGCGCCGTCATCGCCAGCAACGCGGCCTTTCTGATGCTCGGTCATGTTCGCCTCGGAGCGATTGATCGCGATCGTCCCGCGTCTTTTTCGCCGGCGATTGTCGGCCTGCTGCGGTCGAGCTGGCGCTATGAGGGCGCCCTGATCACGGACGACGCAACGATGAGTGCATTTTACGACAGTCCCAGCGGCTTGGTTGGCGGGACGGTGGAGGCCCTGAACGCTGGCGTTGACCTGGTCCTCATCGCCTATGACCCAGACCAATATTATGTGGCGGTATGGGGCCTCCTCCAGGCGCGCCGGGCAGGGGCCTTGAGCGCTGCAGCCTTGGAGGCGAGTGCGGCGCGATTGGAGATGATTGCACAGCGCTCGCGCCAATAAGTTGACGCCCATATCGGCAAGATCGTGCCGACGGGGTGAAGATGGCCTCAGAAAGAGCGGGAAAACGATAGAAGTCGCGGCGTAACCCACGAAAATACCGTATGTTTTCGCGTTAAGCCTATTCGCCGCCACATTCTGCGGGCATCGGTAAATGCTTGCCTGAGGACCTGCTGGACCGCTACTCATCATGGTGGGGCGCCCAGCGGGTATCGTCTGGTCGAAAAACGGGTTTCGGGTATTGAAAGCTGTTGTGCACGGACTGTTGAGTGCGCTTGTCCTTGCCGCAGCTTTGGTGGCGAGCGTCGCCGCGCATGCGGTCGAAGCCGTCAATGTCCGTCTCGACACTCCAGCCATCGACCTGACCGCCGCCACCCAGCGGCAGCGCACCGAGAACGACCGCATCCAGGTTTCCACCGCCCCCGGCCCGGACGGCATCGTCCGCCGCATCGAGGTGCGCGCCCGCGAATCCAACAACAACTGGGCGGTGTTCGCGCTCACCAATAATTCCGACGAGCAGATCGACCGGCTGATCGTCGTGCCGCACTACCGGATGGTCGGTTCCGGCCTGATCTGGCCCGATCTCGGCCTGTCGCGCATCGCGGGCATTACGCCGTCCTCCGGCGACCGGCCGGTCCGGCAGGAGAGCAATGCCGCCGACATTTTCCGCGTCACGCTCGATCCGGGCACCGTCATCACCTTCGTTGCCGAATTGCGCACCCCCAATCTGCCGCAGATCTATCTGTGGGAGCCGGACGCGTACAAGGACAAGGTCAACTCCTTCACGCTCTATCAGGGCATCGTCATCGGCATCGCCGGCTTGCTGGCGCTGTTCCTGACCATCCTGTTCGTGGTGAAGGGCTCGGTGATGTTCCCGGCCGCGGCTGCGCTCGGCTGGGCGGTGCTGATCTATATCGGCATCGACTTCGGTTTCTGGGGCAAGGTGTTCGACATGTCGGCCGGCGCCGAGCGTGTCTGGCGCGCGTCGGGCGAGGCGATCCTGTCGGCGACCTTGCTGGTGTTTCTGTTCGCCTATCTCAACCTGTCGCGTTGGCACGTACGCTACGCTCATATCACCATCGCCTGGCTGGCAGCGCTGGCTGCGCTGGTCGCGGTGGCGGTGTTCGATCCGGCGGTGGCCTCCGGCATTGCCCGCATCTCGTTGGCGCTCATCGGCGTGTTCGGGCTGGCACTGGTGATCTATCTGTCGACCCACGGCTTCGATCGCGCCGTGTTGCTGATCCCGACCTGGATTCTTCTGGTCGTGTGGACGTTCGCCGCCGGTCTCGCCGTCACCGGCATGGTGCAGAACGATATCGTCGGCCCCGCGCTGCTCGGCGGCCTGGTGCTGATCGTCATGCTGATCGGCTTCACGGTGATGCAGCACGCCTTCGCCGGCGGCATCACGCACGGCATTGTCTCTGATGTCGAGCGCCGCGCGCTGGCGCTGACCGGCGCCGGCGACATGATCTGGGATTGGGACGTTTCCGGCGACAAGGTCTTCACCAGCCCGGAAACCGAACATACGCTGGGCCTCAAACGCGGCGCGCTCGAAGGCCCGGCGGCAAGCTGGCTCGAATTCCTGCACTCGCTGGACCGCGATCGTTTCCGCACGTCGCTCGACAGCGTTCTGGAGCAGCGCCGCGGCCGCCTGACCCAGGACTTCCGGCTGCGCGCCGCCGACGGGCATTATGTGTGGTTCACGCTGAAGGCGCGTCCGGTCGTCGGCTCGGACGGTGAAGTCGTACGCGTGGTCGGCACGCTGACCGACGTCACCGACTTCAAGAATGCCGAAGAGCGCCTGCTCTTCGACGCCGTGCACGACAATCTTACCGGCCTCCCGAACCGTGAACTGTTTATCGACCGCATGGAAGCGGCCTTCGCCTTTGCCCGATCCGACAGCAATATCCGTCCCTCGGTGATGGTGATCGATCTCGATCGCTTCAAGCAGGTCAACGACTCTGTCGGCATCGCGGTCGGCGACTCCATCCTGCTGACGATTGCGCGCCGGCTCGGCCGCGCCCTCAAGCCGCAGGACACTTTGGCCCGTCTCTCCGGCGACCAGTTCGCCATCATCCTGCTGTCCGAGAAGGAGCCGGCCCGCATCGTCTCCTTCGCCGAAACCCTGCGCCGCGCGTTGCGGGCGCCGATCGCCTTCAACGACCGCGAAATCTTCCTCACCGCGTCGATCGGTCTGGCTTTGGCCGAAGGCGCGCCGCACCGCACCGAGGAAGTGCTGAAAGACGCCGAGTTGGCGATGTACTACGCCAAGCGTATCGGCGGCGACCGCATCGAAATCTTCAAGCCGGCCATGCGTGCGCGTAAGACCGACCGGCTCACCATGGAATCGGAGCTGCGCCGCGCCATCGAGCGTCAGGAAATCAAGGTGCTGTTCCAGCCCATCGTGCGGCTGGAGGATCGCGCCATTGCCGGTTTCGAGGCGCTGTCGCGCTGGGATCATCCGAAGATGGGGCGGCTGTCGCCGGCCGAATTCATTTCCATCGCCGAGGAAATCGGGCTGATCGTCGATCTCGGCCTGTTTGTGCTCGATCACACCGCCAAACAGTTGTCGCGCTGGCAATCCGAACTGCCGCGCGGCCATGAGCCGGTGTTCGCTTCGGTCAATGTGTCGTCGCGGCAGTTGTTGCGTCACGACCTGATCCAGGATCTGCGCGGCGTACTTTCTCGCACGCCGCTGACGCGCGGTACGCTCAAGCTCGAGATCACCGAGAGCCTGGTGATGGAGAACCCCGAACACGCGGCGCAGATGCTGACCCGCATCAAGGAGCTGGGGGCAGGGCTGTCGCTCGACGATTTCGGCACCGGGCATTCGTCGCTGGCCTATCTGCAGCGCTTCCCGTTCGACACCATCAAGATCGACCAGTCCTTCGTGCGCACCACATCGCGCGGCACGCGGCCGGTGATCCTGCGCTCGATCATCGCGCTGGCCCACGATCTCGGCATGGAAGTGGTGGCGGAGGGCGCCGAAACCGACAGCGATGCCGTCGAACTCTACCAGATGGGCTGCGAATACGCGCAGGGCTTTGCGTTCGGTGAGCCGATGACCTCGGACGAAGCGCTGGCGCTGTTGCTGGAGAAGCCGGCGCGCCCGCGCACACTCCAGATCGCGTCGGAGTAACCGTCGCCCCGCGCCTAGGCGTGGCCGGCTTCGTTCGACAGGAAGCTGAGATCGATGCCGATCTTGCGCAGCGCCTTGTTGTATTTGGCGCCGGTGTCCACACCGAAAATCAACTCGCTGTCGGCGGCGCAATGCAGCCAGCCGTTCTGCTGGATTTCCTGTTCGAGCTGGCCCGGCGCCCAGCCGGCATAACCCAATGCGAGGATCGCGCTTTCCGGACCCTGGCCGTGGGCGATGGCCTTGAGGATGTCGAGCGTCGCGGTAAGGCACACGCCTTCGTCGATCGGCAGCGTCGAATTCTCGATGAAGAAGTCGGCCGAGTGCAGAACGAAGCCGCGGCCGGTTTCGACCGGGCCACCCTTGAGCACCTTCACATCGCCGGCCTCGACCGGCAACTGAATGCGCTCGTTGGCGGGAATGACCTCGAGCTGCACCAGAAGATCGGGAAACTTGATGTTGGCCGCCGGCTGATTGACGATGATGCCCATCGCGCCTTCGCTCGAATGCGCGCAGACATAGATCACGGCGCGCGAGAAGCGCTCGTCGGTCATGGTCGGCATGGCGATCAGCATCTGGCCGTCGAGATAGCCGCGGGCCTGCGGAGCCGCCGACGCGGTGGAGCGGCGCGAGGCCTTCGCTTTCGGCGCAGTCTTGGTGGGGCGGGACGCTGACATTGTTAAAGGTTATCCGATCATCCAGGCTTTGCAAACGAACGGGCGGCTCGCCGTGCGACCGCGAGGCCTTCGAATCTGTGCGCAAATTGTGGCAAAATGGCCGCCGCGCCGTGCCCGGAAAATGCTCACGGCTGCTCACAATGAATTCAATGGTGCGGACCGGACGGCGTGATTAGACCATTTGGCATGAACCTCCGTTATCTCATCGCCCTGGGCGCCGCCGTGACCGCGCTTGCCGCCGTGCCGCATTTGGCGCGGGCCGCCGACACCTCGGCCTGGAGCCAGGACACCAAATCGGCGGTGCGGCTGATCGCCGGCGCCAATGACATGACGTCGGCCAAAGGCGCGCCGCTGCGCGCCGGCATCGAAATCAAGATGGAGCGGGGCTGGCATACCTACTGGCGCTATCCGGGTGACTCCGGCGTTCCGCCGCGCTTCTCCTTTACCGGCTCCGACAACATCAAGGCGGTGACGGTGCGCTTTCCCGCGCCGGTGCTGTTCAGCGACGGCGGCGGCCAGTCGATCGGCTATAGCGACAGCGTGATCTTCCCCGTCACCATCGTACCCAACGATCCGGCAAAGCCCGTGATCGCGCGGCTCAAGATCGAATACGCCGTGTGTGAGAAGCTGTGCGTGCCGGCCGAGGGCAAGGCCGAATTGCCGGTCGGCGCCGCGCCGAGCACGCAGGATGCCGCGCTCAAGGACGCCGAAGCGCGCGTGCCGCAGAAGGCCGATGCCGCCGCGCTCGGCCTGTCGCTGCGGCGGGTGAACGACGCCGCCAAGCCGTTGGTCGCACTCGATCTCAAGGCGAACGGCGACGCGCCGATGCAGATCTTCGCCGAAGGGCCGTCGCCGGAATGGGCCTTGCCCATCCCGAAGCCGGCGCAGGGCGCACCGGCCGGGCGCCGCCATTTCGGCTTCGAGATGGACGGCCTGCCGCCGGGCGCCGACCCGAGAAAGCCGTACGACCTCACCTTCACGGTGGTCGAAGGCGACCGCGCCTACGAGGTGACGGCGCGGCTCGACTGAGCGGCCGCGGCGCGACGAAGCGGTTTCCCCTTCGCCGGAAAATGCTCTAGTTTCCCGCCCGGTATCGCAATCCGCCAATTCGTTTGGCAAAAAGCCGAGAGGAAACCCATGGCCATCAAGGTCGGTGACAAGCTGCCTGCTGCGACGTTCCGCGTGATGACGAGCGAGGGCCCCAAGCCCCGGACCACCGACGAGGTGTTCAAGGGCAAGAAGGTGGCGCTGTTCGCCGTGCCCGGCGCCTTCACGCCGACCTGCTCGAACCTGCACATGCCGAGCTTCCTCAACAACCTCGCCAACTTCAAAGCCAAGGGCGCCGAAGTGGCCGTGGTGTCCGTGAACGATCCCTTCGTGATGAAGGCCTGGGCCGAGAAGTCCGGCGGCGACGGCAAGATCGACTATCTCGCCGACGGCAGCGCCGAATTCACCAAGGCCATTGGCATGGAATTCGATGGCGCCATGCCGGTGCTCGGCCTGCGCTCGAAACGCTACTCGATGCTGGTCGAGGACGGCACCGTGAAGGCGCTCAATGTCGAGGACGCCCCCGGCAAGTGCGAACTGACCAGCGGCGACGCGCTGCTCAAGCAGATGTAACTTTACGCTTTCATCGCGCATGATGGCGTCATGGCCGGGCCGCCCGACGGGCGAGACCCGGCCATCTCGTTTTTGACGTCTCCTCACAATCCCGTGACTCTCCGGACCCGGTGTTCCGTCGCGGCGTTTGCTCGGCTGAAGCATCGCGAGCGATGCATGGGCAACAGCAGGACGGAGCGGACGAATGCGTTTTTCATCGGCTTTGTGCATGGGAATCGCCTTGGGCGTCGCGATGCTCATTGGTGCCGGCGTGGCCAACGCGCAAAGCCGCGGTGACGACGGCGCCAAGGTTGGCGTCGGCATGATCTGCGACAGCCAGGCGCAGGCCGCGCGCTTTCTCGAACTGCGCGCCACAGGCAAATCGGCCGATCAGGCGATGGCCGCGGTGAACCGGGAAGCGCATAACGCGAAGGCCTGCGGCCTCGCCGCGATCGCCTTCACCCAGGACGCCATGGTCGATTCCAAATCCGTCGACAACCAGCTCGTTCACGTCGTGCGCATCCGCATTCTGGCCGGCTACACCGGGGCGACGTGGCAGCCGATGAAGGACTTCGTTCAGTACGCCATTCTCGAGCCGGAAGGGCTTGAGGTGTGAGGGTATAGGCGAGGTCCTGACTTTTTCTCCGATCGTCCCCGCGGAGGCGGGGACCCAGGCCAAGCATCATGCTCCGCATAAGAGATGGACCCCTGCCTGCGCGGGGGTGAGCGGAGTCTGGGGAGCGGACATGATTCATCGCCCGCATTGTTTGGTCGGCCCCGGGCAGGCCGCATTCCCAAATTGCATTTCCATCATCGCCCAATAACGAGGGCGCGCGGAACGCCGGGGCTCGAACAGCCCCGCAGCCTCGTGTGAGTGTGAGTTAGAATTCACACGAGTTAGTCACCACGGAATTGCCGAGCCCTTGGCGTTCCGCGCGCGATGTTTGTAGGTCTGCTCCGCGCCGTTTCCAGGTGGTCGCCGTTCGTCATCGTCCGTTTCCAGCACAACAACTCTCCACCGTAGAGGCCTGGCACTCGGCCGACCCCGCCTGACTGGGGGTAACCGGCCTACCGGCCATCAGGGGCCCGGCACGCGGCTGGCGTGCGGGAACCCGGCGCGGCTTGAACCGCCGGGAGGGAAACCTGCGCCGCATCTCCGACGCCCCTTAGCCCGGCCACCGCTCCCCGCCCCAGCATCTGGAGACGCTGATCAGACACCCCTCGTTAACAGGGGCGGGATGGATAGGAATATAGAGCTAGGCGGGAAGCGGAGTCAATAGTCCTAGGAATATTATTTTGCCGGGGCGGCGGCCGCAATCCCTGACCCGTCATCCTGAGGTGGCCTTGCGCAGCAAGGCCCTCGAAGGATGAACGGCCCATGAGGCTCACAGGTGATTCAAAGCCCGTCGTCCTTCGAGGCTCGCGCCATAGCGCGTCGAAGACGCGCGTAAACGCGCTTATGCGCGCTCGCACCTCAGGATGACGGGGGACGGGCTGCGGCGTATGGATTCCGGGGGGGCGGCCGGACGCAGCGTTTATCGGCCCCGCTTCTTGTTCGCCCTGAACCCGCCGCGTTGGCCCGGCTTCCCCATGGTGCTCCGGGGGCCTTCGCCCTTGTTGCGCGCCGGGATCGATTCAACGCCGGGGCCCATTTCGTCGAGGTTCGGTTTTCTTGGTCCTTCAGACGCGCTTCGCGCTTTTGGTCCGTCTTTCCTTGAGCCATCGCGCGCCGGCTTGAACTCGTGCCACGTCGCGATGCCCATCTCGTCGAGCACCGGCTTGTGCGGGCGCGAGAGGGGATCGACGCTTGCCGCCGCTTTGGCGGCGTTCTTGTTGTGGCGGCGCAGCTTGGGGTCCTGCGTCACCATGATGTTGCGCGCGGTCGGGTTGTCGACCACGGCGAGCTCGGTCTGGCGCAGGCGCTTGAGCTCGTCGCGCAAGCGCGCGGCTTCCTCGAAATCGAGGTCGGCGGCGGCTTCGCGCATGCGCGTTTCGAGATCGGCCAGCACGGTTTCGAAGTTGTGGCCGATGGTGGCGGCGTCGCCGAACTCGCCTTCGCCGCCCACACCCTTGCCGCCGGTCGAGATGAGCACGTGGTCGCGCTCATAGACACTATCGAGAATGTCGGCGATGCCTTTCTTGACACTCTCCGGCGTGATGCCGTTGGCGGTGTTGTATTCGACCTGCTTCTGGCGGCGGCGGTTGGTCTCGTCGATGGCGCGCTGCATCGAGCCGGTCACCTGATCGGCATAGAGCAGCACCTTGCCTTCAACGTTGCGCGCGGCGCGGCCGATGGTCTGCACCAGCGAGGTTTCGCTGCGCAGGAAGCCTTCCTTGTCGGCGTCGAGAATGGCGACCAGCGCGCATTCCGGAATGTCGAGGCCCTCGCGCAACAGGTTGATGCCGACCAGCGCGTCGAAAGCGCCGAGGCGCAGGTCGCGGATGATCTCGATGCGCTCCAGCGTGTCGATGTCCGAATGCATGTAGCGCACGCGGATGCCCTGCTCGTGCAGATATTCGGTGAGGTCCTCGGCCATGCGCTTGGTCAGTACCGTGATCAGGGTGCGATAGCCCTTGCGCGAGACCTCGCGCACTTCGCCAACCAGATCGTCGACCTGCGTGCGCGCCGGGCGAATCTCGACCTCGGGATCGATCAAGCCGGTCGGGCGGATGACCTGCTCGACGAAGACGCCGCCGGATTCGTTGAGCTCCCAGGCCGCCGGCGTCGCCGACACCGCGACGGTCTGCGGCCGCATCGCGTCCCACTCCTCGAAGCGCAGCGGGCGATTGTCCATGGCGGAGGGCAGGCGGAAGCCGTATTCGGCCAAAGTCGCCTTGCGCCGGAAGTCGCCTTTGAACATGGCGCCGATCTGCGGCACGGTGACGTGGCTCTCGTCGGCGAAGACCAGTGCATTGTCCGGCACGTATTCGAACAGAGTCGGCGGCGGTTCGCCGGGCTGGCGGCCGGTGAGATAGCGCGAATAGTTTTCGATGCCGGCGCAGGAGCCGGTGGCTTCCATCATCTCCAGATCGTAGCGCGTGCGCTGCTCGAGGCGCTGCGCTTCCAGCAGGCGGCCGGCATTGTTGAGCTGGTCGAGGCGAATGCGCAGCTCGTGCTTGATGCCATCCATCGCCTGAATCAGCGTCGGGCGCGGCGTCACATAGTGCGAGTTGGCGTAGATCTTCACGAATTCCAGCTCGTCGGTCTTCTGGCCGGTGAGCGGGTCCATCTCCTCGATCTTTTCGATCTCGTCGCCGAACAGATGCACGCGCCAGGCGCGGTCTTCATAGTGCGCCGGGAAGATGTCGATGGTGTCGCCGCGCACGCGGAACGAGCCGCGGAAGAAGTCGCCCTGCGTGCGCTTGTACTGAAGCGCGATGAGGTCGGCGAGCAACTGGCGCTGCTCCACCTTGCCGCCCTGCTTGAGCGTGAAGGTCATGGCCGAATAGGTTTCGACCGAGCCGATACCGTAAATGCACGACACCGAGGCGACGATAATAACGTCGTCGCGCTCCAGCAGCGAGCGCGTCGCGGCATGGCGCATGCGGTCGATCTGTTCGTTGATCGAGGATTCCTTCTCGATATAGGTGTCGGTGCGCGGGACGTAGGCTTCCGGCTGGTAATAGTCGTAGTAACTGACGAAATACTCGACCGCGTTGTCGGGGAAGAACGACTTGAACTCGCCATAGAGCTGGGCGGCGAGCGTCTTGTTCGGCGCGAGGATGAGGGCAGGGCGCTGCGTCTGCTCGATCACCTTGGCCATGGTGAAGGTCTTGCCCGAGCCGGTAACGCCGAGCAGCACCTGGGTGCGGTCGTGGCGCTTCACGCCTTCGACCAGTTCCTTGATGGCCTGCGGCTGGTCGCCCTTGGGCTCGAAGTCCGACTTGATCTGGAAGCGCACGCCGCCTTCGGACTTTTCCGGGCGCGGCGGACGGTGCGGCGTCCAGGCGGCGCCAGCGGTGGCGAATTCCGGCCGGCCTTCGCGCAGCAGCCGCTCCAGCGAATCCGCGGTGGCGACGACGCCCATGGACGACAGCCCGCCGGGGCCGGTCGGCAGGTCGGCCTTGGGCAGGCGATATTTGTCGAGACCCCTTGAACCACCTTCCGCGGCCGGGCGGGGCGCGTGAGGAGCGTCATCATCGGACTCGAGGCCGAGCTCCCGCGCCAGCGCCGGATCAATGCCGGTGATCGGCGAGGCGCTGTAGTCGGCCTGGCGCGCTTCCTCAAAGCCCTTGGTCGACTTGCGCGCGCGATGCTCGGCGGCGTTGCCGGAGCGGCGGTCCCACGAATTATCCGGCGGCGGCTGTAGCGTGGAACTTTCACCTGTGCCGGAGCCGAGGCCCGCCGTGCCCTTGTTCAACGCGGGATTGAGGATATCGGCGAGTGCCGGCGGCACCGCCGGACTGTCGGGCCGATTGGCCTTGGAGCGGGTCGGTTTCGCTGGGTCTTTCGGCTTCTTCGGAGGGGACTTGGCCATGGCAGGAATATGGGGCGAGTCCGGGAGCGAGGAAAGAGACCCTGGACACACCCTGATGGAACCTGCTGACAGTTTCCGTCAGTGGTGTGCGGTCACGCCGAATTGTCTCGGCTTATCGGGCATTGCCACGAACGATGTAAGGGATTTGCTCATGATCCATGTGGCAGGAAATGGCGCCGCCGGCACCGGCAGGCCGCGAATCACCTATGGTCGTCCCGCAAATAACTCATGACTGATATGCCGCATTCATTTCCCGCCGCAGCCGCCGATGCCGAATCCGGCGTCTTCGAACTCGCGCCGGTGGCGCTGTGGCTGGAAGATTATTCCGGCGTCAAGGCGCTGCTCGATGGCTGGCGGCGTGCTGGCGTGACCTCGCTGCGCGAGCATCTCGGTGGCCATCCGGATCGCGTGCGCGATTGCGCCAGCCGCATCCGCGTCATCAAGGTCAACCGCAAGACGCTGGAGCTGTTCGGCGCCCAGAGTGTCGACCACCTTGTCGAGAATATCGGCCGCGTGTTTCGCGACGACATGCTCACCACCCATATCGAGGAACTGATCCAGCTCTGGGAGGGCAAGACCGCCTTCACCAGCAACGCGGTCAACTACACGCTGGACGGTGACCGCCTCGACATCCAGCTCAAGGCCACCATCCTGCCCGGATACGAGGAGGACTGGTCACGCGTTCTGCTGTCGACGGAGGACGTCACCGACCGCGAGCAGGCGCGGCGCCGTCTGGTCGGCAGCGAGAACTACGCGCGCGGCCTGTTCGCGCATTCGCCGGTGTCGCTCTGGGTCGAGGATTTCTCCGGCGTCAAGCGCCTGATCGACGAGGTGCGGATGCAGGGCATTACCGACCTGCGCGTCTTCACCGACGTGCACGAGGAGTTCGTGTCCCGCTGCATCAGCGAAATCCGCATCATCGACGTCAACAAGCACACGCTCGACCTGTTCGGCGCGCCGGACAAGGAGACGCTGCTGTCGAGCCTTCCGACCGTGATGCGCGACGAGATGGAGCCGTGCTTCCGCGAACAGCTCATCGATCTGTGGAACGGCAAGCTGTTCCAGCAGCGCGAGGTGGTGAACTACACGCTCGACGGCACGCGGCTCAACCTGCTGATGCAGTTCTCGGTGTTTCCGGACCGCGAGCACGACTGGTCGCTGGTGCAGGTCGCGCTCACCGACATCACCGCGCGCAAGAAGGCCGAAGCCTATCTCGAATATCTCGGCAGCCACGACGCGCTCACCAAGCTGTGCAATCGCTCGTTCTTCGCCGACGAACTCAACCGTCTCGAGCGCAAGGGGCCGTGGCCGGTCACCATCATCATGGCCGACCTCAACGGCCTCAAGGCTGCCAATGACGAGCTCGGCCACGCCGCCGGCGATCAGCTTTTGCGCCGCGCCGGCGAGGTGCTCAACTCCATCGTCGACAAGCCGGCGCGCGCCGCGCGTATCGGCGGCGACGAATTCGCCGTCATTCTGCCTGGCACCGAGCTTGCCGAGGGCGAGGCGATGATGAAGGTGATCGGCGACCTGATCGGCATCAACAACGAATTCTACACCGACCTGCCGCTGTCGCTGTCGATGGGCATCGCCACCAGCGAGAAGGGCGAGCGGCTGGAAGCCGTGGTCAAGCGCGCCGACCTCGCCATGCTGGAAGCCAAGCGCGAGCATTACGCGAAGGTGGAACACGACCGGCGGCGCGTGGCGTCGTAAGGGCGCCAAGTTCCGCGATCATATTACGCAAATTTTACGATCCCAGTCATCGTCCGTTCAGTTGCGCGGCCGCAATGTCGTCGGAGTTCGAGCCACACTGGCTCTGATCCGATCACGCGCGGTGGAATGTCATGGCGCTCGATGTCCCGAACGACCCCAAGGCTCAGGCCGCGGCTGCGTTGCATCGATTCGGCCTGGGGCCGCGGCCCGGCGGACTGGCGGCGTTCGCGGCCCATGCGCGCGAGGCGCTGATCGCCGATATTTCGAAACCGAACGCCGGGGCCATTGGTGACGATAATCTGCTGTCGTCGGCAGAAGCCATTCGCGCGGCCTACGATTATCGTCAGGAAAGAAAGGCGGAGCGCCTCGGGCGCCGCGCCGCCGACGAGCAGGAGCGCAATGAGCGCAATGAGCGCAATGAGATGGCGAATGCCGCCAGGCAGATGGCCGCCAAACCGGACAATGCCAATCCCGGTGGTGCAAAGCCGGATGTGAAGCCGGAGATGCAGGCGCTGGCGGCGCCGATTGCGCCGTCATCCGGCAAGGACGACAGGCCGAAGCAGCAGCCGGGCGTGCCGCAACAGATATTTCTCGATGAAGCGCGGGCGCGTTTCGATGCGGCGATGAATGCCGATATCGGCTTTGCCGAGCGCCTCGTCTGGTTCTGGTCGAACCATTTCTGTGTCTCGGCCGACAAGGGCAATGTACGCCAGCTCTGCGGCGCCTTCGAGCGCGAGGCGATCCGGCCTCATATCGCCGGCAAGTTCGCCGACATGCTCTTTGCCGTCGAGCAGCATCCGGCGATGCTGTATTATCTCGACAATGCCGCTTCCATCGGGCCGAACTCGGATGCCGGCCGCAAGCGCGGCAAGGGCCTGAACGAGAATCTGGCGCGCGAAATTCTCGAACTGCATACGCTCGGCGTGCGCAGCGGCTACTCGCAGGCCGACGTCACCAACTTCGCCAAGGTCATCACCGGGTGGACGGTCGGTCCGGCGCGGCTGGACAATGCGCGCAGCGGCGAGTTCTTCTTCAACGAGCGCATGCACGAGCCGGGGCCGCAGCGCGTGATCGATCGCGACTATGGCCAGGCGGACGTGACGCAGGGCGAGGCCGTGCTGCGCCGGCTCGCCGATCATCCGGCGACGGCGAAACACATCGCCCTGAAACTGGCGCGGCATTTCATCGCCGACGATCCGCCTGCGGCGCTGGTGGAGCGTCTGCAGAAGCGCTTTCTCGACAGCGGCGGCGACCTCAAGGAAGTGTCGATCGCGCTCGTCACCGCGCCGGAGGCGTGGCAGGCGCCGCGCAGCAAATTGCGCAAGCCGAACGAATGGATGGTGGCGTCGATGCGCGCCGTCGGCATGTCGCCGTCCGATGTGCGGCCGCTGGTTCGGGCCAATACGATGCTCGGGGAGCCTTTGTGGCAGCCGCCGGCGCCGAACGGCTTTTCCGACGTGAGCGACGCCTGGGCCGATGGCCTGCCGCAACGACTCGACATCGCCAACCGCTTCGCGCGGCAGGTCGGCGAGATGATCGATCCCGATGCCGTGGCGGACGCGACCTTCGGGCCGTTGCTGTCGCGCGAGACGCGCGAGACAGTGACACGGGCCGAAAGCCGCGCGCAGGCAGTGGCGCTGTTGCTGATGGCGCCGGAATTCCAGCGAAGGTGAATGGCATGAGTACCGACGGCAAACGTTTCTCTCCGCACCTTGCAACGCGCCGCGAATTGATGCTGGGCGCCGGCGCGCTGTTCGCCTGGGCCTATATGCCGAAGCTGGCGCGGGCCGAGGGCCGCGATCCGCGGCTGTTGACGATCATCCTGCGCGGCGCGCTTGACGGACTCGCCACCGTGGCGCCGGTTGGCGATCCCGACTGGGTGCGGCTGCGCGGCGACAAGGGCCTGCGTACCGACGGCAATTACGCGGCGCTGCCGCTGGACAATGTCTTCGCGCTCAATCCGGCGATGCCGAATTTCCATCGTCTCTATCGCGCCAATCAGGCGGCGGTCGTGCATGCCGTGGCGACGCCGTATCGCGAGCGCTCGCATTTCGACGGGCAGGATGTGCTGGAGAGCGGCATCGTCACGCCGGGCGCCAGCGACACCGGCTGGCTCAATCGTGCCTGGTCGGCATTGCAGCCGGCCGATCGCGTCAATCCGCGGCAGGCCTTCGCGGTCGGCCCGATCACGCCGTTGGTGGCGCGTGGCCCGGCGCCGGTGATGTCGTGGACGCCGTCGCGCATTCCGCCGGCGGGCAACGACACAATGAGCCGGTTGCTCGATCTCTATCGCCACACCGATCCGGCGCTCGCGCGCACGCTGGAGGAGCGCGGCGCGTTGGCCGCCATCGCGCAAGGCGACATGAACGGCATGTCGCCGGCCAAGATCGCGGCCACGCCGGGCGTGCCCGGCGCGGCAGTGCGCGCCTATTTCGCCGAGGCCGCCGGCGCGGCGGCGAAGTTCATGGCGCGCGCCGACGGGCCGCGTGTCGGCGCGCTCGCCTTCGACGGTTGGGATACGCATGCCAATGAAGGCGCCGATCAGGGGCGTCTTGCGGCGTTACTCGGTGCGCTTGACGGCGCCTTCGGCGCGATCGAAAGCAATATGGGCGGCGCGTGGAAGGAAACCGTCGTCGTGGTGGCGACCGAATTCGGCCGCACCGCACGCATCAACGGCACCGACGGCACCGATCATGGCACGGCGACCGTGGCGCTGCTCGCGGGCGGCGCGCTCAAGGGCGGGCGTGTCATCGCCGACTGGCCGGGCGTGAGCGAGCAGGCGCTCTATCAGGCGCGCGATCTCAAGCCGACGACCGATCTGCGCGCGGTGCTCAAGGGCATCCTGCGCGACCACCTGCGCGCCGACGAAAAGGTGCTGGCGCGCGACGTGTTTCCCGGGAGCGACCAGGTCAGGCCGATGGCCGGGCTGGTGGCGTGATCTTTCCACGCTCCGGCTGGCCGCGGCACGATTGATCCACCGCAAAGTCGGCGGCCGGACGGCATGACATCCTGCTTTTGCAGGAGATACCGCCCGGAGTTCTTGTCATGTCCGACCAAGCCCAGACCGACGATCTTGCCGCGCAATTGCGCCGGCTGCAGGCCGATTTCGACGCCATCAAGGAAACGCTGAAGCAGACCGGCAAGCGTGAGGCGCACTCGGCGATGCGCGACGCGCAATCCGCCATATCCGGCGCCGAGGCCTATGCCCGCGCCAATCCGAATGCCGTCATTGCAGGGGCGGTCGGCGTCGGCGTGTTGCTCGGACTGCTGCTGCGGAGGCATTGATGATCGGCATCCTGGTCGATGCCATCGCTGCGGAAATAGGCCGCGTGCTGCGGCGGCTGACGTTCCGCGCGCTGCTGACGCTGATCGCCTTCGCGCTGCTGCTCGCCGCCTTCATCAGCGCGCTGACTCTGCTGTTCGTCTATCTGCAGGCGACCTTCGGCACGATGCCGACGCTCGCCGCCATTGCCGGCGGCAATGTGCTGGTGGCGGCGATCCTGCTGACAATTGCTTTCAGCGGTGTGCGCCGCCCGCCGCCGCAGAAAGCGGCCGCAAACGAAGCCGACGAGGTGGCCGCCACCATTGCCGCGACCCAGCGCGCGGTCAACGAAGCCGCCGATGCGCTGCGCGAGGGCTCGCACGAGCGCATGGTGCAGGCGGTGACCACCGCGATCGTTACCGGCATCGTGCTCGGGCGCCGGCTTTAACGCAACTTCTGCAGCAGCAGATAGCGGTCGGTGTGGCACTGCTCGAGACCGCACTGCAGGACCACCGAGCCCAGATTGATGGCGCACAGCACGATCACATAGATCGACGCCGCGGCGGCGATACGCTGCAGCGTGGGGTACGACGACAGGCTCGGCCGGTTCTCGGTGTCGCCAAACACGACAAGCTTCAAGGCGTAGCCGGCAATCAGCGCCACGGCGATCAGCACCGACCACACCGGCATATGGAGGCCGAAGACGGCGCTGCCGATATACTCATGGCCGGGCCGCGGATAGATGTCGAGCAGGGTCTGCCGTA
Organism: Pseudolabrys sp.; assembly: GCA_035556455.1. GTDB lineage: Bacteria > Pseudomonadota > Alphaproteobacteria > Rhizobiales > Xanthobacteraceae > Pseudolabrys. The sequence goes on from DATMEX010000058.1 coordinate 44,991, forward strand.
CCGACACAATCAGCAACAGGATCGAGAACGCGAGGCCAAGGCCGGTGACGCGCGGATTGTCGCCGTGGCGCAGGCCGTACATGACGGCAAAGCAGACGCCGAACAGTGCCACGCGTTGCAGCAGGCACAGCGGGCAGGGCAGTTCGGCAAAGGCGTATTGCATCACCATTGCCGCAGTGAGGATGCCGGCGATCGTGACCAGCATCAGCACCAGATACAGATGGCCCAGCAGGCCCAGCGTGCGGATCGAGGACGCGCGATCCATGTTTCAGACCTCCCGCGCCGGGGCTGGCGGGGCATGCTCGGTCTGCAGCCAGGGCATGCGGAAGCCGGTCGCCGGGCTGTAGATCTCGAACAGGAAAAGCCAGACCGTCAGCGCCAGACAGATCACGAGAATGCCGACGGCGATGACGCTGCGTCCGAACCACAAGGCCAGCAGCGCCAGAAACATCGCGGCGAAGATTGCGGTCATCATCGGTGAAGCCCCCTGCGGCGGCGCATCATAGCCTATTCGGGGCGCCCCCGCTTGACGGCGGCCGGCCATGCACCGGACAATCGCGGGCAATCATTCAGCGCCGAAGGGGAGACCGCCATGCTCGCTTTGCGTCCGAACTGTGAATGCTGCGACAAGGACCTGCCGCCGGATGCGGCGGACGCAATGATCTGCACCTTCGAGTGCACATTCTGCCGCGATTGCGTCGAGACGCGGCTCGGCGGCTCCTGCCCGAACTGTGGCGGCAATCTCGAGCGGCGGCCGGTGCGCCCGGCGGGCAAGCTCGGCAAGTTTCCGCCGCAGACGGAGCGCGTGTTGAAGCCGCAGGGCTGCGGCAAAGCGGCTTAGATGATTGGCGGCTTGAGCCACGGATTTGCTTGGAGAGAGCCGCGCGCTCCTGCCTGCTCCCTCTCCCCTTCGGGGAGAGGGTTGGGGTGAGGGGGGCAAGGCGTCTCGATAGTTTGTAACCCCTCACCCGACGCGCCTACGCGCGTCGACCTCTCCCAAGGGAGAGGTAAAGAAGGTCAAAACCCCTTCACGACTTCTTGGGTGTGCTCAACCGCCGGCGGGGCAGCGAAGCAGTGGCCGACAAGGGCGCGCCATTCCTGGAAATCCGGCGAGCCGCGGAAATCGACGGTGTGGTTCTCCACCGTGTTCCAGGCGACGAACAGGCGGTAGCGCTGGGGATTTTCGATGGAGCGCTCAAGCCGCATCGCGGTGCAGCCCTTGGCGCGTTTGAACAGCGGCGCAGCCTTGGTGACACCGGCTTCGAATTCGGATTCCATGCCGGGCTTGACGTCGATCTGAGCAATTTCCGTAACCATCGTTTCCCTTACTTGCTTCCCTTGGGCATTCCCCGACTTCGGGATCATGCGCGTTATTTCATCAGGCCGAGCATGCGCGGCAGCCAGTCATAGATCGCCGGTACGTAGGTGACAAGCAGCAGCACCACCGTCATGCACGCCAGCAGCGGCAATAGCGGCGGCAACAGCTTGTCCATGGAGATCTTGCCGACCTTGAGCGCGACGAACAGCGCCGTGCCGACCGGCGGCGTGGTCAATCCGAAGGACAGGTTGATCACCATGATCAGGCCAAGATGGACCAGATTGATGTCGAACTTGATAGCCAGCGGCAGCAGCATCGGCACCAGCATGATGAGTGCCGGGGTCATGTCGATGAACATGCCGACGATCAGCAGGAAGACGTTGAGCAGCAGCAGGAAGGCCCATTTCGACTGGATCAGGTTGAAGAAGTTCTCCGCGAGCAGGGTCGGCAGGTTCTCGTAGGTCAGGATCCACGAGAACACCGAGCAGGTGGCGATCAGCAACATCACCACCGCGTTGGTCAGGCAGCATTCCCAGAGGATTTCCGGCAGTTCCGAAAGCTTGATCTCCTTGTAGACGAAGACGGTGAGGACGAGGGCGTAGACCGCGGCGGCGGCCCCGGCTTCGGTTGCGGTGAAGACGCCGGAGATGATGCCGCCGAGGATGATCACCATGGTGAACACGCCGGCCGTGCCGTCGATGACGCGGATGATCTTGTCGCGCGTCGGGATTACCGGCAGTTCCTTGCGGTGATAGAGTTTGCCGTGGACGAAGGACGCGGCCATCAGCGACACACCGATGAGGACGCCGGGGATGACGCCGGCAAGGAACAGCGCGGCGATGGACACATTACCGGCGACATGGGCGAACACGATCATGCCGATCGACGGCGGGATGATCGGGCCCATGGTCGCGGCCATCAGCACGATGGCGGTGGCGAAGCGGCGGGAATAGCCGTCCTTCTCCATCGCCGGAATCATCATGGCGCCGATGGAGGACACTTCGGCGACCGCCGAACCTGTGACGCCGCCGAAGAACATCGAGGCGACGCAGACGATCTGCGCCAGCGAGCCGGGCAGCCAGCCGACCAGTACCTCGGCCATCAGCACCAGACGCCGTGCGATGCCGCCGCGCGCCATCAGCACGCCGGCGAACACGAAGAAGATGACGGCCAGCAGCGGGAAGGTATTGATGGCTGTCAGCATGCGCTGGACGATGGTGGCGTTGTCGACGCCCGGCAGCAGGAATGTGGCGATTACAGAGGCGACGCCGACCGCGAAGGAGATCGGCAGGCCGACGGTGACGAGAAGAATGAAGGCGAGCCCGAGAACGATGAGGGTCATGGACGCTGCTCCATGCCCACGGTTTCGACCGAGGCGCCGGCGATGGCGCCCGCCTCCTTGCTGCGCAATTCGTCGATCATGACCTTGAGCGAGAACAGCATGATCAGAAAGCCGGAGATCGGCATCGCCGGGTAGTACCAGTAGTTGGTGTAGGGGATGGTCTCCATCAGGTCGGAGCCGAAATCCTGCACGAATGTGATGCCGTAGCGGAAAACGACCCAGCCGAAGCCGAACACCAGCAGGCTGAGCACCGTGCCGAGCACGCGGCGGATGCGGTTCGGCAAGGCGTTGAACAGCACGTCGAACCCGACGTGCTCGCGGCGCAACACGCAGCTTGCGGCGGCCAGAAACGAAATCCAGATCAGGAGATAACGCGGCACCTCCTCGGTCCAGGACACCGCCTGACCGAAGCCATACCGAAACACGATAGCGGCGATGACGATCAAAAACAGGGCCGTTGCAAGAACGATGCAAACCAGCCGGACCAGCGCGGCGACGAAAGCGACAAGGCGGTCGAACCAGGAATAGAGCGTGTCCACGTTTCCTCCCGAAGAAGAAGGGCGGCGGTTATCCGCCGCCCCTTTATTCGATCATTGCTACGCGGCGCTCAGAAGTTCTTCTGGCTGTCGAGGATGAAGGCGACGGTTTTTTCGACGCCAAGGCGCTTGGCCTCGTCGTTCACCATCCCCGACACCGCTTTCACGAAGGGTGCCTTGTCCACGGTGTTGATGCCCTTGAACTTGCTTTTCAGCTCGGCGAGGTCCTTGACCTCGGAGACGTACCACGCGCCGCGCATGAAGGCCTGAGCCCGCACGCCGGCTTCGGTAACGGCCTTCTTCTGCTCGTCGTTGAGCTGGTTCCACAGCTTCATCGACATGATCATGACGTCCGGAATGCGCATGTGTTCGTCGAGGGTGTAGTACTTCGACACCTCGTAGAACTTCTTGGCGACGACGGACGGATGATTGTTCTCGGCGCCGTCGACCACGCCGGTCTGCAGCGCGGTGTAGAGCTCCGACCACGCCACCGGCACGCCGGTCGCGCCCAGCGCCTTCATGGTATTGACCATCACCGGCGACGCCATGACGCGGATTTTCGCGCCCTTGAGGTCGTCCGGAGTTTTCACTTCCTTGTCGGTGAAGAAGTTTCGCGCGCCGGAGTCGAGATAGCCGAGCACCTTGATGCCCTTGTCTTCGAGCGGTTTGGCGAGCGCGGCCGCTTCCGGCTGCGCCAGGAACCACCAGAAGTGATCGGCATTCTTGAACAGGAACGGCAGCGAGTACATGTCCATCGCCGGCACGACCTGATTGAGGTTCGAGGCGGACACGGTGGTGAAGCCGATGGTGCCGTTGCGGATGCTTTGCACGTTGGCGACGGCGTCGCCGAGTTGGGTATTGTGATAGACCTCGACCTTGATCGCGCCCTTGGTCAGGATGCGTAGTTCCTGCGCAAAGTATTCTTCGCTGTAGCTAGCCGGATGGTCGTTCGGCTGGATGCCCGAGTACTTTGTGACGATTTGCTGCGCCTGTGCGGCCGTGCTGGCAACAATGGCGGCAGCCGCGAGTGCGGCTAGTTTCCTCATGCAGACCTCCCTGTGAATATGTTTTTTGTCCTTGGGAAGCAGCGTAAGTAGAGTTGTATGAACTTGTCAATTTGCCGCAGGCCGTTTGTGCGCTGCACTCGTATTAAATTTTCTAAAGCGCGCGCAGACGCCGCAGTGCCCAATAGGTGATGGATCCCGCGCCGAAGGCGATCACGAGGGCGTACCACGAGCCGCCGTCGGTGTTTAAGAGCGGCAAGTCCTTGGTGTTCATGCCGAAGAAGCCTGTTACTAAAGTCGGAGGCAGCAGGCATGCCGTCAGGATCGACAACGTAAAAAGCCGTTTGTTGGTGATGGCGCTCACCTTGGCCGAGGCCTCGTCGAGCAGCAGGCGGGCGCGCTCGTAGATCGAGCCGATCTCGTGGTCGATGGCATCGAGTTTCTGCGCCAGCGCGCCGATCGCCTCGGCCGCCGCCTTGTTGTGCCGCGCCAGCCGCGGCTCGAGCCGGGCGAACATGCCCTTGAGCTGGGCGAGCTGGCGATGGACGCGTACCGCCTGCAGCCGCACGCGGCCGACGCGGCGCTGCTCGTCGGCGAGTTCCTCGTGCATGACGCTCTCCTCGATGCCGTCGAGTTCGTTGCCGAGCCGCTCGGCCATGCGGGCGATGGCGTCGGCGAACTGGTCGATGATGGCGTCGAGAAACGAGACGGCGCTGGGAAAACGCTTGCCGCTGTCGATGGCGCGACGATTGTGCTCGACCGAATAGACGGGCTGCTGGCGCGCCGTGATCATCATGCGCTCGGTCATGACGAAGCGCAGGCGCACGATGTCGTCGCTTTCCTCGACCAGCCCCTGATGCAGGTCCGGCACGACGCCCATGATTTCGTCGCCGATGATGTCGAGCCGCAGATGCTTGTCCGGTCCGGCCAGTACCTCGCGCGCCATCTCGGAGAGCGGCGCGTAGCTGGCGATCCAACTGCGGCAGCGGTTGTCCGCCAGCGCCAGATGCACCCAGATCCAGCCGCCGCGATGATCGCTCAACGCGGCATCGACCTGATCATTGGCAATGCGCTCGGCCGCGCCGTCGGCAAAAAAGCGGTAGGCCCAGACAATGCCGGTCGCGGGATGAACGGTGGCGAGATCGGTGCGCATGGCGCGCTAAGAGCCGCCCGCCATGTGACATGGCGATGACAGGCGTCATCTTTTGGCGCGCATAACTTCCGCTTTGGCGCGCAGACAGCCAGGACAGAGACAATCGGCGGCGCTGTCGAGCGGCGGCATCGGCAAGCGGAATGCCTCCCCCGCGCACCAGCAGGAAAGGTTGCCGCTGCAAGAGAAGGCCGTGCCGCACGCGGCGCAAATCAGCGCGCGGAGCGGTGTGGGTTGCGCGTTCGCCGTCATGGCTCGCCGGCGCCGATATAGCCGCCGACCTTCCAGGCACCATCTTCCTTGACGTAGCAGAGCTGGTCGCTGCCAACTGGCGCCAGCGCATCGATGGTGACGAAGCCGACCTTGCCGGCCGGAGTCATCACCCGCATGAAGTTCGGGTTGACCGAGCCCTCCGGCAGCACGCGTACAAAGGTGAGGCCGAGCTTGTCGATCACCGTGGCGCCGGCCTGCGGCATGGCGCGAACGTCGGCGCCGGTCGTGTAGGGATAGCCCCATGCGGCGGCGTCGGTTTGCGTATCCTTGAGCAGGGCGGCGAAAGCCTTGCCATCGAAGCGCGGTTCGGCGGGACCGCACACCGTGCCCTTGCGGCTTTGCACCGGTGCGGCGCTCGGGTCGTCGGCAAGTCCGCTCAGCATGTCCCAGCCCACGGCGTCCTTGTTACCGAGGCCGAGGGCGGAGGCGAGGATGTCGATGCCGGGTCTGCCCTGGGCGCGATCGGCGCCGTCTCGTTCCCAGAAGAAGCCTTTGGCGGCGACGACTTTGGCCAGCGCGGCGCGGTCGCGGTTGCGCGCCGCCTCGGCAACCTTGGCGCGCAGTACGGTCAAATCGGCATCCTTGATTTCGGCCGGCTGCTGGATCGGCACCGGCCGGTAGGGTTTGCCCGGCGCCGGCGGCTGTTGCCCGGCAGCGGGAACGATCCCGGCCAAGGCGGCGACCACGGCAGCGGCAATCGGCAGTTGGCGATAACGCGGCATGGCGCGGGCCTTTTACGTGCAAGTTACAATTCGATTGCGGCTGAAACCTAACATGTTCAAGCACGTTTGCGCGAGCGGCCGTTGCCATGGCAAGGGAAGGCCGCGACAATCGCAACCCCTCCATCAGCCCGAGTGTGGCATGCCCGTCTTATCAACCTATCTCACGCCGATTGCCCTGCTGATCGGCTCCAACATCTTCATGACCACCGCCTGGTATTGGCATCTGCGCTTCAAGGAAGTGCCGATCCTGCATGTCATCTTGATCAGTTGGGGGCTGGCGCTGGTCGAGTACTGTCTCGCGGTGCCGGCCAATCGTATCGGCAGTGGCGTTTACTCGGCGGCACAACTCAAGACCATTCAGGAAGTCATCACGCTGGTGATCTTCGCCGCTTTTTCGGTGCTGTACCTGAAGGAGTCCTTCACTTGGAATCAGGGCGTCGGTTTCGCCTTCATCGCCGTCGGCGCGTATTTCATTTTTCACAAGTTCTGAACCATAGCTTGTCATCACCGGGCTTGACCCGGTGATCCCGCTTAGGCGGGCATTGTGCGTCCCTAAGCGGGATGGCCGGATCAAGTCCGGCCATGACAGTGGCAGGTGCACACACTCTATTTCCCCGGCGTCACGCGCAGGATGCGGCCGTTGTCGGCGTCGGTGAGCAGATAGAGCGCGCCGTCGGGGCCCTGGCGCACGTCGCGGATGCGCTCGTTGAGATTGGTGAGCAGGCGCTCTTCCTTGACCGGCTTGCCGTCCTTGATCTCCAGCCGCGACAGAAGCTGGCCGCGCAGCGCGCCGCTGAACAGGCTGCCCTTCCATTGCGGAAACAGATCGCCGGTGTAGAAAGCGAGCCCGGATGGCGCGATCGACGGCGTCCAGTGCCACAGCGGGTCCTCCATGCCGTCGGCCTTCTGCTTGCCGGTGCCGACCGGCGAGCCGTCGTAATTGACGCCGTAGGATACGACCGGCCAGCCGTAGTTCTTGCCAGGCTGAATGATGTTGATTTCGTCGCCGCCGCGCGCGCCGTGCTCCTGCTCCCACAGCGAGCCGTCGGCCGGATTGAAGGTCAGGCCCTGCGGGTTGCGGTGGCCGTAGGACCAGACGATGGCGCGGGCGCCGTTGCGGCCGACGAATGGATTGTCCTTCGGCGCCTCGCCAGTCGGCGTGATGCGCACGACCTTGCCGAGGTCGTTGTCGAGCGTCTGCGCCATATCGCGATTGCCGAAGTGGTCGCCGGTGGTGATGAAGAGATTGCCGTCCGGCGCCTGCGCGATGCGGCCGCCGTAATGCTGGCCGCGGGAGGCGGGGCCCGCCTGCTGGAAGATCACCTTCACGTCGTGCAGGGCCGGCGTGTCGCCGGCGTCGAGCACGGCGCGGGCGAGCGCGGTGCGCGCGCCGCCGTCGAAAGGCTCGGCGTAGGAGAAATAGATGGTGCGGTTGTTGGCGTAGTCGCGGTCGAGGATGACGTCCAGCAAGCCGCCCTGACTCTGCGCCAGCACCTTGGGCACGCCCGCGACCGGCTTCGACAGCTCGCCCTTGGCCGTGACGATGCGCAGGCGGCCCGGCCGTTCGGTCACCAGCATTCGACCATCGGGCAGGAAGGCGAGCGCCCACGGATGCTCAAGGCCTTTGGCCACGGTCTCGACCGCAAGCGGCCCGGCCGACGACGTGTAAGTTTGCGCGCCGGCCGCGATCGGTGCAGCGCCGAGAGCAAAGCCAAGGATGAGTTTGAAAAGGGTACGGGGGAAAATCATGCCGAACAGCTTAAAGCGCGGAGCGGCGGGGCACCCACCGCCAAAATGACGCGGCGGCATCACGTTGCCGCGAGGCCGCTATCATCACGCCGGGTTCCGGTCAGTGTTTGGGGCTGCGTTCGCCGGGCAACAGCGACAGGCCCCCGATGGCGGCGAAGACAAGGCCAAGCAGCAGCGCGATGGTGAACAGCATGCCGTCATTGTCGGTGACGACATCCACCACGCTGGCCCGCGCAATGCCGACCGACACCGCCGTGGCGGCGATGAGGGTGGCGATGGTGAGGCCGGCGATGGTCGCCAGTTCGGCCAGAATCACCCGTCGCGATTCGACGCCGGGTGCCTTGGGGTCCGCCGGGCCCCGAAAACCTGTGATTTTACTGCGCTTGCGCATGACACAACCGTCAGATCAATCTCATTCGAATACCGAGTGAGTCTATTTTATAACGCCGGAACCCGGCGCCGGTTCGACCCGATTGTGGCGAAGCGGTTCGGGAACCGCGGCGGGTTGGTGGCGTTCATACCTGTTTAACACGCGGGCAAGTGTCCCGGTCGCCCTGATTTAGGGCAAGCGGAGGCCGTCGTCGGTACCATCGTTGGTCCTGCCCGTGGTCGCATGGCTGACATGCTCGAGATCGCGTCTTCCAACCGGCGACGCGTGCTGTGATCAAGCGGGCGTGATCGCAGCGTTAAGGCCGCATCTCAAATGCCTTGATGGCGGTGATTATTTGCGGTCTTCAATCAACTCTCGAACGCGAAGGCGTCTGGTGGCGCAAGGCCATCATGCCGTCGGCTCCGCAGCCTTCGTCATCCCATCGGATGATATCCTCCGTGTAACTACTTGGCGTGAGCCGATGGCGATCTAGATCAGCGTCGTCGATCAATAAGGAGATCACGACAATGACCAAGACCCTCATCGCTTCGCTCATCGCTGTCGGCTTTGCCACTTCGGCTTTCGCCAGTGATGCGTCCGAAGTCCTGCACCAGGATGCCTACAATCAGGCCGCCGTCACCCAGACGCAGCACGTGCGCGGCTCCGAGGCTTATGCCTACGCGCCGTCGCAGTCTCGTTCGGCTTACAGCACCGGCGAGCAGCGTGAGTTCGACCGTGCCACCGACGCGGCGCTGTCGCGTTAATTGATGGCATTCTATCGGTCCGTTCGGAGGCGAGAGCCTCCGGACGGCCGATGCTTTTTTGATTTGAGATTATTCAGAAGTCGGGCGCGGAGTGCGCCAGCTTCTATTCCGCCGCCACCGCCTCGGGCTGCCACTCCATCGGCACATAACCCGGCTCTTCCGCGACACGCGCCAGCCACGCCTTGACCGCCGGGAACGGTGTCAGGTCGAAGTCGCACAGATGCGCGACGTGCGTATAGCCGTACAGCGCGATGTCGGCGATGGTGAAACGATCGGCGACGAAGAAGCGATGCTTCTCGAGATGGCGCTCCATCACGCGCAGGGCGCGGTTGCCGTTCTCCATCCAGTCGTCGAGCGAATGCGCTTGCAGATCGCGGCCGCCCTTGACCAGCGACAGCCAGAAATAGGCGGCGCCCATATTAGGCTCGATGCTGTTCTGCTCGAAGAACATCCACTGCAGGGCTTCGGCCCGCTCGATCGGGTCTTCCGGCGCGAGCTCGGTGCCCCGCGCCACGTACCATAGGATGGCATTGGACTCGGCAAGATAACGGTCCGGCGCGACTTCGAGCAGCGGCACGCGGCCATTGGGATTCATGGCAAGGAATTCGGGCGTGCGGCTTTCGCCCTGCAGAATGTCGATCTCGACCAGCTTGTGCGGGATCGCCAGTTTGGCCAGCGCGAGGCGGACCTTGTAGCTGTTGCCCGAACTCTGCATCGAGTAGAGCGTATACATCAGTGCCTCCGAAGCAGGCCTTTAATAGTGCCGACGCGAAGGTCCGGCGCGGGACGCTTTTGAACGTGAGACTCGGGCAATTGCGTGGCCATCGTACCACGCAGGCGCGCTATGTTTGCGCTCATTTTACAGCGGCAAAACCAGAACCATTCCAGTTAATGTCACCTATGCAGAAAATTTATGCCGCTTGCGATTCAATGATGTCCGCGTCAACGCGGAAGGCTCTGAAAAGCAGCCAGATGAACGACAGCAGCATGACAGGTGCGCCGAGCGGTATATGGGTGAACATGGGAAAGGTGCGGGCGATCAAGGGTACGATCCATAACGCGGCGAGCAGCGTTTTTTCCCAAGGTACGTTTTTGGGCGCCGCGCCGCGCTGTGCCGCATCGATCGCGAGAAAGGCGATCGCGGGCGCGACCAGCATCAGGTCGTAATCGAGGCTGAACGGCGTGGCGAGAAGGGTGCCGATGAGGAGCGCGGCGGCTTTGAGCGGATAGCGCGCCTTGCTGCGCCACAAGATAGCGAGCGCCGCGGCGGTCGCCAGCGTGACCGCGCCTTGAACGACGTAGGCCAGCGCCACCGGCCCGCCCCACATCCCCACCCAGGCGAATACGCTCTGCATCTTGAAGAAGCCGACGTCGCCCTGTTCGAGCAGGGTCTCGCGGGTGAAGGCGGTCGAGGCGATGAAGGCGCGCCAGGAGTCAACGCCGGTGACCAGAAGCGAGATGGCCACAATCGCGGCGACGGTCAGGGCTGCCGCGGCGACGACCCGCCAGCGGGCGGTCACGACCAGGACCAGCGGGATCATCATCCCGAATTGCGGCTTGTAGATCATCAGGCCGATCAGAATGCCGGCGGCCACGGGGCGGCGGTCGAGCAGGGCCAGCGCGCCGGCGAACAGCGCGGCGGTGAGGAAGCCGTTCTGGCCGTGGCCGAGATTGATGAAGACGGCCGGGTAGGCCAGCGCGAGGAGGAGCCAAAGGTTCTTTGACACGCCCTGGACCGGGGCGCGGTCTCCGGCCGAGACAATGGCGCGTATCGCCAACACGTACAGGACAAGCGTCGCCGCTTGCCAGAGGACCAGCGCCGGCAAGTAGGGAAGTTGCGCCAGGGCCGCGCTGACCAGCAGGAAGACCGGCGGGTACTGGAAGGCGTAATACTGGGTCGCGGCGCCGAAGATCGCCTGCTCGCGGGCAAAATGGGCGGCGGGGTTGTAGGCGGCCGCCGCCAGCCCGTCGCGGACCAGGGTGCCGGCGGCGTAGAAGCTGGCGAAATCGGTGCCGAGCGGCCGGTTCAGAGCGTCGTTGAGCCCGTCGCTGCTGCCGATCAGCCAGGCGATGGCAATCAGGGCGGGGGCCAGGAGGGCCAGCGCCACCAGCCGCGTCCGTTCGGGGGTGACCCAGGCGCCGTCGCGCAGGTGTTGAACAAAGCCGGCCATGGCCCGGGATTTAGCAGCCGGGGTTTAAGGATTGGTCATTTCGGGACGGCGAAAACGCCCCATCAACAGCGCTGATGAATCGATCATTCAAACTGCCTTGCGGTGCGGCGCAGCGCGCTCTAGACCACCGCCGCAGCCGAATTTTGGGAGATTTGACATGGCCTTCCTCGCCGACAGCCTCAAGCGCATCAAGCCGTCGCCCACCATCGCGGTGACCGACAAAGCGCGCGCGCTGAAAGCGGCGGGCCGCAATGTCATCGGCTTAGGGGCCGGCGAGCCGGACTTCGACACGCCGGACAACATCAAGGAAGCCGCGATCAAGGCGATCCGCGAGGGCCGCGCCTCCAAATACACCGCGGTCGACGGCATCCCCGAACTGAAGGCGGCGATCGCCGGCAAGTTCAAGCGCGAGAACGGTCTCGACTACAAGCCGTCGCAGATCATCGTCGGCACCGGCGGCAAGCAGGTGCTGTACAACGCCTTCATGGCGACTTTGAACCCCGGCGACGAGGTCATCATCCCGGCGCCGTACTGGGTCAGCTATCCGGACATGGTCTATCTGGCCGGCGGCACGCCGGTCGAGGTCGTGTGCTCCATGGAGAGCGGCTTCAAGATCACGGCGGCGCAGCTCGAGAAGGCGATCACGCCGAAGACCAAGTGGTTTCTTCTGAACTCGCCGTCGAACCCGACCGGCGGCGCCTACACGCAGGCCGAGCTCAAGGCGCTGACCGACGTGCTCGTGCGTCACCCGCATGTCTATGTCATGACCGACGACATGTACGAGCATCTCGTTTATGACGATTTCAAGTTCACCACGCCGGCGCAGGTCGAGCCGAAGCTTTATGAGCGCACGCTGACCATCAATGGTACGTCGAAGGCTTACTGCATGACCGGCTGGCGCATCGGCTATGCCGGCGGTCCGGAACAGCTCATCAAGGCGATGGCGATGCTGCAGTCGCAGTCGACCTCGAACCCGGCGGCGGCGTCGCAGTGGGCGGCGGTCGAGGCGCTCAACGGTCCGCAGGATTTCATCGCCAAGCACAACGTCATCTTCAAGGAGCGCCGCGACCTCGTCGTCTCGATGCTGAATCAGGCGAGCGGCATCAAGTGCCCGACGCCGGAAGGCGCGTTCTACGTCTACCCGTCCTGCGCCGGCACGATCGGTAAGACCACGCCGGGCGGCAAGAAGATAGCCACCGACGAGGACTTCGTCACCGAGTTGCTGGAATCCGAAGGCGTCGCGGTGGTGCAGGGCTCGGCCTTCGGCCTCGGCCCGGCCTTCCGCATCTCCTATGCCACCAAGACCTCGGACCTCGAGGATGCCTGCACGCGCATCCAGCGCTTCTGCGGCAATCTCAAGTAGCGCTGTTTGGTCGCGCGGCGACGCGCGCGTTACGTCAAAAGATAAAAGCCGGCTCACGCCATGTGAGCCGGCTTTTTAATTTTGCGGCCGCAGGAACTTTGCGCGGGCGCTCCCGTTGGCGCGTGACAGAGATCACGCCGCACAGGAGACGAAAAACATGGCCGACCTCGCCACCAAGGCTTCGAGCGTCAAGGACGATGTAAGCGATGAATTCAACAAGGGCGCGTCGCGCATCGCCAACAGCGCCAATAACGCCAGCGCGGATCTGAGCAGGGACATGGCCAAGCTGAAGGACGACATGGCGTCGATCCAGCAGACCTTGTCAAAACTCGTCTCGAACGCCGGCAACGAAGCATACCGCACCGCGCAGAACATCGGTTCGACGGTCGCCGATGAGGTGAGCGGTCTGGCCGCTCAGGCGGCCAACACCGCGACGGCGGCGGCGAATACGGCAACCGCGCAGGCCAAGACCTTCGCCTCGGAACTCGAGAACACGGCGCGGCGCAATCCGCTCGGCACCATCTGCGGCACGCTGTTTGTCGGTATCGTCATCGGCATGCTGTCGCGGGGCCGCAACTGATGTGGAGCACTGTGCGATCCGTGATCGATGTCGGTCTGCAAGGGCAGGCGTCGCGTCTGATGCTGCTGGCGCAGTCGTACAAGGATCGTACCATCGCGGACGCCAAGCAGCAGGCGGCAGCTGCTGGCGTCACCGCGGCTTTGGTGCTGGTCGGGTTGATCTTCACCCTCGTCGCGGTGCTGATTGGCCTTGCCGCGCTCTATCTGGCAGTGGCCATGGTGCATGGGACCTTCGCGGGCCTCGCGGCCGCGGGCGGCGCGGCGCTGGTGATCGCGCTCCTGATGTTCACGGTCGTCGCCATCCGGGCCAATGCAGCACGCCAGCGATCGCCCGATATTGCCGCCATCAGGGCCGAGGCACGGGACGCGCTGCGGCGCAGCGAGCGCGCTGCGGCCGCACTGGGCACCAAGGCCAAGACCGACGCCGTGGCGCTGAGCCGCCAGACCATAGACGCGGCGGCGGGCGTGGTGCGGAACGGCTCGCGCGAGACCCTGCTGGCAACGCTGGCCGCAACCGCTATCATCGGCATGCTGATCGGGCGGAGCCGCTGACGCGCGCAGTTAACGCCGAATCAACGCGGATCCCGCTACAGTAGGGGCATGTTTTTTCGCCCTAGCGCGATCCGGCTGGCCGCCGTGGCAATTGCACTTGTTTATACGGCTCCTGCCATGGCGCAGGAACGTGTGGCTATTGCCATGACGCGCTCGGCCAGTAACGGCGCGCTGTTTTTGGCGGCGGCCCGGGGCTATTTCAAAGCCGAAGGCATCGATCCCGACATGACCGCATACGCCTCGGATGCCGAGGTAATCAAAGCCCTGGCCGCAGGTTCGGCCGATGTCGCGCTGGCCCAGTGGAGCATCGAAGCCGTCAAGTTGGCGGGCGAGATCGGGTTTAAGGCCGTGGCGGCTCAGGCCCGCGAGATGGACGGTTACGAAGGCAACGAAATCGTGGTGTCCGCCGCCGCCTATGATCGCGGCATCCGCAAGCTCGATCAGTTGCTCAGTGGTGTGGTCGTCGTCGATGCCGTCGGTTCGAACCTGCACTACCAACTCGACCAGGCGCAGAACGCCAAAGGCAAGAAGGTTCTGGGCTTCACCTTGCGCTTTGCCGGCTCGCCGAAAGCGGCCGCCGCCGCCATCAGGGAAGGCCGCGCCGATATGGCGGTGCTGCCGATGATCGAGGCACGCGATCTGCTCGCCACCAACCAGGGCAAGCTCGTCGCTTGGTGCTCGCAGTTCTCGACCTCGGAACTCGGCGCGCTGCTCGCTTCGCCGGCGATGCTGAAAGGCCGCCGTGCCGTGACCGAGAAGTTCCTGCGCGCGTATCGCCGCGGCGCCGCCGATTATCACGCCTTGTTCCTGCGTCTCGACAGATATTCGAAGCGGGTCTCCAACGCGGCCTCGCAGGAAGCGGCCAAGATCCTCGCTTATTACGTCTATCCGCGTGCCCGGCTCCACGAGGCGGTCGCGATGGCGGAGGGCGAAGTGCATTACATGGATGCGAAGGCGCGGATCGATGCCGCCGACCTTGATCGCCGCATCGCCTGGTATCAGGCTCAGGGTTTGCTCGATAAGGCGGTTACCGCGCAAAATCTCGTCGATTTGGATTTTAAGTAAATTTTGCGGCGCAGCGTCGCAATCGTTACTTGCCTCTGTCGCTGCAGCCTGAAACGATTGCCCCACGGGCCGGGTAATATTGGTCCAGCTCCCGGCCAGGGAGGTTGCCATGCAACAGGCTACGCAACAGAAAGGCACGCATCCGCAGGCGATAAGTTCGAAGGGCCCCCGCACCATCGCGCTGGTGGGCCCATTCCAGAGCGGCAAGACCACGCTGGTTGAGGCGATTCTGGCGCGCACCGGCGCCGTCGCGCGGCAAGGCTCCGTCGAGGCCGGCAATACGGTGAGCGATGCCTCCAAGGAAGCGCGCCATCACAAGATGAGCGTCGAGGCGACCTTCGCCACCACCGAGTTCATGGGCGACAGCTACACCTTCGTCGACTGCCCTGGCTCGATCGAATTCATTCACGACATGCGCTGCGTGCTGCCGGCGGTCGATGCCGCCGTCGTCGTCTGCGAAGCGGACGAAAAGAAGGTGCCGCAGCTCCAGCTCATCCTGCGCGAACTTGAAGAGCGGAAAATTCCGCACTTCCTGTTCCTCAACAAGATCGACAAGGCCGACAAGCGCGTGCGCGAGACGATCAAGCTGCTGCAGCCGGCCTCGCGCGTGCCGCTGCTGCTGCGGCAGATTCCGATCTGGAACGGCGACCTTATTTCCGGCTTCGTCGATCTGGCGCTCGAGCGCGCCCATGTCTATCGCGAATACGCCGCCTCCGAGGTGATCGAACTCGCCGGCGAGAACAGAGATCGGGAGAAGGAAGCGCGCTTCACCATGCTGGAGAAGCTCGCCGATCACGACGACGAGTTGCTCGAGCAGTTGCTCGGCGACATGGAGCCGCCGCGCGACAAGGTGTTCGATGATCTGGCCAGGGAGTTGCGCGACGGGCTGGTGTGTCCGGTGCTGCTTGGCGTCGCGACGCGCTCGAACGGGGTGCTGCGCCTCTTGAAGGCGCTGCGTCATGAGGCGCCCGGCGTCGCCGAGACGGCGAAACGCCTCGGCCTCAAAGCCGGCGCCGATCCCGCCGCGATCGTGCTCAAGACCTACCACACCGCGCATGGCGGCAAGATGTCGGTGGCGCGCGTGCTCAATGGCGAGGTCGGCGAAGGCGCGTCATTCCTGGCGCCGCGCCGCGATGCCGGGCGCGTTGCCGGTGTGTTCAATCTGATGGGCGCGACCTTCGCCAAACGGGGACCGGCCAAGGCCGGCGAAACCGTGGCCTTTGGCAAGCTCGATGGCGCCAGAACCGGCGACACCTTGTCGGCGGGCAAGCATGCAGTGGAGCCTCTGGTGACGATCACACCGTCGCCGCCGGTGCTGGCCATGGCGGTTGCGGCCAAGGAGCGCAAGGACGACGTCAAGCTCGGCGTGGCCTTCACCAAGTTGACCGAGGAAGACCCGGCGCTGACGGTGATCCACAACACCGAGAGTCACGAGGTGGTGATGTGGGGGCAGGGCGAGATGCATCTGCGCGTCGCCGCCGAACGCCTCGCGGACCGCCACGGCGTCCCGGTGCTGACGCATCGGCCGGCGGTCGGCTATCGCGAGACCATCCGCAAATCCATCACTTTGCGTGGGCGCCACAAGAAGCAGTCCGGCGGACACGGCCAGTTCGGCGATGTGGTGCTCGAGATCAAGCCGCTGTCGCGCGAGGGTGGCTTCAAGTTCAACGACATGATCACCGGCGGCGTGGTGCCGCGCAACTACATCCCGGCGGTCGAGGAAGGCGTCAAGGACGGGCTCAAGCACGGCCCCCTCGGCTTCCCAGTGGTCGATGTCGAGGTGTCGCTGACCGACGGCTCGTATCACACCGTCGATTCCTCAGATATGGCGTTCCGCACGGCCGGCCGTATCGCGGTTGCCGAAGGCCTGCCGCAATGCCAGCCGGTGCTGCTCGAGCCGATCTACATGGTCGAAATCGTCTGCCCGACCGAGGCCACCGCACGCATCAACGCGATCCTGTCCGGGCGGCGCGGCCAGATCCTCGGCTTCGATACCCGCGAGGGCTGGGACGGCTGGGATACGGTGCGCGCGCAACTGGCCGAGGCCGAGATCGGCGACCTCATCGTCGAGGTGCGCTCGGCGACCGCCGGGGTTGGCTCGTTTGCCTTCAAATTTGACCACATGGCGGAATTGACCGGGCGGCAGGCCGATCAGGTCGTCGCGGCGCGGCGGGCGGCAGAGTGACCGTTTTGTCCCCCTCTTCTTCGCCGGGGAGGGGGAGACAAGCATCCGTGATTTGCGTTTGATCCCTCTGCCGCCTTACCTCGTATAAAGAAGGCAAGACCGACAGAGGGGTCAGAACAAATGAATGTCATTCATCGCCGCGGCTGGGAGATTCCGGAAAGCGAGATCACGCCGGAACACCTCGTGTTCAATCGGCGCAAGCTGCTGATTGGCGGCGCGAGCACTCTGGCGATGGCGCCGGCCTTGGCCCCCGGCATGGCCCATGCGCAGCGTATGTCGGATGCGGCCAATCTGCCCGACCCCAATGCCGGCCTGTATCCGGCCAAGCGTAACGAGACCTACACGCTCGACCGGCCGATCACGGACGAGAAGGTGAACGCCAGCTACAACAATTTCTACGAGTTCAACTCGAGCAAGGACGTGGTCGATCAGGCGCAGAAGCTGGTCATTCGGCCGTGGGCCGTGAAGATCGACGGTCTGGTCGAGAAGCCGATCGAGATCGACGCCGACGACCTCATCAAGAAAATGGGTGTCGAGGAGCGCGCCTATCGCCACCGCTGTGTCGAGGCCTGGGGCATGGCCATCGCCTGGAGCGGCTTTCCGCTGAAAAAGCTGGTGGAGTTCGCCAATCCGCTCGGCTCGGCCAAATACGTGAAGATGGAAACCTTCATGAACCCGAAGCAGGCGCCCGGCCAGCGCCAGTCCTGGTATCCGTGGCCCTATGTCGAGGGCCTGTCGATGGCCGAGGCGACCAATGATCTCGCCTTCATCGCCACCGGCGCCTACGGCCATCCGATGCTCAAGCAGCACGGCGCGCCGCTGCGGCTGGCGGTGCCGTGGAAATACGGCTTCAAGTCCATCAAGTCGATCGTGCGCTTCTCATTCGTCGAGCAGCGGCCAAAGGGTATGTGGGAAGCGTTGCAGGCCTCGGAATACGGCTTCTGGGCCAACGTCAATCCGCAGGTTGCGCATCCGCGCTGGAGCCAGGCGACTGAGGAGGTCATCGGCACCGGCGAGCGGCGGCCGACACTGTTGTTCAACGGCTATGGCGAGTTCGTCGCCGATCTCTACAAGGGCATGAGCGGCGAGCGGCTTTGGGCCTGATGCGTGCGCCGCGCGGCGCACGCCCTCAGGTCGCTGGCTAGGCGGCCCGGCGTGTCGCGCGGCGCGGCTTGGCAGCCTTCTGCGCCGAAGCCGCGGCGCTGACTGCGGCCTGACGCCCGAGTTTGAAGACCTCGAGCGCCTGCATCAGCTTAGTGCTCCGCTGTTCCAGACCTTCCGTTGCCGCAGAAGACTCTTCGACCTGGGCGGCGTTCTGCTGCGTGACCTGGTCCATCTGCATGACGGCGTCATTGACCTGGCTGATGCCGGTCGACTGCTCGCTGGACGCGTTGGCGATGTCGGCCATCAGCCCGTTCATCTTGCCGACTGCGGCGAGGATGTCCCGCATCGCCGTTCCGGCTTCGTTGGCGAGAACGGTGCCGTGATTGACCTTCGATACCGACGCTTCGATCAGCCCGCGGATATCCTTGGCGGCGTCGGCCGAACGCTGGGCGAGACTCCGTACTTCTGTGGCGACCACGGCGAAGCCGCGTCCGGCGTCGCCGGCGCGAGCTGCTTCGACCGCTGCGTTGAGCGCGAGCAGGTTGGTCTGGTAGGCGATGCCGTTGATGATGCCGACAATGTCGGCAATCTTGTTCGACGACTCGCTGATCTCGGCAATTGTCGAGACGACATTGCCGACGATCGCGCCGCCCTTTTCGGCGGTTCGCAAGGCGTTGGCGGCGTATTCATCGCCGTTGCGGGAGTTGTCGGCGTTCTGTTTCACCGCGGATGTCAGCTCTTCCATGCTAGCCGCGGTCTCTTCGAGCGCGGCAGCCTGCGAATCGGTGCGCGCCGACAGATCGCGATTACCGCTGGCGAGTTGTCCGGTCGAAGCGAGAATCTCGTGGAAGTTGGTACGGATGTCCCCGACAATTGAATGCAGATTGGTGTTTAGCTGGGCAAGGGCGCGGAGCAGCTGGCCGATCTCGTCGGTGCGGGTGGTGTGAATCTGGTTGGTGAGGTCGCCGCCCGCCATGTATTGTGCCACGCGCATGGCCTGCCGGATCGGGCCCAGGATATTCTGTTCAAGATAGAACCAGACCGAAGCTGCGGTAAAGAAGCCGAACGCGGATACTGCGGCAACCCACCACGGCAGACCCTGCGAAACGACGGTGCCGCCGACGACGGAGATCGAGGCCAGCAGCATAGCCATGATGATGCGGGTGCGCGTCGTCATCGAGAATCTCTGGATAAAAGAGAGACTCATCCACGACGAGGTGACGACCTGGCCCTGGCAAAGCTTGACGCTGCCCGGCTGGGCGCGTTCCTGCGCGTAAAGCCGGGTCGCCAGATCGACCTGTTCCCGCGTCGGCTTGGTGCGGACCGACATGTAGCCGACGGCCTGACCGTTCTCGATGACCGGCGTGACGTTCGCCATCACCCAATAGTATTCGCCGTTCTTGCGGCGGTTCTTGACCAGCCCGCGCCACGGCAATCCTGCCTTGATGGTGTGCCACAAATCCTTGAACGCGGTTGCGGGCATGTCGGGGTGGCGCAGAATGTTCTGCGGTTCGCCGATGAGCTCGCTCTCGCTGTAGCCGCTCGCTTCCACGAAGTAGGTATTCGCGTAAGTGATGTTGCCTTGGAGGTCCGTGGTCGAAACGATGGTTTTGCCATCGCCGAGCGGAAATTCAACGTCTAGAACCGGCGTGTTCAAGCGCATGATTGTATCCATCGATTCGATAAAGGTGAGAGTGTTTTTAAATGACACCTGTCAATTTAGTGTTGAGTAAAATCCCTGTTTAGTTGCGAAGAGCAGTTTACGCTGTGAGCGATAGATAGGTGGATACCTCTTATGCAACCTCTTGCATTGATCGCCGTGAAATACGACATCCGTAATTATACGTAGCTGTGTACCGGGATGTTCCGGTCAAAGGAGGGATGCCTTGCTTCGCTCAGCGTGCGCAGTCGTCGTGATATTTTTTTTGTCGATCGTTTCATCGGCCGCCGCCGATCAGCCAGACCTCATCTTCAAGAAGTCGACGGTATTCAAGTGGCTGACGCCGAACGACAAGCTTGCGACCTACGGGCTCGACGATCCTGAGGTGGAAGGTGTTGCCTGCCATTTTACGGTTCCGGAGCGTGGTGGTTTCAAGGGCTGGATCGGAGTGGCCGAGGAGGTGTCCGACATTTCGCTGGCCTGCCGGCAGATCGGGCCGATCAAGTTCAAGGCCAAGTTCGAGCAGGGTGACGATGTCTTCCGCCAGCGCCGGTCGCTGTTTTTCAAGAAGATGCAGATCGTCCGCGGCTGCGACACCAAGCGCAATGTGCTGGTCTATATGGTCTACAGCGACCGGATCATCGAAGGGTCGCCGAAGAATTCCACCTCGTCGGTGCCGATCATGCCCTGGGGCAGCCAGGGCGAGGTCGCCAAATGTGCCGACTGGGTGCAAAACTAGGGTATGATGGTGTCCGGCTGGGGCCTGCGGTAAAATGCCGAGCCGACAGTCTCAGAACATTTGCTCACGGAGCTCGACATGCCGACCGACCTGCCGCCGCCCCAGGTGGAAAACGCCGACCTCGCGTCAATGCAGAAGGCCGTGGTCAAGGCCATTCACGATCACTGGAAGCTCTATCTCGCCGAAGGCATCCTGCTTGTTCTCCTTGGCGCCACGGCGATCCTCATTCCACCGCTGGCGACGCTGGCCGTCACGATCTTGTTCGGCTGGCTGTTCCTGATCAGCGGCATTATCGGTCTCGTCACTACGTTCTGGATGCGCAACGCGCCGGGCTTCTGGTGGGCGCTCATTTCGGCCGCGCTCGCAATTCTCGCCGGCGGCTGGATGCTGGCGCAGCCGGTTGCCGGGGCGCTGTCGCTGACTTTGGTGCTGATTGCTTTCTTCGTCATCGAAGGTGTTGCCTCGATTTTCTTCGCGCTCGACCATCGCCGCGAGTTCTCCGGCCAGTGGGGCTGGATGCTGGCGAGCGGCATCGTCGACCTGGTACTGGCGGTGATGCTGCTGACGGGGTTGCCATCGACGGCGGTATGGGCGCTCGGGCTGCTCGTCGGCATCAATATGGTGTTCGGCGGCGTGGCGCTGATCGCCATGGCGTTACATGCGCGCAAGGAAGCGATGTAGGGAACATGTTTCACCTCTCTCATAGGGAGAGGTCGACGCGCGATAGCACGTCGGGTGGGGTACAAACGATCGATAGCGAGTATCCCCTCACTCCAACCCTCTCCCCACAGGGGAGAGGGGGGCTTGCCGAGTGTGCGGCTAGGGCCGATGCACTTCCGAATACTTTTCTGCCAGCATGCGGTCGTAGTCGAGCACGGCCTGCAGCAGCACCTGCGCGCCATTGGCGCATTGCTCCCTGCTGGAATATTCCGCCTCGTTGTGGCTGATGCCGTCCTTGCACGGCACGAAGATCATGGTGGCCGGCGCGACGCGCGCGATATAGGCGGCGTCGTGACCGGCGCCGGACATGATGTCCCGCGTCGATAAACCCGCCGACGCCGCGGCGCGGCGCACCGCGTCGATGCATTGCGGATCGAAATGCACCGGCGGCTGCTTGACGATGTTCTTGAAGCTGACCTCAAGGCCGAGGTTGCTGGCAATCGCCTCGGCGGCGGCGCCAATGTCCTGCTCCATGCGGTCAAGCACGGCCTCGTCCGGGTCGCGGCAGTCGACGGTCAAGTAGGTCTCGCCGGGAATGACATTGGTCGAGCCTGGCTTGACTTCGAGGACACCGACGGTGCCGACCGCGCCCTTGTGACGAAGCGCGATAGCGTTGACCGCTTCGACGAGCCGCGCTGCGCCGAGCAGCGCATCGCGCCGCGCCTGCATCGGCGTCGTGCCGGCGTGGCTGTCCTGTCCCGTGAAGGTCGCCTCGAACCAGCGGATCGCCTGCACGCCGGTGACAACGCCGATGTCCTTGTTCTCCATTTCGAGATAGGGGCCTTGCTCGATGTGGATTTCGAAAAAGGCGGATAGCGGGTGGTCGCCGCAGCGCTGCGCGCCGCGATAGCCGATGGCCTCCAGCGCATCGCCGAAGCTCGTGCCGGCGCGGTCCTGCCGCGCCACCGCCCAGTCGCGCGTGAAAACGCCGGCAAAGACGCCCGACGCCACCATGGCCGGTGCGAAGCGCGAGCCTTCCTCGTTGGTCCAGTTCACCACCTCGATCGGGGCGAAGGTCTCGTAGCCGGCGCGGTGGAGCGTACGAAGCGCCTCGAGCGCACCGAGCACGCCAAGCGTCCCGTCAAATTTTCCACCGGTCGGCTGGGTGTCGAGATGGCTGCCCATGACGATCGGCGGGATGTCATTCCGCTGGCCGGCGCGCCGCGCGAACATGGCGCCCATGTCATCGACCGTGACGGTGCAGCCGAGGCTCTCGGCGGCCGCCTTGAACCAGTCACGCACCTGCCGGTCGAGGTCGGTGAGGGTGAGGCGGCAGATGCCGCCTTTCGCTGTGCCGCCGATCCTGGCGGTCTCCATGAGGTCGCCCCACAGGCGATCAGGGTCGATGCGGAGATTGGTCGCGGCTGGCTTGCTCATCAAGGCATCCTAAGGCGCTGTGGCACTTCAGTCGATGATTGCCACCGCACGAGTCCACCCCGCCGAGCCGCCTCGAATCTTCACCGGGAAACAGCTCACCATGAAGCCGGTCGAGGGCAGGCTTTCCAGATTGTGCAGTTTCTCGATGTGACAATAGCCGATGTCGCGGCCGGCGCGGTGGCCCTCCCAGATGATCGAAGGATCGCGGGTTTCTGCATAGCGCTTCATGGTGTGGACAAAGGGGGCATCCCAGCTCCAGCCATCGGTACCAGTAACCCGCACGCCGCGTTCGAGCAGATAGAGCGTGGCTTCGCGGCCCATCCCGCATCCCCGGGCCACGTAGTCTGGCTGGCCGTAGGCCATGCCGGCGCTGGTGTTGACCACGACGATGTCGAGCGGCGCCAGTGTGTGGCCGATACGCTTGAGCTCGGTTTCCACGTCCGCGGCGGTCGCAACATATCCGTCGGCGAAATGACGGAAATCCAGTTTGACGCCGCGCTGGAAGCACCAGTCCAGCGGCACTTCGTCGATGGTGATGGCGCGTTCGCCGCCGTCCATGGTCGAGGCGAAGTGCCACGGCGCATCGAGATGCGTCGTGCAATGCGTCGACAGCTTGACCCATTCGAAACCCCAGCCTTCGCCGTCCGGCAGGTCTTCCTTCTTCAGGCCGGGGAAGAATTTGAGGATGTCGGCGGCGGTGGCTTCGTGGCCGAGATACTCGATCACCGGTCCATAGCCCGGGGGATCGGCCACCACGTCGTTCTCCAATTGGATCGATATATCGATAATACGTCTCGGCATCGGGCGGGCTCCTTCCCGGGCGTGTTCTTGTTGAGCGTCATCATTCGGAAGGCGAGCAGCGATCGCAATCGTCAATGCATCGTGCAGTGCAACAAATTATTGTGCGGGACTCTGCCCACCGAGCACTCGGCGCGTTCGTGTTCAAGGCTCTACGCCGCAGTGGACCACCGCGCCGGGCGCTGGCATTATCGCTTCACCGAACAAAACGAAACCAACTCGGGGAGGAAAAACGAATGAAGCATAGCCTCAAATCGCGGAAGCTTGCCTTGATCGCCGGCGTCAGCCTTGCGGTCACGGCGGCCTTGACGCTGGGCGCGCAGGCGCAGGACACGATCAAGATCGGTTTCTCGCAGTCGCTTACCGGCCCACTGGCGCCGAACGGCAAGCAGGCGCTGCTGGGCCAGGAAATCTGGGCCGATCAGATCAACAAGGCCGGCGGCCTTCTCGGCAAGAAAGTCGAGCTGAAGTACTACGACGACAAGAGCCAGGCTTCCGAAGTGCCGGGTATCTACACCAAGCTGATCGACGTCGATAAGGTCGATCTCGTGGTGTCGGGCTATGCCTCGAACCAGATAGCCCCGGCCATGCCGGTCGTGATGAGCAAGAAAAAGACCTTCATCAGCCTGTTCGGCCTCGATATCAACGACAAGTTCAAGTACGACAAGTACTTCTCGGTCATCCCGACGGGCCAGGACACCAAAGGTTCGTTCACGCAGGGCTGGTTCGACGTGGCGATGCAACAGTCGCCCAAGCCGCAGACCATCGCGCTGACCTATGCCGATGCCGAGTTCTCGCAGAATGCCTGCGAGGGCGCGCGCAATACGGCCAAGAAGCTCAATCTCAAGATCGTCTACGACAAGGCCTATCCGCCGCCGCCGAAGACGACCGACTTCGCCCCGATCGTTCGCGCGATCAAGGCGGAGAATCCGGACTTGCTGATGATCTGCTCGTACCCGCTCGACTCGATCGGTCTCGTCATGGCGGCGCACGAAATCGACCTGAAGCCGAAAATGATGGGCGGCGCCATGGTCGGCCTGCAGGCCACCCCGTTCAAGGACCGCCTCAAGAGCAAGCTCAACGGCATCGTCAACTACGAGACCTGGGTGCCGGACAAGAAGCAGATGTATGAAGGCGCCGAAGCCTTTTACAAGGAGTATCAGTCCCGCGCTGGCGCCGCCGGCGTCGATCCGCTCGGCTACTATCTGGGCGGCTGGGGCTACGCGCAGATGCAGGTGCTGGAAGCCGGCATCAAGGGCGCCAACAGCCTCGACGACACCAAGATCGCTGATCACCTGAAGAAGGCGACCATCCAGACCGTGGTCGGTTCGATCAAGTACGGCGCCAAGGGCGAATGGGCCGAGAGCCGCATGATGCAAGTGCAGTATCACGGTGTCACCGACGCCGCGAACCTCGATACCTGGCGCGGCATGAGCTACCAGACCGTTGTCGATCCGCCGAGCCTCGCCACCGGCAAGCTGATCTATCCCTACGAAAAAGCGATGAAGTAAGCCGCTGACTGACGATGAGACTGAAGCGCCGCGGAGGAAACTCCGCGGCGTTTTGCTTTTCTTATCCCTCCCCCGGAAGGACGAGGGATGAGAAAGCACTACATCCCCAGATAAAACTGCCGAATGAGGTCGTTGTTGTTGAGCTCGTCCGCCGAGGCGCCCTCGAACTCGATCTTGCCGTGGACGATGACATAGCCGCGGTCGGCGATGCGGAGCGCCTGGGTGAAATTCTGCTCGGCCATCAGCACGGTGAGCTTGAAGTGCTCCTTCAAAGTCCTGATGGCATCGATGGTGCGGCCGACCAGCAGCGGCGACAGGCCGACCGAGGGCTCGTCGACAAGCAGAATGCGCGGGTTGATCATGAGCGCGCGCGCCAGCGCCAGCATCTGCTGCTCGCCGCCGGACATCGAACCGGCCAGCTGGCCGCGGCGTTCGGCGAGACGCGGGAAGGTCTCGAAGCAGAAATCGAGATTGGTCTTGATATGAGCGCGCGCCTTCGGCCGGCTCGCCCCTAACAGCAGGTTTTCCTCGACGGTTTGCCGCGGGAACAGCCGCCGGCCTTCCGGAACCAGCGCGATGCCGAGATCGACGATCTCGGTCGTCGCAAGCTTGGTAAGGTCGTGCTGGACTCCGTCGATGGTGGCGACGATGCGTCCCTTGGACGGCCGCACCCAGCCCATGATGCACTTCATCAAGGTGCTCTTGCCGTTGCCGTTGGTGCCGAGCAGCGCCACGGTCTCACCGGAGCCGACATTGAGCGACACGTCGTCGAGCACGCGCACCAGCCCGTAGCCGGCGTCGATGCCTTCGACGGCGATACTGTTGGCTTCGTGCGCGGGGTTGCGTGCCATATCAGGTCCCAAGATAGGCCCCCACCACGTCCTTGTCCTTGATCACGTCCTCCGGCGCGCCGTCGGCGATCTTGCGGCCGGAGACCAGCACCGCGAGGCGCTGCGAAAACGCCATCACCGCGCGCATGATGTGCTCGATCATGATGATGGTGACGCCGCGTTCGTTCATGCGGATCAGCAGCGCAACGATATCCTCGACCTCGGAATGCGACAGGCCGGCCATGGATTCGTCGGCGATCAGCAGCTTCGGCTCAGCGGCCATGGCGCGGGCAAGTTCGAGTTTGCGCATTTCGACCTGGGTGAGATCGAATGGGTTCTTGCTCGCCTTGTCCTGCAGCGAGACCAGGCTCAGCACCTCCATGCAGCGGTCCTCGAGTTCGCTCGAGGTCAGATGAACGCCGGCGCGGGCGCCGACCGTGTAGATCAGCGGTACGCGGATGTTCTCGGCCACCGTCATGGTGCGGAACGGCCGCGGCAGCTGGAAACTGCGGGCGAGGCCGAGACGCGCGCGCCGATGCGCTGGCGCGCCATCGAGCCGCTGGCCGTCGAAGGTCACGCTGCCGGTCTCGTTCTGCAGCGTGCCGCTGATGCAGTTCACCAGCGTCGATTTTCCCGAGCCGTTCGGGCCTATCAGGCCAAGGCGCTGGCCCTTTGGAACGGCGAGGTCCACCGTGTCGAGCGCGACGAAACCGCCGAAGCGCTTGCCCAGTTGCTCCACCGCGAGAAGCGGCACATCGCCGATCACTTCTTCGGTCACGGACTGCCCCATGATCTGGCTCATGACCGCTTCCCCTTGGCCGTGAAGCTTTGCCAGAGCCCGACCAGGCCCTTGGGCGCGAGGATAACGAAGCCGATCAGCAGCAGGCCGGTGATCAGCAGATTGGCCGCCGACGAGATCGTGACCGTGATGACTTGCTGCAAGGTGGACAGCAGCAGCGCGCCGACCATCGGGCCGACCCAACTCATGGTGCCGCCGATCATCGGCATGGCGATGGCGTTCACCGAATAGGCGAGATTGAAGGCCGAGCCCGGCTCGACATAGCCGATGTAGTAAGGGAAGGGCGCGCCGGCCATGCCGAACAGCGCGCCGGACACGACGGTGGCGATCAGCTTGAGCCGCAAGGTCGGCACGCCCGAGGCTTCGGCGGCGAGCTCGTCGTCGCGGATGGTGGCGAAGCCGATGCCGAGGCTGGAGCGCTCTATGGTGCGCGCGGCGACGAGCGACAGGACGACCAGACCGAGCATCAGCAGGAACAGGTAGTGGATGAAGACACCAAGCACGGGGATTTCGGACGGCGGAATGATGTAGGCGCCGCGCGAGCCGCCGACGTAGGGCCAATTCACGACGAAGGTCTCGATCACCACCAGCAGCGCCAGGGTGGCGATGGCGAAGAAGACGCCGCGCAGACGGAGCGTGAGATAGCCCATGCCGAGACCGAGCAGGCCGGACATGATGCCGCCGATCACCATCAGAAGCGGGATCGGCAACGGGACATCGTATTGCTGGCCGACATTGTAGAAGAACACGGTCGAGTAAACGCCGACGGCGAAGAAACCGGCGCTGCCGAAATTCACATAGCCGCAATAGCCGCCAAGGATGTTCCAGGCGGTGGCAATAACGATGTACTGCAGCACGGTGTAACCGGCGAAGAACAGGTAGTCGTTGCCGATCAGCCGGAAGGCGATGAACAGCGCCGCGGCGACGGCGGCGAGGACGAGGGTGAATTTGGGCGTATTCATTTAACGACCCAGCAATCCGGAGGGCCGCACGGCCAGGGTGAGCAGGAGCAGGCCGAAGGACACCGCCGGCGCCCAGGATGGACCGTAGAAGGTCGTGGCGATGCTTTCGATGACGCCGATCAGCAGCGCGGCGATCAGCGTGCCGGGCAGGCTGCCGAGGCCGCCGAGCACGCAGATGGCGAAGACGCGGCCGATATATTCGCGACCTGATGACGGCAGCACCGGCTGGATGACGATGAGAAAGGCGCCGGCCAGCGCGCAGGTCGCCATCGAGATCGAGAAGGCGATGCGCTTGATCCGGGTCGGATCAACGGCCATCAGCTCCAGCGCCTGCGGGTCCTGCGACACCGCCATCACAGCGCGGCCGATGAAGGTGCGCGACATATAGAGCTGCAGCGCGGCGAACATGGCGAGCGACACCAGCGCCGGCACCAGCATGCGCAGCGGGAATTCCATGACACCGAGCTTGAGGCTGCCGCCGGCATAAGCCGTGTCCACTGTCCGGTAATCGACGCCGAACACCAGGATCAGCACCACCTCGGTGACAAAGAGCAGCCCGAAAAAGAAGGCGAGACCGCGCAGCGGGTCTTGTCCACGTTTCTCAAAGGACTGGAAATAGATTCCGTAAATCCCCGTGCCGAGCGCGTAGAACACCGGCAGCGCCAGAATGGCGACGACTATGGGATCGATGCCGAAATTCGTGCTGACGATGTAGGCGATGTAGGAGCCGAGAATGATGAAGCCCGGATGCGCGATGTTCACGATATCGAGCATGCCGAACGAAATCGAAATGCCCGCGGTGACCGCGGCGTAAAAGCCGCCGAGCATCAAGCCGGCGATGATGGCATTGATCAACAGGTCGAATTGCATGCAAACATCAGCCGGGCCGGCGACCGCCCTCGGCGGTTGGTGCGAACCTCACGCGCGGCGGGACACTCCAACGATCCTGCGACCGGTAGAAGCAGACACCCGAACTGGCGTGATGGCCACCGATGGCCGGCACTTTGACCTCCCCAATGATCTTTTAATGACCGGTGCGCTGTCGGCGCCCGACCCTTGCGCCGCAGTGTGCAGGAAGCAGGCAGCCTTGGCTAGCCCGTTGATTGGGCACGCACTCGGCGGGGCGGCCTTTATCCACGCGGCATGTTGCAGCTTGCGTGCTGTCCCACCCGCGCCAGCTTGCTCAGGCGGCCGCCTGTGGGCGGATGCCCGCAGGCAACGGCAGCGGCGCGTTGGCGGAATCCTTGAACTCGACCGTCATGAAGATCATCTCGGCATCGCCGGTGTTCTCAAGATCGTGCACCTTGAACTCGCCTTTGCCATAAGTCTCGTGGCGCGTTTCGCCCGGCTGATAGCTGTATTCGACCGTGGCGCCGTCATGGACGTGCTGGCGGCCGCGCCCGCCGTTCACCGATGTCCAGAAGTAGTCCAGTACATGGCGGTGAAAGCCGATGCGCTCGCCCGGCGCGAGGCGAATGATCCACACGCGCGTGCGCTCATTCTCAGACAACAAGGTCGAGCCGACACATGGATTGGGGCTGGCGGCTTCGCGGGCAAATTCTGCGGCGATGTCGGCGGGCCATTGCGCCAGGTTCTTGGCGTCGGCGGCCTTGTCCATCATCGACAGAGGTGCGTGATCGGCAACCATGGCATTCCTCCAAGCTTTGTTTGTGGCATAGTACAACTCAATGCGCGCGGACGAAAGCGCGGTGGAGGACGACGTGGCGGGAAACGGACGGCGCGCGATCATCATTGGCGGTTCGATGAGCGGGTTGCTCAGCGCTTTGTTGCTGCAGCGCAGCGGCTGGCGAGTCGATGTTTTCGAGCGCGTCGAAGGTGAGTTGTCCGGTCGCGGCGCCGGTATCGTGGCGCAGCCGGAACTCATCGCGCGGCTGCGGGATCTCGGCCTAGACACCGAAGGACTCGGCGTGGCCATCGCGCGGCGGCAAATACTCGATCCGCAGGGCGGCATTACCGGCGAACTTGCCTGCCCGCAGGTGGCGACGGCGTGGGAGCGGGTTTACCGGCTGCTGCGCGATGCTTTCGCGCCGGAACTTTATCACCGCGGCAGGAGCCTGAAGTCTCTGCATCAGGATGCGGGCGGCGTTACCGCGCATTTCGCCGATGGCGAAGCGGTGACCGGCGATGTTCTGATTGGCGCCGATGGTATCCGCTCGACCGTGCGTCAAATGCTCGCGCCGGACGTTGTGTCGCTCTATGCCGGCTACGTCGCCTGGCGCGCGCTGATCGCGGAGGACGCTCTGGCCCGCGACACGCACGAAGCGATATTCGACATCATGTCGTTCGGCCTGCCGCCGGGCGAACAGTTTCTGAGCTATCCGGTGGCCGGTCCCGAGAACGATGTGCGGCCCGGCCATCGCCGCACCAATGTGATCTGGTACCGGCCGGCCGATGAAGGTGGCAAACTGAAGTGGCTGCTCACCGACGCGCAGGGACGCACCCACGACATCTCGATCCCGCCGCCGTTGATCCGCACCGAGGCCATCGCCGAGATGAAGGATGCGGCGGAGCAGCTTCTGGCGCCACCGTTCCGCGAACTGGTGCGGCTGATGCACGAGCCGCTGCTACAGCCGATTTACGATCTGGCTTCGCAGCGCACGGCCTTCGGCCGTGTGGCGTTGGTCGGCGACGCTGCGTTCGTCGCAAGGCCACATGTCGGCGCTGGCGTGTCCAAGGCCGCGGATGATGCGGCGGCTCTGGCGAACGCCCTGGCTGCGCATGACGACGTGGCGGCCGGGCTCAAGGCTTTCGAAGCGGCGCGCCTGCCGGAGAACCGCCGCATCATCGACTGGGCTCGCCATCTCGGGGCCTATCTGCAGGCAACGCAGACGCAGGAGGAAAAGGCGAGCGCCGGCCGCCACGCCACCGACGCGGCGGTAATCAAGGAAACCGCGACCCTGGACTTTCTCTATGCCTGACCGGCGGGACCGGCTTTCGGCGGTTTCGGCGTCTTGTCGCGCTTCAGCCGCGCCATCTTTTCCAGCACCGCGCAAACCGCGGCGACGTCCTTGGCGCCAAGGCCGGCTTTGAGCGCCTTGTCGTAGATCGGACGTGTCGCGTCGAACAACGGCGTCGGCACGCGCGCCGTGCGGATGAAGTCGCCAATCAATTTGAGGTCCTTGTCGAACACCTCGAGCGTCGCCGTGACCTTGTCGTAGTCGTTCTGCACCATCATCGGCCCGCGCAGATCGAAGATGCGTGACTGGCCGGCGCCGGCGGACACCAGTTCGAGGATAGCCTTCGGCGGCAACCCGGCTTTCATGCCCAGCACCATGGCTTCGGCGCTAGCGATGTTGTGGATGGCGACCATCAGGTTGGCGACGTATTTCATCTTGCTGCCGTTGCCGAAGGCGCCGACGTCGAAAGCGGCTCGGCCGAAGTCGCCGAACATCGGCATCAACCGCTTGATCGTCGCCTTGTCGCCGCTGGCGTAAAACACGGCATCACCGTGCGCCGCCTGTGCGCCGGTCCCGCTCACCGGCACATCGAGCGTCGTGTGCTTGGCCTTGCGCAGGCGGCGCTCGGCCTTCTGCTTGTCGGCCAAGGCGAACGTGCTCAGTTCGATCAAAGTGATGGGCGGCAGCTTGGCGCTCGCGATTTCATTCACCACGGATTCCAGCGCCTTCGGCGAGGGCAGACTGGTGAGAACGACCGGCGCCTGCTTTGCCACCTCGGTGGCATTGCGCAGGATCTTAATGCCGCGATCCTTGGCGGCCAGCCGTCGCGCGGCGCTGAGGTCGTAGCCCACGACGCGCCAACCCGCCTTCTTCAACAGACGGGCGAAGGCCCCGCCCATGATCCCGAGGCCGACAATGCCCACCGTGCCCTTGCTCTGCCGCGCAGCAGAGATTGCCTTCGACCTCGACTTTGTCGACGCCTTTTTTGATTTCGCAGTTTTCGCCATGGGCCGGCCTTGCAGTGGATGAGTTCCTTCGATCGGTATCACGGCGCTCGCCCTCGCGCCATGCGCCGCGCGGGTTTCCAAAGGCTGGCTTCTTCGCCTATCGTCGCGGCAACAAGAAACCCGCCCGGGAGACTTCGCGATGCAGCTTGGCTTTTTCACGATGCCGATCCATCCGCTCGACAAGGACTGGCGGCAATCGCTGCGCGAGGACCGCGAGGCGTTCATCCTGGCCGACGAGCTCGGCTTCGCCGAAGCCTATTGCGGCGAGCATGTCACCGACCGGGCCGAAAACATCACGTCCTGCGTCGTATTTTTGGCGAGCTTGGTTGATCGCGTGAAGCGCATGAAGCTCGGCACCGGCACGGTGAACATGCCGAACCAGCATCCGGCAGCCGTGGCGTCGCAGATCGCGATGCTCGACCATATGCTTGACGGCCGGTTCCTGTTCGGCATTTCACCGGGCGGCCTGTTGTCCGACGCCGAGGTATTCGGAAATCTCGACGCCGACCGTAACGCCATGTTTCTCGAGGCGATCAACCAAGTGCTCGCCATCTGGGCGGGCGAGCCACCGTACGATTTGGCCGGCAAGTACTGGGATATCAGCGTGGCGCGGCAGTTCATTCCGGAACTCGGGCAGGGCTACATCGCCAAGCCGTTGCAGCGCCCGCATCCACCGATTGTGGTCACCGCGGTGGCGCCGTTCTCCAAGGGCGTCACCGAAGCCGCGGCGCGTGGCTGGGATCCGATCTCCGCCAACTTCCTGATGCCGCAATGGGTGAAAAGCCACTGGCCGAAATATGTCGAAGGCTGCGAGCGCGTCGGACGTGCGGTGGACACCGCGAACTGGCGCGTGGCGCGCTCAATCTTCGTGGCCGACGACGAGAAGACCGCCAAAGCCTATGCGACCGATCCCGACAGTCCCTACGTTTTCTATTACAAGCAGCTCTATACCAAGCTGAAAAAGAACGGACGTATCGAGCTGTTCAAGACGCATCGCGACCAGCCTGATGACGAGGTGACGCTGGAGGCGGTCTGCAATCAGCTCATCACCTATGGCACGCCGGACAAGGTGGCCGATGAACTGCTGAAGTATCGCGAAACAGTTGGCGACTTCGGCACGCTGCTCTATGCGGGCAAGGACTGGGCCGATCCCGAATTTGGCCGTCGCTCCATGGTGCTACTGGCGGAGAAAGTGCTGCCCAAGATCAATGCGGCGATAGGAGACTAGCCGCGCTTCTCACGCTTCCCGATGCCACATCCCGCCGATCAACAGCAGTACCGAGGCGATGACGAGGACGGCCAAAGTCGTGACCATGCCGGTGGCGCGGAAGCGGATGTCTTCCGGCTCATGGGCGACGCCGAGCGCATGGACGGCGCGGGCGGCCAGCAGCAAGGCGCAGAGGGCGTGCACCAGCCATGCCGGCCAGACCTGCAATTCCACGAAGGTGAGCAGGATCAGCACCATCGGCACATATTCAGCGAAATTGCCCTGGACGCGGATATAGCGCTCCAGCTGCTTGTCGCCGCCGCTGCCGAGGCCGATGCGCATCGTTCGCCGTGCATTGGCGACGCGAAGCGACAGCACGGCGAACATGAGGCCGAGCACGGCGGCGTAGGCGGGGACGATCAGCGGCATGGCGAACCTTTCTGGATCACTTCCATAACGCACGAGACGCGCCTTCGGATCACCGCCGGAAGGTCACCCCTTGATCGATTTCACGATATCGATGGCCCGCCGCAGCAGCGTCTGTGACGCTTCCAGGGTACGGAAGGCGGCGTGCGAGGTCAGCGTGACATTGGGCAACTGCGCCAGCTCGGATTTGGCGTCGAGCGGTTCCGAATGGAACACATCGAGCCCGGCCTGGCGAATGATGCCGCTCTTGAGCGCCTGGATCAGCGCCGTCTCGTCGACTAGCGCGCCGCGCGCGGTGTTTACGAGGATGGCGCCATGCTTCATCATGGCAATGCGGTCGGCGCTGAGGAAGCCGCGGGTTTCGTCACCGAGCGTCAAATGGAGCGATACGACGTCGGACGATTTCAGCAGCGTTTCGATATCGACCTGTTTGATGCCCAGCTCCGGCTTCGGCGTGCGGTTATAGGCGATGACGTTCATGCCAATGCCGGCCGCCATGCGTGCGAACTCGGTGCCGATGCCGCCGAGACCGATGAGGCCGACGGTCTTGCCCTGAAGCTGCATGCCCTCTTTCGGCGCCCAGGTGCCACCGCGTACTTCGCGGTCCATTCGTGCGATGTCGCGGGCGCAGGCGAACAGCAGCGCCATGGTGTGCTCGGCCACCGCGACGTCGCCATAGCCCTTGATGATGTGAACTGTGATGCCGCGCTCCTTGAGCTCGGCAATGTTCATGTAGCTCGCCGCGCCGGTGCCGAGGAACACGATGTGCTTGAGCTGCTTGCAGCGCTCGACGAGGTCGGTCGGCATATAGGAATGGTCGTCGATGGCGATGTCGTAGCCGGCGATGACCAGCGGCAGTTCCTCCTTCTTGAACGGCGTCATGTTGACGTCGATCGGCGGGTCGTCGGAGCGCAATACCTGTTGCCAGACGGCCCCGAGCTGGTCATTGCAGTCGAAAAAGATGGATTTCATTGCCTGAACCACTGTGGACGATAGGCGGAAGGATACGGCGTTGACGGCCCCGCAGGCAAAGCATAAATGCGGGCGCGAAAACGGGTCCGGGGCCGGGCGGTGATCAAAGGCGGCGGCCGTGGCGCAGCTGAAGGTGAGTGATTTAGGGGCATGAGTGACAGTCGCAAAGCGGTGTGCGTCGTTGGCTGGCCCGCCGGCCATTCTCGCTCGCCTCTTATCCACCAGTACTGGATGAAGAAACACGGCGTCGATGCGGAGTATCGCAAGGAGGCGATCGCCCCGGAGCAGTTCGGCGACTTCATCACGCATCTGCGCGAGCGCGGCTATATTGGCTGCAATGTCACGGTGCCGCACAAGCAGGCGGCGATGGATCTGACGCTCGCCGACGATCGCGCCAGGGCGGTCGGCGCGGCCAATACGCTGTGGTTCGACGGCGACAAACTGCGCTCGACCAACACGGACGTCGAGGGCTTCCTTGCCAATCTCGATCAGATGACGCCGGGCTGGGACCGGGGCCTGGAAAGTGCCGTGGTACTGGGCGCCGGCGGCGGCGCGCGCGCCGTTGTCTATGCGCTGATCCAGCGCGAGGTGCAGCGCATCCATGTCGTCAACCGCTCGCCGGAGCGCGCCGAGGCGTTGCGCGCGCGGTTCGGTTCGCGGGTCAATGTCGCGCAATGGGGCGAAATGACCGGATTGCTCGGCGGCGCGGGACTTCTGGTCAATACCACGTCGCTCGGCATGGTCGGCCAGCCGCAGATCGATTTCAATCTGCGCTGCCCTATGTCCACGGTTGTGGCCGATCTGGTCTATGTTCCGCTTGAGACGAAGCTGCTGGCCGCGGCGCGCGACAAGGGCCTGCGGGTTGCCGACGGGCTTGGCATGCTGCTCCATCAGGCGGTGCGCGGCTTCGAACTGTGGTTCGGCGTCAAGCCCGAGGTGACGGCCGAGCTGCGCAAACTCGTCGAAGAAGACCTCGCGCCGCACGCGGAGCCGAAGCCGGTGGCGCCAGCGAAAGCGGCAAAGCCGCAGGTCGCCAAAAAGCCGCGCGTCTAACGCACCTTCCGTAGTGGGGCGTTGCGTAGCGGAATATGCGCCGAGCCGGGCGCATGGACGCCGAGATCGGCAGCGAGCTCGGGCATGTCGCGGATAAGCCGTTCGAGGCGGCTTTCGCGACCGCCATTACGGCGCGCTTCACGCATTTCCTCGACCGGCCGCCGCACTTCGTCGGCGCGCACCAGACTGTCGATATCGGCGCCTTGTTCGGCAAGCCGCGCCAGCAGGAAGGTAAGGTCCTCGATTTCGTCGGCGACGACGTGAATGACGCCCGACTCCGACTGCACCCGGCCGGTGACCGAGACATAGCGTGCGCCGAGCACGATCGGACGCACGCGCTCAAACGTCTTGGGCCAGACGATGACATTGGCAATGCCGGTCTCGTCCTCCAGTGTCATGAACACCACGCCTTTGGCCGAACCCGGCCGCTGCCGGCAGGTGACGAGGCCGGAAATGGTGGCGCGCGCATCGGTCTTGACGGTGCGCAGGGCATCGTTGGCGACGATACGGCGCGCGGCCAGATCGGCGCGCAGAAACGACGCCGGATGTGCGCGCAGCGACAGACGCAGGAAACGGTAGTCGTTGACGACTTCCTCCCCGAGCGGCATCGGCGGGAGAGCGATGTCGGGTTCGCCGGGTCTGCTGGATGCCCCGTTTGCGCGGGGTATGAAGGTGGCGGAAGCAAACAGCGGCAGATCATCGTTGCTGTCGCCGACGCGGCCGAGTGCTTTCGTCGCCCACAGCGCGTCGCGGCGGCTGAGCCCGAGTGATGAAAAGGCATCGGCATCGGCCAGGCGCTCCAGCACGCGGGTGTGCAAACCGGTGCGCAGCCATAGATCGCGCACGGAGTCGTAGGGCTGTGCGCGCTTCTCCACGATCAGCTTCGCATCCGCTTCGCTCATGCCCTTGATCTCGCGCAAGCCGAGACGGATGGCATGCGTGGAGCGGATGTCGCCGCGCATGTCATGGTGGGCGGGAACGAGATGCTCGGCGGCGACGGCGCCGGGCTCCAGCGTCGAATCCCAGTCGGAATGATTGATGTCGGGCGGACGCACCTCGACGCCGTGCTCGCGTGCGTCGCGCACGATTTGCGAGGAAGCGTAGAAGCCCATCGGCTGCGCGTTGAGCAGCGCGGCGGCGAACACGTCCGGGTAATGGCATTTGAGCCAGGCCGAGGCATAGACCAACAGCGCGAAGCTGGCGGCATGGCTTTCGGGAAAGCCGTATTCGCCGAAGCCCTCGATCTGGCTGAAACAGCGTTCGGCAAAGTCCTGTTCGTAGCCTTTCGCCAGCATGCCTTTGACCATCTTGTCGCGAAAGGTGCCGATGGTGCCGGTACGCTTGAAGGTGGCCATGGCGCGCCGCAGGTTGTCGGCTTCACCCGGTGTAAAGCCGCCGGCAACGATGGCGATACTCATCGCCTGCTCCTGAAACAGCGGCACGCCGAGGGTTCTCGACAGAATATCTTCCAACTCCTTGGAGGGAAAAACGATCTTCTCTTTGCTCTCCCGCCGGCGAAGATAAGGATGCACCATGTCGCCCTGGATCGGGCCCGGCCGGACGATTGCCACCTCGATGACGAGGTCGTAGAATTCTTTCGGCTTGAGGCGCGGCAGCATGCTCATTTGCGCGCGGCTTTCGACCTGGAACACGCCGAGCGAGTCGGCGCGTCCGAGCATGCGGTAGAGAGCCTCATCCTTGGGCGGAATGGTGGCGAGCCTTTTGCCGGCTGGCGTCGCCGCCGGATAATGCCTTTCCATCAGGTCAAAAGCCTTGCGAATGCATGACAGCATGCCGAGACCGAGCACGTCGACCTTGAGAATGCCGAGCGCGTCGAGATCGTCCTTGTCCCACTCGACGAAAGTGCGGGCATCCATGGCGCCGTTGCTGATCGGTACGACCTCGTCGAGGCGGCCGCGGGTGATGACGAAGCCGCCGACATGTTGCGACAGGTGGCGCGGGAAGCCGGAAATCTCTTGCGCCAGCGCCGCCACTTGCTTCATGCGGAAGCTGCTGGGGTCGAGTCCGGTGCGTTTGACGCTCGCTTCCGATACGTCGCCGCCGCCGCCGCCCCAGATCGACGACGACAACGC
Organism: Pseudolabrys sp.; assembly: GCA_035556455.1. Lineage (GTDB taxonomy): Bacteria > Pseudomonadota > Alphaproteobacteria > Rhizobiales > Xanthobacteraceae > Pseudolabrys. The sequence continues at coordinate 82,310 of DATMEX010000058.1, forward strand.
GCCGATCGTATCTTCGCTCAAGCCGAAGGCCTTGCCGACCTCGCGAATGGCGGAGCGGCCACGATAGCAGATGACGGTGCCGGCGATCCCGGCCCTATCGTTTCCGTACTTACTATAGATGTACTGAATGACTTCTTCGCGCCGCTCATGCTCGAAATCGACGTCGATATCGGGCGGTTCGTGCCGCTCCGTGGAGATGAAACGCTCGAACAGGAGATTGTTCTCGTTTGGATCGACCTCGGTGATACCCAGGCAGAAGCACACCGTGGAATTTGCGGCTGAGCCGCGACCCTGGCAAAGGATGTTCAGCGAACGCGCTTCCCTGACGATGTCGTAAACGGTCAGGAAGTAGGGCGCGTACTTCTTTTCCGCGATGAGCTTGAGTTCGTGATCGAGCAGGGCTTTGACCTTGTCCGGTATGCCCTGCGGATAGCGGGTCTTTACTGCCTGCTGGTGAACGAGATGCACCAGGGCGGACTGTGCGTCGGGGAAACCGACAATGGTTTCGTCGGGATATTCGTATTTAAGCTCGTCGAGCGAGAAGGTCAGCGTCTCGGAGAGGCGCAAGGTTTCCTCGATCGCTTCCGGTGCATCGCGAAACAGCCGCGCCATTTCGCTGGGCGCTTTGAGAAAGCGTTCGGCGTTGACGGCGAGTTTGCGCCCGGCGCGGTCGATAGTGACCTTGTCGCGGATGCAGGTCAGTACATCGGCGAGCTGGCGACGGTCGGGATGGTGATAATGTACGTCGTTGACGGCGATCAGCGGCACGCCTGCATCCTGCGCCAATGCCTTGAGCCGCGCGAGTCGGTCGCGATCCTGTCCGGCATACAACATGGTGGCAGCGAGCCGCACTCGGCCGGGCGCGATGGCGCTGAGAGTGGCGATGGCTTCGCTTGCTTTCGCATCGGGCATCACCACCAGTTCCAGCCCGAACGCATGCGCGATCAGATCATCGAGCGTCAGGATGCAGTCGCCTTTTTTGGCGCGGAGATTGCCGACGGTGAGTAGCCGCGTCAGGCGCCCCCAAGCGGCGCGATCGCGCGGATAAGCGAGAATGTCCGGCGTGTCGTCGACGAAGACCAGCCGTGCGCCGGGGTGATAGGCGAGCGACAGATGCTGCTCGCGCCTGGCCAGATGCGCGCGCACCACGCCGGCAACCGTGTTGCGGTCGCAGATGCCGAGACCGGTGAGGCCGATCGTCTGCGCCTGCATCATCAGCTCCTCGGGATGCGAGGCGCCGCGCAGAAAAGAGAAATTAGTGGCTGTGGCGAATTCAATGTAACGCATGACTTGTCGCCATCATTCCGGTCGCGCCAGAGTGAGTGCTTATCCAAACATCCCGTGCATGAACCATGACGGCGGGGCGGTGCCGGGAACGAGATCGCGATAGAGGCCGGCTCGGAATAGCCAGAAACGATGGCCGCTTTTGTCCTCGACGCGGAAGTAATCGCGGGTGCGATTGCCGGAGGGCGACGCTTCCACATTCTCTTCCTGCCACCACGCGCCTTCGATGCGTTCGGGGCCCTCGGCGGCGACGATGTCGTGCAAAGCGCGCCGCCACTTGAATCGCAAGGGCGGACCGTCCGGCACTTCGGCGACGGCTTCAATCGGCTCGGGACGGCTGAGCAGCCGCAGGGGCCGCGGCGCAAGCTCAACGGCACTGCGATGGCGGTTATACGCGACCCAGCCATCGTCTTTCATCGTCATCTGTGCCGGCAAAGTCACTGCCGCGATCTCGGGAATATGACTGTCCTGCGCCACGGCTCGGCGCACACGCTGCGCTCCGAGCCGTGCGCTTAGGCGGTCGATCAGGCGCACCATTTCGCCGGTGTCGTCCGCCGAGCCCATGCCGATCTGCTCGGCCGGCGCCGGCTCGGCGATCAGCACCGACAGCCGCGCCATGTCGAAGCCGAAGCCGGGATCGAGTTCGTCGGCGAGGGTGGCGAGCCGTTCGGCAAACAGCGCGCGCATGTCGGCGGCATCGCGCAGCGGCCGTGCCGTGCCGGCGGCGATGCGGCGCAGTGCGCCGTCGGTGCGGAACAAGGTCAGTTCGATGCGACGGGCGCCGTCGCCGCGTCGTTCGAGCGCCACCGCCAAACGCGCTGCGAGTTTCTCGACGGTGCCGAGCACGTCCTCCTCGCGGGCGATTGGCTCGTGAAAGCGCTTCTCGGCGACGTAAGGCGCGACCGGCAGGCGCGGCGTCAACGGTTCATGTTCACGGCCCAGCGCGCGGTCGAGCTGGCGCAGCAACCCGGCACCGAAACGTGCGGTGAGCGGTGAGCGCGGCAGGTCGATGATATCGCCGATCGTTTTGAGACCGACGCGGACGAGCGAGGCGACGACCGGTGGCGGCAGGCGCAGCGCGCCCAGCGGCAGCGGCGCCAGAAAATCACGCTCGTCGCCATTGGCATAGGTATCGGGCCGGCCGTCATGCGCTGCCGCCCAGGCCGCGCCGATGGTGCTGGCAATGGCGATGCGAAAGGCAAAGCCTGCCTCCGTCAGGCGGCGGCCAAGATCGGCCACCAGTTCATGCTCGCCGCCATAAAGATGCGCGCAGCCGGAAATGTCGAGCAGCAGGCCATCCGGCGCATCGCAGGCGACAAGCGGCGTATAGCGCAGGCACCAGTCGGCGATGCTCTCAAGCAGTTCGCCGTCGGCGCGCGCGTCTTCCGGGACGATATCGAGCGTGGGGTGCATGGCGCGCGCCTGCGCCAGCGCCATGCCGGCGGACAGGCCGAGTTGCTCGGCAGCTTCGTCGATGGCGATCAGTATATCGGCATTACCGCGCTTGCCGGTAACGACGAGCGGCAGGTGTTCATGCGAAACGGAGGCGGCGTCACGCAACCTTCTGATACGGTCGGTGGCGAAGCGGGGCAGCCAAAGGCTCAGCATGCGTGGCGAGGACGAAACGGTCATCGGGGTTTCTCCATTCCAGAATCCAGGAGGCAGACGGGCCGCGGCGATTGCGAGTGAGATGAACGGCAAATCGCGGCCCGCCGAATTCGCGTTGTCCCGGAATGACGGAAGGTGCCGTTTGCACGGTCCACCGCGTCGCGGCGGTAGATGCGTCATGTGACGGTTTTGCGCGCAGCAGAAAGGCGAGGGTGCCGCTGTCGCTCGCGGCGAGCGACAGGCGCCGCACCGCGACGGCATCGAGCGAGCCATTGCGCACCTCGCCAAGAACGGCGCCGACTGCTCGGCAGCGCAGGGCTTCTTCCATCGCCGTCATCAGTTCATGCCGATGCGCCACGGCGACGATGATGAACCGCTCTGGCGGCAGCCCGAAGGCTTCGTAGCCGGCGCTATAAGGCACGCCGCTCTCGGTCAGCGCCATGTCCTCGGCGATCCATACGAGATGCTTGTTGCCGTTGGCCAGCGCCGCCAAGCCCAGCGTGAAGCCTGTGGCCGCAGGCAGATGCGCTTCGCTTGCCGCGGTGATTTCGTGCATCGCGCCGCACAGCAGGCCGCCGCCGAGGGCGTTGTCCACGGCGGAAACGCCCAGTGGCAGCGCCGCCAGCTCCTCGGCGAGGCTGGCAGGTTTCTGCAAATATATAAGCTGCTGGCGCAGCGCGTCGCGCATATCAAGCCTTTGAAGAAACGGAGTTATTCGTTGGGCAACCAACGGAGAGAGTGATTTTATGTTCCCTGTTTGTTCTATTTTGCAGAAGGCGGCAGGGACCGTCAAGCCGCAAGCAATGGGGGCTACCCTCGGGTGATAGGGCAGCGCTGGCGTCCAAGAGCAGCGATATGAGCACTCCGGTATCCGGCTGCCGTGCCTTAGCTAGGCTGGTCGTTCCTCGGTCACGATCTCGACCACCGAGGTCAGCGTCTTGTGTACGGGACACTTGTCGGCAATCTTGATCAACTTGCGCCGCTGCTCGTCGTCGAACGAGCCCTTCAGCGTGATGAAGCGCTCGATGCGGTCGAGCTTGCTCACCTTGGTATCGCAGGTTTCGCAATCCTTCCCGTGCACCTTGCCGTGGGTGAGACGGACCGAAACATCGTCGAGCGGGATTTTCTTGAAGTCGGCGTAAAGCCGAATGGTCATTGACGTGCAGGCGCCCAGCGCTGCCAGCAGATAATCGTAAGGCCCCGGCCCGGAATTCATGCCGCCCAGCTTCTCTGGTTCGTCGGCGAGCAGATGGTGCGGGCCGGTCAGGATTTCCTGCTGGAATTTGGAGGCGTGCGTCTCGCGGACCAGGACGAGGCCCGCAACATGCCCTTCGGTCATGAATCCCGGCGGTTCGAGATAGCGCCCGGCCCAGCCGGCGATCACATTGGCGACATAAACGGCGTCGGCTTTCGCCGACAGCAGGTGATCGGCGCCGTCCAGCGACACGAAACTCTTGGGATGCCTGGCCGCCAGGAAGATGTGCGAGGCATTGTCGATGCCGACGGTGTCGTCGGCCGGCGCATGGAACACCAGCAACGCCTTGTGCAACCGGGCAATCTTGGCATCGAGCGCCTTGCCGGCGACGTCGTCGAGGAACTCGCGCCGGATCGTGAAGGGCCGGCCGGCGAGTTTTACCTCCAGTTCCCCCTTGGCGCGGATGTCCTCGACCTGATCCTTGAACAGGCCGACGACGTGGCCGGGATCGGCAGGCGCGGCGATCGTCACCACGGCGCGGGCGTCGGCGATGCGGTCCGCGGCGGCGAGCACGGCGGCGCCGCCGAGCGAGTGGCCGATCAGGATCGACGGCGGCCCTTGCGTCTGGCGCAAATGGTCGGCGGCGGCGACCAGATCATCGACGTTGGACGAGAAGTGCGTATTGGCGAAGTCGCCTTCGCTGCCGCCGAGCCCGGTGAAGTCGAAGCGCAGCACGGCGATGCCGTGTTGGGTCAGTTGTTCGGCGATGCGCCTGGCGGCGAGATTGTTCTGCCCGCAAGTAAAACAGTGCGCAAACAGCGCGTAGGCCATGGGTTTGCCAAGCGGCTCGTCCAGCGTCGCCGCGAGTTGCTCGCCTTCGGCATTGGGGAATGTGAAGCGGCTGCTGCGCATGCTCCAGGCCTCGCGGTTGCCCGTCCGTGGCCGGACTGTAAACCGGCCAACCGTGGCTTATATACAGCAGCGCGATGATCGATTTCGTCCACGAATGGCCGATTTCGCCAACGAATGGACTATCGTGAAAAAACGAGATTATCGGGATGCGCCGGTCGAAATTTCGCACACCGGGCACTCGAAGGTCCGGAATTCCTGCCCCGGCCGGTCATGTGCAATCTGGCGCAGCCACATACGCGACCCGCACTCTCCGCAGGTCGGCCTCTCGAGTTCTGGAGAATCGGCGCGATGAGGTTGGGTCATCGGCATCAGCGCATTCCTTCCTGCTGGTCGTCAGGCAAGAGCGCACATTGTCTCTCAGCCACCGGCGCCCAAGCCTTCGCCGTGCCGGTGATGCGACTAAGGTAATGTATTTCGGAAGACGCGAAAGTGCCAAATGATGCCCGCTACTATATTACACACGATCCGGCACTCAATGGTGCAGAGTGCTAGCGGCAATTGCACGATTGTCGCGGGGCGTGCGCCGCTGCGCAAAACTGTAGCAAATTGAAGTTATCGGGGCCGCATCGGCCCGCCTTGCAATGGATGAAATGGCGCGGCAGCCTGATCATGCCGGAATAGACGGAGCTTAATCGATGAGCCTCGCTGAAGAACGTTTTGAACAAATGTTCCCCGTTTTCGACTCGGTCCAGGCTGAAACGATGGCGCGTTTTGCCAGCGGACCTGCCCGGACCTTCGCGCCCGGCGCGTCGATCTTCGAGACCGGCGAGCGCAATGTGCCGTCCTACCTCGTGCTTGAGGGCACGCTGGAGATCGAGCGCCGCGATGGGCTTCACCGTTTCGCTTCGGTGATTTCGCATACGCCCGGTCAGTTCTCCGGCGAGGTCAGTCAGCTAAGCGGCAATGGCAGTATTGCCGCCGGACGGGCGGGAGCGGAAGGGCTGACCGCCTTGCCGTTCGACGCCGCGCATATTCGCGCGCTGATGGTCGGCTCCGCCGAGATCGGCGAGGTCGTGATGCGCGCTTTTATTCTGCGCCGCGTTGCATTGATCCAGTCCGAAGGCGCCGGCTCGTTGTTGATCGGCCGTCCCTTCATGCCCGAGATCGTGCGGCTGCAGGGCTTCCTCTCACGCAATGGTTATCCGTGCACGGTGCTTGATGTGGATACCGATGCCGACGCGCGCGATGCCGTCGAGAAATTCGGCATCCGCGACGACGAACTGCCGCTGATGATCTGCCCGAACGGCAAGCTTCTGAAGCGGCCGACCGATGCGGAGGCCGGCGCCTGCCTCGGCATCACGCCGGAATTGGATCACGGCAAGATCTACGACGTGGCCGTGGTCGGCGCCGGGCCGGCGGGTCTGGCCGCCGCCGTGTATGGCGCGTCCGAAGGCCTGTCCATGATCGTGCTCGATTCCCGCGCCTTCGGAGGCCAGGCCGGCGCTTCGGCGCGCATCGAGAACTATCTCGGCTTCCCGACCGGCATTTCCGGCATGGCGCTGGCCGGCCGTGCCTTCAATCAGGCGCAGAAATTCGGCGCCGAGATCGCCATTCCGCTCACCGTGGACAAACTCGACTGCGGCGACGCCGATTGCGCGGCGCGCAGGCCCTTCAAGCTCGAGCTGACCGACGGCCGCGGCACCTTGCTGGCCCGGACGGTCATCATCGCTTCCGGCGCGCGCTATCGACGGCCGGCGATTCACAACCTTTCGGACTTCGACAATAACGGCGTTTCCTATTGGGCCTCACCGATCGAAGCCAAATTGTGCGAAGGCGAAGAAGTTGCGCTGATCGGCGGCGGCAATTCCGCGGGACAAGCGGTCGTGTATCTGGCGCCAAAGGTGAAACATCTGCATCTCATCGTTCGCCGCGGTCTGGAGGCGACCATGTCGAGCTATCTGATCGAGCGCATTCAGTCGCTGCCGAATGTTTCGCTGCATGTCGGCAAGGAGATCGTCTCGCTCGATGGCGACACCGGAGGCCTGCGCGCTGCAACGTTCCGCGAGGTGCGCAACGGTACCGAAAAATCCATTGCGTTGCGCCATCTGTTCCTTTTCATCGGCGCCGACCCGAACGGCCACTGGCTGGAGAATTGCGTCACCACGGACGACAAGGGCTTCATCGTTACCGGTGCGGCTTTCGATTGCGCCACGGCGCGCGCGCCGATGTCGCTGGAAACCAGCGTGCCCGGCATCTTCGCCATCGGCGACGTGCGCGCCGGCTCCACGAAGCGGGTTGGCGCCGCGATCGGCGAAGGCGCCCAGGTTGTGTCGCAGATCCATCAGGTGCTGGCGCTCGCCGATGTGCCCATGCCGCAGGCGGCGGAGTAGGGGCACACTCTCTTCACCTCTCCCATAGGGAGAGGTCGACGCGCGAAGCGCGTCGGGTGAGGGGTTACGGACTATCGATAGTCACTTGCCCCCTCACCCCGCCCCTCTCCCCAGAGGGGAGAGGGAGTGCGCCGAGGATGCCGCGCTGCATCCTTTGGTCGCCTACTCCTTGCCGACATGCCTTTTGCGGATGCCGCGCACCAGCAGCCAGATCATGACCATCGCGACCGGCACGAACAGCGCGGTGGCAAACGTCGTGTCGATATGCAGGCCCTTGGCGTGCGCGCCTTCGACGACATAGTGAAACAGGCCGACGACGTAATAGCTCACCGCCGCCACCGACAGGCCCTCGACCGTGGTCTGCAACCGCAATTGCAGCCGCGTGCGCTCGTTCATCGATTTCAATAGATCGCGGTTCTGCCGCTCGAGTTCGACATCGACGCGCGTGCGCAAAAGGTTCGCGGCGCGCGCCAGCCGCTGCGACAAGGTCGCCTGACGGTCTTCAGTGGCGACGCAGGTGCGCATCGCCGGCGCCAAACGCCGCGCCAGAAACGAGCTCCAGGTCGGATAGATGCCGGCCTTGCGCTCGCCGATGGTTTCCAGCCGCAGCCGCACGATTTCATTATAAGCGCGGCTGGCGCCGAAGCGATAATGGCTGGCCCCGGCGCCGGCTTCGAGTTCGGCGGCGAGCGCGGTCAGCTCATTGAGCAAGCGCTGATTGTCCGGCAATTGATGCGCCGTGCAGATTTCCTGCGTCAGCTCGGCGAGGCGGGTCTCGATGCGGCCGATCGAAGCCTGAATACGATGCGCCTCCGGCAGGCCGAGCAGCGCCAGGGTGCGGTAAGTCTCGGTCTCGATGATCCGTTGCACCAGCGCGCCGGCGCGCTCGGCCCCGAGGCCGCGATCGAGCACGACGATGCGGATGAAGCCGGCGGCATCAAGCTGGAAGTCCGTGGCGAACAGCGCGGTGCCATCGGAATTCTCGGCGACGGCAAGACTGGCATGATCGAACAGATAATCGACCGCGACCTTCCGCTCGGGATCGTCAGCGATGAGGTGAAGATCGAGCGCGACCAGCAACGGTCCCGGTTGCGGCACCGATGCCATCCGCGCGGATAGCGACCGCGCATCGGGATAGAACGGCTGCTGCGATGATGACGGCAGCTCCCAGGTATAGGTGGTGAACTCGGTATGCTGCTCCCAGCGCAAGGTCGCACCGTCGAAAGCGACGCGGTGGTGGTTGGCGGTGGCACCGAGCGGCTCGCGCTTCTCGCGCAGGCATAAAGCGGCCAGCGCGGCGCGGTCGTTCTTCCCTGCCTCGCCCGGCGTCGCGAAGGCGAAATGGACGATCCGGCGCGGCGTCTCCATGGCCGTGAACGGCCGGGCATGGACCTCGCCGAGCACGGCCGCGCGCAGGGGATGCGGCGCAAGCCGCCCTTCGCTGCCGTTTCCGATTTTGACCTCGGCGCTCATGGCCTGAATGGGGGCATGGCGGCAGGGAGAAGGCAAGGGGGGCGGGAAGTCGCTTTTCCCGCCTTTTATGGTATGATTTTAGAACATAGCAGCGGGAAGCCTCTTGGAGACCACGCGCTACTTCGAGGAACAAGTGCTGCGTAAGCGCCCTTACTTGCGCCGCGATTGGTGCTTGCAGGTATTGTCCGCGCCGATCCGGCGCGAGGTGCAGCCGGACGGCCGCATCCGTTTTTGGGGCAGGGTTGTCCCTGACGATGAACGGCAGCCGCGATATCTGCGCGTGGTAACATTGGCCGACGGCAAGACGCTGCATAACGCCTTTTTCGATCGCAACTTTCGCGAGGCTGAATGATGAAGCTGCACTATTATCCGGAAACCGACAGTCTCTATATCGAGCTCAAGAATATTCCGGGCGTCGAGACACGCGAGATCGCGCTCGGCCTCAATGTCGATCTTGATGCAAAAGGTGAGGTCGTCGGATTTGACATCGACCAGGCCTCGCGCAAACTCGATTTGTCTAAAGTCGAGACCATTGCGCTCCCGGCGGCGAGCGCTGCGGAGTAAAGGCGCCAATGGCGCTCGGCCATCGTTATCCCAGCCCGCTCAACGCCGCCTTCAGCTTCTCCGGCAGCGGCACGGGCTTGTTCGTCGCGCGGTCCACATAGACGTGGATGAAATAGCCCTGCGCCGAGGCGGTTTCCTCGTCGTTGCGGAAGATGCCGACATCGTAACGCACGCTCGAAGTGCCGAGATGGCCGACCTTGAGCGCGCCACGCACACGATCAGGGAATGCGATCGGCGCGAAGTAGCTGCACTTCGACTCAACGGCGAGGCCGATCACTTTGCTGTCGTTGAAATCGACCGCGCCGCTCTTGAGGAGATAGCCGCTCACCGTGGTGTCGAAGAACGAGTAATAGACCGCGTTGTTGACGTGGCCGTAGACGTCGTTGTCCATCCAGCGCGTGGTGATCTCGGTGACGTGGCGGAAGTTGGATAGCGGCAGCGGTTGCGGGCGGGACATCTGAATTCTATTCCGCCGCCTTCGCCGTTGCTGTCTTCTGGCTCGCCTTGGCTCTCGGCTTGCGCGCGGTGGCGGCGGCCGGCTTCTTCCGGGCCTCACCGCCTTCGATGACGCGGCCGTCGATGTCGGAAATGCGGCCGACGCCGGTCAGCGCCATGGTGACGCTCAGTTCCTTCTTGAGGATGTCGATCGCCTTGGCGACGCCTTCCTGGCCGCCGGCGCCCAGGCCCCAGACAAAGGCGCGGCCGACCATGCAGGCGCGGGCGCCGAGCGCCAGCGCGCGCAGGATGTCCGCGCCGGTGCGGATGCCGCCGTCGAACAGGATCTCGGTATCGCCGCCGACCGCGTCCACGACGCGCGGCAGCATGGCGATCGACGACGAGGTGCCGTCGAGCTGCCGGCCGCCGTGGTTGGACACCACGATGGCGTCGGCGCCGAGCTTGACCGCCATCTTCGCATCATCGGTGTCGAGGATGCCCTTGATGATGAGCTTGCCCGGCCAGTATTTCTTGATCCACTCGACGTCCTTCCAGTTCAGCGCCGGATCGAACTGTTGCTGCGTCCAGCCCGACAGCGAATTGACACTCTCCATGCCCGGCACATGGCCGGAGATGTTGCCGAAGGTCTTGCTCTTGCCCTTGAGCACGTTCCAGGCCCAGAGCGGCTTGGTGGCGATGTCGATGACGTTCTTGATCTTGAACTGCGGCGGCACGGTCAGGCCGTTGTGAACGTCGCGGTGGCGCTGGCCGAGCACCTGCAGATCGACGGTCAGCACCAGGGTATCGACCTTGGCGGCGATGGCGCGGTCCATCAGCTGCTTGGAGAAGTTGCGGTCCTTGATGACATAGAGCTGGAACCAGAACGGCTTGCCGGTGCCTTCGGCGACATGCTCGATCGAACCGATCGACATGGTCGACAGCGTGAAGGGAATGCCGGCTTCGTTGGCGGCGCGGGCGGCGAGGATTTCGCCGTCGCCGTGCTGCATGCCGAGAAGGCCGATCGGCGCGTGGATCATCGGCGCGGCCAGCGTCTTGCCGAGCACGGTGGTGGTCAGGTCGCGCGCCGAGACATCGACCAGCACGCGCTGCTTGAGGATGATGGCCTCGAGGTCGGCCCGGTTGGCCCGCAGGGTCTGTTCGCTGTAGGAGCCGGAATCGGCGTAGTCGAAAAAGGCGCGCGGCACGCGGCGTTTGGCGATCCGGCGCAGATCGTCGATGCAGGCGGCAACTTTCATGGGTATCTCGCGGCGTCTTCGAGGGCGTTTCTGATGGCGGCTTTTTATGATCGGGTAGCATAGGGCGGCAGCGGGCGGAATGCTTCACTTCCGCCCGCGTTGCGGCAGGGACGCCCGTCGCCGGGGACGGTATTTTGTCAGCCGTTAACCGCCCGCGGTAACGTTTGCTCACAATTTTTGACGTAAAATCAGGCCATTGGACGTATTATACAAAGATCGGGCGTGGCGCTTGCCAGGGGCCTTTACGCGCCGCTCGCATCCGGCCAATAACACCGCCTCCCCGGACAGGATGGCGTGAATAATCAGGCCGGACGCTCTGGGGCTTCATTGGGGTTGGATTGATGGTTCGTCGCTATTTCGGCACCGACGGTATTCGCGGGCTGGCCAACAAGGTGATCACGCCGGAGCTGGCGCTCAAGGTCGGGCAGGCCGCCGGGCTGATCTTCCGCAATGGCGAGCACCGCCACCGTGTCCTCATCGGCAAGGACACGCGGCTGTCCGGCTACATGATCGAGACCGCGCTGGTCGCCGGCTTCACCTCGGTCGGCATGGACGTGCTGCTCACCGGCCCGATCCCGACGCCCGGCGTCGGCATGCTGGTGCGCTCGATGCGCGCCGATCTCGGCGTCATGATCTCGGCCTCGCACAACCCTTACGACGACAACGGCATCAAGCTGTTCGGCCCCGACGGCTTCAAGCTGTCGGACGAGGTCGAGCGGCGCATCGAGGACCTGCTCGATTCCGATCTCGCGCGGCAACTGGCCGGCAGCGACGATCTCGGCCGCGCGAGACGCATCGACGGCGTGCAGGACCGCTACATCGAATTCGCCAAGCGTACACTGCCGCGCGACATCGACCTCTCGGGCTTGCGCGTCGTGATCGATTGCGCCAACGGCGCCGCCTACAAGGTCGCGCCCGGCGCGCTGTGGGAACTGGGCGCCGACGTCATCTCCGTCGGCGTCGATCCGGACGGCTTCAACATCAACAAGGACTGCGGCTCGACCAGCCTCAACACGCTGGTGCACAAGGTGCGTGAAGTGCGCGCCGATATCGGCATCGCGCTCGACGGCGACGCCGACCGCGTCATGCTCGTCGATGAGCGCGGCCACATCGTCGACGGCGATCAACTGCTCGCGCTCATCGCCCAGAGCTGGAAGGAAGACGGCCGGCTGACCAAACCCGGCATCGTCGCCACCGTGATGTCCAATCTCGGCCTCGAGCGCTATCTCGGCGGCATCGGCCTCGAACTCAAGCGCACGCCGGTCGGCGACCGCTACGTGCTCGAGCGCATGCGTGCCGAAGGTTACAACGTCGGCGGCGAGCAGTCCGGCCACATCATCCTCTCGGACTATTCGACCACCGGCGACGGCTTCGTCGCGGCGCTGCAGGCGCTGGCGGTGGTCAAGCGCTCGGGCAAGCCGGTGTCGGAAGTCTGCCACCGTTTCGAGCCGCTGCCGCAGATCCTCAAGAACGTGCGCTACAAGGCCGGCAAGCCGATGGAGAGCGCCGCCGTGACCGCGGCGATCGCCAGCGCCGAGCAGAAGCTCGGCAGCGGCGGACGCCTGCTGGTGCGGCCGTCCGGCACCGAGCCGGTGATCCGCGTCATGGGCGAAGGCGACGACAAGGCGGTGGTCGAGGCCGCGGTCGATGACGTGATCGACGCGCTGACCAAGGCGGCGGCGTAACCAAAGACGGCCGTCGCTTTGTAGCCTGGGTGGAGCGAAGCGAAACCCGGGGATGATCGATTGGCTAGCCCCGGGTTCGCTGCGCTCACCCGGGCTACAGGCGATCATTCCCGTTTACTTGCCGAAAATTGCTCCTCGATATCCTGCCGACCGTCCAATATGCGGACGATTTCCGGCGTCTCGTTCACAACGCGGTAGAAGACGACGTGAGGCGTGGCTGCAAACGAATGCAGCCTCGGGCGTACTTCGTTGCGAGCGCGTCCCGCAAACGGATGGTCTTCGATCAGAGCGATAATTTCCGCAATTTTGCGGAGTACCTTTTCCGCCGTATGCTGGCCGGCAACCTGGACGTAATAGGTCCAGATCCTTTCGCGATCATCGAGCGCTTCAGGCGACCAGACAGCGGGGCGTCTGGCCGCCGCCATCTACCGGTTCTTCTGCCGGAGAAAATCGTCGATGCTGGCTTCAACGCCCAGCCCGGCATCAAGCGAGCGGATGCCCTTGTCGATCTCTGCGCGCAGGGCGCGGAGCTTCTCGACATGAGAAAGCAGTGTCCGGCCGATCTGTTCCTGGTCCTCTGCGGGCAGGCGCTCGACTTCCGCAATGGCTTGTTCGAGTGTTTTGACCATGATGGCAGTGTACCAAATCGTTCAGGGCAATACAGCCGAACGAGCGAGGCGAAATCCGCAGGCGTTTTGCCAGTCGCTCCCGGATTTCGCTTCGCTCCATCCGGGCTACGGCCCTGCGGCTAAGCCCTTTAGAATCAACCACCTGTTCAAAATCAGCAGGATTCTTCAGTCAGCCGCTAAGTCCTTTTTGAGTCTGCGATTTTGGCCTCTAATAGAACGATTCCGAACTGTTGAAAGCCAGAAAATCCTTATATTTCAATAGATTAGAACATTTTTAAACTGCGATTTGCTTTGACTTGCCGCAAAGTCACCGATAGCAAATCGGCACAAGAGAAAGCGTCAGCGTCCCTGCCGGAACTTTTAGATGATCGTCTGCTCCTGCAACGTGTTGAGCGACAAGGCCGTGCGCAGCGCCTGCGCGACGGGCTCCGCCCGCACCACAGGGCAGGTTTACGGTTGCCTCGGCTGCAGCGCCCAGTGCGGCCGCTGCGCCCGCACCATCCGCAAGATCATGAACGAGGCGCTCAATGCTGCCGGCGCCTGTCCGTCGGGCTGCGCCTGCGCGGCGCATGCGCCGCAGCGCGACTGAGTTCCGCACAAGCGGCGGGCGCGGCGACACCGCTGCTTGACCGGCTCTCCCCTTTCATAGAACTATTCTAACGAGATGCCGGCGCATTGCCGGCGCTTTGCAATGCCGCGCGGAACGCGCACGAAAACGGAAGAGGATGTGAGGCGTCATGAAGGGCGATACCAAGGTCATCGAGTATCTCAACAAGTCGTTGCGCCACGAGCTGACCGCGGTCAACCAGTACTGGCTGCACTATCGCCTGCTCGATAACTGGGGCCTCAAGGATCTCGCCAAGCAGTGGCGCAAGGAATCGATCGAGGAGATGGAGCACGCCGACAAGCTGATCGAGCGCATCATCTTCTTCGACGGCTTCCCCAACATGCAGGTGCTCGATCCGCTGCGTATCGGCCAGGACGTCAAGGAAATCCTCGATTGCGATCTCGCCGCCGAGATTTCGGCGCGCGCGCTCTATCAGGAGGCCGCGCATTACTGCAACACGGTGAAGGACTACGTCACCCGCGACCTGTTCGAAAAACTGATGTCGGACGAGGAACACCATATCGACTTCCTCGAAACCCAGCTCGATCTCGTCGCCAAGCTCGGGGTGCAGCTCTATTCGCAGCACCACATCGGAGAGATGGGCGAAGATCATTAAATATCGCGTGGCCGGCGCGCTCGACGCGCATTGTCAGCGGTTGCGTTTTGCGGAATGATGGACCCCGGCGTGTAACGGCGCCGGGGTCTTTTTTATGGGCACAGGTCGGGGGACTCGATGTTCGGCAGTGTACTTGGCAACGCAGTCGGCAACGTGGTTCGGGTCGGTCGCGTCTTTTGCGGGACTGTGATTGCCGCCGCTGCCGCCGCTGCCGCGGCTGCTTGGCTGCCGCAGCCCGCCGCCGCGCAGGATTGGCCCTCGCGCACCGTCACGATCACCCAGACGTTTCCCGGCGGCGGCAGCATGGATTTCGCCGCCCGCGTGATCGCGCACGAGCTGACCGAGAAGCTGGGCCAGACCTTTGTGGTCGATACAAAGATCGGCGGTGCCGGTCTTCTCGGACTGCAGACCGTCAGCCGGATGGCGCCGGATGGCTATAATTACGTGATCGGGGCGATCGGCCCCATGGTTTTCCGGCCGCTCATCGACAAGAACTTCAACGTCGATCCGGACAAGGACTTCGAGCCGGTGATCCTGATCGGCGCAACGCCGAACGGCATCCTGGCCGCGCCGAAGCTCGGCGTGTCGACCGTCGCCGAGCTCAAGGCCTATGCCGCTAAACAGGGCAACAAGCTCAATATCGGCCATCCGGGTCCGGGCACGATGGGGCTTTATTGCGGCGTGCTTCTCGCCGAGAAGCTCGGCATCGAAGGCAATTTCATTTCGTATCGCGGTTCGACGCAGATCGTGCAGGATCTCGCCGGCGGTCAGCTCGAGGCGGGGACGCCGGCCTTCGGGCCCAATGCCCTGGTGGCCAAGGTGCTGGCCATTTCGAGCGATGCTCGCCTCGGCGCTTTCCCCGACGTGCCGACGCTGAAACAGGCGGGTGTCGACATCACCTGCGCCACCTGGAATGCGATCTACGCGCCGGCCGGCACGCCGAAGCCGATCATCGCCAAGCTCAACCGCGTCATCGACGCGTATCTGCAAAAGCCCGAGACCGTCAAAGCATTCTCCGAAGCCGGACTGACGCCATGGGGCGGGCCGCCGGAACGGGTCACGAAACAGATGGCGGAAGATCGCAAGACCTGGGCCGACATCGTTATTCGCCTTGAAAACGTCAATTCGAAATAATCAACGACCATGAATGGCGGCGCCGTCGATATCGTCACCGCGGACGGGACCATGGACGCCTATGTGGCGTGGCCGGACGGGCAGGGGCCGTTCCCGCTCGTCATCATGTTCATGGACATCTGGGGCCTGCGCGAAGAGTTGTTCGCCCTCGCCCGGAAGGTTGCCGAGCAGGGCTATTTCTGCGTTCTGCCCAACCTGTTTTATCGCAAGGGGAGAATTCGTTACGAGCGGCGCAATGCGGAAGGGCGCACGGTGTCGTTCGACACGTTGCCGGAGGATCTCCAGACGGAAATGCGGGGGCTTGCCCGCGGCATGACGCGGCAGATGATCGAGACCGATGTCGCGGCTGTTTTCGATTTCGTCCGGGACAAGCCGGTGAGCAGCGGCGCTGCGGGGACGGTCGGCTTCTGCCTCGGCGGCCGCATGGCATTCTTTGCCGCGCAGTCGTTTCCCGATCGCATCCGAGCCGTCAGCAGTCTGCATGGCACTTTGCTGGTCTCGGATGCGGCGGATTCGCCGCATCGTCTGGTCGATCGCATGAAGGGCGAGGTCTATTGCGGGCACGGCGAGAAGGACCCCGCCAGCGCGCCGCAGGTCATTGCCGCGCTGGAGGCGGCTTTCGGGCACCGCGACGAAGTCACGTATCGCAGCAGCCTGCACCCCGGCGCGCATCACGGCTACTCGATGCCGGATCGTGACGTGCACGATGCCGCAGCAACGGCGATCGACTGGAGCGAGACTTTCGCGTTGTTCGCGCGGCGGCTCAAGCCGGCCTGACTCGCGTTCGCGCGCGTATGAATTCGATGAATAATTTGACGGCCGGAGCGCTCTCGTTGCGGCGATGGACCAGCGCGAGATCGAAGGTGCGTGCGACGCCTTCGACCTTGCGGAACACCAGGCCGGGGATTCGGATATTGGACATCGGCTCCGACATGACGCACAGGCCAAGGCCGGTGGCGCACATGGTCAGGACCGAAAAGATATCGGGGCCGCGTTCGATGATGCGCAGCGTGGTGCCCGGCGGAGCAATGGCGGCGATGTTGCCGCCGCCGAAGCCGACTTCCATCTCCAGCGAGACCGCGACGAAAGGCTCCTCGGCGATATCGGCGGGAGTGATGCGATTGAGCCTGGAAAGACGGTTCCCCTCGGGAATCGCCACATAGTAGGGTTGCCGGTCGACGATGAAGCCGGTGAGCCCGGTCGGAAAATACTGCGGGGTGGCGGTCAGGCCGACATCGAGGGTGTCGCCGGTCAGCCAGCGAAACTGGTCGAAAGTCACCGCCCGCCGCAACTGCAAATCGATACCCGGATGCTCCTCGCGGAAAGCCGCCAGTTGCTGCGACACGAAGCCGCTCATGCCCGCGGAGAAGATATAGCCCAGAGCGATCGAGCCGATATCGCCGCGGGCGGCCCGCCGGCCGATCATCTCGGCGTGGGACGCCTGTTTGAGCGTCGCATAGGCCTCCGTCAGAAAGCGCTTGCCGGCCTGGGTCAGGGCCACCGTGCTTTTCGTACGGCGCAAGAACAACTTAGCGCCGAGCATGGTCTCGAGCGCGAGGATCTGATGGCTCAGCGTGGGGCCCGAAATATTGAGGCGCGCGGCGGCGCGGCCGAAATGGAGCTCCTCGGCGACGGCCGTAAAATATTTGAGATGCCGTAGTTCCATGGGCTGATTATGAGATGAAATCGCATAAAAGGCGATATTCCGACTAATGACAAACAGGCGATCCCTCCGCATTCTCAATGAAAGGTTGCGTCGGCGCCGAGGCCGGTCGCGAGGTCCGCCAGGCGAAACTGGCGGTTCCGGGAATGCCAGATCCGTCGGTGGTCGGGACAGGCGCTCGCGGGCTGAGGTGCAATCAAATCGGGCCTGTCATCATGCCCCTGCAGGAAGCCATGGATCACTTCGAGTTTTCCAACACCGACAACGTCATTCCGCTCGAGGGCAAACTGAAAGACGGCAATCGTGAGCAGCAGGCCTGCCAGGCCGCGGCCGAGCCTGGCGGCAAGGACGATCCGCGCATGAAGGAAGCCCTGGTCCTGATGGAAGCGTTCCTCGCCATCGAAGATCCGGTCGCGCGCAAATCGCTCGTCAGTCTGGCCCAGCAACTTATCAGTTACGATTGGGCGCGCCGGGTCACGCAGCGCTGAATTGAGCGGCGGCTTCACAGCGCTCACCGAACGGCAAACGAAGCGACGCATCAAATGCGGTCGGCGTCGTCAGGCCGCTGCCACAGCTCTCAACAAATTCTAAACGAAGCGCCCGGAGTGTCGCCGGGCGAAGCGCGTGCGCGGCGCGTATGGAACTTCGTTAAAAATCATCGTTAAAAAACAGGGTTAAGAGGCACTTAAGGAATTGGTGCCATCGTCCCCCAATCATTCGTCACGTCGCGCGTGATGAATCAAGTTGAGGGATGCCGGCAATGTATGCGCGTTTTAAACTCCTCGCCGCCGTAGCGATCGTGTCGCTGGCCGCGACCGCGTCGCAGGCCGCCGATTACGCGCCGCCGCCTTGCTACGACGCAGCAACCATTGCCGCCGGTCGCGCACCGCCGGGCGCGGTTCCCTGTTATGTGCCGCCGCCGCCCGTCGTGGAAGAATTCGGCGGCTGGTATCTGCGCGGCTATGTCGGCATGAGCAATCAGCAGGCCACGCTGAATCATCCGGCGTTCAGCGAGCGACCCTACACGCACGTGGATGACGGCTTTGATTCGGCGCCGTTCTTCGGCGCCGGCATCGGTTACTATTTCAACGATTGGCTGCGCTTCGATATCACCGGTGAATATCGCGGCAGCGCCAACTACCATGGCTATGGCACTTACCCGGGCGGCAGCGACGAATATCGCGGCCGCAAGAAGGAATGGGTGGGCCTTGTCAACGCCTATGCCGATCTCGGCACCTGGAACAGGCTGACGCCCTTCGTCGGCGCGGGCGTCGGCTTTGCGTACAACACGATCTCCAGCTTCATGGACGTCAATACGCCGACCGGCGGCGTCTATTATGCCCAGAGCGGCAGCAAATTTAACTTCGCCTGGGCGCTGCATGCCGGCGTCGCCTACAAGGTCACGCCGAACTTCAGCGTCGAACTGGCGTATCGCTATCTCAATCTCGGCAAGGCCGAGACAGGGACCGGTCAATCGTTTGACGGCACCAACGCCAACGGTCGGCCGTTCACGTTCGACAAGCTGGTGTCACACGACATCATGCTCGGCCTGCGCTTCAACCTCGACAGCGTCGAGACGTTCTCGCGGCCGGCGCCCGTCTATTACGTTCCGCCGCCGGTCTACACGCCGCCGCCGGTTTATGTGCAGCCGCCGTTGCAGAGCAGAGGTTGACGCGCGTCGCGACGTTAACGGCGCGCCGTCATAGTGAAAATTCTTGGTTAAGCGCGATTTAACCCACGTACTGCACAGTGGGTGCGGCAAGTTGAATGCGTGACGCGGCGCGATGGTCGCGAAGAGGTGAGTCATGAGTCCGGTGGTCAAGTCGGCGATGGTAGGAGCAGGCCTCGCAGCCGCTGTGACGGCCGCGTTCGCCGCCGATGTGCCGCGCGGCCGGCCGATCGACCTGCCGCCGCCGACCTATGTGGCGCCCCGAATATCAACTCTGTCCGGCTGGTATGTCCGCGGCGACCTCGGCTATCGCTGGGGCCACGTGTCGGGTTCGCAGGCGACAGCTCCTTTTGCTTCACCCGGCTCGGAAAAGCTCGGCCAGAGCTTCGCCGGCGGTCTCGGCGTCGGTCTCAAGACCGACTGGCTGCGCACCGACGCGACGATCGATTTCGGCTCGCCGATGAAATACGAGGCGACGACCGCCGCGCCCAATGACACCACCGCCAAGGTGTCGAGCATCACCGCACTGTTCAACGGCTATCTCGATCTCGGCACCTGGTACGCCGCCACGCCCTATATCGGCGCCGGGGCCGGCGCGACGCGATTGCGCGTGTCAGAGTACCAAAGCACGGCGGCGCCGCCGTTCTCCGGCGACGGCTCGCGCAGCCAGTGGAATTTCGCCTGGGCGGCTATGGCAGGCGTTGCCTACAAGATCGCGCCGAATATGCAGTTCGACGTTGGCTATCGCTATCTGGCGCTCGGCAATGTGGCGACTGCGAGCGATGCCTTCGGGCAGATGACCATCAAGAACATCGCCAACCACGAAGTGCGCGTCGGCTTGCGCTGGAGCATCGATGACTTGCCCATCGCACGTTAACCGTCACCTCTGCCGTCGGGTTGGCTCGCGCGCGCTGCCGCTCGTCGCGGCGGTGCTGATGCTGGCGATGCCGGTGGCCCACGCGGCCGACTGGCCGGGCGAGGGCCCGCTGCGCGGATCGTTCGAACCACCGGCTGCGGCCGGCGGTGGCCTGCGCTGGGACGGCGTTAATTTTGGTGCGACCCTCGGCCTGTCGAGCATGAACGCCGACTTCGGCAGCGGCACCAGCAACCAGATCGCCTATATCTTGCGCAACACGACCATCGAAAACGAAGGCGGCGTGTCGCGGTGGACGACATTGCCGAACACCAGCACCAACAGCCGCCAGTACGGCGGTTTCATCGGCTACAACTGGCAGATGGAAGAGCTCGTGCTCGGCGCCGACATCACCTACAACCGGTTCACGTCGCTCGAGGCCTCGGCCAACGACACGATGAGCCGCATCTTCGATACGTCCGACGGTTACACCAACACCGTTACGGTCAGTTCGTCATCGTCGCTTCGGCTGGTCGATTACGCAACCTTGCGGGGCCGCGCCGGTTACGCGATGGGACAGTTCCTGCCATACGCCATGGTTGGCATGGCGGTCGGCCGTTTCAACTATTCGAGCACCGCCACGGTGACTGCCAGCGGCACCAATAACGGCGCGCCGCCGACCACTTACGGTCCCTCGACCGGCACCAATTCGGACGGCAAGAACAACGCCTTCCAGATCGGTTTTCTCGGTGGCGTCGGCATCGATGTCGCCTTGCTGCAGAACGTATTCCTGCGCGCCGAATACGAATACATCATGTTCTCGCCGGTCAACGGCGTGCGCACCAATCTGAGCACCGGCCGCGTCGGCGTCGGCGTTCGTTTCTAGAAATCATACCTCTCATCCTGAAGTGTGAGGCCGCCGCCAGTTGACCGGCGCGGGCCGATCGACTATCTCCGCCAGTGGGACACCCCTCCCCAACGAGGGGCTTTCTATCTGGAAGGATAGGCCATGACAGCGACGAAGCCCGGCGTGCGGCCGGTAAACCCGCAATTTTCCTCCGGCCCCTGCGCCAAGCGCCCCGGCTGGACCCTCCAAGCCCTCACCGACGCGGCCCTCGGCCGCTCCCACCGTGCCAAGATCGGCAAGGCCAAGCTCAAGCAGGCCATCGATCTCACACGCGAGATTCTCAACGTTCCGGCCGATTACAAGATCGGCATCGTGCCTGCCTCCGATACCGGCGCCGTCGAAATGGCGCTGTGGTCGATGCTTGGCGCACGCCCCGTCACCATGCTGGCCTGGGAATCCTTCGGCGAAGGCTGGGTCACCGACGTCGTCAAGCAATTGAAGTTGAAAGACGTCACTGAACTCAAAGCCGGTTACGGCGAACTGCCGGACCTGTCGAAGATCGACTTCAAGTCCGACGTCGTCTTCACCTGGAACGGCACCACCTCCGGCGTGCGCGTGCCGAACGGCGACTGGATCCCGGCGAACCGCGAAGGCCTCACCATTTGCGACGCCACCTCGGCGGCGTTCGCGCAGAACCTCGACTTCGCCAAGCTCGATGTCGTCACCTTCTCCTGGCAAAAGGTGCTGGGCGGCGAGGGCGCGCATGGCATGCTCATCCTGTCGCCGCGCGCGGTCGAGCGCCTCGAAACCTACAAGCCGGCCTGGCCGCTGCCCAAGATCTTCCGCATGACCAAGGGCGGCAAGCTGATCGACGGCGTCTTCATTGGCGAAACCATCAACACGCCGTCGATGCTTTGCGTCGAGGATTATCTCGATGCGCTGAACTGGGCGAAGTCAGTCGGCGGCCTGAAAGGTTTGCAGGCGCGCTCGGACGCCAACGCCAAGGTTCTGGCCGACTGGGTCGCCAAGACGGCGTGGATCGATCACCTCGCCAGGAAGCCCGAGACGCGCTCCAACACTTCGGTGTGTCTGGTCGTCGCCGACCCGGCGATCACCAAGCTCACGCTCGACGAGCAGGCGGCCTTCGCCAAGAGCATCGCCTCGATGCTCGAGAAGGAAGGCGTCGCCTACGACATCGCCTATTACCGCGATGCGCCGCCGGGCCTGCGCATCTGGTGCGGCGCCACCATCGAGACCAAGGACGTCGAAGCTTTGACGCCGTGGCTCGACTGGGCCTTCGAACAGGCCAAGGCCGCGCTCGCGAAAGCGGCGTAAGCCGCTCACACGCAATGGCGTCATGCCCCGCGCAAGCGGGGCATCCAGCTCTTCAGGTCATTCGCATAACGCTGGATCGTCCGCCTTCGCGGACGATGACAGCAAAACCGGATCACATCACATGCCCAAAGTTCTCATCTCCGACGCTCTCTCCCCCGCCGCCATCCAGATCTTCAAGGACCGCGGCGTCGAGGTCGATTTCCAGCCCGCTCTCGGCAAGGACAAGGACAAGCTCGCCGAGATCATCGGCAACTATGACGGTCTCGCCATTCGCTCGGCCACCAAGGTGACGCCGAAGATTCTCGAGAACGCCAAGAACCTGAAGGTGATCGGCCGCGCCGGCATCGGCGTCGACAATGTCGATATTCCGGCCGCGACCGCCAAGGGCATCATCGTGATGAACACGCCCTTCGGCAATTCGATCACCACCGCCGAGCACGCCATTTCGCTGATGCTCGCGCTCGCCCGCCAGATCCCGGAAGCCGACCGCTCCACCCAGGCCGGCAAGTGGGAAAAGAACAAGTTCATGGGCGTTGAAATCACCGCCAAGACGCTCGGCGTGATCGGCTGCGGCAATATCGGCTCGATCGTCGCCGACCGGGCCCTCGGCCTGAAGATGAAGGTCATCGCCTTCGATCCGTTCCTGTCGCCGGAGCGCGCGCTCGATATCGGCGTCGAGAAGGTCGAGCTGGACGATCTGCTCAAGCGCGCCGATTTCATCACGCTGCATACGCCGCTCACCGACAAGACCAAGAACGTCATCGACGCCAGCGCCCTCAACAAGACCAAGAAGGGCGTGCGCATCATCAACTGCGCGCGCGGCGGCCTCGTCGATGAGCTTGCTTTGCGCGCCGCGCTCGACAACGGCCACGTCGCCGGTGCGGCGTTCGACGTGTTCTCGACCGAACCCGCGACCGAGAACCCGCTGTTCAACCACCCGAACGTGATCTGCACGCCGCACCTCGGCGCTGCGACGACGGAGGCGCAGGAGAACGTCGCGCTGCAGGTGGCCGAGCAGATGTCCGACTATCTGCTGACCGGCGCCATCTCCAATGCGGTGAACTTCCCGTCAAT
>DATMEX010000059.1:0-31154 GCA_035556455.1 Pseudolabrys sp.
AGCGAGGTGCCGGCCTGGTTCACCAGGTCGACGCCTTCCTTGACCTGGACGCTGGAGTTGGTGATCAGGTCCTTGATGTCTTTCGCCGCCTGCGACGAGCGCTGGGCGAGACTGCGCACTTCCGAGGCGACCACCGCGAAACCGCGACCGGCTTCACCGGCACGGGCGGCTTCCACCGCGGCGTTCAAGGCGAGCAGGTTGGTCTGACGGGCGATCTCGTCGATGACACCGATGATGTCGGTGATCTTCTGCGAGGACTCCTCGATCTTGGCCATGGCGTCGACGGTCTTGGCGACCACCTGGCCGCCACGATCGGCGACGTCGCGGGTGTCGTTGGCGGAACGGCTGGCTTCCTGGGCATTCTCGGCGTTACGGCGCACGGTCGAGGTGAGCTCTTCCATCGCGGCCGAGGTCTCTTCCAGGCTGGCGGCCTGTTCTTCGGTGCGCTGGGAGAGGTCGGTGGTGGAGGTCGAGATCTCGGCCGAAGCGTTGGTCACTTCGCGGCCGGACGCCTTGATCTCGTGGATCGTGGTGCGGACCTTCTCGGCCATGACCTGCACCGAGTTGGCGATCTGGCCGACTTCGTCCTTGCGGTCGAGACCGGGCACCCTGATGGCGAAGTTGCCTTCGGCGATCTTGTCGAGCGGATCGACCAGAGCGCGGAGCGGCGAGGCAATGCCGTACTGGCCGATGGTGAAGCCGATGATGAGGCCAAGGATGATGCCGATACCGGCGCCGGCCATCATCAGTTTCGACGTGAACAGGTATTCGGCGGTGGCGTCGTTCGACACGGACTCGACGTCCTTGTCGAGACCGTCAGCCAATGTGCGCAGATTGAGCCGCACCTTGTTGGCGAGTTCGGCGCTCGCCATCGCTTCCTTGCGCAGACGATCCAGTTCTTCGGTCATCTGGAAGTTGGTCACGGCAGCGGCGGCGCGGAACGTGCCATTGAGTTCCTTCTGGTAGGTGTTCCACTCGGTCTCGAGCTCGGTCAGTTTGGCGCGGACGTGCGGGCGCGTCGCCTTGTCCTTGAGCCACTGGAAGCGCTCCTGGAACAGCTTGCTTTCGGAGGCGACCGTTTCCTGGGCGGCCTTGATGCTTTCAGGGCGCGGATCGGTCGAAACTTGGAATTCGGCGCGGTTGATCGCGAGCAGGTTGACGGAGAGGCGCTGCGCCATCGTCGACTGGCTGGACACGACTTCCATGCGGTCGGTGGCTTCACTCAGCGATTTGAGCGACGTGATGCCGAGCCAGGCGATGGCGGATGCCACCATGGCCAGCAGCATGACGACCGCTACGATCTTGGTCAGCACTTTGAAGCGTGCGAGAATAGACATCTTTAGCCCCATTTCCCTTTTTGAGTGCGGTCGCTTCGCAACCGCGAGTGACGTTCGAAGTTTGTCAGGCGTCGAGGACGACGGTTTTCTGTTCGTTGGCTTCGTGATCGGCCAGCAGGTGAGGCAGGTCGATGAGGGCAATCATGATGTCGTCGTTCGACACCAGTCCCGCGAGGAACCGGGTCGAGTGCGTGTGACCGGTGCGCGGCACGGGCTGGATTTGCGCCGGGGTGACGGCGACGATATCGAGCACGCGGTCGCCGATGAGCCCGACCTGGCGCTCGCCGATCTGCACGATGATGACGATGTGCAGCGGTGAGGTTTCGGTCAGGCCCTGGCCGAAACGGCAGCGCAGGTCGACGATGGGGACGATGGCGCCGCGCAGATTGAGGACGCCGCGCACATAGTCCGGCTGCTTGGGCAGGTGAGTGATATCCGACCAGCCCTTGATCTCGCGCACGGCCATGATGTCGACGCCGTACTGCTCTTCGCCGATCGCGAAGCTGATGAACTCGGTGACGTGCGAGGCTGCCGAGACGGTAGCGCCGGAACCGGTATCTTGGGTTGCAAGTGATGCAACTGAGGGTTGATCGAGTGTGGATAAGCTTGCGGAAGCTTGCGACATTCCAGTGGGTCCTTATTGTCCCTGCGACAGGCATAGTCGGTCGAAATGCGCGGCGGTACGGGCCGAACATGATGTTCGTCGATGGCATTCATTCACCATCGCGAGCATGTAGTAACAATTTACCTCGTTTACCTTAAGTTGAGGTTGAAAATATTCATAATCTAAATAGTTGATAAAGATTGATTATACACCTATAAAGAGTATGTTGCGACGGCAACGAGAATTGAATTGCTGAGCGAATTGACGGGCTTCCGTTGAATTCGACAGCGTCGTGTGGCGGCATTTCCACAAGCCGAGGAATGGATATTCCAGACGCCCATTCGCGGGTGGACTGCGTTCGCCGGCACGACGAACCGAATCGATGCGCGCCGCGTGGGGCGGCGAGGGCGGCGGATCACGATAAAAAAGAACCGCCGGGTTTTTGCCCGGCGGTTCTGAGTTCAGCGGATGATCGGTGCCGGCTACGGCATGGTGAGCATCAGTAGGTTCCGGTGCCGTCGATCACGGCTTTGAGCTCGACATACTCCTTGCAGTCCGTATTGCCGCAAAGCGAGGCGACCTTGGTCAGGTATTCCCTGGCCTTGACGCGGTTGCCCTGTTCGGCCTGCCACATGCCGTAATAGGACCAGGTGCGGGTGTGCCTGGGGTCGGCCTTCAGCGCCGCCTCGTACCAGACCTTCGACTGCTCGTAGTTGCCCATGCGCCGGTTGGCATAGCCGATGTAGTTGGCGACATCCGGATTGTCGTCGCGGCCGAGCGCGTGCATGGCGGCGATGCCCTTGTCGTACTGGCCGGCGAGGATCATGTCGCGGGCGGCGCGATAGCCGCGGACGAATTCGTCATAGGCCTTGGCATGGGCGAGCTGCTGTTCGGGCTGCTCGATCATGCTGCCTTTCTTGTCCTTCTTCTTGTCGTCGGTCGGCGTGTCGGTGCCGGCTGCATAAACCGGCTTGAGACCGACGGCGGCGACGATGAGGGCGGCGCCGGCGATGACGGGAAGATGACGGAGCGTGCGGGAGAGGATCATGGCGGTTGGACCTCTGTGGTTGAAACGGCACGGCGACAGGTTACGCCAGGTCGCGTGCCAGTCAGGAAAAACATTCCGTGATGCCATTTAGTCCCCGGCGGAGGGGCAAAAATGTTCGGTGCGGCAAGCGGTTCGGGGGAACCGGGCAATCTGAACGGCGGATAACGGCCGGTCTCAGACCGCGTTCAGGGCCGGGGACCTAGAAAGAGCGCCATCAGCCGGCGTCTCGCCGGCGCGCCGGGAAACGTCAAGGGTGCCGGCCACCCGCTGTAAAGGAAGAATTCCATGTTCAAGTCCATCTCCGCCGCCGCCATCGCGCTCAGCCTGATCGCCGCGCCGGCGCTCGCCCAGACCAGCAGCCCGGCCGCGACGCCGGCGCCGTTGACCACGCCGGCCAAGCCGGTCGTGCAGAAGACCCACAAGGCTCAGAAGCATGTGGCCAAGCACTCGGCGCACAAGCACGTGGCGCACAAGCACTCGGCGGCCAAGCATGTGGCGCACAAGCACAGCGCCAAGAAGCACGTCGCCAAGCACCAGGCGGCCAAGCTGAAAACCGCCAAGCTCAAAGCCACCAAGACCGTCAAGCCGAAGGCGATCTAACGACCGTCCCGGCACCGACATATCCAGTGCCTTCAGGCGCCGCGGTCCAGCGATGGGCCGCGGTGCTTGACTCACATTAACGTTCCATAGAAGTATCGAAGCCGTGCTGGTTCCCCGGGTCGCTCCGGGGACGAAAGAGGGAACACGGTTAGCCGCAGTTCTGCTTTGCGACCCTGTCGGTTGTTTGGCGACATTGCGTATTCCGTGGCTGCCCCCGCAACTGTAAGCGGCGAGCCCGCGTCCGCACGGCCACTGGGATTTCTCGAAGGAGACTTGTCTCCGCCGGGAGCCTGGGAAGGCCGGACGCAACAAGGCGTTTTCAAAGCGCCAGGCAATGACCCGCGAGCCAGGAGACCTGCCAGCACAGTCACCCAACCGGTGGACGGGCGGTCCATACGGAGCGGCGCTTTCGCAGCGGTGACGTCATTGCCGGTGCGATGGTCCGTTGGGATGTATTTTCCGAACGAACATCGGCAGGTGAACGTCTCGAGACGCCCGTCGTCCGCGTCGCGTTCGCATGTTCTTCGCACCGGGTTTGGTTTCACCCGGCGCGCCCGTTGAGGACGGGCGCCATCGAAGGAATGTGCGTTATGGGGGTTCGTTTTCGTCTGGCTGCCGCGAGCGCGGCGGCCGTCATTGCCGCGCTGGAAGCGGCATCCGCTCAACAAGCCGCACCGGTCGTGCTGCCGGAAGTCACCGTCAGCGCCACCGGCATCGCGACGCCGCTCGACCAGATCGGCAGCTCGGTGACGGTGATCACCGCCGCCGATATCGAACGCACCCAGCGCCGCACGCTGCCGGATGTGCTCAACAACGTGCCCGGCCTCAATGTCGTGCAGACCGGCGGCCCCGGCGGCCAGACCGCGATCTTCATGCGCGGCACCAACTCCAACCACATCAAGGTGCTGCTCGACGGCATCGATATCGGCGACGTCAGTTCGCCGAACGGCGCGGTCGATCTCGCGCACATCGCCACCGGCGACATCGAGCGGGTCGAAGTGCTGCGCGGACCGCAGGGCGGTCTCTACGGGGCCAACTCGATCGGCGGCGTGATTTCGATCACCACCAAGAAGGGCGAGGGGCCGGCCAAGGCCAGGGCCACGCTCGAGGGCGGCGCGCTCGGCACCTTCAACCAGTCGGCGGCGCTCAGCGGATCGAAGGATCGCTTCGACTACGCCTTCAGCGTCGCGCATCTGCGCTCGTCGCATATCGATGTCACGCCGACCTCTGTGCTGCCGCCGGGCCAGTCGGCCAATCCGAATTCCTACGACAACATGACCTATTCGACCCGGCTCGGCATGAAGGTCACCGACGACCTCAAGGTCAACCTGATCGGTCGCTATGTCGATATCAAGCTCAAATACTCCAACGACGACCCGACCGCGTTTCCGAGCACGCCATATCCGACGCGATCGGATTACGCCAACAAGGCCTTCTTCGGCCGCGCCGAGGCGGTCTATGCCGCGCTCGACGGCCGCTTCATCAACACCGTCGGCGTCAACTTCGCCGACAACCGTCGCAGCAACAAGGACCCCAACGCCAACCCGGAAAGCACCAATGACGGCACGCGCACCGCGGTGAACTGGCGCGGCGAGATCGCCGTTGCCAAGGGGCACACACTGGTGCTCGGCGCCGAACGTTCGCAGGAGCGCGCCAATACCCAGACTTATGCCATGTTCGGCGGCGCGCCGCTTTCCTATTCGGCCAGCAACGGCAATACCGCCGGCTATGTCGAGATGCAGTCGCAATTTGCCGAGCGTTTCTTCATCGTCGGCAATGCGCGCATCGACGACGACGACAAGTTCGGCAGCCACAATACCTGGCGCGTCGCGCCGGCCTTCCTTGTGCCGGGCACTGAGACGAAGTTGAAAGGCAGCTACGGCACCGCCTTCAAGGCGCCGACCTTATACGAGCTCTACGGCGTCGGCGACTTCAACTATGTCGGCAACCCGAATCTGCGGCCGGAAACCAGCAAAGGCTGGGAACTCGGCTTCGAGCAGCCGCTGTTCGGCGATCGCGTGCGCTTCGGCGTCACCTACTTCCGCAACGACATCAAGGATCTGATCAATAACGTGTTCGCGCCGGTGAACACCTACGTCAATGTCGGCAAGGCCAAGACCGAAGGCTACGAGGCCTTCGTCGACGTCAAGGCAACCGACCGGCTGCGCTTCCACGCGGACTACACCCGCACCGACGCGACCGACGAGATCGCCAACACCGAGTTGCTGCGCCGGCCCAAGCACAAGGCCAATTTCACGGCCTCGTACCAGGCCAATGATGCGCTCGGCCTGTCGGCCAGCGTCGTCTATGTCGGCCCGTGGATGGACTTCGACCGGCAGGGACTCTGGTTCCCGGCCCGCGACTTCCAGGGCTACACGGTGGTCAACATCGCCGCCAACTACGTCGTGAACAAGCAGGTCACGGTGTTCGGCCGCGTCGATAACCTGTTCGACAAGCGCTACGAAGTGCCGGTCGGCTGGAAGGCGCCGGGCGTCGGCGTGTTCGGCGGTATCAAGGTCTCGACCCTGTAGCGCTGGCGTGAACCGCGCGATGACCGGGTGATGTGTAGCCCGGGTGGAGCGCAGCGTAACCCGGGATCGCACGTTCCGCTGTCCCGGATTTCGCTTCGCTCATCCAGGCTACGGGCAGCGCTGTAGCCAGGAGCGCGCGTCGTGCCGCCAAATTTGCTAGCGTCGCCGCCGACAACGATTCAGTCGGAGGCGGATGTGCGGGCAGGTTGGCTGATGATCGGGGCGGCGCTGTTCGCGGCCGGTTGCGTCTCGGATGATGTCGGGCCGAGCCCGGCGGAGCTGCAGGCGCGCTGGGATGCGCAGAACGTCTCGCCGCAGAATTACAAGAACGATCTCCTGGCCTTCCTGCGCACCTATCTCAACGAGCCGGTCGGCGTGCGCAATGCGCAGGCGTCGCAACCGCTGCTCAAGAAGGTGGGGCAGGGCGATCGCTTCATCGTCTGCATCCGCTATCGCGAGCGCAAATCCGGCAATACCTACGCGCCGCCGAAGGACGGTGCCGCCACGTTCGTGTCGGGCAGGCTCGATCGTTTTCTGGATGTGCCGCTGGAGGTCGCGGCGCTGTGCAAGGACGTGCCGCTGGAGCCGTTCCCCGAACTGGAGAAGCTCACGCGATAACGGCCGCGCCGCCGAAACGCATTCGCGCGCGACGGATAATTAATAACCGCCGGGGTGACCCGACGGTTCGCTTTGTTCAGTCAAAAGGTCGAAAGTGTCCCCGGGCTCCGAGGCTACTTAACCTTGAGGTTCTCCGCCGACGTCTTGCCGCGGTTTTCGACGAGTTCGAACTGCACGGACTGACCTTCGTTCAGCGTGCTAAGTCCGGCGCGCTCCACCGCCGAAATATGAACGAACACATCCTTGCCGCCATCTTGCGGCTGGATGAAGCCGTAGCCCTTCGTCGGATTGAACCACTTCACGGTGCCCTGAGGCATGCTAGATCTCCGAGGTATTACGAGTAGCAACAACCCAGTTTGGCACAATTTAGGATCGGCGAACAACCGTTTCGAGCGCCCTGCGGCTGTGACAATTGGTTCAATTTTGGTCCAAATCGGACGATTGCTGCCGAATTCGTCGCCACGGGGGCTTTGGTGCCGGCTGAGGGGATTGAACCCCCGACCTTCGGTTTACAAAACCGCTGCTCTACCGCTGAGCTAAGCCGGCGCTGCCGCGCGCGACGCCCGGATAGCGGATTAGACGTGACAAATCAATTGTATGGCGCGCTGCCTGGCGCCCGGTGCCCGGTCGCGCCGGGTTACCGGGCCGGTATGCGCGGCATGGGACACATGAAAACGCCCCGCGGCCGGAAAGCCGCGGGGCGTATGATCGAGGCGGCGACCGGGTTCCGGTCGCCGCCGTTATGAGCCATCAGGCGGTGATATCGCGGTCCTTCGTCTCCGGCAGGAAGAAGAAGCCGATGACGACCGTGATCGACGCGAAGATGATCGGGTACCACAGGCCGGCATAGATATCGCCGGTCGAGGCCACGATGGCGAAGGCGGTCGCCGGCAACAGGCCGCCGAACCAGCCGTTGCCGATGTGATACGGCAGCGACATCGAGGTGTAGCGGATGCGGGTCGGGAACAGTTCCACCAGCATCGCCGCGATCGGGCCGTACACCATCGTGACGAAGATCACGAGGATGAGCAGCAGGCCGATGATGGCCGCCGTCTGGCTGCGGAAGATGTCGAAGGGATGCGCCATCTTCACGATGCCCGCGTCGCCCGCCTTCGGATAACCCGCGGCCTGCACGGCGGCGAGAACCTTGGCGTTGTCGGCGGCGGCGGCGTACGGAACGTCCGTGCCGTTGACCTTGACCACGACCGGCGCACCGGCCGGGCCGGCAACGGTCGAGTACTTGACCGACTGCTGCGACAGGTAGGCGCGGGCGGTGTCGCACGGCTTGGTGAAGACGCGCGTTCCGACCGGGTTGAACAGATCGCCGCAGGCCGCACGATCAGCCACCACCTCGACCTTCACGGTTTCGATCGCCTTTTCCAGCGCCGGGTTGGCGTTGGTGGTGATCGCCTTGAAGATCGGGAAGAAGGTGAGCGCCGCGATCAGACAGCCGCCGAGGATGATCGGCTTGCGGCCGATCTTGTCGGACAGCGCGCCGAACACCAGGAAGAAGCCGGTGCCGAGCAGGAGCGACCACGCGATCAAGAGGTTGGCGGTGTAGCCGTCCACCTTGAGGATCGATTGCAGGAAGAACAGCGCGTAGAACTGGCCGGTGTACCAGACGACGCCCTGGCCCATCACGCCGCCGAGCAGGGCGATGAGCACGATCTTGCCGTTCGACCAGTTGCCGAAGGCTTCCGTGAGCGGCGCCTTCGAGCCCTTGCCTTCATCCTTCATGCGCTGGAAGACCGGCGACTCGTTCAGCTTCAAGCGGATCCAGACCGAAACGGCCAGCAGCAGCACGGAGACGAGGAACGGAATGCGCCAGCCCCAGGCCGCGAAATCCTTTTCACCGACGATGGTGCGGGTGAAGAGAATGACCAGCAGCGACAGGAACAGGCCGAGCGTGGCGGTCGTCTGGATGTACGACGTATAGTAGCCGCGCTTGCCGTGCGGCGCATGCTCCGCGACATAGGTCGCGGCGCCGCCGTACTCACCGCCGAGCGCGAGGCCCTGCAGCAGGCGCAGCGCGATCAGGATGACCGGCGCGGCGAAGCCGATGGTGGCCGAGCCGGGGAGCAGGCCGACGATGAAGGTCGACAGGCCCATGATGAGAATGGTGACGAGGAAGGTGTACTTGCGGCCGACGATATCGCCGACGCGGCCGAACACGAGGGCGCCGAACGGACGCACGAGGAAGCCCGCGGCGAAAGCGAGCAGCGCGAAGATGTCACGCGTTGCCGGCGGATAATCGCTGAAGAACTGCGCGCCGATGATCGCGGCGAGCGAGCCGTAGAGATAGAAGTCGTACCATTCGAAAACGGTGCCGAGCGATGATGCGAAGATGACGCGCCGTTCGTCGGCCGTCATTCCGCGGTCCTGGAGTCCGGACGCGGTGGTCGTTGTCATAGGCGTTTACCCCTAAAGTTGACACGTTATGGTCGTGTGTCGGGCGACGCCTGATTGTCTTGTTTGTGGTCGGAGTCGCCTTGAGGCTAGCGATACGCCAGCCTCCGCAAGTGCGTCTGTCCGTCTCGCGTCTTACGCCTTTTGGCGGAGACTGATTATCTAAGTCTTTGAATTTAAATTGTTATATCAGGAATTCAGGCGGCCTGTGGCGGGCCGGGATTCTTAACGCTTCGGCAAGCTTTGCACCGTTTTGGGGGACGCCGCTACCACGGCGCCGGTCGTCAGATACTGACGGCCAGCCGCTCCAGAACCTCGATCAGCCAGGCGGCGGCATGCAGAACCGGCAAGCGCTGGGACAGCTTGGCCTTGCGGAAGCTGTCGTTGAGCAGCTTGAGCGCGCGCTTGTGGCCGGGATGCGCCTGCGCCACGGTGCTGAGGCGGTTCAGCCGCGCGAGCAGGGCTTCGCGTTGCTTTTCGACGTCGTCATAGCGCTGACGGAAATTATCGCGCGCGGGCGGAGCGGCAGCGGAAGGGGTGCGATTTGGCATTCCGATTAACTTTAACCGCGGTCGTGTGACATCAGCCCCCGCCGCCTTGTCGCCGAGGACCGCGCCGAAATCAAGGCCCGCCGCACGCGCGTGCTGCCGGCCGGGTTAATGTTACCCGGCGATTGAAAGTGGCGGTGTAAATCGTTCGTATATTGTGCGGGCGAACGTCACGAACGGATCGCCTGCGATGCGCGCTTTCATTGCCATTGCTGTCCTTGCTGGAGCGTGCGGCCTGACGGCGGCGCAGGCCGCCGATTGGTCCGGCCGCGCCGGCTATTACGATTCGTATCCGTCGCGCGCGCCGCAAGTGCTGGTCTACGACGTCGAGCCGGGCACCGAGATTCGCGAATACTGGGCGCCGGGCTGGCAGAACCGGCGGTACTTTCCGTTCACCGGCAAGAAGCCGAAGGTCGGACGCCGCGAGGATCTCAACGCGCCGCGGCGCATCGCTGCGCCGGCGCCGACTTATTACCAGGAATGGTCGACGCTCTCGCTCTATCCGCCACGCGTGATCGTGCCACCGGCCGATCTCGAGCCGGGCAATTTCGCCTCGCCCCTTTTGCCGCCGAAGTGAACCGATGACCTTGTCGCGTATCAAAATCGCAGCGCTCGCCTTCGCCGCCGCCGCGCTCAGCGCCGGAACCGCCGAGGCGCAATGGTATTCGTCGGTGCAGCCGTCGCCGGCGCCGCTTTATTCTTATGCGCAGCCGAACCGCACGGCATCGCAGCCTTACGCCGTCGAAGTCGCGCCGGGCGCTTATGTCATTCACCGGCCCGGCGAGGACAACGCGCGTGCACCGCGCCGTGCCTATCGCGCCGCGCCGGCGCCGCAAGCGAAGGCCGCCAGGCCGTCGCGCGTCAAGAACGATCCGGCGATGATCGAGCAATTGCGCGAGCAGGCGGCGGGCAAAAAGACGGCGGCAAAGCAGGCGGCGGCAAAGCCGTCCGTCATCAACACCACCGGGGTCGTTTATAAAAAGCCGAAGATCGTCGAGACGAAGCGTTACGTCGATCTGCCGCCGCGCGTGGTCGAGCGTTACACCGTGGTCGATGATGGCAATGGCGACAACAAGGTCGAGGTCGAGGCACCCGCCGCGCAAGCGCAGGGCAGGAAGGGCAAGCCGGCCAAAGAGACAGTCAAGGATTCAAACAAGGGCCCGAACAAGGGTCCGAATAAGGGCGGCCATCGCGTCATCCAGGCCGATGCCGAAATCACCATTCTCGGCCCCGATCGAATGACCATCCAGCTCTACCGCAAGGGCGAGCTCGGCAAGCCGGGCGCGCGGCTGAACTGACGATCTTTCAAAAGTTAGTGGGCGGCGACGGCGGGCTGGGGGGCTCGCCGTTTGCTTTTGGGGGGGGGAGGCGTGTAGCCCGGGTGGAGCGAAGCGCAACCCGGGAACGATCGACAGGCAGCCCCGGGTTCGCTGTGCTCACCCGGGCTACTTTCGGTCCTCAATAAGCACCGCATGCGACAGCATGTTGCCGATGGCGTCGTAGGAGAAAGTCTTGACCGGCGCGACGCTGCTCGCTCAGCATCGTAGGACGCGTTAGCCGAAGGCGTAACGCGCCGAGATGAATTTGAAAAGCGGCGCAATGTGGTGATTCTATTGCCGCCTACGGGCTGGGGGGCTCGCCGTTTGCTTTTGTGGCAATGGGTAATCTTTTTAGAGGGCAGAAAAATAGACCTGCTTGTATCCAAGCCGCTAGGCTTGGGCTCGGGCATGGCCAAGACCGACTATGGCCTTGGTGCGCCGAACGATGAAATTACCGCGGAGTGATCAAGTCCGGGCAGGACTGTTTGAAATCGCTTCGAAACTCTAGTCTAGAGTCCTAGTCGGACGCAGGTCTGACGTGTATTCCAAACGATTGGGCAGAGCGGGCTTGTCGGGCCATGCGTGATGCCAGCGATCACCCTCCTGCGGCTTGAGGCCAAGTAGTTCGAAATTGATCATGTTGGATAGGTGAAGGCCGAAATCGAAGTAGGTCTTCATGTCATCGGCGACCTGCCTTAATTCGGCAAGCGTCGGGTTGGCCGCCACTGTTTTTCCGCTGCGCTCCGTTTTGAAAAGTAAAATGGATCGCTGGGTGCCACTGACGATATTCGAGTGCATCAGCTTGTTGCGATTTTCGTAGCAAATCTTGTGGCCTTCGACGAAGGTTCGAACAAGGCTCATCACCTCATCAGTCCAATCTCGTAATGGTAATGTTTGTCGCATAAGCCCGTCGCGGGCCTCAGACGCTAGTCGAGCGAATATCGTGTGACCGACTTGGCCGCTAACGCCTAGAATTGTCGTGAACATGGCTTGCGCTGCAAATTCGAGTTGCGCATAGTTTACGCTAATGACGCCAAGAGCAAAAATGCTGTCAGGCGGGCCTATCTGATAGCGTGGCCATGGAGTGCCGGTCATGGGTAGAACCCCTGCGCCAAAGACTGATGGTCAACATCCCGAGCAAGAGTGCAGCGCTTTAAAAATTTGTGAAGTCCGCGCTCAACACTAAACCCGATGCCCATCAGATTATGGGCCGAAGGGTATGCCGTCGCAATCGAAGAAATCGCGGCCCAAGAAGCAGAAAGCCGCCTAGCGATCTTATGGGGGCAGCAAATGGTGGATGGTAGATTCTGGCTGGAGTTAATTGCGATTCTGACGGGGCCGCTTGGTCTTATTCTTTTGATAGCGCAGCGATGGAAGACTGGAAAAAGTATCGGGGCTAGAACCGTCCAATTTGCAACGGTATGCTTGTTATTCCCGGTAATTATGGTTCTTGGGCTCGAAAGAATCTTAGATTCCGCAACAATCGGAACTATGCTCGGTGGCGTAGCCGGCTTTGTTCTTTCACGTGTAGGTGAGTATGTTCCAACTGGAAGCAAATCGGGTGACGACTAAATAGTCTCAGGCTCGGAATTTCTGTTTTTCCGTCGCCAGCGAGTAGTTCGGTTGGCTTGCTCTAGTCCAGCGAACGTCGAAGCTCACGCCCGGCTGGCGATATAGAGCGACAGCACCGCGGCGTTCGAGACGTTGAGGCTCTTGATGTCGCCCGGCATGTCGATGCGGGCGACCTTGTCGCACAATTCGCGCGTCGACTGGCGCAGGCCCTTGCCCTCGGCGCCGAGCACCAGCGCCAGTGGCTTGCGCAACGTCATCTCCGGCAGGTCGGCGTCGCCGTCGGAATCGAGGCCGACCACCATGAAGCCGCGCTCCTTCAGCGCGGCAAGGCCGCGGCCGAGATTCTGCACGGTGACGAGCGGCACCAGTTCGAGCGCGCCGGAGGCGGCCTTGGCGAGCGCGGCGGTGGCGTCCGGCGAATGGCGCTGCGTCGTCACGATGGCGGTGGCGGCGAAGGCCGCGGCCGAGCGGAAGATGGCGCCGACATTGTGCGGGTCGGTGATCTGGTCGAGCACCAGCACGGTGCCGCGCGCCGGCACGGCCTCGATCGCCGGCGAGGGCAGGGGATCGGCCTCCAGATAGAGGCCGTTGTGGACGGCGTCGGGCAGCAGGCGGTCGTCGATGGCGGAGGGGCGTACGATTTCCGGGGCGATGGCGGCGGCGATGCCTTCTTCCTCGAGGCGGCGGGCGGCGTTGTCGGTGACCAGCAGGCGGCGCAGGCGCCGGTTCGGGTTGCGCAGCGCCGCCGTGACCGTGTGCCAGCCATAGAGAATGACGAGATCGTCGTCGCCGGCGGACGCGGCGCGCAGGTCCTCGCGGCGGGCGCGGGTGAAGCGCTCGCGGCGCTCGACCTGCTCGCGGGTGGCACCGGGCTTTGCGCCGGGTTTGGAACTTTTAGGTCCGGCAGCGGGCTTGCCGGCGAAGGGGGCGGGGCGTTTGCTCATGGCGGGGAGCTTTAGAGGATCGGGCGGCGGGGGAATAGCGCCTCTTGTCAACTTTCCGCAACGCCTCCATTGACTTCCCGGCTGCCCCTGCCCATAACCCGTGCCATTCCATCACCGTCCGGTGCGGAAATCCCGTTTTGCTATGGGGATCAAAGGTCTAGGACGGACGGTGCGACCGGCGCCGGGGTGAAAGCCTGGAGGAATTCGAGCTTGGGGGCGAGTGTCCCGAGCGGCAAAGGGGGCGGACTGTAAATCCGCTGGCTATGCCTTCGTAGGTTCGAGTCCTACCTCGCCCACCATTTCCCTCCTTTCCATATTTCACGCAATCCGCCGCGAGGCGCTGCGGCGCAGGCGAGGGCGGCTGCATCCGAACGTTTGCGCCATTCACCGCGGCAGGGTGGTGTGCGGCGTAGTCTCCGGGGCCGGCGGAGCGCGGTCCGGCTGCGTGATGGCGTCGGCGGAGCGCGGGTCCTGCGGGCTCTGATCCGGCTTGCCGCTGAAGAGCGCAAACATCACCACGACTGCGGCGACACCGAGCAAGCCGAGGGCCAGCCAACTCTTGCTGTCTTTCGTTCCAGTTTTGCGAATTTCCGGCGCCACGATTGTTCTCCTGTTTAGGAGCAAACGCCTGCCTGCGCGCGCCGTTCCCGGCCGAGCAAATTCTGGCAATTTTGTCGCGCTAGCTGCGGCGCCAGAAGACGTGGACCGCCGGCGAGCAGATGCAGAGTGGTGTTGCAGCCGATGATGCAGCGTTCTCCAGCGCAACCATTCCCGATGCGATGTTGATCGAAGCCTGAAGCGGGCGGCGCCATTGGCGTCCGCCGTTCGAGAGCGACGCGAAGTGGCGGCCGACCGCGACCACGACTTCGTCGCGCTTCCAGCGGCGCGCAAAGGCGATGACATGCGCGGCGTCGGGACCGGATACATCGAGGCCGAAATAATCACCGCGGCGGAACAGCTCGGCATAGTGTTGCCGGATCTCGAGCAGTTTGTGCAGCAGGTGCAGCTTGATGCGGCCGTCTTGCCAGGACTCAGCGAGGCTTTGCAAATCGAAGTCTGGTTTATCGACTTCGGCGGCGCGTTTGCCGAAATCCACCGGCCGGCGATTGTCCGGATCGACCAGCGACAGGTCCCAATATTCCGTGCCCTGATATATATCCGGAATGCCGGGGCCGAGCACCTTGAGGGCCAGTTGCGACAGGCTGTTGAGCGCGCCGATCAGCGATGTGCGCGCCGCGAAGGCGCCGAATGAATCGATAAACGTCTTCGACCGCGCCGGATCGAGCAGGGTGCCGATCCAGGCCTCCAGCGCCGCTTCATACTTTTCATTCGGCGCTGTCCAACTCGTGTCCTGCTTGCCTTCGCGCGCCGCTTTCAGCG
Source organism: Pseudolabrys sp. (assembly GCA_035556455.1). Taxonomy (GTDB): domain Bacteria; phylum Pseudomonadota; class Alphaproteobacteria; order Rhizobiales; family Xanthobacteraceae; genus Pseudolabrys. The sequence continues at coordinate 14,908 of DATMEX010000059.1, forward strand.
CATAGGCCTTGATGCGGTTCGTGAAATTTTCATCGAGCCGGTCCGGCCAGGCGCCAATGAGTGCCTGGTAGATCATGTATTGATGCGCCTTGCCCGGCCACGGCGATCCATCCTGCGCGGCGGCAAGGCCGCGATTCAGGCCGTCCCATTCCTTCACGTGCGCCGCCCATTCGTCAGGCATTTCGCTGAGCGCGAGAATGCGCATGCGGGCGTCTTCGCCGCGCTTGGTGTCGTGCGTCGCTGTCGCAGTCAGTCCATCCGGCGACACTCTCAGGCGCTCGGCCTGCATCTCGTGGAATTGCTGTGGTGACAGCGCGCGGGCATCGGGATGGCCGCCGACCTCGTTGAAGGCAAGGAAACGGTGGTCGCGATAGAACACCGTGTCTTCCAGCGCCTTGGCCATCAGCGGCCCGGTGAATTGTTGCAGCTTGAGGGCGAAGTTGCGCACCCGCGGCGCGCTGTAGCCGGCATTGCTGACGAGATCGAGCGTGATGGCCTCGCGCAGGAAATCCATGATGTCAGGATCTGGGCCGTCCCACCGCGCGCGGGCCCGTGCAATGGTCGCATCGATAATGGCGCGGTCCTTGTCGGAAGCGCCGGCCGCCGTGACGTAAGTGCGGTAAACCGGAAACTCCAGCACATAGAGCAGCAGCGCCTCGCGCAGGCGGTTCAGCGTGTAGTCGCGCGTGCTGAAATGCCCGGCGGCGATGCGCGCTAATTGTAGTCCGAGTACGGTGAATTCGCTCGCCAGCATGGTGTCGATGACGCGGCGTTTCGCGGTATCGAGCATTTGCGCGGGCGTCGAGTGCTCACCGCTGAAGTCGCGCCAGGTCTTTTCCAGCGCATCGAGGCCCGTGTCGTCGGCGAGAACGTGGCCGATGACATTGAGCCATTCATAGCCGGTCGTACCGGCGACGCCGGGAAAGTCCGGCAGGGCCTCGCCGTGGCCGAGGATTTTTTCGATCCCGATCCAGAGCGGACCGCGGCGGCTATTGCCGCGCGCTTTGCTCACCAGTTGGCGCAGGCGCCGCGTGTATTGCACCGGATCGCGCAGGCCGTCGATGTGGTCGAGCCGAAGTCCCTGCAACTGGCCGGCCGCGATCAGACGGATAACGAGCGGGTGAATGGCGCGAAACACGGCGGGCCGTTCGACCCGCAAACCGGCAAGATCGTTGATGTCGAAGAAGCGGCGATAATTGACGGCCGCAAACGCGACGCGCCAGTAGGCGAGGCGATAATGCTGGCGTTCCAGCAGGCGATGCAGCGTCGCTGCTCCGGCTTCGCCGCGATAGGCGGCGAGGCCCCGTTCGATCAGCGGTGCGGCGCCGTCGATAGCAGTAAGAGCTTGCTTCAGCGCCGGCGCATCGCGATACGACGGCGCGCCGTGTGCGCCATATTCGTCGGCGAGCTTCAACAGCGCGGCGCCGGCCGGATCGGATTCGGCGGTCGCGACTAGAATCCGGAGCATCTCGCCATAGCGCTGCGGATTGATTGGCAGCTTGTGCTCGAAATACCAGGCGGCGAAGCTGCCATCGGCCGCGTCGTAACGCAGTTCTATCTCTCCGGCTTGCAAGGCATCGCCATAAGGCCGGCCCAGGATGGGCAACAGCACGCCGGGATTCCGCCGGTAGGGGATCGCCTCCCAGTCGATGTCGAAAGCTTCGGCATGCGGCGAATGTTCGCCCCATTCCAGCACATCGAGCCACCACTGGTTATCCGACAGGCCGACGCCCATGTGGTTCGGCACGAAATCGAGGATGAGGCCGATGTCGTTGGCCCTTAGTGCGTCGCTCATCCGGGCAAAGGCTTCATCGCCGCCGAGCTCCGGGTTGAGGCGGTCGTGATCGACAATGTCGTAGCCGTGGGTGCTGCCCGGCCGCGCCTTCAGGAATGGCGACGCATAAAGATGGCTGATGCCGAGCGCCTTGAGATAAGGGACGATGGCAGCAGCATCGTCGAAGGTGAAGTCCTTGGTCAGTTGAACGCGATAGGTGGCGTGCGGCGTGGCGGCAGGCATGGCGGAACGCATGGCGCTAGCCTCCAATCGCGGCGTAGACCGACCAGGGCGGCAGGCTGTCGGGCGGATTGGGGCCCCACACGGGCTCCGATCCCCAGGCGAGATCCTGCGGACGCGGCTGCGACGCGCCGGAGAGATTGGCCAGGAGACACAGCGCCTTGCCATTCGCCGGCCATCGCGCCGTCAACAGGCCGTTTGTCATCGCCGCGGTGCCGGCGCCGGTCATCGATTGCAGCAACGGCACGATGTGGCGATGCCGGGCCGCGAGCAGCGAGCGTGTCAGTTCGAGCCGCCGCGTATGGGCCGGCTCGTCGCGCGCCGCCCAGTCGAGCACGGCGAGGTCGCGCGTCCGCTCGGCCAGCGGATCGGGGATTTCGTCGCCATGTCTGGCGTAGGCTTCTGCGAATTCGCGCTTGCGGCCGTTGCGCACGGCGTCGGCGAGATCGCCCTTGAAGTCGCAGAAGAACGGGAACGCCTCTCGGGCGCCCCATTCGTCGCCCATGAACAAAAGAGGCGGGCCGGGCTGCAACAACAGCACGCTCAATGCCGCAGCGACGGCATTCTCATCGACAAGCACGGTGAGGCGCTCGCCGAGCGGCCGGTTGCCGATCTGGTCGTGGTTCTGGATGAAGTTGACGAAGGCGAGGCGCGGCAACGCCGCGCTGGGCTCGCCTCGCGGGGCGTCGTCGCGGTGCGGCGAACCTTCGCCCTGATAGGCAAAGCCCTCGGCCAGGGTGCGAGCGACATGACGGGCGGCATCGTCGTAATCGCGGTAATAGCCCTGCGTTTCCGCTGTCAGCAGAACATGCCAGGCGTGGTGATAGTCGTCGTTCCACTGCGCCTTGTAGTGTCCGCTTGGTGGATCCTCGAGCGGGGCGAGGCGGCGCGCCGTGTTGTCGTCATTCTCGAGCACCAGATGAATGTGCCGCCCGGTTTCCCGTGCCAGAACGCCGACGGCCTTACTGATGTCCTCCAGCACATTAGGTTCGCCAGGCGCGACAATGGCATGCACGGCGTCGAGGCGAAGACCGTCGAAGCGATAATGACGCAGCCAATGCACGGCATTCTCGACGGCGAAGGCGCGCACTTCCGGCACGCGGTAGTCGATGGCGCTGCCCCACGGCGTATGCGCGTCGGTAAAGAACGGCGGCGCAATGCGGTGCAAATAGTTTCCTTCCGGGCCGAAGTGATTGTAGACGACGTCGAGAAACACCATCAGGCCGCGCTGATGGGCGGCGTCGATGAGCGCCTTCAGGTCTTCCGGACGGCCATAGCTCGAATCCGGCGCGTAAAGGAGCACGCCGTCATAGCCCCAGTTCCAGCGGCCCGGGAAATCGGCGAGCGGCATCAATTCGAGCGCAGTGATTCCGGTCTCGACCAGATGATCGAGCTTGTCGATCATCGCGCGATAGGTGCCTTCTGGCGTGAAAGTGCCGACATGCGTTTCGAGGAAAACGGCCTGCTCCCAGGGCCGCCCCTTCCAGCTCGCGTCGCGCCAATTATAATCGTGATCGATGACCTCGCTGGCGCCGCCGACATCGTCCGGCTGGAAGTGCGAGGCCGGATCGGCAATGCTGACGTCGCCGTCGATGCGGAAGCTGTAGCGCGTGCCGGCCTTGGCGCCCGGCACATGCAGTTTAAACCAGCCGCCGTCACCGCGTTGCATTGGCTGGGCCTTGCCGAGCACGAGATCGACAGACTGGGCCGCCGGCGCCCATAGCCGAAACGTGACGCCGTCATCGGCGATTAGCGGCCCAAACGTGGGAACGGCGCTCATGATTGGCCTGCGAACACGACGATCGAGCGCGGCCGGATTGTCCAGGGCGATCCGGTGTCGCCCGGGATGTCCTGAGGCCCGTCATTGCCAGTGTCGATGAGGTTCTTCCATTTCGGCGATCCTTCCCAGGTGGGGAAGGTCACTTCGACGTCATGATCGGCGCCATTGAGAATAATGTAGAGCGGCGCGTCGCCTGCCTTCGGGCCGGCGAGAATGTAGGAGACGAATTTTCCGCCTGGAAAATTCCAGTCCTCGTCCGTCATCTCCGTGGCGCCAGGCGTCAGCCACAGCACGTCGTACGTGCCGTCGGCGCGCTTGCCTTCCAGCCATTTGTTTTGTCGGACCTGCGGATACTGCTGACGGATTTTCGCAAGCGTGCCGACGAAGTCGGTCAGGTCATCGTCGGAGCCGAGCGCCGACCAGTCGACCCAGCCGATCTCGTTGTCCTGGCAATAGGTGTTGTTGTTGCCACCCTGCGAATTGCCAACTTCATCGCCGGCAAGCACCAGGGGGATACCCTGCGCAAGGTAGAGCGAGGCCAGTTGATTGCGGCGGAGCGTGCGCCGCAATGCGAGGATGCCGGGGTCGTCCGTCGGGCCCTCGACGCCGCAATTGGTGCTGACATTGTCGTCGGAACCGTCGCGATTGTCCTCGCCATTGGCCTCGTTGTGCTTGCCGTCGTAGCTGTAGAGGTCGGCGAGCGTGAAGCCGTCATGCACCGTGACGTGGTTGATGCTGGCCCGCGGGCTGCGGCCGTCGTGCTGGAACTGGACCGACGAGCCGGTCATCGCATGGGCGATATCGCCGATCAGGTCGCCATCGCCGCGCCAGAACCGCCTCAGCGTCCGGCGATAAATGTCGTTCCATTCCGACCAGCCGTTGGGGAATCCGCCGACCTGATAACCGCCCATGCCTACATCCCAGGGCTCGGCGATCATCTTGACGTCGGCGAGCACCGGGTCCTGCCGCACGGCGGCGAGAAACGGCGCATTGCGATCGAAGGCCGGGCCGCGGGCGAGCGTGGAAGCGAGATCGAAGCGGAAGCCGTCGACCTGGTAGGCCTCGACCCAGTGCCGCAGCGAGTCCATGACCATCTGCAGCACGCGCGGATGAGCGAGCTTGAGCGAATTCCCCGTGCCGGTGAAGTCGTCGTAATAGCGCCCGTCGTTTGGCATCAGCCAGTAGTATGAGGCGTTGTCGATGCCGCGATAGCACAACGTTGGCCCCATATGGTTGCCTTCGCAGGTATGGTTGTAAACGACGTCGAGAATGACCTCGATGCCGGCGTCGTGCAGCGCGGCGATGGTGCCGCGCAGATCATTGATCTCCGAACCGTTGGAGTAGCGCGCCTCCGGCGTGAAGAAGCTGAAGGTGTTGTAGCCCCAGTAATTGGTCAGGTTGCGGTCAAGCAGATGCCGGTCATTGAGAAACGAATGCACCGGCAGCAATTCGATCGCCGTGACGCCAAGCTTGCGCAGGTGGGCGATCATCGCCGGGTCTGACAGCGCGCGATAGGTGCCGCGCAGGCCGTCCGAAATGTCGGTGCGTTGATGTGTGAGGCCTTTGACATGGGCCTCATAGATCACCGTGTCTTCCCACGGCACATGCGGCCGGTGGTTTGAGCCGGTATAGGCGGCATCGACGACGACCGATTTATACATGAAGCGCGCATTGTCGCGCCGGTCGAATGACAGGTCCTGCTGCTTGCTGCCGGTTCGATAGGCGAAGTGCGCGTCGTTCCACGTGAAGTGGCCGCCAAGCTGCTTGCTGTAGGGATCGATCAGCAGCTTGTTCGGATTGAAGCGATGGCCGGCGCCCGGTTCGTAGGGGCCGTGGACGCGGTAGCCATAGAGTTGCCCCGGCCCGACATGCGGCAGGTAGACGTGCCAGACGTCGTCCGTGCGTTCGTTGAGCGTAACGCGCTCGGTTTCACGCCGGCCGTCCCTGTCGAACAGGCACAGCTCGACTTTCGTCGCGTTGGCCGAGAACAGCGCGAAGTTCGTGCCGCGGCCGTCCCATGTCGCGCCGAGCGGATAGGGCGCCCCGGCGGCGGATTTCTTGCCGTTAGAGCTCAGGAACGAAAATGAGGGCAGCAAGCGGTGGGAGAACAATGAGAATCTCCTGACTGTCGGGCGTGGCAACGGTTGAGACGCCGCCCGCGTTCCCGACATTGCTGCCGCCATAGATCGCTGCGTCGGAATTGAAGGCTTCGCGCCAGTGACCGGCGAAGGGGACGCGAAGGCGGTAGTCGTGCAGCACCTGCGGGGTGAAGTTCACGACGAAGACGGCGCGCGATCCGGGCTCGCGGCCCTTGCGCAGCCAGGCGAAGACACTGTTGTCGGCGTCGTCGGTGACCAGCCATTCGAAGCCTTCGGCCTGGCAGTCGAGGCCGTGCAGGGCCGGGGTGTCGCGATAGAGGTGATTGAGGTCGCGCACCAGGCGCTGGATGCCGGCGTGCTCGGGCTTGTCCAGAAGATGCCACGGCAGGCTGATGTCGTGGTTCCACTCGGTGTCCTGGCCGAATTCCGATCCCATGAATATCAGCTTCTTGCCGGGATGCGCGAACATGAAGGCGTAATAGGCGCGCAGGTTGGCGAAGCGCTGCCATTGATCGCCCGGCATGCGGCCGAGGATCGAGCGTTTGCCGTGCACGACCTCATCATGCGACAGCGGCAGGATGAAGTTTTCCGAGAAGGCGTAGTGCAGGCCGAATAGGATCTTGCCGTGGTGATAGCGGCGGTGGATGGGATCCTTCGACATGTAATCGAGGGTGTCGTTCATCCACCCCATATTCCATTTGTAGCCGAAGCCGAGCCCGCCCCAGTCGACCGGGCGCGAGACCTGCGGCCAGGCGGTCGACTCTTCGGCGACCGTGGTGGCGTGCGGATATTGTCGGAACAACTCGGTGTTGGTCCGGCGCAGGAAGTCGATGGCGTCGATGTTCTCGCGGCCGCCGTGCTTGTTCGGGATCCAGCCATGGGCCGGCCGGCTGTAGTCGAGATACAGCATCGAGGCGACCGCATCGACGCGCAGGCCGTCAATGCCATAACGGTCGAACCAGAACAGGGCGTTGGACAGGAGGAAGTTGGTGACCTCGGTGCGCCCGTAATTGTAGATCAACGTGCCCCAGTCGAGATGGCGACCTTGGCGCGGGTCCTCGTGCTCATAGAGCCCGGTGCCGTCGAAGCGTGCGAGACCATGCGGATCATCCGGGAAGTGGCCGGGCACCCAGTCGAGCAGCACGCCGATGCCGGCCTTATGAAACGCATCGACGAGATAAGCGAAATCCTCCGGCGGACCGAAGCGGCTGGTCGGCGCGAACAGTCCGGTCGGCTGGTAGCCCCAGGAGCCGTCGAACGGATGCTCCGAAATCGGCAGCAATTCGACATGGGTGAAACCCATGTCGCGCACGTAGGCCGGCAATTGGTCGGCGAGTTCGCGATAGGTCAGCCAGCCGCCATCGCGCTCGACGCTGCGGCGCCAGGAGCCCAGGTGGACCTCATAGATCGAGATCGGCTTGTTGAAGGCATTGATGTCCGATTGTGCCGGGGAGGGATGCGGAATTGTCGAGGGATCGACGACGATCGAAGCCGTAAGTGGCCGCACTTCCGCTGCGAAAGCGACCGGGTCCGACTTCAGCGGCAACATCTGCCCGAAGCGATCGACGATCTCGAATTTGTATTTATCGCCGGCCTTGGCGCCAGCAACAAATGTTTCCCAATAGCCCTGGCCGCGCACTTGCATCGGGTTGGTGCGGCCGTCCCACGCATTGAAGTCGCCGACCACGCTGACACGCTGCGCATTCGGCGCGAGCACGACGAAAGAGACGCCCGCCACACCGTCGCGCGTGATAGGATGGGCGCCGAGCTTGTCGTAGAGCCGGAGCTGGTTGCCTTCGCCCAGGAGATACAGGTCGTAATCGGACAGGAGCGGCGTGGTGTGCTGATTCATGGCGCGATCACCCCGCGCTGAAAGAGAATACGCGCCGTCGCTTCCAGCGGGATATGCGACCATGCGGGACGATTGGTGAGTTCGTATTCGATTTCGTAAAGCGCCTTCTCGAGCAGGAAGGTATCCAGCAATTGCCGCGCTTGCTCCGCATCGGCCGGCCACAGAGCGTTATCGCCGAGCGTCTCGAGATAGGCAGTCCAGAAGGCTTCGGTTAGGCGATCGCCCCAGTCGCGCATCAGCGGCGTGAGCACACTGCGGTCTTCGTCGTTTAGATCCGGCGCGTTGGCGATGGCGGCGCTGATGGCGTAGTCGATCGAGCGGATAAGGCCGGCAACGTCACGCGCCGGTGGCGCCTTTCGGCGACGCTCCTCGACGGTGCGGCGGGGCTCGCCCTCGAAGTCCAGGATATAGGCTTCATCTTTGGCGATCAGGATCTGGCCGAGGTGGAAATCGCCGTGGTGGCGGATTTTCCGGCCGTCGAAGGCCGAATCGCGGCCGTTTTCGATGTGAGCGAGGATGGCATCGCGGTTTTCGAACAGCCGGGAGGCGATCGGACGTGTCTCCCGCGGCAGGTGGGCCATGGAGCTGGCGACCAGATCGAGCCGGGCACGCGTGCGCTCCGCAAGATCACCGCTCCAAATCGCGACATCGTCCGCAGTTATGGGCTCCGGGGCGAAGGCGGCAATATCCGGCCGGCTGGCGAAGGCGAGGTGGAGTTCGGCGGTCCGCTTGCCGATCTGCCGGATGCGCTGGAGCAACACCAGCGTGTCGGCGGTCTCCAGGATCGGTTCGGCGAGGTTGAGTCGCTGGGTGTCGATCAGCCGTTCGAGCGCGCCGACGGTCAGGCTCCAAGCGTCACCCTGGTTCTCGATGAAGGCATGAACCACGGCCAGCGCACTACTGGTATCGCCCTCGATCTGCTCGGCGGAGCCGAGCAAGGCCGGCGCATTCTGGAACGAGGTTTCGTCGGTCAGGAAGCGGCCGATCTCGATTTCCGGATGGATGCCCGGCGACAGCCGCCGCAGCAGCTTCACGACATAGCGATCGTCTACAATGATGCTGGAGTTCGACTGCTCGCGATCGACCGCCTTGACGTTGTTCACGTCCGGCGGCGGCGCGGCGGCAAACGCCCCGGTGGCAAACGCCCCGGTGGGGCGGAACTCGATGCGCCGATCTCCCTGACCGGCGACGGCGCCAGCGCGGATGCTCGCGAGCAGGGCCGCGATGAACTCCGGCTCCGCCGTCGCGTCGAGCAGGGTGCCCTCGCGGGGGCCGCGGCGGACGGCGGCCAGAACGCTTCCCGGCCCGCGTTCGATGGCCGTGTAGCGTGACCAGCGAACCGTGAGCGGCAACATATAACGGCTGGTGCCGGCGCCGCTCGACGTGTCGGCGACCGCCATCAGGAAGCGGTCATTGCCGAATTCAAACGGGATCGCGCTCGACACCTTGACCGACGGCGTGCGCTGGTCCTTGTCGCCGAACCAGCGCCGGTTGGCGATGAAGCCGGGCAGCACGTCGTTTTCGAGCGTGCGCAAGGTCCAACCCGACGTCAGCGACTGCAGCGTCGAGCCAAGGACGAGCGTGGATATCTCGCGCGGGAGTTTCGACTCCTCGACGTTGCCGCTTTGCTCATTGAGCTGGAACCAGAAGAAGCCATAGGGCGGCAGCGTTACCAGATAGGGCAACTGGCCGATGCGCGGGAAATTGGTGCGGCCGAGCATCTCCTGCGGGATGCGGCCTTCCCATGGCGACATATCGAGCTCGACTGCCTGGGCGGTGCGCGACAGATTGGCGACGCAGAGAATGGCCTCGTTGCCGAGCTGGCGCACATAGGCCAGCACGGCGCGGTTCGCCGGGCGCACGAAAGTCAGCGTGCCGCGGCCGAACACCGAGGTCGATTTGCGCACGGCGATAAGCCGCTTCATCCAGCTCAGCAGCGAGGAGGCCGAGCGGCTCTGCGCCTCGACGTTCACGGCCGAGAAGCCGTAGACCGGGTCCATGATGCAGGGCAGGTACAGCGCCGCCGGGTCGGCGCGGGAGAAGCCGCCATTGCGGTCCGGCGTCCACTGCATCGGCGTGCGCACGCCGTTGCGGTCACCGAGATAGATGTTGTCGCCCATGCCGATCTCGTCGCCGTAATAGATGATCGGCGTGCCGGGCATAGACATCAGGATGGAGTTCATCAGCTCGATCTTGCGCCGGTCGTTGTCCATCAGCGGCGCGAGGCGGCGGCGAATGCCGACATTGATGCGCGCGCGCGGATCGGCGGCGTAGGTCGACCACAGATAATCGCGCTCGACGTCGGTGACCATTTCGAGGGTCAGTTCGTCGTGATTGCGCAGGAACATCGCCCACTGGCAGTTCGGCGGGATTTCCGGCGTCTGCCGCATGATGTCGGCGATCGGGAAGCGGTCTTCCTGCGCGATGGCCATGTAGATGCGCGGCATCAGCGGGAAGTGATACGCCATCTGGCATTCGTCGCCGTCGCCGAAATACTGCTGCACGTCCTCCGGCCACATATTGGCCTCGGCGAGCAACACCTTGCCCGGCGCATAGGCGTCGAGCGCCGCGCGCAGTTTCTTGATGATGACGTGGGTCTCGGGCAGGTTCTCGTTGCTGGTGCCTTCGCGCTCGATCAGATAGGGCACGGCATCGAGGCGGAAGCCGTCGACGCCAGTATCGAGCCAGCGCTTCATCACCTGCGTGACGGCGCGCACGACACGCGGATTGTCGAAATTAAGGTCGGGCTGGTGCGAAAAGAAGCGGTGCCAGTAGTAGGCATTGGCCTCCGCGTCCCAGGCCCAGTTCGACTTCTCCGTATCGGTGAAGATGATGCGCGTTTCGAGAAACTTCTGGTCGGTGTCGCTCCACACATACCAGTCGCGCGCGCTCGAACCGGGCGGCGAGCGCCGCGCGCGCTTGAACCAGGCGTGCTGGTCGGACGTGTGGTTGACGACCAGTTCGGTGATGACGCGAAGGCCGCGCTTCTTGGCTTCCACCATGAAGCGGCGGAAGTCCTTCATGGTGCCGAACTGCGGATTGATATCGCCGTAATCCGAAATGTCGTAGCCGTCGTCGCGGCCGGGGCTCGGATAGAACGGCAGCAGCCACAGCACGGTGACGCCGAGATCGCGCAGATAGTCGAGTTTTTCGGTCAGGCCGGCGAAATCGCCGATGCCGTCGCCATTGCTGTCGTGAAACGCCTTGACGTGAAGCTGATAGATGATGGCGTCCTTGTACCAGAGCCCGTCATCGGGCTTCTCGGTAAAGGCCGGAACATTCTCGATGCTTTGATGCACGTTCATCGCCGCCTCACGCCTCGCACCGGAATAGAAGCGCCGGATCGCGATCCGGTTCGATACGAACCCGCAGGCCGTTCCACTCCAGCAGGTGGCGCTCGCCGGTAAGGAGGTTCTCGACCGCGCGCACCGGGCGGCGGTCGTTCTCCGGGCCGATGGCCAGATCGCCGAAATGCAGCCAGAATTCCTTCGGCGTGCGTGTCAGCGCGATGGCGCAGGCGACCGCATTGGTGCCGTCGGAAGACTGCTTGAGGAAGCCGGTGACATTGTCGTCATTGGTCTGCAGGAAGCTCAGATTGGCGGTCTGCAGCAGCGCCGGGTTGGCGCGGCGGATGGTGTTGAGGCGCTTGAGATAGTCCTTGATGTTGCCCGGCTTGTTCCAGTCGCGCGTGCGGATCTCGTATTTCTCCGAGTTGATGTATTCCTCACGCCCGGGCAGGGGCTCGTATTCGATCAGCTCGAAGCCGTTGTAGATGCCGTAATTGGATGACCCGGCAACGGCCAAAGCCGCGCGCGCCTTGAACAGCCACGGCTCGCCGGTCTGCAACTGCACCGGCAGGATGTCCGGTGTGGTGACGAAGAAGTTCGGCCGGTAATAGTCGCGCTCCGGGTAGCCGGTGAGCTCGGCAAGGTAGGCCTCGATCTCCGCCTTGTGCGTGCGCCAGGTGAAGTAGGTGTAGGACTGGGTGAAGCCGAGCTTGGCGAGACCCTTCATCACCTTCGGCCGGGTGAAAGCTTCGGCGAGGAAGATGACGCCGGGATCGCGCGACTGCACTTCGCGGATCAGCCACTCCCAGAACGGGAACGGCTTGGTGTGCGGGTTATCGACGCGGAAGATGCGCACGCCGTGACCGACCCAGAACAGGAAAACGTCGCGCAACGCGGTCCACAGGCCGATGCGGTCGTCGCAGTAGAAGTCCGGGTTGACGATGTCCTCGTATTTCTTCGGCGGGTTCTCGGCATAGCGAATGGTGCCGTCCGGCCGCCGCTTGAACCATTCCGGGTGCTGCTTCAGCCACGGATGATCCGGCGCGCACTGGATGGCGATGTCGAGGGCGATCTCCATGCCGTGGCGATGGCAGGCGGAGACGAGATCGCGGAAATCGTCGAGCGTGCCGAGTTGCGGCTCGATGGCATCGTGGCCGCCATGCTCGTTGCCGATGGCATAGAACGAGCCGACATCGCCGGGCTGCGCCTTGACGGCGTTGTTCTTGCCCTTGCGGTTGATGCGGCCGACCGGGTTAATCGGCGTGAGATAGAGCACGTCGAAGCCGAGATCGGCGATCTCGGGCACGCGCGCGATGCAATCGCGGAACGTGCCGTGCTGGCCGGGGACGCGGCTCTGGCTGCGCGGCACCATCTCGTACCAGGCGCTGGCGCGCGCGCGTTCGCGATCGGCGACCAGCGGCAGGCTCGGCGATACGGTCAGGTCCGGCCGTGCGCCATGCTCTGTCATGACGGCGGCGAGATGGTCGTCGAGCAGAACGCCGGGATCCATCTCGGCGGCATAGCGGCGCGCCGCGGTGTCGGCGACGTGACGCGCCTGCGCCTGCGCGGGCAGGAGCTGCAGCAAGAGATCGTAGCCTTCGCGGGCTTCGAGCGAGACATCCTGGCCGGCGTCGCGCTTGAGCTTGAACTCCTTGCGCCAGGTGCCGAACTGGTCGGTCCAGGCCTCAACGGCGAACAGATAGTATCCGGGCTGCGGCGGGATGAAGCGGCCGTGCCAACGATCGTTGCTGTGCAGTTGCATCGGCGCGCGATGCCAATCGGCGTCGCCGTCGCGCCGCCAGATCAGCGCGGCGGCCAGGACATCATGGCCGTCGCGGAAAGTATCGGCCCAGACATCGACGATTTCGCCGGCAACGCGTTTAACTGCATAGCGGCCGCCGTCCACGCAGGGAAAGAGTCCCTCGATGTGGAATCGAGGGCCGGTCGGGTCACCCGGGGATTGCTCAATTGTCTGCTTCTGGTCGAAAAGTCCCATACCTGCCACGTTGCGGCGCGCTTTTTGATGGATTGTCGATTGGCGGCCTTACCCTTGCAGTCAACCGGCGAGGCAAACAGAAGTTCCAGAAACGGCCTGTCGCCGGCAGGGTGAATGCGCGATGAATCAAGCGGTCGCGGATGCCGAAGGTTTGGGCATTGAGCCGGGCTATCACGACGTTTTCGGCCATTGGCATGCCGTGCCAAATGACACGATCGAGCGGCTGGCGATGGCGCTGCGCCGCGACGGCGGGGCGGGTGTCGCGCAGACTGAATCGGTGCCGGCGTTCTCCGATGATGACCGCGCATTTCAGGGCGACGGCCGGCGCGTGTGGGGGCTCGCGGTGCAGCTCTATGCGCTCAAGTCGGCGCGCAACTGGGGGCTCGGCGATTTCGGCGATCTCAGGCGGCTGATTGACATCGCCGCGCCGCTTGGCGCCGCCGCCATCGGCCTCAACCCGTTGCACGCGTTGTTCCCCGACGATGCGGAGCGGGCAAGCCCCTACGGGCCGAACAGCCGGCTGTTCCTCAACGTGCTCTATATCGATGTGTCGGCCATTCCCGAGTTCGACGGGCTGACAGCGGCGGAGGCCAAGGAAGCCGCGCGGCTGCGCGATCTGGAATTGATCGACTACGCCGCTGTCGCCAAGCTGAAGCTGGCGACACTGGCGCGCGCCTATGACGGCTTCAGGGTCAGGGCGGACGCCGCGCGGCAAGCGGACTTTCAAGTGTACCGCGAGGAGCAGGGCGAAGCTTTGCTGCGCTTCTGCTGCTTCGAAGTCTTGCGCCGGCAATTATCGCCGCGGCCCTGGCCGGAATGGCCGGCGCCCTGGCGCAGGCCCGACAAGGCGGCGCTGGCGAGCTTTCGCGAGCAGCATGAGTTTGCCTGCGGCTTCGTCGCGTTCTGCCAATGGGTCGCCGACCGGCAGCTCGAAGCCTGCAAGGAGACCGCGCGCAAGCTCGGCATGAGTATTGGCCTCTATGTCGATCTCGCCGTCGGCATCGACCGCCACGGCGCCGATGCCTGGAGCGATCAGGATACGGTACTGTCCGATGTCTCGGTCGGCGCGCCGCCCGATGAGTTCAATCCGGCGGGGCAGGATTGGGGGCTCGCGCCGTTTCATCCGTCGCGCATCTCCGCCGACGATTTCGCGGCGCTGCGCCGGTTGTTGCGCGCGACCATGCGCCATGCCGGCGCGGTGCGCATCGATCATGTGCTTGGCCTCAAGCGCATGTTTCTGATGCCGGTCGGCGCCGGCGCGCGGAACGGCGCCTATGTGCGCTATCCGTTCGAGGCGATGCTGCGCGTCGTCGCCGAGGAGAGCCGCAAGGCGCGCTGCGTCGTCATCGGCGAGGACCTCGGCACAGTGCCCGACGGCTTTCGCGACACCATGATGAAATGGGGGCTGTGGACCTATCGCGTGCTGCTGTTCGAGCGGCGGCAGGACGGCGAGTTTGCCGCGCCGCAGACTTATCCCGAGCAGGCGCTGGCGACCTTCAACACCCACGACTTGCCGACCTTCCGCGGCTGGATCACCGGCCACGACCTGCGCACCAAGCACGCCATCGGCATCGATCCGGGTGAGAATGCGCAGACGCGGACCTGGTGGCAGGGCGCGCTGCGCCGGTTGTTGACCGAGTTCGGCGGCGGGCGTTCGCCCGAGGAGTGCGCCGCGGTGGCGGCCGTGCTCGGCGCGACGCCGTCGAAGCTGGCCATGGTCGGGCTCGACGATGTGCTCGGCGAGCTCGATCAGGCCAACATTCCGGGCACGGTGGCCGAGCATCCGAACTGGCGGCGCAAGCTGCCGCTCGATCTCGACGAGATTGCGCAGGGCGGCGCGGCGTTGTCCGCCGTGGCCGAGGCTTTCGCGCAGGCGGGGCGCAAGGTTTAGCCGACCGGCACGCCCCAGATGTCCTCGGCATATTCGCGGATGGTGCGGTCGGACGAGAACCAGCCCATCCGCGCCGTGTTGAGGATGCTCATGCGCCACCAGTCCGGCGGCGAGCGCCACAGCGCGTCGATGGACCGCTGCGCGTCCCAGTAGGCGTCGAAGTCGGCGGCGACCATGAAGCGGTCATAGTCGCGCAGCGCCATCACCAGCGGCGCATAACGATCGCGATCGCCGAACAGGCCCGAGCCGAGCGCTTCGATGGCGGCGGCAAGGCGCGGCGAGGCGGCGATGGCGACTTCGCCGCGGAAGTGACGCTTCTGCCGCTCAGCGACTTCGGCGGCTTCGAGGCCGAAGATCACCACATTGTCGCGGCCGACCTGTTCGCAGATCTCGATATTGGCGCCGTCCATGGTGCCGATGGTGATGGCGCCGTTGAGCGCCAGCTTCATGTTGCCGGTGCCGGAAGCCTCCAGCCCCGCGGTCGAGATCTGCTCGGAGACGTCGGCGGCGGGGATGATCGCCTCGGCGAGGCTGGCGCTGTAGTTCGGCACGAACACGACCTTGAGCCGGTCGCCGATAGCGGGATCGTTGTTGACGACCTGGGCGATGTCGTTCGCCAGCTTGATGATCAGCTTGGCGCGGTCGTAGCTGGCGGCCGCTTTGCCGGCGAAGATCTTGACGCGCGGCGCGTGGCTGCCGTTCGGGTTGGCGCGCATGTCCTGATAGAGCGCGATGGTTTCGATGAGATTGAGGAGCTGCCGCTTGTATTCATGGATGCGCTTGATCTGCACGTCGAACAGCGCGTGCGGATCGACCTTAACGCCGGTCTTCGAGCGCAGCAGCGTGGCGAGCGCCGTCTTGTTGGCGAGGCGCGCATATTCGTAGCGCGCCATGAATTTGGCGTTGCCTGTGAGGGCGGCGAGTTCGGTGAGCCGCGCCGGATCGTCGAGCGCGCTCTCGCCGAGCGTATCGACCAGCAGCGCCGTCAGCTTCGGATTGGCCTCGTACAGCCAGCGGCGGAAGGTGATGCCGTTGGTCTTGTTGACGATGCGGGTCGCCGACGAGCGCGCCAGATCGCCGAACACATTGTCGCGCAACAGCCGGGTATGAAGCGCCGAAACGCCGTTGACGGTGTGGGTGCCGATGAAGGCGAGGTTCGCCATGCGGATGCGGCGCTGATGATCTTCATGCACCAGCGACACCCGCTCGACGAGCTCGGGCTCGCTCAAGCCGCGGCTGTCGAGATCGCGCAGATGCAGCCAGTTGATGGCGTAGATGATCTGCAGATGGCGCGGCAGCAGCCGGCCCATGAGATCGACCGGCCAGGT
>DATMEX010000060.1:0-68795 GCA_035556455.1 Pseudolabrys sp.
CGGCACGGGCCGCGCTTTCGGCGGCTGGGCCGCTTTCGCGGCTAGCACGCACCGTCAGCAAGCTCCTTGCAGGAGGTCCTATTGCCTCCGGGCGGAGCCCCGTCGCCGCCCGAGCGCCTGGAATGCGTTTTCCAGGCCCGCAGGCACCGCATCCTGCCCCCACTGTAACGACGCCTCATGACAGCGCCTCGGCCGGAACAGGACGAGAATGCTTATAGTCCTGCTAGGAATAATAGACAAGGACTATTTTCTGAAATCGTTCTAAGACGCGGCCCGCGGGACCGCCGCGCCGGATCACGGAGAAGGTTCATCGCCGCCGGCGCGCGATGACGCCGAGGGAGGCGGCATCACCACACCTCGCTGACCACCTGGCCGTGAAACACCTCGGCGATGCGGGCGCGGGTGGCGCGGCCGGCGTCTTCCGGCAATTCGTCGATGGCGAAGAAGCCGTGCGCGACGATCTCGCGGTCCGGCGCCGGCGGGGATTCCTGCACGAAATCGCGCACCACATAGAGCATCACGTGATCGCGCCTGGAAACGCGGTGATTATGAAACACCCCGTGCAGCACCGGCTCCCCGGTGAGCTTGATGTTGCCCTCCTCGACCAGCTCGCGCGCCAGCGCCGTTTTCACGGTCTCGCCGGTCTCGACGCCGCCGCCGGGCAGGTGCCAGCCGCTGACATAGGAGTGCTTGATCAGGAACACCCGGCCCTGGCCGTCGATAACCATGCCAAAGGCGCCGAGCGTCGCGCCGCGGGCGAAGCGCCAGTAGACGTGAAAAACGCGCCGCAACAGCGGCTCGAGGCGGCGGCGCAGGGCGGACAAGCGGCGGGCTCCTTCGCGAAAGCGGGTGTCCAGTCCTAGCAGCGGACCCGTCAAAAGTGAGGCGGCCAGCCCCTTTATTCTTTAGAATGGTTCCAATATATGGGTCGGATCGCAGACCCGAAGGACGCCTCCCGTGAAGCAATTCTCCGACCTGACCGAGCAGGAAGTGCTCGCCCTCGCCATCACCAACGAGGAGGAGGACAGCCGCATCTACCGCGGCTTCGCCGAGGGCCTGCGCGAGCAGTTCCCCGCCTCCGCCAAGGTGTTCGACGAGATGGCCGAGGAGGAAGTACATCACCGCGCCATGCTCTACGACCTCTACCGTCAGCGCTTCGGCGAGTACCTGCCGCTGATCCGCCGCCAGGACGTCAAGGGCTTCCTGCATCCCAAGAAGCCGCTGTGGCTGATGCGGCCGCTCGGCCTCGAGGAGGTACGCAAGTTCGCCGAGAACATGGAGTTCGAGGCCGAGCGCTTCTACCGCAAGGCCGCCGAGAACGCGCGCGATGCCTCGGTGCGCGAACTGCTGATCACGCTCGCCGAAGCCGAAGCCGGCCACGAAACGCTGGCGCACAAGCTGAGTGCGAAAATCCTCACCCCGGACGCGCGCGCCGAAGAACACGAGACGGCGCGGCGCATGTTCCTGCTGCAATATGTGCAGCCCGGTCTCGTCGGCCTGATGGACGGTTCGGTGTCAACGCTGGCGCCGCTGTTCGCGGCCGCCTTCGCCACGCACAACACCTGGGAGACGTTTCTGGTCGGCATGGCAGCGTCCGTCGGCGCCGGCATTTCGATGGGCTTTGCCGAAGCCTTGTCGGACGACGGCTCGCTCACCGGCCGCGGCGCGCCGTGGCTGCGCGGCCTCGTCTCCGGCCTGATGACCACCATTGGCGGCGTCGGCCACGCGCTGCCTTATCTCATTCCCGACTTCTATGTCGCCACCATCGCGGCTGTGATCGTGGTGGCCATCGAACTCGGGGTGATTTCGTGGATCCGCTACAAATACATGGACACGCCGTTCCTCAAGGCGGCGTTCCAGATCGTGGTCGGCGGCGTGCTGGTGTTTCTCTCCGGCATCTTGATCGGGAGTTCGTGATCCTTTGTCGTCGTCCCCGCGAAAGCGGGGACCCAGTATCCCCTGTGCGGGATTGAGGCGCACACCTCGCTTATCCTTCCATTCCGGTGGATACTGGATGCCCCGCTTTCGCGGGGCATGACAGCCATTGGACGCCGGCTTTGCCCTTCACCCTCGCCCACCTCTCCGACATTCACCTCGCGCCGCTGCCGCCGGTCCATGTGCTCGACCTCGGCTCCAAGCGCATCACCGGCTATCTGAACTGGCAGCGCAAGCGCCGCTTCGTGCATGACCCGGCGGTGCTGGGCTCGATCGTCGCCGACCTCAAGGCGCAGGCGCCCGACCACATCGCCGTCACCGGGGATATCGCCAATATCGGTCTGGAAGCTGAATACGCCGCCGGCCGCGGCCTTCTCGACGCGCTCGGCAAGCCGGAGGCCGTGAGCTTCGTGCCCGGCAATCACGACATCTACGTCACTGAGTGCGCGCGCTTTGCGGCGCGGGCTTGGGGCCCGTTCATGGCCGGCGATGAGGGCGAGACCTTTCCTTATCTGCGGCGGCGCGGACCGCTGGCGATCATCGGGCTTTCAACCGGCGTGCCGACCGCGCCGTTCCAGGCGACCGGCGAACTCGGCAGCCAGATCGGTGCGCTCGGCCCGTTGCTCGATCGCGCGCGCGGCGAGAAGCTGTTTCGCGCCATACTCATTCATCATCCGCCGGTCAGCGAAGCGCCGCACCACAAGCGCCTCACCGACGCCGCCGATTTCATGCGCGTCATTGCAGAGCACGGCGCCGAGCTGATCCTGCACGGCCACGACCACCGCGACATGCTGAATTACATCGACGGACCGGACGGCGCGCGCGTGCCCGCTGTCGGCGTGCCGTCGGCTTCGGCGAAGCCGGGCATGGACAAGGACAATCCCGCCTATCACCTCTATCGCATCGACGGCGCGCCCGGCGCGTGGCGCTGCGAGATGGTGGTGCGCGGGATGGATGAGGCCGGGGTGGTGAAGGAAGTGAAGCGAGTGATGCTGACGCCTTGAGCAAAACTAACCGTCATTCCGGGGCGCGACGAAGTCGCGAGCCCGGAATCCATAGCCCCTGTGCTGCGGAGTATGGATTTCCGGGCCCGCCGCCAAAGCGCGTCGAAGACGCGCGTAAACGCGCTGATGGCGGCGTCCCGGAATGACGATTTAACGACTCCCACTTCGGCCATCACAGTGCTTCCCTAAGCGGGATGGCCGGGACAAGCCCGGCCATGACAGGAGTCTGGGATGAGCGCTGAGCGCCTTACGGCAGCGGCGCGGTCAGCAGCGCCCAGGTGAACAGCACGGCCACCGCGACCACCGCGCCGTAGATGAACATGCGCAGGCCACGCAGGCGGCCACGGCGCTGTTCGTCCTCGATGGTCTTCAGCGTCGCCGCCTGGCCGAACGGCACATCGTCGGCGAGCGCGCGCTCGCGCTCCAGCAGGCGCCGCGCCACATAGCGCGTCACCGCCGACACCATCTCCGGCACGTCGTAGCTCTCGGCCAGCACGGCGCGGCCGTAGCGGGTGTCCTGCACGAAGCGGTACTGGCGCTTGTCGCGGCCCATTTCGATATGGGCGACGACATCGACCCAGAGCCGCGGCGTCTCACCCCGGCTGACGCCGCGGTCGAACAGCTCGACGTCTTTCGGGATCTCGGCGAACAGCGGGTCGAGTGCTTCGTTCAGCAGTTCCAGCCGCGCCACCTCGGCATCGCGCAGATCGACGATGACGGCCGAGCGCTCGGCGGCCTCGATGCGCGCTTCGCGCATGGCCTCCTTGAGCGGCGTCGGCGGCACCGGCGGCTCGGACTCAGGCTTTTTGCGGCGTCCCCACATGGGCCCTTTCTAGCAGGCCCCGAAAATCCGGAAAAGGGAGAAAAGTCAGATTTTTCAACACCATTGATGGTTAGCCAAAGGTTAATGGCGCGGATTCAGCCCGTATTGGCGGGCCCAGCCCAGGCTGTCCTCGGTTCGCGGCGTCGAGGGCATGTATTCGCAGCCGACCCAGTGCGCGTAGCCGAGGCGGTCGACCTCGGCGAAGACGTAAGGGTAATTGATCTCGCCGTCCTCGTTCGGCTCGTGGCGCACCGGCACCTGCGAGCACTGGATGTGGCCAATCAGCGGCTGATACTTCCTGAAGCGCTCGATGATGTCGCCGCCGACGATCTGCACATGGAAGAAATCGTACTGCATGAAAACATTATCGCTGCCGACCCGCGCGATGATGTCGGCGGCGTGCTCGACCTGATAGAGAAAATAGTTCGGCACGCTGCGGTGGTTGATCGGCTCGATATAGAGCCTGATGCTCTTCGCCGCCGCTTCGTCGGCGGCGCGCTTGAGATTATCGACGAACACATCTTCCGCTGCAGCGCGCTGCGCCGGCGTCACCAGGCCGGCGAGGCAGTGAATCGCGAGGCCATCGACCGCTGCGACATAATCGAGCGTCTGCGCGAAAGCGGCGCGCCACGCGTCCTGCCGCCCCGGCAGCGCGCCGAGACCGAACTCGCCCTCACCGCCCTGCGGCGTGTTGATGCCGAGCACCTTGAGATTGTTGCGCGTCGCCGCGCGATGATAGTCGGCGGCGCTGATGCCGTCGGGAAAGCGGCCTTCGATCGCGGTGAAGCCGGCATCCGCCGCCGCGTCGATGCGCTCGATCAGCGGGCGCTCCTTGAACAGGTAGTCGATGTGAGCGGAAAACCGCGGCATGCTTCTCCCCTTATCCCCGCCTCTTGCGTCCATCGCCTGGGCCGTATTCATTAGCGGGCAAACTACCGTTCAAGCGCCGCAAAGGCCACCCGTATCGAGGAACGCCGCATGTCCGCCAACTCCGCTTTCCATGTCTGCGTGCTGCCGGGCGACGGCATCGGCCACGAGGTGATGAAGCCGGCGCTCGATGTGCTGCGCCGCGTCGAGGAGACGACGCCGAGCCTCAAATTTCGTTTTTCGGAAGCGCCGGCCGGCGCCGAGGAATACAAGGCGACCGGCAAGTCGATGTCGGACGCGACGGTGAAGCTTGCCGGCGAGGCCGACGCCATTCTGCTCGGGGCCTGCGGCATGCCGAGCATCCGCTATCCCGACGGCACCGAGATCATGCCGCAGGTGGAACTTCGCTTCATCTACGATCTCTATGCCGGCGTGCGGCCGGCGCGGCTGGTGCCCGGCGTGCCCTCGCCCATCGTCGGCGCGCATGAGCATGGCATCGACTTCGTGCTGGTGCGGGAATCGACCGAAGGCCTGTTCGCCTCCATGGGCAAGGGCGTCACGACCAACGATGAAGCGCGCGAAACGCTCGTCGTCACGCGCAAAACCACCGAACGGCTGTTCGATTTCTGCCTGCGCCTTGCCCGGCGCCGCAAGGCGCGCGGCAAGCCGGGCCGACTGACGCTGGTTGACAAGGCCAATGTGTTCAAGGCCTTCAACTGGCAGCGCACCATCTTCGACGAGCGCAAGGCCAAATTTCCCGACGTCGTTACCGACAAGCTCTATGTCGATGCCTGCGCCGCCATGATGGTGAAGAAGCCGTGGGACTTCGACGTGATGGTGATGGAGAACATGTTCGGCGACATTCTCTCCGATCTCGCCGCCGGCCTGATCGGCGGCCTCGGCATGGCGCCGTCGGCGGACATCGGCGACACCCATGCGGTGTTTCAGCCCTGCCACGGCACCGCGCCGGACATCATGGGTCAGGGCAAGGCCAATCCGACGGCGATGATCCTCTCGGCGGCGATGATGCTCGACTGGCTCGCCGACAAGCACGACCATCAGCCGGCCGCCGAAGCCGCGCAGCGCATCGAGCAGGCCGTCGATGACGCCTATCGCAGCGGTCTCAAACCGATGGAATATGGCGGCGGCGACGGCACCACGACGATCGCGAAGGCGGTGATGACGGCGCTCAAATAACCGTCACTCACCCCTGCGCCACCGCCACGGGCTGCTTCCGCCGCACCAGCAGCAGCATCACGAGCCCGACCGCCGAGGTCGCGGCGCCCGCAATCGACACCGCCGGCAGGCCGAGGCCGGCATCGATCACCGCGCCGCCGAGCGCGGCGCCGACCGCATTGCCGAGATTGAAGGCTCCGATGTTCATGGCGGAGGCGAGGTTCGGCGCTTCGTGCGCTTCCTGCATCACGCGCATCTGCAGCGGCGGCACCACGGCGAAGCTGGCAATGCCCCACAGGAAGATGAGCACCGCGGCACTCGCCTCCCAGCGCATGCCGACGGCGAAGGCGACGAGCAGCACGACAAGGCCGAGCAGCGACGCGATCAAGGTGCCATCGACCGAACGGTCGGCGAAACGCCCGCCGATGACGTTGCCGACGGTGAGGCCGACGCCATAGACGACCAGCATGGCGGTGACGAAGACCGAACTGGCGCCGGTTTCGCTTCTCAGGATCGGCACGATGTAAGTGAACACGGTGAACATGGCGCTGGCGCCGACCACCGTGAGCGCCAGAGCCAGCAGCACCGGCGCGCGGCCGAGCACGCGCAGCTCGGCGCGCATGTCGGTCTTGTTGTCGGCCGGCAGGAGCGGCAGCGCGAGGCGCAGTGCCACCATGACCACCGCGCCGATCGCGGCGATGCCCCAGAAGGTGGCGCGCCAGCCGAGCACTTCGCCGAGCCAGGCGGCGAGCGGCACGCCGCCGATGGTCGCGATGGTGAGGCCCGTGAACATCGCCGCCACGGCGGAGGCGCGCCGCTCCGGCGCGACGACGCTCGCCGCCACCACCGAGCCGACGCCGAAGAAGGCGCCGTGGTTGAACGAGGTGATGATGCGGGCGATGAGCAGCATGGAATAGCTGTCCGACAGCGCCGCCATGAGATTGCCGGCGGTGAAGATGCCCATCAGGCCGATCAGCAGCGTCCGGCGCGGCACCCGGGCGAAGGCCAGTGTCATGACCGGCGCGCCGACAAGCACGCCCAGCGCATAGGCGCTGACCAGCAGGCCGGCGGCGGGGATCGAGACGCCGAGGCCGTCGGCGATCAACGGCAGCATGCCCATAGGGGTGAATTCGGTGACGCCGATGCCGAAGGCGCCGAGCGCCAAAGCGAGAAGGGGCGGATTGAGTTTCATGGCGGTACGGCGCTCCGGATTTTTGCAGCCCTGGACATGGTGCAACGCCGCAATCTGCACTAGACGCTTTCGCGGTCCATCATCTGTGCGTATGATTCACAAATGGATCGGACCGACCACAGCGCGGAAATGGCGGCTTTTGTCGAGATCGCCCGCCAGGGCAGCCTGTCCGGCGCCGCCCGGGCGCTGGGCCTCACGCCATCGGCCGTCAGCCGGATCGTCGGCCGCATCGAGGCGCGGCTGGGTGTGCGCCTTCTGGTGCGCACCACGCGCTCGCTGCGCCTCACCGCCGAAGGCGAGAACTACGCCCGCGCCGCCCGCCGCATCCTCGCCGACATTGCCGAGACCGAGAGCGCCATCGCCGACCAGGCCTCGCCGCGCGGTAAGGTCCGCATCAGCATGGCCTCGGCCCACGGCCGCATGAACGTGCTCCCGCTGCTCGGCGACTTCACCGCCCGCTATCCCGGCATCGCACTCGATATCGATCTGAGCGACGAGATCGCCGACATCATCGGCGGCCGCGCCGACGTGGCCGTGCGCTTCGGCCCGCTCGCCGACTCACCCCTCACCGCGCGCCGCCTTGGCGAGACCGGCCGCACCGTGATCGCCTCGCCGGCCTATCTGGCGCGTCACGGCACGCCGCGCCGCCCGGCCGACCTCGACAACCACAATTGCCTCGACTTCAACTTCCGCCGCATCGAGCCGGGCTGGCCGTTCCGCGAGGATGGCCGCGACTTCATCCTGCCGGTGAGCGGCAACATCACGGCGAACAATGGCGAGACACTGGTGCAACTCGCGCTCGACGGTCTCGGCATCACTCGCGTCGGCAATTTCCATATCGAGGATGAAGTGGCGAGCGGGCGCCTCGTGCCGCTGCTCGAAGAGTTCAACCCGCGCGACCGCGAAGCCATTCACGCGGTCTTCATCGGCGGCGCCAACATGCCGGCGCGCGTGCGCGTACTGGTTGATTTTCTGGCCGAGAAACTGCGCGCGCCAAGCACCGCTTAAGCAGCGTGAATGGGCCGCCGCCCGCTTGCACCGCGTATATTTTCCGTCATCCGAAAACCCATCTGGCAGGAATGGCTTTGCACTGCTGCCTGCCACCGCCTACGCTGCCGCCACAGAAAACACGATCCGGCGGCCGAGCCCGCGCCAAAATCCGGATCAAGGAGGAGAGGGAAACATGCCAACACAGACACGTTCCGGTGTCGCCCGTTTTGCCCGCACAGCAGTCGGCGCCATCGCCGCGCTGACGCTCGTCGCCACCGCGGCGCAGGCGCAAACCTACGGCATCGCCACCATGCCGCCGGGCACGCTCAGCCACACCACCGCTTCGGCGATCGCCAAGGTGCTCAAGGAAAAAGGTGGCCTGAACGTGCTGGTGCAGCCGACCGCCGGCGAAACCACGCTGATCCCATTGGTCGCCCGCGGCGAAGCCGATCTCGGCATCGCCAACATCTTCGAGACCGAAGCGGCGATGAAGGCCAATCCCGACCTGCGCCTCGTCGGGTCGCTGCATTCATTGCGCGGCACTTTCTGGGTGCGCAAGGACTCGCCGATGAAGACCGTTGCCGATCTCAAGGGCAAGCGCGTCGTGCTCGGCTTCTCGGCCATGCGCACCATCGATCCGATGGTCAAGGCCATCCTCGCCGCCGGCGGACTGAACGAAGGCGACGTCAAGCCGGTGCTGGTGCCGAACGTGGTGCGCGGCGCCGACGATTTCGCCAACGGCGCGGCCGACATGTTCTTCTTCGCCTTCGGCGGCGCCAAGGTGCGCGAAGTCGACGCCACCGTCGGCGGCATCCGCGCTCTGACCATTCCGAAGGAAGGCATGGCCGCGGCGCAGAAGATCCTGCCGGAAGGTTATCTGTCGGCGGCGCAGCCCTCGCCGTTCTTCGTCGGCGTCGAGCAGCCGATGGACGTCTATACCTGGGACAACATGCTGCTGACCAACGCCAAGGTGAAGGACGAGGTCGTCATCAAGATGATCGAGACCCTCGAAGCCAACAAGGACGACCTCATCGCCGTGCAGCCGGCGCTGCGCGATTTCGCCGCCAACAAGCTCTACAAGACCTACAACCTGCCTTATCACCCCGGCGCCTTGAAGTATTTCAAGGACCACAAGCTCGAAGCCGTAAAGGTCCAGTAAGCCCGTGAGCGAAGTTCATGCCATCGACGAAACGGCCGGCCCGCCGCCGGCCGTTTCGCGCAGTATCGCGGTTGCGACCGACATCCTGCAGGCCCTGCTCCTGATCTGCGTCGTCGGCTGGGTCATCGACCTGCCGCGCCGGCTGCTCGGTCTGTCGTTCTATACCGAACAGCTTCTCGCCGTGTGCCTCGGCCTGGCGCTGGCGCTTTCCTTTCTCAACGCCCGCTACGAGCGCGCCATCATCGGCTGGATTGGCGCAGCGCTGGCGCTGATCATTTGCGGCTACATGGCCTATCGCTACGAAGACCTGACCTTGTCGATCGCCATGCTGCCGGCCGAAGGCGTCATCGGCAGCGCCATTCTGGTGCTGCTGGTGCTGGAGGCGACCCGGCGCTCGGCCGGCGGCGTCCTGGTCGCGATCATCCTCATCATTTCCGCTTACGTTTTCATCGGCCCACATATGCCGGGCGACTTCGCCACGCGCAGCGTGTCGCCGGAGCGCCTGCTGGTCTATTACGGCCTCGACACAAACGGTATGATCGGCAGCATCCTGTCGGTCGCCGTGCTGATCGTGGTGCCCTTCACGCTGATGGGTCAGGTGCTCGGCCGCACCGGCGGCGCCGCGTATTTCGCCGACCTCGCCATGTCAGGCATGGGCAGTTTCCGGGGCGGCGCGGCCAAGATCGCCGTGGTCGGCTCCGGCCTGTTCGGCCTCATCTCGGGCGCGGCCGTGTCGAACGTGATGGCGGTCGGTATCGTCACCATTCCGCTGATGGCGCGCTCCGGCTTCTCGCGCACCCGCGCGGCGGCGATCGAAGCCGTCGGCTCGACCGGTGGGCAGTTGATGCCGCCGGTGATGGGCGCTGCGGCTTTCATCATGGCCGAATTCCTGCAGGTGTCGTATGGCGCGGTCTGCATCGCCGCCGCCATCCCCGCGCTGCTCTATTACGCGGCGCTGTTCGTCCATGTCGATCTGGAGGCCGCCAAGCATAAAATCGGCGCCGCGCAGGTTGCCGAGATGCCGCGCTTTTCCGAGGTGGTGAAATCGGGCTGGCATTTCCCCATCCCGCTCGTCTTCCTCATCACCACGCTGGCCTGGCCCGAGTTCTTCCAGATTCCGATCGAGCGCGCCGCCGTCTATGCGACCGGCCTGCTGATCGTGCTGTCGCTCATGTTCGGTTATCGCGGCAAGCGGGTGACGCCGCGCGAAATGCTGCGCGCCATCCTCGACACCGGCCGCGCCGCGCTGGACATCATCCTGATCGGCGCCGCCGCCGGCATGGTGGTTGGCGCGCTCAACATCTCCGGCATCTCCTTTGGCCTGACGCTGCAGCTCATCGCGCTCGCCGGCGAGAACCTGTTCGTGCTGCTGATCCTCACCGCCATCATCTCGATCATCCTCGGCATGGGCATGCCCACGGTCAGCGTCTATGTGCTCACCGCCTCGCTGCTGGCGCCGTCGATCATCAAGCTCGGCGTGTCGCCGATGGCGGCGCATATGTTCGTGATGTATTTCGGCATGCTGTCGATGATCACGCCGCCGGTCGCGATCGCCGCCTATGCCGCGGCCAACATCGCGCGGGTGCCGGGCTGGAATGCCGGCTGGACCGCCGTGGTGGTCGGATGGAGCACGTTCTTCATCCCGTTCCTGTTCGTCACCGAGCCGTCGATGCTGATGAACGACACCTGGCTGGCGATCGTCTGGAATCTGGCGCGCAACCTGCTCGGCATCTTCGTCGGCACCGCGGGCATTGTCGGCTTCGCGATGGGGCCGTTGTCGAAACCCATGCGGATCGCATTCGGCGTTGCCGCGGTCGCGATCTTGATCCCGCCGCATGTGTTCGCCGGCGCGCAGTGGCTCGACTGGGCGGGGCTCGCCGGCGCGCTAACGCTGCTGGCGTTCAACTGGACGCAAGGCCGTGCGCAAAAACAAACGGCGCCGCAGGTGGCGGCGCCGTAAAGCGGCTTACGTGCGACCTCTCCGACGTCATGCCCGGCCTTGTGCCGGGCATCCACGTCTTTACGTTCGAGAAGCAAGCAAGACGTGGATGGCCGGGACAGGCCCAGCCATGACAAAATAATATCCGGCGTTTTAAGCCCCCTCGCGCCAGATGCCGAGCGCTTCCTGCGCCGGGCGGTCCGAGATCGAGAACAGCACGGCGTCGCCGTCGCCCTTGACCTCGTGGCTGTAACGCTTCCACGGCGGGATCACGAACACGTCGTTGACGCCCCAGTCGAGCGGCTTGCCATCGACCATCGTCGTGCCGGAGCCCTCGGCGACGCAGAACACCGCGCCGTCGGTCGAGCGATAGGGCTCGCCCTTGAAGCCCTTGGGCAGCAGCGCCAGATGCGCGCCCATGGTCGGCAGCACCGGGCCGCCATTGATCGGGTTGGCGTAGCGCACGCGCGCGCCGAAGCGCTTGTCGATGTCGCCGGTCTTCTTCAGCCGGTCGAGGATCGGCTTCATCTTGCGATACGGATAGTTGATGACCGGCGAGCGGTTGGTCACCGCCGGCATGCCGTCCGGCAGCACGCCGGTGGCGTAGCGCTCGAACGAGTCGCCGTCCTCGTGATTGACGTTCTGCATCTTCTCGTCGAAGTGCTTGGCGAACGACGCCTGGAAATGGTTGACGGTCGGCATGTCGAGCACGTCGAGCCACATCACCGGCTCCTTGCCGGTATTGCCGTGGTCGTGCGGCGCCCAGTTGGCGGTGATGATGAAGTCGCCATGCTCCATGTTCGCCTTCTCGCCCTCGACCGCCGTATAGGCGCCCTCGCCCTTGAGAACGAAGCGGATGGCGGAGGCGACATGCTGATGCACGTCGGCAACCTCACCGGGCATGATGAGCTGGATGCCGGCGAACAGCGAATTGGTGATCTTGGACTTGCCGGGATCGCCGGGGTTCTCCAGCACAAGGACGCGGCGCTCGGCCTCCTCGGCGGTGATGACGTCGCCGGCTTCGAGCATCAGCTTCTCGACCTGCGGAAACTTCCACAAAGCCGGCACCATCTGGGTCTTCGGCTCGGGCGTCACGAGGCCCTTGAGCACTTCCCACAGCGGCGCGAGGTTGTAGTCGCGGATCTTCTCGTAATAGGCCTGCCGCGAGGCCTGGATGTTATGCTTGGACCCAGGATTGGCCTCGGTTGCCATCGACATGCGCGCGCTCCCTGAGGGCGATTATCCGCCCGATCGTTCCGTTTGTAACCATCATATAGCGCAAAACGATGGCGCGCGAAACAGGTCTGGGCCGACGCTGTGTCGCCCACCGGATGGCTTGCCCCCCGCTAGGATCGAGCAAAGGCGATCAAGGGCCCAATGTCGTGCTCGTCGGCCCGCTTCAGCGCCGCAATGTACCTGGATCGCAGTTCGCCCGCGTCGGTCAGACGGCCGCCGCCCCAACTGAAGGGCGGACCACCCAAGCGCTCAATCAGCAGATCGGCCATCAGCCGGGTGTGACGGCCATTGCCGTTCACAAACGGGTGGATCTGCACCAGACGATGGTGAAGACGCACGGCCTGTTCGTCGGGCAGGAAAGTTTCGTTGGCGAACCAGAAAGCCGAGTCGTCGAAGGCCTGTAGCATTTCGACGGCTATACGCCTGAAATCAATACCTATGGTTTTCTCGGAGAGCCTGTATCGGCCTGCCCACTTCCAGACATCGCTGAACATCCGGCGGTGCAAGGCGCAGGCGAAATTCTCGTTCAGAATATCTTCGACACGGCGATAGCGCGAGCCTCTCGCCCATGTGAGAGCCTGTTGGATATTGGCCTGTTCGGCTTCGTTGAGGTCGCTGCGAGTGATGATCCAAGTTTGTCGCAGGTCGCGGCGCTCCTCCGGCGACACCGGCGTAGCATTGTCCGGTTCCTCAAAGAGGCCGGTCACGGCTCGTCCCAAATCTCGCGACTCTTGAGCGTGTCGCGAATATAGGCATCGATGCGCGCCTCGAGGTCGGCATCGCTTGTGCCTTGCGCTTCGAGTTTCATGGTATGGCCGACACGCGCAATGTCGCGCAGCGCGATATTCCGTGCGCGGCGCTGCACGGCATCTTCCAGCGACGTTTTCGGCACCAACGCGTAGACCAGCGTGCAGTCGAGCGCTTCTGCCGCCCGCCGCAGCGTGCTGAGTTGAATGGTGCCAGCCGCTTCGGATTTTTCGAGTGCCTCGACGCTCTGCGGCCGAATGCCAAGCCGCTCCGCAAGCTGGGCGCCAGACATACCCAGCGCATCACGAATGGCGCGAACCCAGCCGCGTTCTGGTGGCTGATATTGGTCGTCCGGCTTGAATTTCAGGAGACGGCTATCGAGACGACCTCGGGCGCGCCATCGGGCATCTTTTTTCATATCAAAACCTGAGATCTGAATATTAAGATCAGATCACAGTATGGTAATAAAATCAATAAATCATATTATAGCATGATTTTATATAGAAAATATCAGATTACAGCATGATATAAATAGGGAAATACCTATATAATCCAATTGCTTGCTAGTTATTCGCCGACCCGCCGTCCACCACCAGCGATTGGCCGGAGACGAAGTTGCTGTCGTCGGAGGCGAGGAACACCAGCGCGCCGGTGAGGTCTTCGGGATAGGCGTCGCGCTTGAGGGCGCGGGAGGCCCGCGCCTTCTCGCTCTCCTCCTCGACATGGACGGTGTTGGCGAGGCCGGTATCGGACAGCGTGAAGCCGGGCGACAGCGTGTTGACGTTGACGTTGTGGACGCCGAGCTCGCGCGACAGGGCCCGGGTGAAGGCGATGATGGCGCCTTTCGAGGTCACGTAAGGCAGCATGCGCGGGATGCCCTTGTAAGGCGCGCCGGAGGCGATGTTGATGATCTTGCCGGCCTTCTTTTCGATCATGTGCGGGGCGACGTGGCGGCACGGCAGATACGTGCCCTTGATGTTGACCGCCATGACCTTGTCCCAGAGGTCGGCGTCCCACTCGTCGAACGGGCGCGGCTTGAGGGTGGCGTAAAGCGCGGCGTTGTTGACCAGGATGTCGATGCCGCCGAACTGCTTCAACGTCTCGGCGACCATGGCCTTCACCGAAGCCTCGTCGGCGACGTCGCAGACGATGCTCGCCGCCGTGCCGCCCGCCTTGCCGATCTCGGCCACGACATCCTTGCCGTCGGCGATGTCGGCGATCATCACCCGCGCGCCATTGGCGGCGAGCGCCAGCGAATAATGCCGGCCGATACCCTTGGCGCCGCCGGTGACGATGGCGACCTTACCTTGAAGCCGAGACACGTCCGTTCCTCCTGCAACTGTTCTCGGCGACTGATTTACGTAGCAGGCGCGAAAGTCAACCGGGCAGCAGACGGCGCAGATAATCGCCATAGGGGCCGCGGCCCACCTGTTCGGCCAGTGCGGCGAGTTCGCCGCCGCCGATGTATCCCATGCGATAGGCGACCTCTTCCGGACAGGCTATCTTGAAGCCCTGCCGTTTCTCCATGGTGCGGACGAACTCGGCCGCTTCGAGGAGGCTGTCGGGCGTCCCGGTGTCGAGCCAGGCGAAGCCGCGCCCCATCGGCTCGACATGCAGCAGACCGCGTTCGAGATACACGCGATTGAGATCGGTTATCTCCAGTTCGCCGCGGGCCGAAGGCTTGAGAGTTGCGGCAAGCTCGGCCGCGTGGGCGTCGTAGAAGTAGAGCCCTGTCACGGCCCAGGACGATTGCGGGCGGGCCGGCTTTTCCTCGATCGACCTTGCCTGCATGTCGGCGTCGAACGCGACCACGGCATAGCGCTGCGGATCCGTCACCTGATAGGCGAAGATCGTAGCGCCTTGCGTCCGCGCAGCCGCCTCGCCGAGCAGATGGGTCAGCCCGGCGCCATAGAACATGTTGTCGCCGAGGATCAGGCACGACGGATGCTCGCCGAGGAAGTCGGCGCCGATGGTGTAGGCCTGCGCGATGCCGTCCGGCTCGGGCTGCGCCGCATAGAATATCGACAGTCCCCACTGCCCGCCGTCACCCAGCAGACGTTCGAAGTGCGGCAGATCGCGCGGCGTCGAGATGAGCAGAATCTCGCGGATGCCGGCCAGCATCAGCGTGGTGAGCGGGAAATAGACCATCGGCTTGTCGTAGACCGGCAGTAACTGCTTGGAGACGACGGCGGTCATCGGCGACAGTCTCGTCCCCGCGCCGCCTGCCAGAATGATGCCCCGCATCGCGTCCGTCCCGGCCTAGGTCGTCGTCTCGAGGACACCGAGACGCTCGCCGCGATAGACGCCGTCGCGCAGCGGCCGCCACCAGGCCTCGTTGTCCAGATACCAGGCGACCGTCTCCTCAAGCCCGGCCTCGAAACTCACTTGCGGCCGCCATCCGGTCTCACGTTCGACCAGCGCCGGATCGATGGCGCAGCGCCGATCGTGCCCGGGACGGTCGGCAACAAAGCGGATCAGGCCGGAATGCGGCCGAGACCCCGGCCGCAACCGGTCGAGAACGGCGCAGATGCCATGGACGACATCGATGTTTCGCTGCTCGGCGCGAGCGCCGATATTGTAACGCTGACCGACGCGGCCGCGCTCGGCAACGATCGGCAGAGCTTCGGCGTGGTCCTCGACATAGAGCCAGTCGCGAACCTGCAGGCCGTCGCCATAGACCGGCAACGGCTGGCGATGCAGCGCGTTGAGGATTGTCAGCGGAATGAGCTTTTCCGGAAACTGTCGCGGACCGTAATTGTTGGCGCAGTTGGTGATGACGGCCGGCAGCCCGTAAGTGCGCTGCCAGGCCATCACCAGATGGTCGGACGCGGCCTTCGACGCCGAATAAGGCGACGACGGATCGAAGCGTGTGACCTCCGTGAACAGACCATCCGCGCCCAGCGAGCCGTAAACTTCATCGGTCGAGATGTGCAGGAAGCGAAAACAGTCCCGCTCGTGCTTCGGCAAGGCCGACCAATAGACCCGCGCCGCCTCCAGCAAGGCGAAGGTGCCGGCAATGTTGGTGTCGATGAAAGCGTCGGCGCCGCCGATCGAACGATCGACGTGGGTCTCGGCGGCGAGATGGAAGACGCGCTCCGGCCGGAACGATGCCAGGGCCGCGGACAAAGCGGCGCGATCGCGGATATCCGATTTCTGAAACCGGTAATTGGCGCGGCCCTGCAGGTCGGCCAGGCTCGCCGGATTGGCGGCATAGGTCAGCTTGTCGATGTTGAGCACCTCGGCCCCGGCCCGGAGCACCAGGTGGCGCACCAAGGCCGATCCGATGAAACCCGTCCCGCCGGTCACCAGGATACGCATTGCCGGTCAGCCCGCAGCCCTGTCGGCGCGGCACGGCTCCCGCCGAAAACGGCAAGCCGGCATCGCGCGCGACGCGAGAAGTTATCTGCAATATATATTTACGGTTTAGTTGCGAACTGCAAGCCGGGATTCGCGCCGGGCCCCCGGCGCGGCCCCTCGCCCGGCAGTTCGACCTGACTTTAAGCCTTCACCCGCCTGATGAAGCCGCCAAAGGCGGCAAGCTGCGTCTTGATGATGTCGCGCGTCGGCTGATCGGTCAGTTCAAGCGTATCCTTGTCGAACTTGTTCTGCGCGAATGACACGAAGATTTCCGGCGTGCCGAACAGGAACACATTGAGATAGGTCAGCGACTGGCGCATGTGATACTGCATGCGCGAGCCGCCGAGCGGGCCGCCGCTCGCCGATTGCAGCGCCACCGGCTTTTCCTTGAACGGCTGGTCCTTCATGCGCGACACCCAGTCGAACGCGTTCTTGAGCGCACCGGGGATGGTCCAGTTGTATTCCGGCGTGACAATGATGACGCCGTCGGCGGCGCGCACCGCGTCGGCGAACTTCATCACCGAATCCGGAAAGCCGGACGCGTCCTGGATATCCTGGTTGTAGAACGGCATGGTGTCGAAGGGCGGCGACTCGGTGAAGGTCATGCCCTGCGGCGCCAGCTCCGGCAGCGTGCGCACCAGCGCGTGATTGTACGAATTCTTGCGCAGCGATCCGCAGATCGTCAGCACCTTGAGCTTATCGGCCATGAACAGTCTCCGTCCCGCCCTCGTCCCACGCCTCTCCGCATCTAACAAAACGCGCGCCCCGCCGGTCTGGCGGGACGCGCAATCTGTCAAACCCGGACTAACAAAGCCAGAGCCGTCCCGACGTTACTTCTCGTCGGCGATGGTGTTCTTGAGCGTGCCGATGCCGCCGAGCTCGCACTCGATGGTATCGCCGGCCTTCATCCACACCGGCTCCGGCTTGCGCGCGTGGCCGACGCCCGACGGGGTGCCGGTGAACAGCACGTCGCCGGGCTCCAGCGTCATGCCTTCGGTGAGATAGACCAGCGATTCCGCGACCGGGAACATGAAGTGGTCGGTGTTCGACGACTGCATGACCTTGCCATTGAGGCGTGTTTCGATCGTGAGGCCCTTGCCGCCGCGCGGCAGCTCATCGGCGGTGACGACCCACGGGCCGTAGCTGCCGGTCTGGTCGAAGTTCTTGCCCATGCCCCACTGCGTGGTGTGGCGCTGATATTCGCGGATCGAGCCTTCCATGCCGCAGGTGTAGCCGGCGACGCAATCGGCGGCGTTCTCCAGCGTCAGATGCTTGGCGCGCTTGCCGATGATGACGACGAGCTCGCCCTCGTAGTCGAACTGGATCGACTTCTTCGGCCGGATCAGCGGCGCACCGGGCGACGTGAAGGACGACATCATGCGGAAGAAGATCGACTGGAATTTCGGGATGTTGTCCTTCTGCGGGCCTTCCTTGACGTGATCGAGGTAGTTGAGGCCAAGGCAGATGACCTTGCTCGGGTTCAACACCGGCAGGGCGAACTTGATGCCGGCGAGCGGCACGCGCGCCGAGACCGGCGCCTTCTTCACCAAATCGGCCAGCGCCTTGGTGTCGCCGCCGGCGCGCAGGAAGGCGCCGTATTCGGTCGGCAGCGTGCTGTCGGCGGCATTGACGTCAACGACGGTGTCGCCGTCGACGACACCCATGCGTACGCCGTTGCTCGATTGGAAATTGACGATCTTCATTGCGCGCCCTCACCCGGACTATCGTTGTCATGTTTCCGGCGCGGTCGCGCGCGGAATGTGGGGAGAGGCTTAGCGCAGACCGAGGCCGTCGTTCAACCGCCTGAGCGCGCGGCTGTTTTTCGGATTGCGGAAGGGCGCGGGCCCACGTCAGACCTTGGCGGTCTGCGGCAGCGCGAAGGCCTGGATCGAGAAAAAGCCCTGCGCATCCGTCCACACCCCGGCAGGCTCCCAGCCGACGCCGCGCGCCAGCGCGGCCAGTGAATCCGGCGTGTACTTATAGCTGCTCTCGGTATGGATGGTCTCGCCGGCGCGGAAATCGAAGGTCTCGCCAGCGGCTTTGACCTTCTGCCGCTTGGTGCTCGCCAGATGCATTTCCACGCGCTGCCGCTCGCGGTTGTAGAAGGCGTGATGCTCGAAGGTCGATAGATCGAAGGTGCCGGCAAGCTCGCGGTTGATGCGGGTCAGCAGATTGAGGTTGAACTTCTCCGTCACGCCCGCCGCGTCGTTGTAAGCGGCGTTGAGCGTCTCGGCGTCTTTCACCAGATCGGCACCGATGAGCATCTTGGCGCCGGGGCCGAGTGTTTTGGCGGCGTTGCGCAGGAAGCTCGCTGCCTCGTGCGGCTCCAGATTGCCGATCGTCGAGCCCGGGAAAAAGCCGACGCGGGCCGGGGCATCGACGGCCTCCTGTGGCAGCGCGAAGGTCTCGGTGAAGTCCGCCTCGAGCGCTCGCACTTTGAGCGCGGGGAAATCCGGCGCCAGTTCGGCCGCTTCCTGCTCCACCATGGGGCCGCAAATATCGACCGGCACATAGACGGCAAGCTGCGGCGCCGCCGCCAGCAGAATGCGCGCCTTCTGATTGGAGCCGGAGCCGAACTCGATCAGCGCCGCGCCCGGAGCAATCAGCTTGGCGATCCCGGCGCCCTGCTCGCGCAGAATGCTCATCTCGCAGCGCGTCGGATAATACTCCGGCTGCTCTGTGATGCGTTCGAAGAGCTCGGAGCCGGTCTCGTCATAGAAATACTTCGGCGGCACGCGCTTGCGCTGCGCCGACAGGCCCTTCACCACGTCGGCGGCGAAGGCCGCGGTCTCGGCGTCCTGCGCCACAAAAGATTGAGTTCGTGCCAACGCGACCATAGGGCCTCACGATCCGATCATGTCTGTTCGATGCGCCGTCCCGCTCAGGGAAATTCGGCGAGGCGCAGGCCGGAGAATTGCCAACGCGCCGACGGTGGAAAGAAGTTGCGATAACTTAAACGCTCATGGCCTTCCGGAGTTGCGAGCGACGAGCCGCGCAACACCATCTGCCCGCTCATGAACTTGCCGTTGTATTCCCCCAGCGCCCCTTCGGCAGCGCGGTATCCCGGATAGGACAAATAGGCGCTGCGGGTCCATTGCCAAGCCAGGCCGAAGCCGTCGGCGATGAGGCCGGCGCGGGCCGCCACCTCCCATTCCTGCTCGCTGGGCAGGCACTTACCGGCAAAACGGGCAAAAGCATCCGCCTCGTAATAGCTGACATGCAAAACCGGCGCGGCTGGGTCGACCGGCTTGAGCCCGCCCAAGGTCATCATGTGCCAGGTTCCATCGACCGGCCGCCAGTATCCCGGTGCCTCCCAGCCCTCGCCCTGCACCGCCGCCCAGCCATCAGACAGCCACAGCGACGGCGTCGCATAGCCGCCGGCCTCGATGAAGGCGATCCACTGTGCATTGGTCACCAGATGGCGGGCCATGCGCATGGTCGGGATCAGCGTGTCATGCCGCGGCAATTCATTGTCGTAACAGAAGCCCGCATTGTCGTGGCCGATCGGCTGAATACCCGACGGCACGTCGGCGAAATCATTGACCTCACGCGGCCCCGTCGCGCCGCGCGGCATGCGCCAGGCGGGATCGTATTCGGGGTTGGTCGGGTTCTGCGCAAAGGCATGCAGAATATCGGTGAGCAGCAACTCCTGGTGCTGCTGCTCGTGATTGAGACCGATCTCGAGAATTTCGAAAAAGCGCGGCGCAACGTCCTCCGGCACGGCCTCGATCAGCTTCTCGACCGCGGCATCGACATGCGCGCGATAGCGCGTGACCTCTTCGCTGTTCGGCCGCGTGATCAGACCGCGCTGCGGCCGCGCATGACGCGGGCCGGCGGCGACATAGTAGGAATTGAACAGAAAGGGAAAGCGCTCGTCGAACAGCACATAGGACTTGTCGTATTCCCGCACGAGGAACGTCTCGAAAAACCACGTCACATGCGCGCGATGCCACTTGGTCGGCGAGGCATCCGCCATCGACTGCACGATCTGGTCTTCAGGCGACAGGAAGGAAGCCCGACGCTCGGTCTCGGCGCGCACGGCACGGTAAGCCGCAAGCCAGACCGCACGCTTGCCGTCGACCGGCTGATCTCGAAGCTGAGCGCCGGGGACCGACGACATCGCAGTGTTGGCCATGAATGGCCTCCGTAAACGCTCTCAATAGGACAACTGCCCCCGGCGGGGCCAACCATTAGCTATTTACGGTTGGCGGCGGCAATTGTTCCATTGTCCGAAGGCGCAGACAACCGTCAGACTTCGCATTTGCAAGGACCGCCGAGCGTGCTGTGGACGCCTTGCATCCTGTGCCTTGATGCCCCAGGCGGAGCTGGAATTCCGTCGCTCGAGCAAGGCGATAGCCGTCGATTGAAACCTTGCCGGGCCGTCTCTATAAGGGCGCATTGGGGGTCTGATGCGCAGCGACGGCAAGTCCGACCGGGCGATCTAGCGCTCGACCGCGATGCGCGCGCCGATTTGGCGCGACAGCGTCGCGCTAACGGGAGATGCCGGATATGACGTTCGATATTGCCGCCTTCTACAAGGCCGAATTCGCCGAACAACGCTCGGTGGCGCAGGCGACCGAAGCCGCGCTCGGCACGGCCTTCGCCGACCTGCTCGCCGCCTGCATCACATCGATCCGGGGCGGCGGCAAGATCATGCTGTTCGGCAACGGCGGCAGCGCCGCCGACGCCCAGCATCTCGCGACCGAGCTGACCGTCCGCTACAAGAAGGACCGCCCGGCCATCGCCGCCATCGCGCTGACCACCGACACATCGGTGCTCACCGCGGCCGGCAACGATTTCGGCTTCGACCACATCTTCGCGCGACAGATCGAGGCGCTGGGCCGCCCCGGCGATATCGCCCTCGGCATCTCGACCTCAGGCAAGAGCCCCAATGTCACACTGGCACTGAAGCAAGCCGGGAAGATGGGCCTTGTCACGGCTGCTCTCACCGGTAAGGGCGGCGGCGAACTGAAGGGCGTTGCCAAACATCTCCTGGTGGTGCCATCCGACACCACCGCTCGCATTCAGGAGATGCACATCACGCTCGGGCAGATGCTGTGCGGCGCGATCGAGATCGAACTGGGCTTCGCCAAGCCGTGACACGCTGGCAGTCATACCGCGCCAGCCTGCCAACGCAGGCTGACTGGATCGTGGTCGCGCTGGCGGCGTCGGTACCCTGGTCGACCTCGATCACCGGCATTCTTATCGCGCTATGGCTGGTTGCGATTTTACCGACATTGACCCCTGAAGATTACCGCCGCGCCTATTGGCGGCCGGCCGGCGTCACAATCCTCGCCCTCATCGCGCTGGCCGCGCTTGGCATGCTGTGGGCCGACGTGTCATGGCCCGAGCGGTTCGACGGCTTCGACTCGTATCTGCGTTTGCTCTGCATTCCACTGCTGTTTGCCCAGTTCAGCCGCTCCGAGCATGCCGGCCGGGTCATGATCGGCTTTTCGATATCGTGCGCGGTGCTGCTCGCCCTGTCGTGGCTCAGCTTTTTTGGGCTTCCCCTGCCGCCGCCTTTGAAGCCGGATGGTATCCCGGTGAAAGACTACATCGCGCAGAGCGCCGTGCTGACCGTGGCGCTGCTGTTCTTCGTGCGCCTGGGCGTGGATGCCTGGGCCGCCGGGCGCCGCACCGTGGCGATCGCGCTCGTTGTGCTGACGGCCCTATGCGTCATCAACATCTTCTACATCGCCACCAGTAGGACCGCGTTGGTGGTGACGACGCTGCTGCTGGTCGTATTCGGCTTCCGCCAGTTCGGCTGGCGCGGCGCAGCGGCGATGGCCGCGGCTTTCGTCATTCTGATCGCCGCCGCCTGGCCGACCGCAGACTTCCTGCGGACGCGAGTGGTCGGGTTCGTCCATGAAGTGCAGAGCTTTACCCCGGATGGCGAGGCGACGCCGGCCGGCGAGCGTCTGGAGTTCTGGCGCAAGTCCGTTTCGTTCATTGCGGCCGCCCCCATCCTCGGGCATGGGACGGGGTCTATTCGCGCCCAGTTCCAGAAGGCCGCGGAAGGGCAAACGGGAATGGCCGCAACAGTCGCGGCCAATCCGCATAATCAGATGTTCGCTGTCGGCATTCAGATCGGCTTTGTCGGCATCGCGATCCTGATCGCGATGTGGCTGTCCCACCTCGCCTTGTTTGGTTCGCGCAGTATCGCGGGCTGGATGGGCCTCGCGATCGTGCTGCAGAACATCGCCGGCTCGATGTTTAACTCCCACCTGTTTGATTTCACGCAGGGCTGGCTTTACGTCATCGGCGTCGGCGTCGCCGGGGGCGCCGTTATCAAGGAAGCAAACATCGCCGGGCGCAATTCCGCACCGATTAGATCACATTCTGCCGTTCCAGCTCCCGAATAACCTGCCGGGCGAGCTCCACGGCGGAGTGCTCCTCGGCCCTCAGGTGCAGCTCCGGCGATTCCGGAACGTCATAGGGCTGATCGACACCTGTGAAATTCTTGATCTCACCGGCCAGCGCCCTCCGGTAAAGTCCCTTCGGGTCGCGCGCGATGCACGCTTCCAGCGAGGCATCGACAAAGACCTCGAAAAATTCGCCTGGCTCCAGCAATTCGCGCACCATTTGCCGTTCCGAGCGAAACGGCGAAATGAGCGAACAGAGCACGATGAGGCCGGCTTCCGCCATCAGCTTGGCGACTTCGCCGATGCGCCGAATGTTCTCGACTCGATCGGCTTCTGTGAACCCGAGGTCGCGGTTAAGGCCATGCCGAACATTGTCGCCGTCGAGCAGCGAGGTATGCACGTCTCGCGCGTGCAACTCGACCTCAACGAGATTGGCAATGGTCGACTTGCCCGCGCCGGACAGCCCCGTAAACCACAGCACCGCCGGCTTGTGACTGTTGAGCTGCGACCGCCTCGCCTTGGTCATCGTGACGGCCTGGCGGTGAATATTGTGGGCGCGGCGCAGCGGGAAATCGATCATGCCCGCCGCGACGGTCTCGTTGGACACCCGGTCGATTAGGATGAACGCGCCAGTATTCCGGTTGTCGGCGTAGGCATCGAAAACAACCGGCCGGCTGGTCGAGACATTACAGACGCCGATTTCATTCAGCGCCAGGGTCTTGGCAGCGAGTTTGGCAAGACTCTCGGTGTCGATGCGATTCTTGAGCTCCGTGACGGTCGCCACCTCGGTGCCGTGATTGAGCTTCATCAGATACGAACGCCCCGGCAGCAACCGCTCCACCGACATCCATACAAGGTGCGCCACAAATTGATCGGCGGACTGCGGCCGCGCGCGCATAGCCGCGATCATATCGCCGCGCGCGATGTCGATTTCATCGGCAAGCGTTACTGTAACCGCGTCACCGACTTCGGCTCGGTCGACCTCGCCAGCTGGCGACAGGACGGATCTTATCCTGCTCGTCTGTCCCGATGGCAGTATGGCGACCTCGTCGCCAACGCCGACGGAGCCACTGACGACAGTACCCGAGAAGCCGCGAAAATCGGGATTGGGCCGGTTGACCCATTGCACCGGCAGGCGGAAGGCCCTGGCCGCGCTATCGTCTTCGATGTCCACGGTTTCGAGAAACTCCAGCAGCGAGGGGCCGCTGAACCAGGGCGTATTCTGGCTACGCGCCGACAGATTGTCGCCATGGCGCGCCGATATCGGGATCGCCCGCACTTGCTTGAAGCCAAGCGATGCAGCGAAGACCGCGAATTCGGCGGCAATCTTGTCAAAGACGTTCTGGGAATAGTTGACGAGGTCAATCTTGTTGACCGCGAGCACGGCGTGCCGGATGCCGAGCATACTGACGATGATGGCATGCCTCCGCGTCTGCATAAGCAGGCCCTTGCGTGCATCCACCAGAATGACTGCGAGATCGCAGTTGGAGGCGCCGGTCGCCATATTGCGGGTATACTGCTCGTGGCCAGGCGTGTCGGCGACGACGAAAGCGCGGCGTGGTGTTGCGAAATATCGATAGGCGACGTCGATGGTAATGCCCTGTTCGCGCTCGGCCTCAAGGCCATCAAGCAAAAGAGCAAAGTCGATATCGCCGGTCGTGCCGTGCTTTTGTGAATCCCGCGCCAGCGCCGCAAGATGATCGTCGAAAATCAGGTTTTGTTCGTACAGCAGCCGGCCGATAAGCGTCGATTTGCCGTCGTCGACCGAGCCGCAAGTCAGGAAACGCAGCGCCGGCCGCGAAGGCACACTACCGGCTGCGATGTCCAGTGCGGCCTTCATCAGAAATAGCCCTCGCGCTTCTTTTTTTCCATCGAACCGCTGTCGTCGTGGTCGATGAGACGCCCCTGCCGTTCCGAGCTCGACGACGAGCGCATCTCGTCGACGATAGCGTCGAGGCTGCCAGCCATCGAACGGATGGCACCGGTCAGCGGGTAGCAGCCGAGCGTGCGGAAGCGA
Organism: Pseudolabrys sp.; assembly: GCA_035556455.1. Taxonomy (GTDB): domain Bacteria; phylum Pseudomonadota; class Alphaproteobacteria; order Rhizobiales; family Xanthobacteraceae; genus Pseudolabrys. The sequence continues at coordinate 24,805 of DATMEX010000060.1, forward strand.
ACATGCTCCATTCGAGGCGCCTCGCCCGGCTTGAGTGGAAACCGCTCATCATCCACCACGATGAGCGTGCCCTCGCGCTCGACCACCGGGCGCAGCTTGGAGAAATAAAGAGGCACTACTGGAATATTCTCGGCGCGGATATAATTCCAGACGTCGATTTCGGTCCAGTTCGACAACGGAAACACGCGAAGCGATTCCCCCGGCTTGATGCGCGCGTTGAACAGACGCCACAGCTCAGGACGCTGTTTGCGCGGGTCCCAGCCATGCGACACCGTGCGGTGAGAGAAGATGCGCTCCTTGGCCCGGCTCTTCTCTTCATCGCGGCGGGCGCCGCCGAAGGCCAGATCGAACTTCCACTTGTCGAGGGCCTGTCGCAGCCCCTCGGTTTTCATGACCTGCGTGTGAACCGCCGACCCGGACACGATCGGCGACACGCCACGCCCAAGGCCCTCCTCGTTCACATGGACGAGCAGGTCCATGCCGAGACGCGCCGCGGTTTCGTCGCGGAAGGCGATCATCTCGCGGAATTTCCAGGTCGTATCGACATGCAGCAAAGGGAACGGCGGCCTGCCGGGCGCAAATGCTTTCTGCGCGAGGTGCAGCATCGCGCCGGAATCCTTGCCGATGGAATAGAGCATCACCGGATTGCCCGACTCGGCGACCGCTTCGCGAATGATCTCGATCGCCTCGGCCTCGAGGCGACGCAGGCCGACGTTGTGCTGGCGCCACGTCATGCCGGCCATCGACAGTCGGGAGGCGGCAGAATTTTACGCATCCTCGCCTCGCTCAAAGCCGCCACAGATCGACGCCGTCGGGGCATCGGCTTCGGTCGAGCCGCGATTTGACATCGACGACCGCTCCCTTCCCGTCCTTGAGCAGGCGCGCCACCAGGGTCCATCCTTCGCGCACATAGTCGTCGTGCGCCACCGCAAAGATAACGGCGTCGGCGGGCTTCAGCTTGTCCATCGGCGTCAGTTCGATGTCGTATTCGTGCCGAATCTCTTCGGCCGAAGCCATTGGATCGTGCACCTGATAGCGCACGCCGAAGCGGTCAAGCTCACGGATGATATCGATCACCTTCGAATTGCGGATATCGGGCACGTTTTCCTTGAAGGTCATGCCCAACACCGTGACCAGCGCAGGGGTACGATTTTGCCGGATCAGCATGCGCACGCATTCCTGCGCGATACGGGCCCCGACACCGTCATTGATCCGCCGGCCGGCGAGAATGATCGCCGGATTATAACCGGCTTTCTCGGCGCGGTGCGTCAGATAATAGGGATCGACGCCGATGCAGTGCCCCCCGACCAGGCCAGGCTGGTAGTTGAGGAAATTCCACTTGGTCGCCGCCGCGGCGAGGACGTCCGCAGTATCGATGTCGAGCACCTGAAAGATCGCCGACAATTCGTTCATGAAGGCGATGTTGAGATCACGCTGGGTGTTCTCGATGACCTTGGCGGCTTCGGCAACCTTGATCGACGGCGCGCGGTGGATGCCCGCCGTAACCACCGAGCCGTAGACATTGGCAACGATGTCCAGTGCGTCCGGTGTCTGCGCCGACACGACCTTGGTGATGGTCTCAAAGCGATGCTTCTTGTCGCCGGGGTTGATGCGCTCCGGTGAGTAGCCGATCCAGAAATCCTGTCCGGCCCTGAGACCCGAACCGGCTTCAAGCACCGGAAGGCAATCTTCCTCGCAAGCGCCGGGATAAACCGTAGACTCGTAAACGACGATGTCCCCGCGCTTGAGATACTTGGCAACGGTCCGCGATGCCGACAGCATGGCGCCGAGGTCGGGCCGCCGCGCCTCATCGATCGGCGTCGGGACGGTGACGATGAAGAAATCCGCCTTGGCCAATGCCGAGTCATCAGCGCTGAAAATCAGGTTGGGATGCCGCAGATCCGCAGCATCGACCTCGAGCGTCCGGTCGCGGCCGGATTGAAGTTCGGCAATCCGGCCAGCATTGACGTCAAATCCGACCACCGAAACGCCAGCGCGGGCAAACGCGGCCGCAACCGGCAGCCCCACATATCCAAGGCCGATGACGGCAATTATCCGATTGTGACCGAGCATCTTCCCCGAAATTCCAATATCACGCGAACAGGCAGAATTTGATACAGGCGGCGCCCCTGCCGTGTCGATATCCTACTCTATGCACCGCCTTGGCCCAATTCCAAGACCGGATATGGAGACAGTGAAGCCCCGCCCCGCCTCCCAGGAAGGGCCAACTCGCCAGCCGCCAAAGGACTAAATCCGCGCTTGCCTGCCGAGCGTGGCGGAATGCTATGTGGGCACCACCCGTTCGAATCGAACCGATCGAAAAGCCGATTCCCTCATGCTGGATGCGACAATCATCATACCGGTCTTCAACCGGCAGGCGCTGTGCGAACGGGCACTGCACAGCGTCGTGGCGCAGGACGTTGGCAATGCCGAGATCATCGTCGTTGACGATTGCTCTCAGCCGGCCTTCGAACTGCCGGCCGGCCTTTCCGGTCATGGCATTCGCGTCGTCCGTCACGAGAAAAACCTGGGCGCCGCGGCAGCGCGCAATACCGGGATTGAGGCCGCGCAAGGCGAGTGGCTGCTGTTCCTCGATTCCGACGACTACTGGCTCGCGGACACGCTCGCCCCCCGTCTGAAGATGGCGCAGCAGACCTACGCGACGAGCCGCTCCGGCCTCACCGCCTATGTCGCGGGCTTTGTCCTGGAGAACAAGTCCATTGGACGCCACGACACCCGCATGCCCCGCGCCAGTGATGATCCCCTGGACTTCGCCAGCGGCTGCTGGTTTTCGCCGGGTTCGACCTTGCTGCTGCGCCGGGAGGCCTTTGCGAAGGTCGGGCCCTACGACACCGAGCTCGCGCGCCTCGAAGACCTGGACTGGTTCCTGCGCTTGGCGCTGGCCGGCGGCCGGTTGGAGCGATGGTCGCATGTTGCCGCCATAATCGAGCTCGGCGGCAAACCGCGCCGCGATACTCTTGAACAGGCCGCGCAGCGACTGCTGGCCAAATACGCCGCGTCTGGAAGTCCGAACCGGCTGGCGGCGCCCTTCGTTCGACGGCTGAAGGCCTATCTGGATGTCGAACGCGCATCCATCGCCGCCGCTAATCACGCGTGGATATCGGTACTGTTCTATTTCGCCCGCTCGTGGCTGCGCGTTCCGCGCACGACGCTGCATCTCAAGCGCTTCTGGGATTGAGCGCCTCACTTCGAGCGCGCGAGCGCGTTCTGAAGCTTTCTCAGCCGCCGCCGCAGCCCGGGTGAAGCCAGCGGGCGAATATACGACCACAGCCCGCGCCCGACGATGCGTGCGGCAAGCCGCGGCGTTACCCATTGACGCCCGAGAGGGCTCGCCAGCAGCCAGTACAGCGTCCTCAACCGATATTCCGGGATCAACGCGGCATCCTGAAACCGCTTGATGACATCGGCATAGGCGGGGGTCGCAAACCGGCCAAGCACCTTCATCAACATCGGCCGCTGCGCGCTAGAATCGCGCAAGCTCTGTGCCGAGTATGAATCGCCGCGTACCGTCAGGAATGTAAGCGATTGCGGCAGATAACAGGCGCCGTGGCGGCACGCCAGAACATGGACCAGGAACCAGTCCGACATCCAATGCAGGTCGGGGTCGAACCCTCCGGCCTGGCGGAAGGCGGAGGCACGAAACAAACCCGTATTCGAAGAAATGTGAAAGTAATTGCGTCCGAACAAAGCGACGAGCGCGTCCGGTGGGTAGAACGTCGGCTTGTCGGTCAAATGCAGCGGGTAGTGAATCTTGGTCCCGTCCTTCTCGTAGAACTCCGTGGGGTCCGAAAAACTCAAACCGGCCTCGGGATGCCGGTTCATCTGCGTGACGCAACATTCGAAGAAATTCGGCGCCACGAAATCGTCGGCGGCCGCGCAGCAAATAAATTCGCCCTCCGCCACCTCAAGTGCCCGCACGACCGCATGATTGACCCCGGCGTTCTCCGCCAGAAAGATGGAGCGCACACGCGGGTCACGCCTGCTGTATTCCGCAATCACGTCGCGACTATTGTCCGTCGAGGCGTCGTCAACGACGATGATTTCGAGATCGGCCCAAGTCTGAGCCAGTATCGCATCGAGCGCACGCGGCAGATAGTGCGCGTGATTGTAGTTGGGCATCAGAACGGAAACGAGGCCGGTCCTGGACAAACGTCTCTCCTGCGCATGAATCCGGCGCAATCAAACCGAATTAAGGGTCTTACTCAAGCCGCACCGTGGCCGGCGCCGGCAATTTGGCGACACGCAGGCCTCGGGTCCGATGCCGTCAACCGGTCTCGAATGTGGCAACGCCCAGCGAGACATGCTCCAGCCCGGCGGCGCGACAGGCGGCCTGGTCGAGGCACTTGTAGGGGTCGATGACGATCCTGCCGCGCAGATGCCTCGCGATGTCAGCCGGCGCCAGCGCCTTGAACTGCGGCCAGGGTGTTACGATGACGAGGGCTTCGGCACCGTCGCATGCCTCGAGTGCGCTCGATGTGCCGGTGAGCCGCGGATGCCATTCCGGCTTCGGCGCAACCACGGGATCAAAGGCCCGCACCCGCGCTTGCGGGATCGCCGCCAACAGCGCCAGCGACGGCGAGTTCTTGGTCGAGTGCGTGTTTTCCTTGTAGGCGAGGCCAAGCACCGCCAGCGTCGCATCCGGTGCGCCATTCAGCACACGGTTGCGCAAGGTGCGCAGCACCCAGTCACGGCGGTAGCGGCTGTTGTGTTGCCAGGCGCGAACAACGCCGACATCGGTGCTGTACTGTTCTCCCAGCCGAACGATGGTCGCCAGATCGCGCTCCAGATTGCCGCCGGCGATGCCGAGGCCGGGCGCCAGGTACGAATACTGGCCGATACGACGATCGAGCTTCAGCGCCGGCACGATTTCCGTCCAGTCGGCGCCGATATTCTCGCAGATTTCGGCAAGCGTATTGGCGGTGGACACCGAGGCGACCAGGCAGCAGTTGATCGCGATCTTGGTGAGTTCGGCGCTTTCGAAGCGCATCGGCAGGATCGGACAGCCGAAAGCCTTGAGGAATGTGTCGAAGGCCGGCGGCAATGGCTGGCCTGGCTCCGCCACGCCAACGATGTACCGCTCCGGCTGGGTCACGCGCTCGACGGCGCGGCCGAACACCAGGGTTTCGACCTGGTAGTACAGCAGACGTCCTGGCCGCTGCCGCGCCCGGGTAAAGCCTGGCGGGACCTGGCTCAGCACCACGACGACGGCGTCCGGCCTGGTATTGGCCAGCACCAGTTCGAGAAGCCGATCGAGACCGGCCAGATCGCTCGTTCCGCTGTCGTCGGTCGGTACATCGGGCGCGACATACACCAGATCGCAAGCCTTCAGACCGGCGGCATCGGCCGTGAAGCTGATGCGCGCACGGTTATCGCGCAGCATGTCGTCGAGATCCGGCTCGACCACCGGCAGTTGCCCGGCGGTGAGCCGCTCGACCAGCGCAGCGTCGGCATCGAAGCACACCATGTCGAAGCCCTTGCTCGCCCCGCCAATGGCCGAGCAGAGGCCGAGATGGGTCATGCCGGCGTAACCGACCGTTGGTTTGTTCATTGTGCGCTCGCGACCTTGACTGCGGTGGCCGACAGCTGCCCGAGCACACGCAGCAGCCAGCGATCGTTCGAGAGATCGGCCGGCGCGCCCTCGGCGATCAGGCGTTTGAAGTGGTCGTACTCGAGGGCCCAGGTCGGGTCGTCCTCGACCAGGGTCACATCCTGCTCGGGCGGACGGCCACTTGGCAGGACACGGCGACGGTGGGTGAAAGTGGTCGGTCCCCACTTGCACAGCGAGGCGATATGCGCCGTGCCGTTCTCGGCAAAGATGTCGCAGGTGAAGTGATTGCGCCAGGACAGCAGCGTCATTTCCAGTTCGACGCGCGGGCTGCCGGCCTCGGAGCCGATCACGACATGATCCGGCGCCCGGTTCTCAAAGCTGTTCGCCGAAACCACGCGAAAATCATCGCTGATATCCCCGAACCAGAAGCGCGACGTGTCGAGCAGATGCGAGCCGAGATCCGGCAGCACACCGGCGCCCTGATCGCGCCAGGCCGAATTGCGCACCAGACGGGCCGTGCCGTTGCCGTAGAACATACGGCACCGATAGATGCGGCCAAGCTCGCCGGACTGCACCAGATCGCGCATCCGCACATAGTGCGGCTCGAAGCGGTGGTTGTAAGCCGTGTAGCAGATCGCGCGATTAGCCCGCGCGATGGCCTCGAGTTCGGCGAGATCGGCGTCGCTTTCGGCGTGAAGCGGCTTCTCGACAAGCACGTGCTTGCCGTTGCCGAGCAGGAATTTCAGAATCTCGACCTTCGGCTCGTCGGGAATACAGGCCAGCACGGCGTCATAGGCGCTGAGCGGCACATCGCGGATATCGCGCCAGTTGGCTTCCGGCGAAACGGGATCGACAATGCCGGCCGCCTCGCCGCCGGCGATCCGGTGCCGCTTCTTGCCTTGAACGCCATATCCGACAACGAGCATGCGCATCGTATGACGGGCTCACGCGTAGTTGGCGAAGCGTTCAAATCGCTCGAGCTTGTCGATGACATCCTTCGGCCGAACCGGCACGTTGCCTTCGTGTTCGCATTCGACCGCGGCGGCCAGCGATCCGAGCACGGATGCAATTACGCTGCTACCCGTCGAAAACAGCGACAGCGTGGCGTATGCCAGAAGCGCATCGCCGGACCCCACGGCATCGACGATCTTTTCAGCAAAGGTATCCACGGCGAAGAACGACCTTACGTCCTGATCGCCTTCCGGAATCGAACGGAAGGTCATCAGGCCACGCTCGCCGAGCTTCAGCATCAGCGTCTTGCAATGCGACTGCTTGTACAGCTCGAGTCCGAGCGGGCGCACTACCGAATCCTGGTCGCCGAGCGCGAAACGCGCTTCGCGCTCGTTCGGGGTGATCAGGTCGAAGCCCTGGAATTCGAGAATATTGCCCCAACGCGACGCAACCTGGCTATCGGCGACGCGGAACGCGTTTTTCGGAATCGCCGCGGTCAAACCGGGAATGGTGTCGCGGTTGAACATGCCATGCCGGAAGTCGGAAAACACGACGATGTCGACCGGCGTTTCCTCGATCTGCGATTTCAGCGTCTCGGCCACCCGCTCCGAGATCGAACGGTTGTCGAGCGTATCGACCTTCAAAAGGTTATAGCCACCAGCGATGATCGCATTCTTGTTCGTGGTCGGCCGCGTCGGATCGATGACCGGAATGCATTCGACGCCGGCTTCCTTGAGATCATCGAGAGCGAACTCGGCGAGCTTGTCGTTGCCCAGCACCGTCGAATAAGTCACCTTGGCGCCTGCCGCCCGCAAATGCTTGGCGACGATGCCCGCGCCGCCGACGAAATCCTTCCGGTTTTCGAAGCGTACGCTCATCGTCGGCGTCTTAGTCATGCCGCCGATCAACACCGTATGCGTGTAGCTGTCGACGATCGTGTCGCCGATAACGTGAACGCGGATGTCCTTGAGCTTATTGACCGCCTCCTTCAGCGATTCGAAATTGAGCTTCTCGGCCTGCAGCAGAGAGAGCAGCTTTTCGGTCGCGATGGACGGCGGCTCCGTCTCGATGATGTTCGAGGAGGAATAAACGATGTCGCCGGGAGTGAAGAGTATCTCGCCGCCGTAAGACTCGACCGCCGTCTTTTCTTCGGCGGTGCGGGGCGGCAGACCGCCGCGCGTATATTCGTAGCCTTTGGCGAAATAGTCCGGCTTGATGGCCTTGATGTTCTCGATCGGCGTCGGCATGCGGTCGATGACCACGAAGTCCACGACTTCAAGTGCCGCCAGATTGAACGCGCGCAACTCCTGTGGCACGAACGGCCGGAAATTTGCCTTCGCGATGTGGGCATCGGCGGTGAGGCTCGCCACCAGGAGATCGCCCTTACTCTTTGCATAAAGCAGATGCCGCACGTGACCGGGGTGCACGATGTCGAAGGTGCCGTGGCACATCACGACTTTCTTGGCGCGCGGCCTGTCGCCGATCAGCTTCGCGATCTCTTCCGCGGTCTTGATCTTGTGGCTGACGAGAGCCTTGCTGGCATCATCCATCATTGTTTGCCCCCGGCGGAAAGTGCGTTGAACCACCCCGCCGTTGCTTGCGCGATTGACGACGGCTCCCACAGCGGAGCATCGCGCCAGTATTCAATGTTCTCGACAACCCTCGCCACGCCCTGCTCGAAGCTGACGGAAGGCTCCCAGCCAAGGTCGCGGCGGATTTTCGTGATATCTGCGTAAGTGCAGTCGGGCTCGCCCGGGCGCTTGGGAATGTGCACCACGGGCCCGCCCAGCAATTCAACCAGACGATTGACCGACTGGGGATTGCCCGCACCGAGGTTCCAAACCTCCCCGCTCTTCTCCGTCTCGGCCGCGCGCAGGAACGCTGCCGCGATGTCCGTGACGTAGAGAAAATCGCGGGTCTGACTGCCGTCGCCCACTACGGTGAAAGGCTTGTTGGCCAGCTTTTGCTTCAGAAAAACGCCGAACACAGCGCCATAGGCGCCCGATGTGCGCGAGCGCGTGCCGTAGGCGTTGAAGATGCGGACCGAGTTGACCGGGAGCTTGTAGACCTTGTGCCAGTGGAAGGTCGCCAGCTCGCCCTGATACTTGCTCAGCGCGTAGGGATATTCGGTATGGATCGGGTGGTCTTCGCGCGTCGGGGTGGAAGCCAGCCCGTAACATGATGACGACGCCGCATAGACGAACTTCTTGACGCCCTTGCCGCCATTGGCAGCGCGGGAGCACTCCAGCATATGCACGGTGCCCTGGACGTTGGCCGACATATATTCCATCGGCCGCTCGATCGACGGCACGATGTCGCCGATGCCGGCAAAGTGGATGACATAGTCGACGCCGTCGAACAGCGGGTTGCCGGGCTGGTAATCGCGGATGTCCGACGCGGCGAAGGTAAAGTCCGGATTGTCGGCATGATGGGCGATGTTCGCCTCGCGGCCACCGATCAGATTGTCGATGACCCTGACCTTGAACCCGCGCTGGATCAACAGATCCACCATGTGGCTGCCGATAAACCCGGCGCCACCGGTCACGATCGCAACTGGCTTGGTGCTCATTTCGCGCCGATTTTCTTCATCGTCCGGACGTTGTAGTACCAATCCTCGTCAAAGCTCGCCGGCAGCAGGTGATTCCGGAAGGCGCGCGTCAGATCACGCACCGCATCCTCGATCGTCCGCTTCGGCTTGAAGCCGAGCACGCGGGTGACCTTGTCGGAATTGACGTGATAGGAGCGGTTGTCGTTCGACGGCGTGGTCACGATGTTGATAGGGCCGCGCTCGGGCAATTCCTCTTCGACCACCTTCTTCGCCATCTCGGCGATATTGGCGATCGAGTGATTCTGGAAGCCGATGTTGAAGATTTCGCGATGAATCTTCTCGTGCGGCGCCTCGAGCATCAGCTCATAGGCATCGACCATGTCTTCGATATGGAGGTTGGGTCGCATCTGCGCGCCGCCGAACACCGTAATGGTGCCCTTGTTGACCGCGTGATTGGTGAGGATGTTCACCGACAGATCGAGGCGGGTGCGCGGGCTGTAGCCGCAGATCGTCGCCGGACGGATCACCGTGGTGGTGAAGTCATCGGAGTTGTACTTCCACAGCAGCGGTTCGCACATGCCCTTGTACTTGTTGTACAGGGTGAGCGGAACCAGCGGATGTTCTTCGGTAACGTTCGGCGAATCGCTGACGCCGTAAACCGAGCTCGACGAGGCGTAGACAAAACGCTTCACGCCGGCGTTCTTGCAGGCGAGCACCATCGGCTCGAAGCAGTCGTAGTTGATGGTCTTGGACAGGTTCTCGTCGAGCTCGAAACTGGCGTCGTTCGAGATGCAGGCAAGGTGCAGAACCGCGTCGTGGCCCTGGACCGCTTCCGAGAGCTTGGCGATGTCGCGGATGTCGCCCTGGACCACACGGAGATTCGGATCGTTCGGAAACCGGGCGCCGAAGAACAGCGTGTCGTAGACCGTGACCTTGTAGCCGCGTGCCAGAAGGCGCGGCGTCAGAACATGGCCGACGTACCCGGCGCCGCCGGTAATGAAAACCTTCTCGAACAAGACACGATCTCCAGGATTTACCGTTGTTGGCGCGGGTTTTAGCCCCCGGCCCGGACCTTGGCAATCGCCAGCCCCGCCGGAAACCGGGCGGCGCTAGCCCTGTATCTTAAAGCCGGCTGCCTGGGCATCGTTGTAAAACATTTTCACGGTTTCTAACGAATAGGCATCCTGATCCTTCCCAATGAGGGACAGTTTCTTGAGGATGTCGTTCGTCACGGTGATGATACCGCACCCGACTTCGTCCGCCTGGATGACATTGAGCAATTCGCGCGGGCTCGCCCACAACAGCTCCGCCTTCGGCCGCGACGCCTGCAGGAGCTTCGCCGCCTTGGTCATGAGCGGCACGGGGTCGATGCCCGAATCGGCGATACGGCCGGCGAATACCGAAACGATTGCCGGGACATCGGAATTGAGCGCGGCGACAATCTTCTCAACCTGATCGAGTGTGAAAACCGCGGTGACGTTGACCTGGACCCCACGATTGGCCAGCCGGGAAATCAAGGGCCCGGTAAAGACGCCCTTGGTGTTGGTGACAGGAATCTTGATGTTCACATTGGAGCCCCAGGAGGCAATCTTGAGCGCCTGGGCTTCCATTTCGTCGAACTCGTCGGCGAACACTTCGAACGAGACCGGACGATCCGGAATCGCCGCAAGAACCTTGTGGGCGAAGTCGGCGTAATCCGTCACGCCGGCCTGTTTCATCAGGGTCGGATTGGTCGTGAAACCCTTGACGACCGGATTGGTATAGAGGGTCTTCATGCTCTGAAGATCGGCACCGTCGGCGAAAATCTTGATCTTCAAAGAGGCAACACTCGTCATCGCGACCACTTCCTTCTCGTTTCCTCGCGCGTCTCTGCCTCGGTCGGCGGACCGGATCGACGCCGGCTAGTTCGACTTGGGCAGCGCCGCCAAAATCAACGGAACCGCTTCGACCAGCGATCCGACGATGAAGTCGGGCCGGTACGGACGCTTTTCCTGCGGATACTTGTAGTCCACGAATATCGTCTGACAGCCCACCGCTGCGCCCGCGTCGATGTCCCGCCAACGATCGCCAACCATCCAACTTTGCGACAGGTCGATGTCGTACTTCCCAGCGGAACGCAATAGCATTCCTGGCCTCGGCTTACGACAGTCGCAATTATCCCCTTCCGCGTGAAAACAGACCTCGATATCGTCCACCGGAACCTGGCGGCGCATGATATCGTGCATTTGGTCGAGCACGGCGGCGGTTTGCAGGCCGGCCCCGACGTCCGGCTGATTAGTCGCGACGATGATCATCAACCCCGCATTGCGCAGCTGGCCAACGGCTTCTGGAACCCCGGGCAGGATTTCGAAATCCTCCAGCGCCACCGGTGCATATCCCCGCCCATCGCGGTCGATATTGCGATTAATCACGCCGTCACGGTCGAGAAAGACTGCCCGTCGCATATGCATCCTTGCCCGGCCGGTTCTGTCGCGACACCGAATAAACAAACGCCCCACGGGCTTGGGCGGCCCATCGCGGATAAGTTGCAAAAATCGGCGGCGTTCGGCAACGATTTATCAGCCGCGCGAAGGGCCGTCCAGTACGCGGGACACGCCGCGCTGTCGGGCGCCGCCGGCCAGATATGGCTTGCTACGGCCTGCGCCCCCCTATATTTCAACGCTCTTTCCAGGTCCGGAGGCTCGCTGTCGATGTCGCATGCTGAAACCTACCTGAAAGAAGTCGTCGAAACGGCTCAAAAGCTGTCGGTGGCCGACATCGAGACTTTGTGCGACGAACTCGTCGCCCTCCGCGAGCGCGACGGACGGCTTTTCTTCCTCGGTGTCGGCGGCAGCGCCGGCAATTGCGGCCATGCCGTCAATGACTTCCGGAAGCTGTGCGGTATCGAGACCTACGCGCCGACGGACAACGTGTCGGAACTTACCGCCCGGACCAATGACGAAGGCTGGCACACGGTGTTTTCCGAGTGGCTGAAGGTCAGCCGGGCCAATGCCAAGGATGCAATTTTCATTTTCTCGGTCGGCGGCGGCAACCTGGAGAAGAATGTGAGCCCCAATCTCGTGGCGGCCATCCAGGAAGCCAAGACCCGCAACATGAAGGTATTCGGCATTGTCGGCCGCGACGGCGGCTACACCAAAAAGGCCGGCGACGTGGTGGTCATCGTGCCAACCACCCATGATGGACGCGTGACTCCGCACGCCGAGGAGTTTCAGGGCGTGGTATGGCATTGCCTCGTGTCGCATCCGAAGCTGCAGAAGAACGCCACCAAGTGGTAAGCTGACCGGCAGGCCTGGTCGCATCCCAAAACCGGCGCGGGCGTCATCGGGCCGCAGCAGCATCCACGCCGTGGGGCTGCCCGCCTGCTGTCCCGGGAGCATCAAGCCGCCCGAATTCCCCTGTTAGAACGGCACGGAATATGCCAAATCGGCGCCGTGACAGACGCAGCCGAAGGCATGGGCCGCTCACCGTCGGCAACTGGCCATTGGGCAATGCTCAACATCATACACAGCGCCAGGGCACCAGCCGCATTTCGGGAGATTGGAACTAGATGAGCTTCACGCTGACTTCGCATCGCGGCGCGAATCGAAATTTGGGACGTTTTATTCCATCGCCCCTCAAGCCCCTGCTCGCCGCGCCATTCGAGAACTGGCGCGCCTGGGTTGGCCTCGGCTGGACCGACGTCGTTCAGAACTACCGCCGAACCATGCTGGGGCCGTTCTGGATCACCATGAACCTCGTCATCTTCACGACAGCGATGACGCTCGTCTACGGCGCACTGTTCGGCGTCGCGGCCGCCGACTACGCTGGTTATGTGGTATGCGGCATGATGGCGTGGCTGTGGGCCTCCGCGCTCATTTCCGAAGTCGGGAATACGTTCATCACTTATTCTTCGTACATACGGAGCGTGCCGGTCGACAAAGCGATCTTCATCTGGGCGTCGGTGTTCAAGCTGCTGATCGTCTTTGCGCATAACATGATCATTTTTCCGGTCCTGCTCCTTTTCGGAATTATCAAGTTTTCGCCGCACACACTTTTCATCTTTCCTGCCATCGCCATTCTCTTCCTTCTCTCCGTCCCGATCACAGCGGTAACGTCGATCCTGTTCGCCCGCTATCGCGATTTGCCGCGCCTGATTGGCACGTCAACCGTCATCTTCATGATGCTTACGCCCATCTTCTGGAAACCGGACATGGTATCCGGCTGGCGCACGGCGGTCGTGTATCTCAATCCCATTCACTACGTGATCGAGTTCTTACGCAAGCCGCTCCTGGGCGAACCCATCGGCTCGCTGGAACTCGCCGTGGTGCTGGGAATGACGGCGGCCCTCTGGGTCATCGCCACGATCATCTACCGAAAGTACCAGGCTTATGTTGTCTTCTGGGTTTGATGAACAATGACTGACATTCGGATACGTCTCGACGATGTTCGTCTGAACATCCCCGTCTTCAGCCCAAATCAGCAGCGTCTGTTGCGCAAGCCGTTTACGTCGTCGAGTGTCGGCGGAACGATGATGCGCGACAAAGGCAAGATCTATGTCAACGCGCTGTCGGGCATATCGCTGGATCTTTCATCGGGGGAACACCTCGCCCTGATCGGACACAACGGCGCCGGCAAATCGACTCTGCTGCGATTGATAGCGGGCATCTATCCGCCCACGAGCGGCACCGTCCAGGTCGCCGGGTCGATCGGTTGCCTCTTCGAAGTCGGTCTGGGCGTCACGCCGGAAATGACCGGCTACGAGAGCATCAGAATACAGCATTTGATCCATGGCGATTACGGCACCGACTGGCGCGAAGTCGCCACGGAAATCGCCGAGTTCACCGATCTCGGAGAGTATCTAAACCTGCCGTTACGGACTTATTCGGCCGGCATGCGCGCACGCCTTATCGCCGCCATGGCGACGGCCTGGCCTCGCGACATCATGCTGATCGACGAAGGCATCGGCGCGGGCGACACGTCGTTCCAGGCCAAATTTGCCGCCCGACTCGAATCGTTCCTTCGCAAGGCCGGGCTTCTTGTCATTGCATCACATGCGACTGAACTGCTGAGACAGTACTGCACACGCGGGATCGTCCTCGAACATGGTCAAGTCAAAATGATAGGCAGTCTCGACGACGCCCTGGCCTATTACGACGGCAACAGGTCGTGACGAGAATTATGCCCGCAATTGCAGTTTACTGAACGCCATCGTACAACGCCTCTAAATTCGCGCTATCGGGGATAGTCATGTCTAAGCAGATCAATGCGTGGGATAAAATCCTTCCGAACCAGCCATTCAATTCGGATCTTTTTTCCGGTCCCGATCTGGCGCGCAGCCTTTATGAAACGATCTTGTGGAGCAGCGGCATTCGCGCGCCGCAGGAGAACTTCGAGATTGAGCGCACCGACCGGTTCACCATCGAGGAGATGGCGTCAAACGCGGTCGCATTGGGTTTCATTACGTGGCTGCTGCGCCTGACCCAGGCCAAGCGCGTTCTCGAGATCGGCACCTTTGTCGGCGTGTCGGCGATGTATTTCGCGCAATCCCTGCCGGATGACGGCCGCGTCGTCACCGTCGAGAAGTTCGACCACTTCGCCGCGATCGCCCGGCGCAATTTTGCGAAGAACGGCCTCGACAAGAAGATTCAGCTATTCGAAGGCGACGCCCATGAAGTGATGGCCGGCCTCGGCGGTCATGGCCCGTTCGACTTCGCATTTATCGACGGCAACAAGGAACGCTATGCGGATTACTTCCGCCTGGCCGAACCCATGATGTCGCCGCGCGGCATTATCGCCGTCGACGACGCCTTCTTTCATGGCGATGCCCTGCTGGAAAAGCCGCAGACCGAGAAGGGTCGCGGCGTGCGGGACACGCTCGAACTCTCCGCCAACGCGAAGGGCTGGAACCGGATCCTGCTCCCTCTTTCCAATGGACTGTTGTTGATGTTCAGACGATAGTCGCATTAAACCCATAAGGCTGAGAAAAAGGACGCAACGACATGATTGAAGATACGTTCTTTGAGAAGGGCTACGTGATCGTCGAAGACATTATCCCGATGCCGGCAATAACTCGTCTACAACAGTATCTTCAGAGCAATGTGGATTTCGCTTTAAGTGAAGTCTACAAAGAAGTTGGCGAATCTGATCGAAACATCCCCGCTCTGGTCAAACGCCTCGCCGATAAAGAAGGATTTGAGAAACTTAGTGCCGGTACAAAGAGCATACTCTCGGGTCACTTTCCCCTCAGCGTGCGCCTATCGGAAGAACTATGGGCCGTCCCGCGTGCGGCGTCATTTCGCAAGCTCATAGAAAAACTGGTCGGCAGTGCTGATTTGCGCATGCACATGCCGCCCGCCGCGCGTTTCGTGCTGCCCGGCAACGTTCATGCAGGCGTGCCAGCCCATCAGGACTATGTATACGGCAACCACATGTCCGATTTCATTACAGTATGGGTTCCCCTTGTTGACATAGACGACAAGTGCGGTGGTCTCGCGATATTTGAAGGAAGCCACCTGAAGCCTATTGCTATCGGTGATAGTGGCGGACCGTTTTGGCTCGAAGCAGTACCGACCAAGGCATATCGCCGCGTCGAATGCCCGATTAGGGCGGGTGGCGCAATTATCATGAATAAATACATTATCCACGAATCCATTGGCAATCGTGCCACCCATAGTCGCCTTAGTATCGACTACCGTTTCTTTGGGAAGGAAAGCACTTCCACCAAACATTTCCTTGATATGCAATCTTGGAAAGTCGTTGCGCCCGGCTCGGACGCCTCCCACTAAAGTGTGTAGCCATGAATAATAGCGATGCTTACAACCGCATTGGCGGCGACGTTCAGGTCGAGGAGGCACTCGTCAGCCACCTGGAGAAATTCAACATCGCTCCCTTGGATGCGGTAAAACTTTTTCCCGTCCTCGTTCGGCGACAATGGCTAAAGAGATTCCTTGCACACGCAGAACTTTTTCAACGCACGTTGGAAATTCCCGGACACATTGCAGAGCTGGGCGTTTTCCGCGGGAACGGATTGATGACCTGGGCTAATCTTCTCGAGTCATATTGTGTGGGGAACCGCACAAAGGTCGTGTATGGCTTCGACAATTGGCGTGGTTTCACGGAGCTTTCCCCACAGGATGGGCGACCGTCTCCGGAAGTGAAGAAATCCGTCGGCGGCTTCTCTCCTGAGCTCTTCAAGGAGGAGCTCCAGAGTGCAATTCAAGTATTTGACTCTGACCGCTTTATTCCTTGGAAGGCACGCGTAGAGCTGGTTGACGGTCAAATCGAAGAGACGGTTCCGAAATTTTTGGAAGAAAATCCAGACGTTCGGTTCTCGCTAGTCCATTTCGATTGCGATCTCTATAAGCCTACGAAAGTTGCGCTGGAAGCAATATGGCCCCGCGTGTCGCGCGGCGGCCTGGTTCTTTTCGACGAATACGCACTGCGGTTTTGGGCCGGAGAAACAAAAGCCGTCGACGAGTTCCTCGAAGATAAGCCAGGACTTCGCCCGCTTAGCCTCACATGGAACAATACTCCAGGCGCATATATCGTAAAGCCGTGAGTCGTACAGCAAGGACCTAACTCAGTGAAGGCACTGTTTACCACCGCTGTTTGGGGCCAAGACTACGTCGAACGATTTTTGAATTTTTCGCTGCGTACGCAGCTCACCGCCGGAAACCTCGGACAGTTTGATCGTAATTCACTATTTCTGCTCATCACAGATACGAAGAGCATGGAATACTTTAGATCTTCACCGATTTTCGAAAAGCTTGCTGATTTGGTCTCTGTTGAATTCGTCGACCTTGAGCAGTTCCGTGACGGCCTTACGAATAAATACTCAATCCTAACTGCCTGCCAAAATTATGCACTCGAACGCTCCGTCGAATACGATGCGATCTTCTTCGGATACGGAGATGCCATCTGGGCCGACGGCAGCTATCAAGCGGCCGCAACCCGGTTGGAGCAAGGTTATGACGCCGTATTTCTATTTGGATATCCCGTTTTGGACAATGCGTTCAAAGCGGCGATCAACGATCAGATTAGAGACGCCCCACTAACTGCTCAGATTTGCATAAGCCCGCGGCAGCTTTCTCGCCTGATTTATCAAAATCTTCATCCCATGGCTCATGCCAATGTTTGGGGCAGTAAGACGACAAACCACTGTCCATCTTACATCGTCTGGGATGTGCAGGATCAAGGTCTTCTTCTCCGTGCGTTTCATCTGCACCCCGTCGTTTTGCGCGTTCAGAAGTCCTCGCCATTTTTTTTTACGCCATTTAAATCCACTCTCGACGAAGAATTTGTGAGCCGCCTTAACCGAATAAACCCGCGGATTTACGTGTGCCAAAACAGCGACGAACTTGTCGCTTGCAGTATGGCTGATACCATAGATTCGGAAGACGATCTGACTGCCCGTCGCCCGGCCACTGTAAACGAACTAGCAATTTTTGCCGAAACATACGCTGGGTTGGTACATAGGCAACACTTCAACCGGTCAATTCGTCTCATCGCTACCGATGTAGTCGAGAGCGAGTGGAAGCCTGCGGAAGCGGAAGCAAATGCCGTCAGCAGCGATGTGATGCAACTGCTTTCGACGCCGGATTCAGTTTTGGCATTAGAAAACCCGACCGCATTTAGCGCACGCTTGCAGCGCCAACTTAATCACAGGCATTGGCATAAGAATGACCTCAATGACCTTGAAATCGGCATTACCAGGAAGTTCAAGGGCGATTTTTCGCGGACTACACAACATTCCTCTCCGTCGATGGCCAGCATTCTCGTCGCTGAGAGCTTTTCCCGTTCCTTTCAGTCGATGACCAATGCGTCGCGCTCCCCCTCGATCGGTTTTGCCCGCCGGCTGCAACTGAAGTCGATGAAAGGCGCGGTCAGTTTTCTTCACGCGACCAAGGTCACGCACATGGTCCGCATCTACGTTCTGCCGTCGCTTCCCAAGACGATGCGGATGCGCCTCTATGAACATGCTTACCGCCTCGGCGTGATAGGTCACCTTCCGCAATTTGCCCCCCCAGACCATGGCGGACTACTGGTCAAGTTGATCGGGTGGGTCAAGAAGATGCTCGGGTCGCGCTCATGATAAGCCAGGGTTCAGCAGTAAGCGACACCGTTTGCGCCGTATGCGGCCAGCGCAGCATCGTCACCGTCGCGCGCTTCGCGGCACTGCCCAGGGTATCCTCGGATTGCCGGCCGTTTCCATCGGGTGGTCAACTCGGCGTCTGCGCGCAATGCGGCACGATTCAAAAGCCGGATGATGCGACCTGGCGATCGGAGGCGCTCTCGATCTATCAGCGCTATGATATGTTCCGCCAGTCCGCCGAGCGGGCCGAACAGGCCGTGTTCCAGAACGATGCCGGCGCCCCTGTTCGCCGCAGCGCCCTTGTTCTCAAGAAGCTGCTCGACCTCCACCCCCTCAACAAGCAGGGCCGAATTCTGGACGTCGGCTGCGGCAACGGCCCCACGCTTCGCGCGCTCGCGGACCTGATGCCCGAAGCCGAGCTCTATGGCCACGAAATCTCCGACGCGACCTTGCCGAGCCTGGTCGTCATCCCCGGCTTCCGCAAGTTATACACCGGCGAGGTCGGCGATATTCAGGATCGCTTCGATCTGATCATCCTCAGTCAATCACTCGAGCATGTCATCGACCCCGTCGATACACTCGCCACGCTGCGCACCAAGCTGGCGACGGACGGCGTTCTCCTGATCCAGGTCCCGAACGGACGCTTGAATGTGTTCGACCTGCTGGTCGCCGATCACCGCAGCCATTTCGATCCGGGCACGCTGGCGCAAACAGCACGCCGTGCGGGCTTCAAACACGTCGCTGTGTCCGAGTGGGTCTACAAGGAACTGTCGATGACGGTTTCGGACGCCCCTCTGGCATTTTCGTCGATGCCCGAACCGCCGCGCATGACGGTCGACGGGCTGAACTTGCGCATCGACTGGCTTTCCGACGTCATCGAGAAAGCCAGGACGCTCGCCGACAAATCGCCGAGCTTTGGAATCTTCGGCTCCTCGATCGCCGGCACCTGGCTGCTGGGCGCGCTCAAGGACCGCGTCAGCTTTTTCGTTGACGAGGACACGACGCGGGTCGGCCAGAAACACGAGGGTATTCCGATTCTGGCGCCGTCTCAGGTGCCTGCCGGCGCCTGCGTGTTTATTCCGCTGGTGCCGCAAATGGCCCAGGGCATCGCCGACCGTTTGGGCGGGCGCGGCTTTGAGGTTCATATTCCCGCGCCGCAAACTGGCTTCTGAATTCACCTCGGACTAGATTTCCGGCCTGGCCAGCCGATCCCTGTCATGCGCCGACCCAATTGTTCGTAGCCGAAAGCCATAACAATGCGCGTTTCGTTTGCTCTGGTCGTTTGGGGCGAAGCCTATATCAGGAGTTTCCTGGAATTCTCGCTGCCCACGCTGCTGGTGGACGGAAACCTGATCGACAACCCGCTGATCGAAGGGTCCCGTTTCGAGGTCGTCACGACAAAAGCCGACTTCGCCACGCTGACCGCCTCGCCGTTGTTTCAAAAGCTCCAGCGCACGCTTCCGGTCGACTTCATCGAAATCGGCGCCGCGCAAAACGGCAATAAATATCGCGCCGTGAGCCAGTATCACATCGAGGCGATCCGGCGCAGCGAAGACTTCGATGCGATCGCCATCCTTTATCCGGACGTCGTCTGGTCGCGGGGAGCCGTTCGCTACGCCGTCGAGCGGCTGAACGCGGGCGCCATCGCCCTGTTCTCGCCCGGACCCACGATCCTGCCTGCGGCCGCGCGCGAAGCCCTGGCGACCTTCGGCAAATCCTACGGACAGGCCGGCGCGCAATCGCTCGCCATCGAGCCGCAGCAACTGGCCGGTGCCGTGCTGGACCACCACCATCCGATGTGGGACGGCTTTGACTGGGAGGGCCACTGTTTCACCGAAACGCCCGCCTGCCTGCGCTGGAGCGTCCCGGGCCAGGGCTGGCTGATCCGCTGCTTCCATCTTCATCCCGTGATGATGAAGGTGCAGCGCAACAACCCGATGTTCTTTGCCGATTTCGAGGTGAGTCTCGACGGCGAATACACAGCCCGTCTGTTCGACGGGCTCGACGGGCTCGCCTTCGCCACCGACACGGACCGCTTCGCTATCGTCAGCTTGCGCGAGGCCCATGAGCCGCCCCTGCCGGTGCCCGGCGGCCGCCCGTCGGTGACCGCGGTGGCCCGCTGGGCCGAAGAAGGCGCTCTCCTGCTCCATCGCTCCTTTGCCGACGTGGCGTTTCGCTGGCACAGGGGACATGTGGATGAAGCGGCGTGGCAGGCCGTCGAAAAACGCTCACAGGCGATCATCGAAGACGTCCGCCGTCGCCTGCAGGCCCCGGATTCCATCATTCGCGCGGAGGACCCGGCCGCCTATCGGGTGCGTCTGGGCCGGCGGCATCGCGCTACGGCCTCGCGTGCCCCGCGCATCAGACTGCTACCATCGCAGGCACGGCGCTCGCGCGCCGATCTCGCGCGCGTTCTGGCCTACCGCATGACGCTCGGCGTTGTCTGGCAGGCCGCCGGCGCCGCCCGGAACATGCGTGTGACGCGATGGCTCCTGCAGCGGCCCGCCGTCGTCCGCATATGGGCGCGCGTGAAACCGGTTTTGCGGCCTAAAAATCGAATGGATGAAGCGGCGTCCGCCGGCAGCCTGCTGCGCAGTATCATTTCGCGGCCCGACCAGTCGAATACTACACATATGTAATTGGCTGTCCCGATTGCGAAACCCCGCTCGAAATCCCAAAACCCCCACGCAAACTTGCGATTCGCTGCTATGAGCGGGGGGCCTTGCCTTCCAATGGACGAGACTATAGACGAGCGATATCTTTGTAACGATTAGCCGCAGAGAGAGAGATGGCGTTTTTCCTTACTCGCGGCTCCCGCGCTGCCCCCCCTCTTCACAGACCGCTTGCTCGGCGCATTGTTTTCACGCACATCGGGAAGACCGGCGGCAATACCGCCAATCAGTTGCTTCGCGAAATTCGCGTTAAGTATGGCCTCAACATGTTGGTGTTAGCAGGTGCAACCAGCACATTTTCACAACCAAGCACAGTGTCGAAGTTGCTAGCTGCAACACCATACGGCGCCAATGATTTTGATATAATAACTGGTCACATAGCTTACGCTTCAGCGCGCCATTTGTTTGCAAACGCCACCTATATAACTATTTTACGTGATCCGCGGTGGCAATTAATTTCAAATTATTGTTCGCAGCCTGGGCACCGGGATGAATCTGATTTTGGAGCATCCCAGTTCAACAACAGATTAATGAACAATCGTACCGCCGAATGGGCTATGGATAATCAGCATACGCGAATGCTGTGCGACACGCCAAACCTAGGCAAGCCGGCTACCAGAGAAATGCTCCGATCAGCCAAGCGTAACTTGGTCAGCGCTTACAGCACGGTTGGATTTACCGACGAGATGCATTCATTTTTCAATGACATCCGAAGTAAATATAACTTGGATTCAAAATCTTCTGCCCCAGTTGAAAATGCTACAGGCCCTTATAAACAGTACGTTACGAACGAAATGCTCGAGTTCGCGGCAAAGTGGAACTCGCTCGACATGAGACTATATGAATGGGCCCAGCGTATTTGTCCAAGGCTCAAGATAGACGAGGTCGTTTTTTCGAATATCGGTATCGGCAAAGTGGCTGTTCTTGGATCAACGCTTGGCGACTTTGGAATAGAAGATTTGAATCTGGAGTACTACGCGCGCAAACACGGAATATCCGTCAGAGCATTGCGCGCAGGGATAGAAGAGTTCTCCAATCCGGACATTCCTTCGAATATTGATCGATTGGCACGCGCATTGCGAACAATAACGCCTGCCGACTCTTCGTCGCAAACAGAGCCCATCCCACCTATTTAATGGTGGGCGCTAGAGCAGCTCAGGATTGATGGTTGTAGCCTGCGCATCTACGCGGGCGCGCCGTCAGCTGGCACGCGGAGAATCCCCGGGTCGCAGACATCCGCAGCCTCGTACCGACGACCGGACCCGGCCTGAGAGAGCCATCTGGGCTTCACCTGCCGGGCCGAAGCGCAACGGTTTTCGCCGATCGGTGGGCCAGCGGTAAAAGCTGGTCGGCTACGGCGCCTCTACCGCCGAGCAACGTTTCTTCACCTTGGGATCGATGCCGAACGCAACCAATCATGAGCACGGTGCCCTTCGAGACCTGCACCTAAAGCGCGCGCGCCGTAAGAAGAGGCCAAGCTTGTAACCTGCGACAGGCCGCTGTTCGATGCCCCCTGGATCTACAACGCGGCTCGCCGATTTTTGGACTGTGGGCAGCAGTTACAATGCGCGCCGGCGACGGACGCAGCTTCTTCATTCCACGCGGGTGCGCTCACGGCTTCCAAACGCTCGAGCCGAACACAACCGTCGCCTATGAGATCACCGTACGGTCCAACGCGGACGCCCGGCTCGGCGTGCGATGGGATGATCCCGATCTCGCCATTAGCTGGCCGATGACGCCGACGCGCATGTCCGCTGCCGACCGGAACTGGCCGCTGTTTAAGACCTTTGCAAACCACCAATAATTGCAATTCTTCAATCAGGTGTGTTAACCCTCGCCCTGAAAATTGCCCTTCGGCACCGCCTGCTCCTCGCGGCCTCACTCGGGAAAAACATGCCTGAAATCAGCCTCTTAACAAAGCTCCCCAAGCCGAAGAAACGCGACGTCAACGCACGCGCGACGGCGAAAAATGACGAAGTCATCCGCGTCTCGCGCGAGTACGGTTTCGAGTACTTCGACGGCCCGCGCGAATACGGCTATGGCGGTTATCGGTACGACGGGCGCTGGGTTCCAGTGGCCGAAGACATGGTCAAGCATTTCGACCTGAAGCCGGGCGACCGCGTGCTCGACGTCGGCTGCGCCAAGGGGTTTCTGGTCAAGGATTTCATGAAGGCCTGTCCGGGGCTGGAAGCATTCGGTCTCGACATCTCGCGCTATGCGTTGATGAACTGCGAGGCCGAGGCGATCGGCCGTCTCCATCTCGGCAACGCGATGGACCTGCCCTTCCCCGACAACAGCTTCAAGGCCGTCATCTCGCTGAACACGATTCACAATCTGGATCGTGACAAGTGTATCGTGGCGCTGAAGGAAATTCAGCGCGTGTCCGGCGGCCGCGCTTATGTCACCGTCGATTCCTATCGCACTCCGGAGGAGCGGCAGCTTTTCCTCGATTGGGTGCTGACCGCGCACTACCACGAATACCCGGACGGCTGGATCAAGACATTCAATGAAGCCGGATACACCGGCGATTACAGCTGGACGATCGTTCAGTAGGCGCACGGCAGAAGGAATACGAGATGCACGGCAATCTGACGGGCGCAGCCCTCGAGACCGCCCGCGCACGCTGCAAAGCCTACCGGCGGCGCATCCTCGAGGTGTCCCAGCAGGTGCCGGCATTGCATATCGGCGGCGCCTTCTCGGCCGTCGAAATGGTGGACAGCATCTATAATGAACTGATGCGAACGCGGCCCGGCGGGAACTCCCCGGACACGTTTATCATGTCCAAGGGCCACGGCTGCATGATCCAGTACGTCGTGCTGGAAAGCTTGGGTATCTTGAAGAAAAGCGACCTTGACGATTATTCGACGGCACGTGGCCAGCTCGGCGTGCACCCCGATTATGGCAACCCTGGCATTGAGGCATCGACCGGCGCGCTCGGACATGGCCTGTCAATGGCCGTTGGCATGGCACTCGCCAACCGCATCAATGGCAATGATGGCGTTATCTACACTGTCATGAGCGATGGCGAGGTACAGGAAGGCTCGATCTGGGAAGCCACACTGATGGCGACTTCACTGCGCCTCAATAATCTCGTGGCCTTCGTCGACTACAATCAGATGGTCAGCATCGGCCCAATCGTCGATCTGCATCCGCATTTCTACCCGCTGGTCGAGAAGTTCCGCGCCTTCGGCTGGGAGTGCGTGGAAATCGACGGGCACGACAACAAGCTGATCGTCGACACCGTCAACGGCCGCAGCGGCGACAAACCGCTGATGGTCATCGCCCGCACCGTGAAGGGCAAGGGCGTGAGCTACATGGAAAACGTCCCGATGTGGCACTATCGCTCGCCCAACAAGGACGAGCTTCGTCAGGCCATGCAGGAGCTGGAGTAAGCCCGTGCGCAATACGTTTTCCGAGACGCTCTACGAAGAAGCCTGCAAGAACGACAAGGTCTGCATCGTTGTTGCCGACATCTCGCCGGCCGGCAGCATGGCGAAGTTCGGCAAGGAATTCCCCGACCGCTTCGTCAATGTCGGGGTCGCCGAGCAGAGCATGATAGGCATCACCGCCGGACTGGCGCTGAAGGGCATGCAGCCTTTCGCCTACACGATCGCGACGTTCTCGCTGTACCGCCCATTCGAAATGGTGCGCGATGACCTATGCTACCAAAACCTGCCCGTGACTGTTGTCGGCATGGGCGCTGGCATCATCTATGCTTCGCTTGGCGGCACCCATCATTCGCAGGAAGATATCACGATCGCCGGCGCGCTGCCGAACATGCGCATCATCGCGCCCTGCGACCCGCAGGAGTGCATTGACGCGACTCGCTGGTGCGCGCAACAGCGCCAGGGGCCGGTCTACCTGCGCATTGGCAAGTCGGGCGAGCCGACCCTGACCAAGGGCGCCGAGCCGTGGGAGTTTGGAAAGCTGCGTTACCTACGCCGCGGCAGCGACGTCTGCATTCTCACCTACGGCGTCATCACCAAGATGGCCTTCGACGTGGCCGAGGCGCTGCAAGCGAACGGCAAATCGGTGTCGATCGTCTCGGTGCACACCGTCAAACCGCTCGACCGCACCGGCATCGTAGAAGCGCTCAACAACCACAAGCAGGTCATCGTGATCGAGGAAACCGCGCCGCTCGGCGGCCTCGGTGCGCAGACCAAGCAAATCGCTTGGGATATGCAAGCCACTTGCCGGCTCAATACGTTCTCGCTGCAGGACGCCTTCGTCGACAATAACGGGACCTGGGAAGACCTGCTTGACGCCCACGGCCTGTCGACGCCGAAGATTTTGGCGGCCGTGGCTTAAGGCAGCGGCAAAGGCCGCAATCGACTCGGGCGCTATCGGTTTCTTGACTAATAGCTGCAACTAAGCAAGCTCGCACTGAATTAAGAGAAGATCAAACCTGTAAAATAGGGTGAGACATTCTCCCCGCTTATTGTTGTTAGCGGGCCTCCCCATATAAGAACACGCCCCTTCATCTTGATGTGACCATCGCAAAGATTGGTGCGGAGAGATGAAGTTTGGTGACTCAAAGATACCTGCGCGTCGAAGCACCTTGGACACTGAATGCGACCGCCGCCGTCAGTCGCCCGAGCGATGAGCGATCGCAACCCCTTCTTCAAGCGGGGTCGCACGAAAATCGGGGAATGCCCGGGACAGCTCAGTAGCGTCGTAGTGACGGTGCGTGATCGGCATCTGCCGCGGCAGAGTCGCGATCTCGACCGGGTCAGCGAATTGCGCCGCAACCATCTTTGCCAGATCAGCGAAGGCAATTGAACGCCCCGTCACCAGGCCGAGGGTGCCGCCGCTGCGGCGCCGCAGCATGAGATCAATCAAGAGTACAACATCGTCGATGTAGATGTGATCCCGCATCTCCTCGCCGCCGCCGAACAAGGTAATTTTCCTCTCCTTGCGCGCCATGCGACGAAACCGGTTGGCGCCATAGGAATTATGGGTATCGCCGGCGCCGTAGATCAGAGTCGGACGCAAAATGGCCAAGGGGCATTTGACCACACCCTTGAGCATGATTTCCCGAGACAAATGTGCGGCACCGTAGAGATCAGCGGGCGCCGTCGGCGTCGTTTCCGAGGTCTGCCCGGCCACGAACGGGTAGACCGCGTCGGTGCTGAGGTAAACGACATGGGATGGCGGCTTGGTCTCGATGGCCGCGCATACCGCCGCGCCCATTCGGACATTGGCGAGAAAAGCGTCAATTCCCCGCCCCTTGTCCGGGGTAATCGCGGAGAGAAAAACAAGGGCGTCGTCAGGCTCCAGTTCGGCACTGAGTCGCGCCTCGGCCCCCGGAGCCGTGAGGTCGATCTTGTCTCGTCCGATGGCCTTCACCGCAAATCCGGCCTGGTCGAGATGTCTGATCAACGCCGCCGCGACGAAGCCGGTGGCACCAAGCACGACAACGCGTTTCGGTAGCGTCGGCGGAGTTTGATGGTGCTGGAACATTTACCCCCCAAGGAAGCAGGATCGGACCATGAAGGTCTTGTCCTAATGGTCTTGGCGACCTCTGGCCAGCCCGCCAAACGCCCCTTCCAGTTCGCTCTAAATACCCGAAATGCCGGCCAGAATAGACTTGACTCAGAACGGCCCGTTAGGCTCCAACAAGTCAAATTGCCTGCGCCGGACCCTCGGCCTCACCCGCGAAGATCACCACTTCATGCGCGTTCGCTATTCCCCCCTATCGCAGCAATATGCCGATCCCGACGCCATCTTCGAGGAGATGCGCGCGCTGGTGAAAAGCGGCGACTTCACTCTTGGCAAGGTTGTCGGCGAGTTCGAGGCGATGTTTGCCGCCGCGCTTGGCGTCAAGCACGCAATCGGAGTTGGCTCGGGAACCGATGCCCTCAAAATTCCGTTGCGCGCGCTCGGCATCGGTCCGGGCGACGAGGTTATCACCGCCGCGAATACGTTCTATGCGACCGTCGGCGCCATCGCCGAGGTCGGGGCCCGCCCGGTGTTCATCGATTGCGACGACACGTTCTGCATGAACGTCGACCAGCTCGAGGCGGCGATTACGCCACGCACCAAAGCGATCATTCCGGTGCATCTGACCGGCGACGTCGCAGAAATGCCGCGCATCGTCGAAATCGCCGAACGCCACAAGCTGCCGCTGGTCGAGGATGGCTGTCAGAGTCTGATGGGCGAGTACAAGGGACGCCGAGTCGGCACCTGGGGCGCCGCCACCGCCTTCTCCATGCACCCCTTAAAGATCATCAATGTCTGGGGCGATGCCGGCATCGTCGTTACCAACGACGACGAGATGAACCGGAAGCTACGGTTGCTGCGCAACCACGGTTTGCGCAATCGCGACGAAATGGAAGTTTTGGGTTACAATTCCCGTCTCGACTCCCTGCAAGCGGTCGTTGGCAAGTGGATCGTCAGGCAACTGCCGGATATCGTCACTGGCCGCATCGCCGCAGCCGCCCATTACGACAATGGCTTCGCCGGCATTCCGCAGGTTCGCGTGCCGCCACGGCGCGATTACACCAAGAACGTCTATCTGCTTTACATCCTGTTCGTCGAAAATCGCGACGCGCTTGTCAAATACTGCATAGACAAGGGGATCGAAGCCAAGGTCCATTACCCGGTTCCACTGCATCTGCAGGACGCGCTCAAATACCTCGGCTACAAGCCCGGCGATTTCCCGGTTTCGGAGCGGCACTGCCGCGAGGGCATAAGCTTCCCGGTCGACCAGCACCTGAGCCGCGCCGAGCAGGATTACGTGATTGAAACTGTCAAAAACTTCTACGCCGGAAAGCACTGATGTCCGACATCAAGGTCCCCTTCATCGATCTGCAGCAACGCTTCGTCGAAGAGCGTGAGGAACTGATGGCTTGCGTCGAGCGCGTGCTCGCCAAAGGTCATCTCGTGATGACGCCGGAAGTATTCGAGTTCGAACAGAAGGTCGTCGAATACACCGGCGCCAAGCATTGCGTGTCCTGTGGCAACGGCACCGACGGTCTGATGCTGGCGCTGTGGGCGCTCGGCATCGGCAAGGGCGACGAAGTCATCACCACGCCGATCTCATTCGTTGCCTCGACGGGCTCGATCGCGCATGTCGGCGCCACACCGGTTTATGTCGATGTCCGCGACGACCAGAATATCGACACCTCGCTGATCGAAGCCAAGATCACGCCGAAGACCAAGGCGATCCTGCCGGTGCACTGGGGCGGCCGCGTCGCCGACATGAATGCGATCATGGCGATCGCCAAGAAGCACAATCTCAAGATCGTGGAAGACTCGGCGCAGTCGATGGGTGCCTACTACTACGACAAGCACGGCGGCACCTTCGGCGACGCCGGCACCATCTCGACCCACCCGCTCAAGAATCTTAACGCCATCGGCGATGGCGGCATGATGCTGACCAACGACGACGAAATCGCAGCCAAGGTCCGCCTGTACCGCAATCACGGCCTACAGGATCGCGATACTTGCGTGATGTACGGTGTCAATTCGCGTCTTGACGTGCTCAATGCCGAAGTTCTGAAGTATCGCCTGACCCGGCTCGACGACGTCATTGCCCGGCGGCGGCGTAACGTCGCGATCTATCAGGACAAGATCAAGGCCAAGCAAGTCTATATCCCGCCGGTGCGCGATTACGAGAAGCATTCCTACGTGATGTTCATCGTCCAGGCCGACGATCGTGACGCGCTCAAGGCGCATCTGGAAAAACGCGGCGTGCAGTCACTTGTTTACTACGGCACGCCGCTGCATCTGCATCCGGCCGCCAAGCGCTACGGTTATAAGCGCGGCGACTTCCCGGTCGCCGAGCGCCAAGCCGACCGCGTGCTGGCGCTGCCACATCATCAGAACCTGTCGCCCGAACAGGTGGCGATCGCCGCTGCCGCCGTCAACGAATTCTACGGCGCTTAGAGTTCGGATCATGCGCGGAGCGCCTGTCCTCGTCATCGCCCCGCACGCGCTCGACGAAGTGCTGGGCTGCGGCGGGACCATGGCGCGGCACGCTACCGCCGGCCGCAAGGTTCATATCCTCGTCCTGTGTGGCGACGGCACTGGCCTCGACGGCAAGCGGCGCGAGGCCGCCGTCGCCGCGGCCTCCCTGCTCGGCACAGAGAAGCCACGTTTTGCCGGTTTCCCGGAGAACCGCAGCGACACGCTGCCGCTCGGTGAGGTCGTGAGCGTCATCGAGCGCACGGTCAATGAAATCAAGCCCGCGACGGTCTATGTCAGCCACGGCGGCAACCTGAACATCGACCACCAGACCGCCTTCCGCGCCGCGGCCACGGCGCTGCGGCCGATGCCGGGCGGTTCGGTCGCCGAATTCCATGTCTACGAAATCGCCTCTAGCACTGACTGGGCGCCGCCTAGCTTCGGCGCCACCTTCGTGCCCAATCATTTTGTCGATATCGGCGTGTCGATGGCCAAGAAGCGCCAAGCGCTCGAGCTCTATGCCTTCGACATGCGGCCGGAGCCGCATGCGCGGTCGATCACCGCGCTGGAGAATCTGGCGCGCGCCCGAGGCGCGACGGTCGGCCTTTCGGCGGCCGAGGCGTTCATGGTACTGCGGACCATCGAACGAGACTGAGCTTTTACAGAAGCCCACGTATGCGCGCGCGCAGGATGAGCGACATGGTCGGGCCATCCGTGATGGTGCCGTCGAGCACAAGGCGGTCAATGTCGCCCTTCGCAATGGTTTGGATGCTCTCGATGCCTTCGCTGCGTTGTGGATCGCCGAAGCTCGATATCCTCGCGGCAAACATTTTTAGATTTTCCGACGTCAGCGCTGTGCTGGTGTAGACGACGCCGAGCGGCGTCAGCTCATCGACAGTCGCACCCATCTCTTCCATCATCTCGCGGCGAGCTTCTTCCGCCGGTTCCGCGCCCGGCAAGACAAGGCCCTGCGGAGCCTCGAGAAACCAGCGGCGCGCCGGATGGCGAAATATCCTGATCAACGCAATGCTGCCATCGGGAAGGATCGGCAGCACAACAATGCCACCGCTGGCGACCACGCGGTTGTAGAGTCCGAGCTTGCCGTCGTAGAAGCGCACCGCGTCCCGGATGACGTAGCCAATGTATGGGTCTTCGGCCACGACCCCGACCCGCAGGTCGTTGACCGGCCATCCCCAGCCTTGGCGCTGGACGAGGACGTCGCGCTTAGCCTGGTCGATTTCATCGGCATTGAACAGCAGCTTGGTCGGGCAACCGTCGGGATTGCCGAACAACTCGGGATTGGATGCGAGCAATTCGCGATAACGCTGGATGCTGGGTTCTTCTTCTTGATCGCTCGACATCAATCGATCCCTTCGGCCACACGATGAAATATCACCGGCACCGGCGCCATCACCGCAAGAGCGTAATGGTCACCAAGCCGACAACGATCAGCGCCGCAGCGCCAAGTCGGTGCGGCGAGCGGGGCTCGCCATACCACACCATCCCAATGATGGCGGCAAACAGCACGCTGCTCTCGCGCAGGGCCGCAACCGATCCCACCGCGCTTCGGCTCAAGGCCCACAAGAAGACGCCGAATGAAGCAACACCCAGCAGGCCCGAGGCAAGCGTGCGGACGCGATCGCGCCAGAGCTGCTCCGGCAGGCGGCGGCCCTGGATCGCGAGGATCAGCAGAAAGAAACTGCCACTATCGACGAACACCAACCAGGCTGTAAATGAAAGCCAGTCGCCGTTCAGCCGCGCGCCATAAGCATCGACGACCGCGTAACCGGCAACGGTCATGCCAGCCACAATGGCCGCGGTAAAAAGCCTGCGATCAATCCCGCCGCGGGCCGAATCGACCGCCAACCAGATGAGGCCGGCCGAAACGACGGCGATACCTATCGCCTGGCCGCCCTTGGGGACTTCTCCGATGACAGCGAACGCGAGCACTGCCGCAAACAGCGGCACGAGGCCGCGCGCCAACGGAAAGGCCTGTCCGAGGTCGCCGAACTGGTAAGAACGCGCCAGCGCCAGCTTGTAACCACAATGCAGGAAAACAGATCCGGCGATCACCAACCACACTGCTGCTGACGGAAACGGTACGAAAGGTAGAATGGCCGCGGCCACCACGGCGGCCACCAGCCCCATGCCGGCAATGGCTGCGATGCCATTGCCGGCGGATTTGATCAGCGCATGCCAGGAGGCGTGTAAGAGCGCCGCCGACAGCATCAAAGCAATGGTGAGCGAGTCGATCATTGACGACGTCTAGCACGGGGTGCGCGGCGACAAAAAGAAGCTTGTCTCCGGAGCAATTTGCTGTTGCTCTGCGGTTCACGTCGAAACTTGGAGAGACAGAGACACTTCCATGCTGAACCACTTGCAAACCACCCCCGCCAATCCTGCCCGTGTCGTCGTTCTTGGCGCCGGGGGGTTCGTTGGCTCGGCCACCGCAAAGCTCCTGCGGTCGAGGAATATTTCGACGCTGGCGCTGGGCCGCAACGATGTCGACCTCCTCGCCGACAATGCGACGCAGCGCCTTCGTGCCCTCCTGAAACCTACCGACGCACTGGTAGTAGTCTCGGCCAAAGCACCGTGCAAGAATGTGGCGATGCTCGGCGAAAATATCCGGATGATGTCCACGGTCTGCGATGCACTCACCGACAATGAAGTCGCTCACGTCGTCTACATCAGCTCTGACGCGGTCTATCGTGACTCAACCGGCCTGTTGAACGAGGAATCCTGCGCCGAGCCGTCATCACTGCATGGCGTCATGCATCTTGCCCGCGAAGTCATGCTTAAGTCGGTGGAGACCGCCCCGCTCGCCATCCTTCGACCAACGCTCATCTACGGCAATGCCGATCCGCACAACGGCTACGGTCCCAACCGATTCCGCCGACTCGCCGCCGAAGGTAAGGACATCGTACTCTTTGGCGACGGCGAAGAGCGCCGCGACCATGTCTCGATAGACGATGTTGCGACGATAATCGTAGGCGTGCTGCAGCACCGCAGCAAGGGCACGCTGAACATCGCAACTGGCGAGGTACACAGCTTCCGAAGCATCGCCGAGATGGTTGCCGATACAGTGAAACCGGCGGTGGCGGTGCGCGGCACAGAGCGCGCTGGTCCCATGCCGCATAACGGGTACCGGGCCTTCGATCCGGCGGCGACCCACATTGCCTTTCCGGATTTCAGTTATCTGTCGCTAGGCGATGGTTTGAAGCGTCTTTAGCGTGTCCTCACCATGTCCGATGGTGGGCTGCGACGAACTTTCAAAGTGGTCACAACACGAGTTTTGGTGTTGCGTCAATCGGCCCCACCTTCGTCACCCACCATCAATCTCGGCCGACGGCCGGCAAAAGCTCTGCGAAGCTTGGCTCACACAACTGGTCTGCCGATTCAAGCGGAACGATGTCAAGCTGCTCCCACCAGTTTCTCTCGTTGCCGGCCTGATGCAATTCTTGGTTATGCGTTTGACGCACCGGCACGGTAAAATCGTCGCTGACCTTGAGGAATGCGCGCGGTTTCACGAAAAATGGGTCTGAGTGCCCCCGCTTCAGCACCTCCTGTCGCTTGCAAACTCCCTGACACGGATCGCTGCAGGTGTGGCGCTCACCTCCTTAATCGTACCCCTGCCCCGCCTCCGTTCCCAGCAATAAACTCGATGCCGGCGGTTTCCAAAGCGGACCTAACTTTTGAAGCAGTTGTTTCGCGCCCACCCAGCGGCCCATCATTGGCTTCCAAGCGCTTGATGGTAGGCAAAGATACGCTCGAAGCCACTGCGAGATCGTCTTGAGACCAGCCCAAGAGCATCCGAGCTGCTTTGATTTGCCTAATTGATACTTTTAGTATTGACATCAAGGCTCTGGAAGATACTATTGGTATCAATTGCGGCGCGTGCCGCAATTGGATTTAGCAGCGTCAGAGAGACACCATGAACCTCCAAT
Source organism: Pseudolabrys sp. (assembly GCA_035556455.1). Classification (GTDB taxonomy): domain Bacteria; phylum Pseudomonadota; class Alphaproteobacteria; order Rhizobiales; family Xanthobacteraceae; genus Pseudolabrys. The sequence goes on from DATMEX010000060.1 coordinate 57,464, forward strand.
TCGCATCCATCCACTATCGAGTTATCCGCGATCGCGTCCGGGAACTCGACCCTTCAATCGATCAAGAGACCTTGGCCGACACGGTCGAGGGCCTCACCGACCTGCATGAGATCGTTCAGGCGGTAATCCGATCTGCGCTGGCCGACGAGGCCCTAGCCCGAGGGCTCAAGGGCCGAATTGCCGAGATGGAGGACCGTCTCGAGCGCCTGCAGGATCGAGCCTCCAAAAGGCGCCAGATCGCCAAGGACGTCATGCTCGAACTCGACCTGAAGAAGCTCGCGGCTCCAGACTTTACGGCGTCGATCCGGCCCGGGCTACCGGCGCTTGTGGTGATCGACGAAGCCGCCGTGCCGAAGACCTATTGGGAGCCCGGCCCGCCGCGGCTTAAGCGTCAGGACTTGGCGCAGGACCTGAAGGATGGCGAGGAGGTGGCCGGCGCCATCCTGAGCAACCCCGAGCCGATCCTGACTGTGAGGACCAAGTGATGGCATTTTCGGCCAAACAACTCCAGGAGCTCAAGAAGGACGTCGATCCCCGGCACCTGCGCAGCCGAGAGATTAATGGCCGCGAACTGACCTACATTGAGGGTTGGCACGCGATGGCCGAGGCCAATCGGATTTTCGGCTATGATGGTTGGAGTCGGGAGACCCTCGACTCCAAATGCGTCCTGAGCCGCGAAAACCGAGGCTCAAACCATGTCACCGTCTACACGGCCAAGGTCCGCATTACCGTGCGTGCGAAAGACCAAGTCATCGTGCGCGAAGGCCATGGCACCGGTGAAGGCCGCGGTTCGAGCCTTGGGGAAGCCCATGATTTCGGGCTTAAGGCTGCCGAGACAGACGCCACGAAGCGGGCTCTAGCAACCTTCGGAAAGCCCTTTGGGCTTGGCCTATATGGCGGTCTGACAACTCCACAACGTCAACGGACACCCGCTATCAGCGCTGCGGAAGGTTCGGTCGAGGCGCCGGCCACCTCGCCAATCGCCCTGCCTCCAGATGACACGACGCCCATTCCACGCCCGTCGCAATACTATGGCCATTCTCAAGACGTTGTTACTCGTGATCGCCTACATGCGATGCGCGAGCCCAACAGCACGTCCGCCATCGACACTCCGTTAGCGCCGGCAGATGCCGAACCACCTGAACTTGCCGTCGGCAAGATCGACAAGAGCGTGCTGACAATCGGCGCGCCTCGCCGTTTCCGCGACAAAGGCCACCTACGCTTTGTCGCCTCGCATCCTTGCCTGATCTGCGGTCGCCAGCCGGCCGACGCGCATCATATCCAGTTCGCACAGCCGCGCGCCATGGGCCTTAAAGTCAGCGATGAGTTCACGGTGCCGCTGTGCCGCACGCACCATCGTCAGCTGCATCAAGCGGGCAACGAAGTTGCGTGGTGGGAAAAACACAATATTCGGCCTCTTGAAGTAGCTGAACGTCTGTGGATCGAAACCCGATTGAAGCTCTCCCCAGCAATTGCAGAGCAACGTTGATTGTGCCGCCTCGCACGTCGGTCCCGATCGTCAAGCCAGCGCGTTATTCGTTGCCTCAGGCGACAGGGCAGCCCCAAAGGGCCAGGGCTTCAACCAAAGCGCCGGGGGACTTTAGACACCGCATTTTTGTTATTGTTCTATTGGCCTTCATTCAAGCGCTCATCCTCCAACTCAATCGCTAACCGATCTAGTGCACCAAGCGAAAGTAAGGGCTTCATCCGATTCTCGACTCATGAAATAAAGATTCATGCGAATCACGGTGAAACAGCAGCTATTCGTCGAGCACTATCTCGCCCACTTCAATGCGACGCGAGCCGCCATTGCCGCTGGTTACAGCCCAAAGACGGCCCGCTCAATTGCCAGCGAGAACCTCAAAAAGCCAGCTATTGCTTCCGAGATCATTCGCCGCGCCGCACAGATCACCGACAAGCTCAGTATCGAGAAAGAGCGAATTCTTCGCGAGGTCTCCTATGTCGCGTTCGCAAGCCTAGGTGATGTGCTCAACCCGGATGGGTCACCTCGTCCACCAGAGGAATGGAGCGAGGAAACCTGGCGCGGACTCGGCGCCGTCCAAATTGTTCGCAGTAACGAAGGAAAGAATGCAGGCCAAATCGTCACCTTCAGAGTAAAACTAGGCGGCAAGGACAATGCTCTGAGGATCCTCTTCGAATGGCACGAAAGGCTGGGGCGATTCAAACCTTTCGCCAGCAGCCTTGGAACGGCTCACTCTAGCCATTAAGGCGCGGCGGAGCGCGAAACGCATAAATGCTGAAATCTCGCCGTCACCAATGCGACCGAGCGATGCTGAGTCCCTCCCCGTTCTGACTGACCAAGTGATGGCATTCTCGGCCAAGCAGCTTCACGTTTACACGACCATCCGAACAATACTCGGCAGTGGTCGACTGCGCAAATCCTAGAAGGCCCTTATCGCGCGAGCAGGTACGGCTCGTTATATTATTTTGTCGAGTTTCTCGGCCCTTCGGCGGACAATTCTTTTCATATCTCGAGCAATTCGAGTTCTGAAGTCGGCTTCATCTGCCATTCGGCCCCACATCGCCTGCACCCCCAACGCTGCTAAAAGCCCGAGGACAGCGGCCACCGTACGGCCAAGATAAACCACGCTGTCGCCAAGATTGCCGTCACCTACGAGGTCGCCCAGCCACAAGCCTCCTAAAAAACATCCAATAGTGAAAATAGCCAACAGGACAGATCGCACGAGACACCTCCGCCCCAGAAAATATCTACTTTTTAGATAATCTGCAATACAGATTATGGCTGCGGGCCGTGACAATCGGGCCGCTCCAGTGCCGCGAACCCTCAGGTCTCCTCGCCACGAAGCCCTAACGGCGCTACTTATCAAGGAGCGCTTGGCCGCAGGCATGACTCAAGCGGAGCTCGCGAAGAAGTTGGGTCAATATCAATCATTCGTGGCACGAGCCGAAAGTGGCCAGCGCCGACTGGATGTAGTTGAGTTTCTCGATTTTTCAGAAGCAATTGGATTTGATGCACGAGCCATGCTGCGCAAGTTGCAAACACTGCCGAAACGCTAAAAACCACACCAATGGCTATCGCCTCGCCATTCACGGCCGCCATCTTGCGCCTAGACGCATCCAATAAGAAGAGCGCTGAGCACCGATTTCCGAGAGAGATAAGTAGGGTGGCGCCCATTACCCTCACGCCTTCTGCGGGCCTTTCAACCGATTAGTCAGATCGCACTCAAGATTCGATGGTCGAGAAACACGCCTAGCCTAACGCCGTGCTTGATCCTCCTCGCGGTCCATGCACCATCGCGGAAAGCCGATTCGTAAGAAAATGATCCTGCAAAACTTTAAAAATGTCAGGTTTTGTTAGGTTCTTAGGAGCCTAAAACTCCGCAGCGGGGATGCGACAGCAGCCCTATGCACCGAGTACCGCAAGTTCGAATGGGATGAGGTTGGTAGCGGGAGAGGGACTTGAACCCCCGACCTACGGATTATGATTCCGCCGCTCTAACCAGCTGAGCTACCCCGCCACTACCATGCCCTTCGGTCATGAATCTCCGAAAGGCTTGCCCTTCGGTCATCAATCCCCCAAGGGGCTACGCCCCAGCACCACAAGGCCGCCGGACGTGGGCGCGATATAGAAAGGCGGGGCGAAGCCTGTCAAGCAAGCTCCCGCCGAAATCCCTGATCCGTCTGCCAATTCGGGAAATTACTGCCCCAGTTCAGGGAATTGCCGCGCCGCTCGGTCGGGAAATTGCCCGCCCCTTTCGGGCAATCCGCGCACTCGTCACGAAAACGCGGCCGCCGGTCGGACAAACATGCCCCAACGTGACCCTACTTCGGCTGCACCTGCGGATTACCGCCCGGCGTGCCCGGCGGCGGGATCACCGGGGTCCGCCCGGCCTCCGGCGTCGGCGCCTTGATCTCCGGATCGACCGCCGGCGGGCAAATCACCCCGCCGGACTGGGCGAGTTTGCTGCTCAGGGTCTCGTCATTCGGCTTGCGCACGACGACATCGCCACCCTGCCCGATCGTCGCATGGGTGCCGTCCGGCCCGCAGGCCCGGGGATCGACGGCCCCCGCCTTGGGCGGCTCCGCCGGCTTGTCGGACGGCGGAGCCTGCGCCACTGCAAGCCCCGCTGAGGCGGTCAGGAAGGCCGCCGCCAAAAGCGAATGTCCGATTGTGCGCTGGGTCGCCATAGCGTCCTCCGTTGGCGTCCTCCGTTCGGAGAGACAACCGCCGGCCCCGCGCCCCAGTTCCGCGACGTTCGGCCTCAGGGAGTTCGGGAGAGTTCCGCCTCAGGCCGCCTTCGGCTCGGCCTCGATGCGTGCAAAGCGGATCATCGCGAAATGCCCCAGCGGCGGCAGCGGCCGCCTCTCGACGATACGCATGCCGCCATGCTTCGCCGCCCAGTCGGCCAGCCGCGCGAACGGAAACTCCGGCCGCCAGCCGAGCCGGCGCGCGATCGGCGCAAAGCCGAGTTCGAACAGCCGCCGCAAACCGCTCTCGGCACCGATGTGATTGACCAGGATGATCTCGCCGCCCGGTTTGAGCACGCGGGCGAATTCATCGAGCGTCGCCTCCGGGTCCGGCACCGCCGTGATGACGTACTGCGCGACAATGACGTCGACGGAATGATCCGGCACCGCCATGCGCATGGCATCCATCACCGCCAGCGCTTCTACATGCTTGAGGTTCTGCGTCACGACGCGCTCATGCGCCTTGCGCAGCATCGGCTCCGACAAGTCCATGCCGACGATGCTGATGTTCGACGGGTAGCTCGGCAACGAAATGCCGGTGCCGACGCCGACCTCAAGAAGCCGTCCGCCCGGCGGACAGGCCTTGCTCGCGGCCTCGATCGAGGCGGCACGTCCGGCTTCAAACACCTTGCCGAAGACGAAATCGTAAATCGGCGCCCAGCGCGCATACGCTTTCTCGACGCCGTGTTTGCTGATGTCCCCGCCCATGATCTCTTTTTTTGTTTCTTCTTCTTAAGCGACCGAAGCCCGCACGTCCTCGGCGAGCCTTGGCTGTTCGCCAGCCGCCACCGCGCCGCGGATGAAGCCGCCGCCCAGCACGCGCGCCTGGCCTTCCGCCGCATCATAAAACACGCAGGCCTGCCCGGGCGAGACGCCATGCTCACCGTCGACGAGATCGACTTCGTAGCCGCCCGCGCCGCGGCGGAGCCACGCCGCCTGTGGCGGACGCGACGAGCGCACCTTCACATGAACCTCGAGCCGGCCATTGCCCAGCACGCCGTCGATATCGCCCTCGCCGATCCAGTTGACGTCGCGCAAGGTGATGCTCTGCGTCTTGAGCGCCTCCCGCGGGCCGACGATGACACGGCGGTTGTCGGCATCGAGCCGCACCACATAGAGCGGCGCACCCGAGGCGATGCCAAGGCCGCGGCGCTGGCCGACGGTGAAATGAATAATGCCGCTATGCTTGCCGAGCACGCGGCCGCCGATATCGACGATGTCGCCTGGCTCCGCCGCGCCGGGCTTCAGCCGCGCGATGATGTCGGCATAGCTGCCGGTCGGCACGAAACAGATGTCCTGGCTGTCGTGCTTCTCCGCGACCGCGAGCTCGAACTGTCGCGCGAGGTCGCGCGTTTCCGCCTTCGACTTGTCGCCGAGCGGAAAACGCAGGATGTCGAGTTGATCGGACGTGGTGCCGAACAGGAAATAGCTCTGGTCTTTCTCATCCTCACGCGCACGGAACAGGCCGCGGCGGCCGGACGGCAACAGACGCGACGACACGTAGTGACCGGTCGCCATCACATCGGCGTTGAGATCGCGCGCGGTGTGCAGGAGATCGTGAAACTTGATCGACATGTTGCAGGAGATGCACGGCACCGGCGTCTCGCCAGCGATATAGCTCTCGGCAAAGCGGTCGATCACCGCTTCCTTGAAGCGGCTTTCGTAGTCGAGCACGTAATGCGGAATGCCAATGCGCTCGGCGACCGCGCGCGCGTCGTAGATGTCCTGCCCGGCGCAGCAGGCGCCCTTGCGATGCACCGCGGCGCCGTGATCGTAGAGCTGCAGCGTCACGCCGACGACGTCATAGCCCTCGGCCTTGAGCAAGGCAGCCGTCACCGACGAGTCGACGCCGCCGGACATGGCGACGACGACGCGGGTATCTTCCGGCCGCTTGGGCAATTCGAGCGAGTTCATCATGGCGTTGTCTTACACCATATGGCGGCCGGCGGGGCGAATTGGAAGGTAAAGCTTGGTTCGTCGGGAATCCTGGCCCGCTCCGCGGCGTCGCGCGGGAACTCGCTAACCCCCTAAATTCTAATAGTTTTCGCGGCCCGCAAGAATTTGGCTCATCGCCTCGGGAAGCGGCGTGAGGCTCAGAAGACCCAGGGCGGCAATCTTACCCACGTCCGCGACCAGATAAGACGGCTCCCAGGCCCGTCGCGGCAGTTCGGTAAACCGGAGCCGGTCCCGCAGTCCTGCGCCGTCCGCCAGCGCCTCGATCATCGCGCGCGGGCTTCGCGATATGCCACTGCCGATGTTGAAAGCCCCGGTCGCGGTGCCGAGCAAGAGCCCGACAAGCATCCGCGCCGCATCCCCTGTGTAGACAAAGTCGAACCGGGGCTCACCGGACGCCAGCGGCACCGGCTCACCGGCCCGCAGCTTCGCGAGCGCTACCGGCAAAAGCCGCTCGGCTGAGCTGCCCGGACCGAAGGGAGTGAAAAGCCGCCCCCAAACGGCCTCAAGCCGGCTTGCTGCCGCGATCGCTTCGATCTCCTGCCAGGATCCGGCCTTGGCCTCGCCGTAGAGAGAAGAAGGCGTCAGCGGCGTCCGGTCTTCCACGCAAGGCGCAACGCTGGGCGCGTATTCGGCGCTGCTGCCGACGCCGATCAGGCGGCGGCCGCCGGCCTCGGCAAAAGCGCGCACCATGGCGATGGTCGCCTGCATCCAGTCGCGATTTTCGGGCGATGTCAGATAGACCGTCGGCGTCGCGATCCAGGCGGCGTGAAACAGGTGCGTCGGCTGGATTTCGCGAACCAGTCGGACGGCCTCCACTTTGTCGCGCAGATCGGCGGAGTGCCAGTGCACCCCCTGGGTGCCGGGGCCGCCGGCCCGGCGGCTCACAGCATGAATCTCGTCGAAGCCGCCGCGCAGCAGTTCGCGCAAGACCGCCGTGCCGACAAATCCGCTGAGACCGGAAGCGAGAAGCCGTTTGGTCATGACTGCAGATTTTATCACGGGCGCGGGCGTGCGGCGTCACAGGCAGCCTTCCATGGCGGCCCCACCCGGCAAAACCTGCCGCCCGCGGCGCGTTTTGGCCGCCCGAGATGACGCGGACGCCGATCATGCCGCCGACAAGACACTGTAATACCTTAGCTTTTTTAGCCGCTGTGGCTGGCCCGTCGATTGCAAAAGCAACGGGGTCAATAGCGGAGGTGCGTCTTGTCTCAGGTTGCGGCCGATTTTCAGACCCAGGCTTCAAGCGCCGTACTGGCCAAGGCCGGCCGGCACGCTTCTGCGCAGCAAAAGGCGCCATCGAGCCGGTTCGACGATCTGTTGAGCGCCATTCCAGACGCGCCGCCGGAGCCCCGGGCCCGCGCCAGGGCCGATGCGCCCGACCGGCCGCAACAAACGGCCCGAACGGACAGTAACAAGCCTGCCGACCGTTCGACCCGCGATGACCGCCCGGCGCAGAACGACCGCACCGCCAAATCCGACTCCGCGACGACCGCCGCCAACCCCAAGGCACCGGCCACCGAGAACGCGCCCGCCAAGGACGCCGGCGCGACCAAGACAGCCCCCGCTGCAACCGACGTGAAATCGGCCGAAGGCGCCGCGACCACGCCGCCGACCGACGGCGAGACCACGTCTGACGACAGCAAGCCCACCGACACGACCGCTACAACGCAGGACGCGGTCGCGGCGCTGGTGCCGCAGACAGCGGTGATCGACCCGGTCCCCGCCGTACCCACTGCCGAGCCGACGGTTGAGGGCGAGATCGCCATCAAGCCCGACGCAGCCAAGCCCGAGATCGCCGCGCCCGAGACCAAGCCCGCGACCGGGACGGCCAAGCAGCAGGCCGCGATGGTGGCCGATCAGCCCGCCGGCCTCACGGCCGACGACGCTGAGGTGCTGTCGGCGCTGGCGGCCAAGGCCCAGCAAGGCCTGAAGAATGCCGACGGCGACAAGGCCGACAAGAAGGGCCCGAGCGACAAACCGGTACACGCAGCCAAACCCAACGCCGACGCTGCCATGACCGATCAGACCGTCCAGGCGGTGCAGGCCGACGGCACCGAAACCAACAGCAGCGATACCTCGACCGCTACGGCCAAGCCCGTCGAGTCGGAGCTCGCCAAACTTGGCAGCGAACATCAGCGCAGTCAGGGCGACGGCCACTCCAAGACCGCGGCCGAGGCGGTACCGACGGCCGGGACCATCAATGCCGCCGCGGCCAGGACCGGCGACAGCTTCGCGGCGCATCTCATGGCGTCGAGCGGCCATGCGGCCCCGGCCGCGACGGCGGCCGCTGCCGCCGGCCGCGCCGCGCAAACGATCCAGGGCGACAAGCCCGTCGCCGTTGCCGACGTTCCGATGGAGGTCTCGGCCAAGATCTCGTCCGGCAAGAACCAGTTCGACATCCGGCTCGATCCCGAAGAGCTCGGCCGCATTCATGTGAAGGTCAATGTCGACCGCGACGGCAACGTCACCACGCACATGATCGCCGACCGCCGCGACACACTCGACCTTCTGCGCCGCGACACGCAGGGCCTCGAGCGCGCGCTGCAGGATGCCGGCCTCAAGACCTCCGACAACGGCCTGCAGTTCTCGCTGCGCGACCAGACGCAGCAGCAACAACAGAACCAGCGCGACGGCCAGGCGAGCCTGCGGCCGGCCGCCGAGGACGAACCAGCTACGACATTGACGACCACCGTTATCGCCCGCGACTACGGCCGCTACTCCCTGCGGCCGAGCGGCGTCGATATCCAGGTTTGAGAGCGAGGATTACGCAATGAGCTTGATCACCGCGGCAACCGCGACGACCACGACCGGTAGTTCGAGCAAGACCTCGAGCACGACCTCCAGCGACCAGATGGTCGCGAGCAACTTCACGACCTTCCTGCAATTGCTGACGACGCAGTTGCAGAACCAGAACCCGCTCGATCCGCTCGACACCAACCAGTTCACCCAGCAACTGGTGCAGTTCGCCCAGGTCGAACAGCAGATGAAGTCGAACGACCAGCTCTCATCGATTCTGGCGGTGCAAAAGGCCTCGCAGCAGACGGCGGCTATGGCTTATGTCGGTTACACCGTGGTGGTCGACGGCGCGACGACCGAACTGACATCGAACGGCGCGACCTGGAGCTTCAATTCGACCAAGCCGGCGACCGCGACCGTGACCGTCAAGGACGCAACCACCGGGCAGACGGCCTATACGGGCAGCTATAGCGTCAGCTCCGGCGACCAGAAATTCACCTGGGACGGCATGGGCAGCGACGGCAAGCAATGGCCGACGGGCAATTACACGATCTCGATCACCGCGGTCGACGCCAACCAGCAGACGGTGAACATATCGACCGAGATCGAGGCCGTCGTCACCGCGGCAAACATGCAGGCAGACCCGCCGACGCTGACCATCGCCGGCAAGGACTACACCGCCGACAAGATCAAGCGCATCGTGATCCCGAGCACGGTGACCAAGCCCACCGAAACGACGTCGTGATCTGCGGCCTTGAACCGCCGGAAATCATAAAGTTCCGGCGGTCGGTATTGTTGATACGAAATAACCTCGAAATATTAAACTGCGACGCGTTCGTTACCTCCGGCGGCGGGCCGACTGCCTCAAGACGCTGAAAACGCCTTATTTATATGATGGACTTTGCCACTGGCGCGGGCTTCGGCGCAGCCGGGCAAGCTTCCGGCGGGACGCCAACCGTAACCAAAAGGTTAGCGTCGGTTAGGCAAACATTTCCTCATCGTCGCAATGCGCTTAGGCAAATTTTAAGCCGCCATGTGTAGTTTTTGCGATGTTGAGTACTTAGTCAGTCCGAGTCTTTGTGAGTAAACCAATGACCGAACCCCACCGCCCGAGGGTCAAATACGTCATCGGGCCCGATGGCAGTCCGCTGACGATCGCCGACTTGCCGCCGCCGACGACGAAACGCTGGGTCATCCGCCGCAAGGCCGAGGTGGTCGCGGCTGTCCGTGGCGGTCTCCTGTCGCTCGAAGAGGCCTGCGCCCGCTACACGCTGACCGTGGAGGAATTCCTCTCCTGGCAGTATTCGATCGATCAGCATGGTCTGGCCGGCCTGCGCACGACGCGCATCCAGCAGTATCGCCAGTAAGCGATCCCGATCCCGATCCGGTTTTCAGCAAAACGCCAGCCCCTGCGGCTGGCGTTTTTCATTTTTCGTTCACCCCCGCCATCGGAATGTACCGTTTACCGGTTGCAGAAGCATTCCACGGCCGCCGGTGCGGGAACCCGTTAACCGGACGGTAACCATCCACTGGGCAAAACTTGCCGGGTAAGGGCGCAACTCACCGCGCCGCCCGGTTCAGGATAGCCCCGTGCAAGGTCTGCTCGATTTTCTGAAGTCTCTCGGCGCCGCGCGCCTGGCGGCGATGGGCGCCGTGACGATGGCGCTCATTGGTTTCTTCGCCTTCGTGATGATGCAGATGACCGCTCCGGTCATGGTGCCGCTGTTCACCGACCTCACGGTCGAGGACTCCAACGCCATCATCAAGGATCTCGAACGCCAGGCTATCCCGTTCCAGGTCAGGAACGACGGCTCCATCCTCATGGTGCCGAAGGACAAGGTCACGCGCCTGCGCATGAAACTGGCCGAAGGCGGCCTGCCCAAGGGCGGCGGCGTCGGCTACGAGATCTTCGACAAATCGGACGCGCTGGGCGCAACCTCTTTCATCCAGAATATCAATCACTTGCGCGCGCTGGAAGGCGAGCTGGCCCGCACCATCCGCTCGATCGACCGGGTGCAGGCGGCGCGCGTTCATCTGGTGCTGCCGGAGCGGCCGCTGTTCTCGCGCGACAAGGTCGAGGCCACCGCCTCGATCGTGCTCAAGGTGCGCGGCCAGCTCGAGCCGCAGCAGGTTCGCGCCGTGCGCCATCTGGTGGCGAGCGCAGTCAACGGCATGAAGCCCGAGCGCGTCTCCGTCGTCGACGAGGCCGGCCGGTTGCTCGCCGACGGCGCGCGGCAGGACAACATGGTCGGCGGCGTCACCGCCGACGAGCGCAAGACGGCCTTCGAGAGCCGGCTGCGCAACCAGGTTGAGGACATCGTCTCTTCGGTGGTCGGCCCCGGCAAGTCGCGGGTGCAGGTCAGCGCCGATTTCGACATGAACCGCATCACCGAGACACAGGACAAGTTCG
>DATMEX010000061.1:0-49899 GCA_035556455.1 Pseudolabrys sp.
CACGAATTCCCGGCGCTGGAAAAGAAAGTGTTCGGCGATCCCGGCCGCTCGCGCCGCAAGACGCCCGCCTGCAACGCCGATATCACCGTGCGCGACAAGCAGGCGCCGCTCGACGACATCGCCAACCTCAAGGACGCGCTCAAGACCGTGCCGCATGTCGGCGGCTTCATGAGCGCCGCCTCCCCCGGCGTCGTGTCGCTGTTCTTCCGCAACGACCACTACAAGGATTTCGAGACCTATATCTACGCCATCGCCGACGCGATGAAGTACGAATACGAGGCGGTGGCCAAGGCCGGCCTCGTGCTGCAGATCGACTGCCCCGATCTCGGCATGGGCCGGCACATTCAATACGCCGATCTCGATCTCGCCGGTTTCCGCAAGCGCGCGCAGCTCCATATCGAAGCGCTCAACCACGCCGTCGCCAACATTCCGGCCGAGCAGCTGCGCATGCATCTGTGCTGGGGCAATTACGAAGGCCCGCACCATTTCGACGTGCCGCTTTCCGACATCATCGACATCGTGTTCAAGGCCAAGCCCGTCGCCATCTCGCTTGAGGCCGCCAATCCGCGTCATGCCCACGAATGGGCGGTGTTCGAGACGGTGAAGCTGCCGGACGGCAAGGTGCTGATCCCCGGCGTGCTGGAATCCAAATCGAACTTCATCGAGCATCCCGAACTGATCGCGCAGCGCATCGGCCGCTACGCCAAGCTGGTCGGCCGCGAGAACGTCATCGCCGGTTCGGATTGCGGCTACGGCACCTGGGTCGGCCAGGCCGCGGTCGATCCGCAGGTGGTGTTCGCCAAGCTCAAGGCCATGGCCGAAGGCGCCGCGATCGCAACCAGGCGGTTCTGGTGAACACGTCATGCCCCGCGAAAGCGGGGCATCCAGTGCTCTCTTGAAAGTTTGTGTGTACTGGATCGCCCGCTTCCGCGGGCGATGGCCGCGGGCTAAACCGGCGGCGATTGCTGCTCGGTCCTGGCGTTGCGCCAGCGCTTGTAAAATTGCGGCGCGAAAATAACGATCGCGATCACCGCCAGCATCAACAGTGCATAGCGGATGTTGTCGGTATCGCCGGCCAGCGCCTGGGTGCCGGCATGACCGATATAGGTATAGGCCACCGTCGACGGCGCCATGAACACGACGGTGGCGATGACGTAGTGCCAGAACGGAATGCGCGTCAGGCCGAGCATGTAGTTGACGATCGTGTAGGGGATCACCGGCACGAGGCGCACGAAGGCGACGAAGCGCCAGCCGTCCTCTTCGACGCTGGTCATCACCTTCTGCACGCGCGGGCCGGCACGGCGACGCACCCAGTCGGCCGCGACATAACGCGCCAGCAGAAAGGCGCCAGCCGCCCCCAACGTGCCGCCGGCAAGATTGATGAGACTGCCATAGACCGGGCCGAACACCGCGCCGCCGACCACATCGAGAATGCCGCCAGGCAGTCCCGCCACCGTGCTGATGGCATAGAGCAGGATGAAGCCGGCGGGCGCCCAGTGGCCCAAACTCGCGACACGCGTTTGCAACGCGCTGACGGTGGTCACGCCCCAGAACAGCCAGACCATGGCGAGAACAGCCGCCACGACCACGAGCGCGGTCAGGGCCAGTAACAGCCAGCGACGTTGACGTGTCATGGACCTGTGCGTGCTTGCAGAAGCGTTCGGAAAAATGGCGGGACGTGGAAGCCGGCGGGTGCCTACCATGCCGCAGAGGAACCGGTCAAACTGCTGATATTGAAAGGGTATTGGGAAACCACGCCGTTCCCGCCCAGATGCGCATCGGACGCAGGACGGCTACGCCATTGGCGCGGTTCATTTTGGCCCGTGATCATGCCAAGGCACCTCGCATTCGAATGCCGTGCATAAGAGGCCACTCATGACCGCCATCGCCCGCAGCTTCTTTCACGTTCCCGTTTTCGGGTGGCTGCTGAAGGACGCGGTCCACGGCGCGGCCGATGCGAAGTATTACTTCTTCGGCAACCTCTTCGTTCTCATCGCAGCGCTGATCTACTTGTTCGGTTACCCGCTGCTGATTGTGCTGGCGCTGACGGCCGCGGCCGCAACGCTCAGCATGATCATCCTGTTGACGGCGACCGATCTGATCGACCAGCGTGCCCGTCGCATCAAGGCGCGCGCTGCCAGGGCCGCATTACTCGCGCGCCGCGCCTGAACCGCGAAGGCTTCGCTCAGATATCGAACTTGACGCCCTGAGCGAGCGGCAGCTTCCGGCCGTAGTTCACGGCGCTGGTCTGGCGCCGCATGTAGGATTTCCAGGCGTCGGTGCCGCTTTCGCGGCCGCCCCCGGTTTCCTTTTCGCCGCCGAAGGCGCCGCCGATTTCCGCGCCCGACGTGCCCATGTTCACATTGGCGATGCCGCAGTCGGAGCCGCGCGCCGACAGGAAGGTTTCGATCTCGCGGATGTCGGTGCCGAAGATCGACGACGACAAGCCCTGCGGCACGCCGTTATGCAGCGCGATGGCTTCGTCGAGGTCCTTGTACTTGAGCACATAGAGGATCGGCGCAAAGGTCTCTTCGCACACCGTGTCGGTTTGTGCCGGCATCTCGACCAGCGCCGGCCGCGCATAGAACGAGTTCGGGCCGTTGATGTCGACGCGCTCGCCGCCATGGACCGTACCACCCGCTTTCTTCGCCGCTGCGAGCGCGGCCTGCATCGCCTCGAAAGCGCGGCCGTCGATCAGCGGACCGACCAGCGCGTCCGAAGTGATCGGGTTGCCGATGGAGATCGACTTGTAGACCGAGACCAGCTTGGGCACGAGCTTGTCGTAGACGCTCTCATGCACGATCAGGCGCCGCATGGTGGTGCAGCGCTGACCGGCCGTACCCATGGCGCCGAAGGCGACGGCGCGCAAGGTGAGATCGAGGTCGGCCGACGGCGTCACGATCGAGGCGTTGTTGCCGCCGAGTTCGAGAATGGCGCGGCCGAAGCGGCGCGCGACGCGCTCGCCGACGATGCGGCCCATGCGCGTCGAGCCCGTCGCGGAGACGACCGGCACGCGCGCATCGTCCACCAGCACCTCGCCGATGTCGCGGCCGCCGATCAGCGTGGTGAGCAAGCCGTCCGGCACGCCGCCGAACTTCCTGGCCGCGCGAGCCGTAACCGCCGTTACAGCCATTGCAGAAAGCGGCGCCTTCTCCGATGGCTTCCACACCACCGAGTCGCCGCAGACAAAGGCGAGCGCCGCGTTCCATGACCACACCGCGACCGGGAAGTTGAACGCCGAGATGACGCCAACCACGCCGGCCGGATGCCATTGCTCGGTCAAACGGTGATCCTCGCGCTCGGACTGGATGACCAGACCGTAGAGCTGCCGCGACAGGCCGACAGCGAAGTCGCAGATGTCGATCATCTCCTGCACTTCGCCCAGGCCCTCGGAGGGCGACTTGCCGACTTCGAGGCTGACAAGCCTGCCGAGCGCGGGCTTGGCGGCGCGCAATTCCTCGCCGAGCACGCGCACGAACTCGCCGCGGCGGGGGGCGGGGACCGCGCGCCACTGGATATAGGCTTCATGTGCACGGCCGATCAGCTTCCCCGCCTCGACCGGCGTCGTTTCCGGCACTTCGGCCACCACCGCGCCGTCTACCGGCGACACGACCTTCAAAGTACCGCCCTGCGTCTGCGCCGGCGGCACGCCGAGCGCGTCGAGAACATTGCGGACTTCGCTGCTGATATTCGTCATGGCCTGACCTGTTTAAAACCGTGCACCGGCGACATGCGCTACCTGCGCGCCCACCTCGTAGTAGATTTCCTTCGCCGCGCGCAAGGACGCGGCCTGCGGCTCGCTTACCGGCAATGGCAGATCGCCATCGCCAACCTTGCCCAGCGCAAGATCGGCCAGGCAGCGCCCGAATACCGTGCCCGGCGCGATGCCGCGGCCGTTATAGCCGCTGAACGAGATGACATTGCGACCGAGCCGGTGGAAACGCGGCAGGTTGTCGGCGGTCATGCCGATCCAGCCATACCATTCGCTCTCGAAGCCGATGCCCCTGAGTTGCGGAAACAGCTTCGTCATGGCGCGGCGACCCCAGCCGCGATGCACCGGCCCGCCAGTGCCGCGCAGCGCGCCGACGCTGCCGAAGATGAAACGGCCTTCCTTGTCGAAGCGGAAGGAGCTGAGAATCTCCTTGGTGTCCCACGCGCCCTGCCGCTCCGGCAGGATGGAGCGGCGCAGATTATCGGACAGCGGCGGCGTCGCCATGTTGAAGTAAGGCAAATGCACCAGCTCGGCGCGAAGCTGCGGCCACAAGGTCGTCGTATAGGCATTCGTGGCAACGATGACCTGCGGCGCGGTGACAGCGCCGCCCGGCGTCGTCAGCCGCCACGTCGCGCCATCGTCCTTCGCCGCCGTCACCGGGCTCGATGTGTAAATCGCTACGCCGGCGCGCACCGCGGCATGGGCCAGCCCACGCGCATAAGCGAGCGGCTGAATGGTGCCAGCGCGCTCGTCGAGCAGCGAGCCGGCGTATGCGGAAGTGCCGACCTTGCGCGCCGTCTCCGCTGCATCGAGCAACCGCACCGCCGCGCCGCGCGCCTGCCACTGCCGCGCGCGCTCTTTGATCTCGGCAAGGCCTTCCTCGCCGAACGCGCAATGCAAGGTGCCCTGCCGCTCCGCCTCGCAAGCGATGCCATGTTTGTCGATCAGATCGAACACCGCACGCGGTGCGTTGCCGAGCAGGTCGAGCAGCCGCGCGCCGTAGACATCGCCGAGCACGGCCGGCAGTTCATCCGGCATCACCCACATGCCGGCATTCACCAGACCGACATTGCGGCCCGAGCCGCCGAAACCGGCTTCGACCGCTTCGAGCACGACCACTCTGGCGCCGCCTTCGGCCAGATGCAGCGCCGCCGACAGGCCGGTGAAACCGGCGCCGATGATGGCGACATCGGCCTTCACCTCGCCGGCGAGCGGCGCGGTGGCCGGCGCAGATGGCGCGCTGCGCTCCCACAGGCCGTGGCTGCGCGGGTCGTTTCTCATGCGCGCACCAGCAGCGAGGCCGCGGTCAGATCCTCGATGGCCGCGCCGACCGATTTGAACAGAGTGATCTCGGAGTCATCACCACGGCCAACCACCGCCAGGCTGGCCAGATCGTGCAGATCGCCGCGAATGGCGTCGGCTGTGATCGTGCCCGCCATGATCGGCTGCAATATGTCGCCGGCTTCCTTGAGCGCGCCGGCGCGGGTATCGACGAAGACATTGGCGCGGCGCACGGTGTCGTCGTCGCATTCGCGCATCTGCGGCGTGAAGGCGCCGACCAGATCGACATGCGTGCCGGGGCGCAAGAGCCGCCCCTTCACCAGCGCTTCGGTGGACGTCGTGGCGCAACTGATGATGTCCGCCTCACCAACCGCCGTATCGAGATCGCTGACGGCCGTCGCCGCCAGCCCTTTGGCATTGAGCTTCGCCGCCAGCGCTTCGGCCCGCTCGCCGTTGCGGCCCCACACCAGCACTTTCTGGATCGGCCGCACCGCCGCATGGGCCTCCGGCAGATGATGCGCCAGATGCCCGGTGCCGACCATCAGCAAAGTCGCACTGTCCGGCCGCGACAGATAGGTCGAGGCCAGCGCGGACGCCGCTGCCGTGCGGCGGTTGGTCAACGCCTCGCCGTCGATCATGGCGCGTGGCACGCCGGTCTCGCCGTCGAACAGGACATAGAGTGACGACACGGCGCCGAGGCCGCGCGCGGCGTTCTGCGGGAACACCGTGACCAGCTTGACCCCAAGCGTCTTGCCGCGCTGCCAGGCCGGCATGGTGAGAAGGTGCGCGGCCGCGCCGCCGAACCCGACGTCATAGGCCTGACGCACCGGCATCGCCTCGCCGCCCTGCCGGAACGCCTCGCGCAAGGCGTCGATCAGCGATCGGTAATCGAGGGCGGCATGGACGTCGTCGCCTGAGAAATTGCGCAGCATGAGACCTTCGGTTCCGGAGGCGCCGGCCTCCCCGCTCATTTGGCGTATTTCCCGCCATCGCGGCAACTCATTCTACGGAGCGCTGCATAACGTCGCGGATGCAGTAAATTTAATCTCCATATTGAGAATTATGAAGCATGCTCATGCTTCCATTTCGCGCATCTTTGGAATTCAAAGAAAAAATATTCTCGCCATATTGCCGATATGTCCGCCGGCAGTATCCAAACGCATCAGCTTTCGTTTCATTACGGCAGCACCCCCATCCTCGCCGACCTGTCCTTCTCAATCGGGGCCGGCGAGCATGTCGCCATTGTCGGGCGCTCGGGCGCCGGTAAATCGACGCTTCTGCATCTGATGGCCGGGCTGCTCGGGCCGAGCCGGGGCGCCATCAGCGTCGGTGGCGCGCCGGCAGCCAGCCAGGCTACCAAGCCGGTGCTCATGTTCCAGCGGCCGGCCTTGCTGCCCTGGCTGACCGCCCGCGACAACGTCCTCCTCCCGCTCCATTTCTCCAAGGCCGCGCGCAAGGACCGCACCGCCGCGCGCGCCAAGGCGGACAGCCTGATCGCGCAGGTTGGCCTTGCCGAGCGCGCCGACGCGCTGCCGACCGGATTGTCCGGCGGCCAGCAGCAACGCATCGCGCTCGCACGCGCATTGGCCGGCGATCCCGCCGTGCTGCTGCTCGACGAACCCTTCTCCGCGCTCGATCAGGAAACCCGCGCCGCGCTGCGCGCCGACATCCGCCGACTGGCCAAGGCGCGCAGCATGACGCTCGTCACCGTCACCCACGATCTCAGCGACGCGGCGGCGCTGGCCGACCGCGTACTCGTACTGGCGTCGTCGCCGGGCCGCATCGAGCGCGACATCGTCCTCGGCAGCAATGCCGAACAGGAATTGAGAGCCCAATTGTCGGACCAACGCGACGCCGCCTGACCCGGAGAACAACCGCATGTCCAATTTCTTTAAAAAGTTCAATGCCGACCTGTGCTGCGCGCCGCTCGACGGCGGCGGCATCACGCGCCGCGACACGCTGGATTATCTCGCCCGCGGCGGCCTTGCCGCTTTGCTCGCCGCCAAGGGCATCGACGTCGCCAAGGCGCAGGCCACCGACGATGTCGTGCGCATCGGCTATCTGCCGATCACCGACGCCACCGCGCTCTTGACCGCGCATGCCAAGGGCTATTTCGAGGAAGCCGGCCTCAAGACCGAGCCGCCGGTGCTGATCCGCAGTTGGTCGGCGCTGGTCGAGGGCTTTGCTTCCGGCAAGTTCAATCTCGTGCATCTCCTGAAGCCGATCCCGGTGTGGATGCGTTACAACAACAAGTTCCCGGTGAAGATCCTCGCCTGGGGCCACACCAACGGCTCCGGCCTCGTGGTCGGCGGCGATACCGGCATCACCAAATTCGCCGATCTCGGCGGCAAGCGCATCGCGGTGCCGTTCTGGTATTCGATGCACAACATCGTGCTGCAATACGCGCTGCGCGAATCCGGCGTGAAGCCGGTGATCAAGCCGGAAACGGCCGAACTCGCGCCCGACGAATGCGCGCTGCAGATCCTGGCGCCGCCGGACATGCCGACCGCGCTCGCGGCGAAGAAGATCCACGGCTACATCGTCGCCGAACCATTCAATGCCCTCGGCGAACTGCGCGCCGGCGCGAAGATGCTGCGCTTCACCGGCGACATCTGGAAAAACCATCCGTGCTGCGTCATCTGCACCAATGAGAGCTACACCCGCGACAAGCCGGAATGGACGCAGAAGGTCACCGACGCTATTGTCCGCGCCCATGTCTATGCCTCGAAGAACAAGGCCGAGGTGGCCAAGCTGATCTCGCGCGATGGCAAGGGCTATCTGCCGACGCCGGCCGACGTCGTCGAGAAGGCGGTCACCGATTACGGCCCGGCCTATGACCAGAGCGGCGCCATTCGCCACCGCGACTGGAAGAACGGCCGCATCGACTTCCAGCCGTGGCCCTATCCGTCGGCGACACGGCTGATCGTCGAGCATATGAACAAGACCGTGGTTGAAGGCGACACCACCTTCCTCAAGGGTCTCGATCCCGATTTCGTCGCCAAGGACCTCGTCGACTACCGCTTCGTCAAGGAAGCCATCGGCAAGAACCCGGACTGGCTCAACGATCCGAGCGTCGATCGCGCCAGCCCGTTCGAGCGCCAGGAAGTGCTTTCGCTCTGATGTCCATTGCCGCCGATCATGCCAGCGCACCACCAGCGCCGTCCGCTCTCAGGCTGACGGCGCTGCGGCGCGTTGTTATGCCGCTCGCCGGCATCGGCATTATTGTCGGCCTGTGGTGGCTCGGCGGCCTGATCATTCAGAGCACGCCGCGCCTGTCGGCCTTTCATGGCTTCACCGCCGGGACCACGCTCACCGCGTTGTGGCAGATGATCGTCTCCGGGCAGGCCGCGGCGGCAGCCGGCCCGAGCCTGTCGCGGGTGCTGCAGGGCCTGTTCTGGGCCTTTGTCATCGGCACGCCGGTCGGCCTCGCCATCGGCCGCTGGCGGCTGCTCGAGGAATTGCTGCAGTTTCCGTTCCAGTTCCTGCGCATGATCAGCCCCCTCGCCTGGATGCCAATCGCCATCCTGATGTTCGCGACCTGGAACGGGGCCATCGTTTTTCTCATTGCCGTCGCGTCGGTCTGGCCGATCATTTTCTCCACGGCCGCGGGCGTGAAGCGCATCGACCCGGTGTGGCTGGCGATGGCCTCCAATCTCGGCGGCAAGCCGCTCGCGATTCTGCATCGCGTCATCTTTCCCGCCGTAGCGCGCGACATCTTCGGCGGGCTGCGGCTCGCGCTCGGCGTCGCCTGGATCGTGCTGGTTCCGGCCGAATTCCTCGGCATTACCAGCGGCCTCGGCTACGCCATCAATGACGCGCGCGACACGCTGTCCTATGACCGCCTCGGCGCCGTCGTCATTCTCATCGGCGTCATCGGGTTCCTTCTCGACGCCGCTCTCGCTTTGTTGATCCGGCGCGCGCACTGGACACCGACCGCCTGATCGCTACCTTTCAAGAAACAGCCGGAGACCAACCATGACCGCCACCTCGCTCAAGACCGTCGCCACCTTCGAGCCGATCGACAAGGCCGGCCTCGAAGCCCTCGCCAACAAGGGCAAGTCCGATCCCACCGCCGTGCGCACCGTGCGCTGCCGGACCGTTGCCGAAGGCAAGAAATTCCGCCACCAGAACTTCATCCGCAATCTGCCGGCGCACATCGTCGATGAGCCGCCGCAGCTCCTCGGCGACGACACCGCGCCGAACCCGACCGAGGCGCTGCTCGCCGCGCTCGGCTCCTGCGTCGCCGTCGGCATTCAGGCCAACGCCGTGGCGCGCGGCTGGACCGTACGCTCGATCGAGGTCGAGCTCGAAGGCGATATCAACATCACGTCGGTCTGGGGCGTCGGCGATCTGTCGCCCAAGCCACTCGGCCTCACCGCCGTGCGTATCAAGGCGCGCGTCGCCGCCGACGGCGCCAGCGAAGCCGAACTCGACGAACTCGTCGCCCACGCCGCCAAATGGTCGCCGGTGCTCAACACCGTGCAGAACCCGGTGCCGGTGGCGGTGACGCGGGATCACGGCTGATGTCAGCGCGCCTCGCCGAAGCTGAAGCGCCGGCCCGCAACGTCGCCGACATCGTCGCGCGCGATCTGCGGCCGCTGGTGCGGCAGATCGACGAGGACGGGCTTTATCCCGAGGCCGTGCTGCGGGGCCTCGGCGCGGCCGGCGCTTTCGCGCATCATACGTCCGGCGAAGCGGGCGCGGGACTGCTCGGCGCCATCGACGCCATGACCGAGGTTTCGGCCGCCTGCATCACCACCGGCTTCTGCATGTGGTGCCAGGACGCGCTCGGCTGGTACCTGGCGCAGGCCGACAATCCGGCGCCGCGCGAGCGCTATCTCGCGAGCGTCGCTGCCGGCGCGCAGCTCGGCGGCACCGGCCTGTCCAATGCGATGAAGGCGTTTTCCGGCATCGAGCCTTTGGCCCTGAAGGGCCGCAAGGTGGCCGGCGGCTATCGGGTCACGGGCCGCCTGCCCTTCGTGTCGAATGTGGAGAACGGCCATCTGTTCGCGGCGGTGTTCGCGCTGGAGGACGAGCCGGACCGCCGCGTCATGGCGGTGTTCCGCGCCGGCAGCGAGAACGTCGCGCTGGCGCAGAATGCGCATTTCGTCGCGCTCGAAGGCAGCGCCACCGTGACGGTGATGATCCGCGACGCCTTCGTAGCCGATGACGACGTGCTCAGCCACGACGCCGGCAAGTTCATTCCGCGCATCCGCAAGGGCTTCGTGCTGCTGCAGGCCGGCATGGGGCTCGGCGCCGCGCGCGGCGCGGCCGCCAGCATGCGCGCCGACAGCACCGGCCGGCGGCTCGCCGAGCATCTGCCGCTGGGGCCGGACGAGATCGACGCGCGCGCCGACCGCCTCCACGCCCGCGTGCGCGCGCTGGCGCAGGATCCGCAGCCGACCGACCGCGCCGGCTTCCTCGATGTGCTCAAAGCCAGGCTGGACGTGTCTTATCTGGCGCTGGAAGCGGCGCAGGCCGCCGTGCTGCAGGCCGGCGCCCGCGGCTATCTCCACGGTGCCGAATCTGCCCGCCGCCAGCGCGAGACGCAATTCGTCGCGATCGTCACGCCGTCGGTGAAGCACATTCTGACGGAGCTGGCGAAGGGGGTGTGAGACGCTGCCGCTCATGTCTTGCCATGAGCGCTAAAGTCGTGCGCATAATTTTCATCGCGAGCGCGCCGACCAGACCGTCCATCGACTACTTTAGCCGGTTTGCAGTGATCGCCTGAGCGTTCAATCTAATCGCCGCGTTCGATGCACCGTAGCCTGCATAGCGATCACGCTGCACGATCTCGAAGAAGAAGCCCCCCTCCATCGTCGCGGTATAGGCCTGGAAGTAGGCGCCCTGCGAGTCCGCGTCGTAGAGGATGTTCTGTGCCTTCAAGGCTGCGATATCCTCGTTCGACAGGTCGCCGCGAGACGCCAGATCATCATAATAATTCTCCGGCATCGCGAGCATCTCGATGCCATTGGCGGCAAGCTTGGCCACCGTGGCACGGATGTCGTGTGTCGCCAGCGCGATGTGCTGCACCCCCGAACCGAAGAACTCATAGACAAAACGCGACGACATGGTCTGATTGCTCTGCGATCCGTTTAGCACCATCCGCATGCCGTTGCCGGGCTGATCGAGCGCGCCGCTTTCGATGACCTGGCTCTGCACGATACCGCCTGGATCGACCACGGCCTGACTTTGCGTGCGCCTTGTGTCGAACAGTGAGGTGTAAAACAGCAGCCAGGTCAGCATTTCCTCGTAGAACATGGTCTGCGAGACGTGATCGACCGCGAACAGCCCGGCACCGGCCTTGGCTTCGGACACCGGCTCGAAATCCGTCGTCGACCAGCCCCCAAGCGCCGAATTGCCGTCGACAAAGTACAACAGGCTGCCGCCGACGCCGCGGATCGCGGGAATGTTGAGTTCGCTCGGTCCGACCGCGCCTTCATGTGGGACGTCGAGCAGCGCCTTGGCGCGGGCAATGGTCGCGCCGGCGTCGGCCACACGCAGCGCCATGGCGCAAACCGAGGTACCGTGGGTGATCTGATAACTGTGCGCGAAGCCTTCATCGTCGCTGTTGACCACGATGCGGATACCGCTCTGGTTCCACAAATTGACGTTCTTCGACTTGTGCCGGCCGGTGCGCGCGAAGCCGAGCTGCGTCAGCAGCGTTTCGAAGCGCGGGCGATCGCCCTCATGTACAGCAAATTCAATGAACTCGATGGCTTCGACCGGCTCCGGCGGCGGCATCGGCACCGCGCCATTGACCGGCTTGCCATGGCGGCGCGAGGCCTCGTCGAGCAGATAGATCAGCGAACGGTGACCGTCGAGCGCCACCGAGCGGGCCGAACCGGCGCGGAAGCGGTCGTTGAAGATTTCGAGCGAGAGGTAACCGTCATAGCCGGTGGCCACCAGCGCATCCATGAAGGCTGCCAAGTCGAAGTCGCCCTGCCCCGGCAGGCAGCGCCAGTGCCGACTCCACGACAGGTAATCCATCTCCAGCTTCGGCGCGTCGGCGATCTGCACCAGGAAGATGCGGTCCTTCGGGATGCTGCGGATCGGCTTGAGGTCGGTGCCGCGCGACTGGATGTGGAAGGAGTCGAGCACGATGCCGACGCTGTCTTGTCCCGAGCGGCGCACCACTTCCCACGCATCGCGATAGTCGAAAATCTGCCGGCCCCAGGCCAGCGCCTCATAGCCGACGCGCATTTTGCGTTTGGCCGCGCGCTCGCCGAGCAGCGCGAAATCTTCAGCGAGGCTATCGAGACCGCCAGTCGCTTCGGTCGACGTGCTCGAGCAAACGAACAGAAGGTCGGAGCCTAGTTCCTGCAGCAGATCGAATTTGCGTTCGGCACGCTCCAGCGCCTTGCCACGCTTGTCCAATGGCAGGCCTTCGAACTCACGGAAGGGCTGGTTGGTCACGATGGTCAGGCCGAGATCGTCGCAGATGCGGCGCACTTCCTTCGGCGGCGCCGGATAGGCGATGAGGTCGTTCTCGAAAATCTCGACCGCCTTGAAGCCCGCCGAGGCGATCGCTTCCAGCTTCTCGAGAAGATTGCCTGACAGACACACCGTCGCGATTGACGTTTTCATCGCCTTCCTCGTTCCTTAAAACGCCGCCCGATATTCCGGCCGGCCCCGGACGCCGGACTCGACCACCAGCACCCGGCCGGCCAGTGGCTCCGCCTCGCGCTCGCTCGCCGACAGCGGCTCGCACGCCGAAGTAATGTAGAGCCGGTCAAGGCCCGGGCCTCCGAAGCAGCAGCATGTCGGATAGGTCACCGGCAGGTTCAACGCGCCTACCGGCTCTCCGTTCGGAGCATAGCGCACGACCCGGCCGCCAGCATATTCCGCATTCCAAAGACAACCTTGCGCGTCAACGCAACTGCCGTCCGGACGCGCCGGCGCCGTGGTCTCTGCAAAGTTCGTCCGAGCGCGCTCGAGGCCACCTTTGGCATCGTAGTCGCAGGCCCAGATGGCAAAAGCGCGAGTATCGGCAAAATACATGCGGCCTCGCCCGGCATCGAAAGCGAGCGAATTCGGAATGGCCAGACCGTCGGCTTGCTTCGTGACCGTCAGATCAGGAGCGACGCGGTAAATCGAACCGACCGGCGCATAATCGGTCTCGCGCAGCGTCCCAATCCAGAAATTGCCGTCCGGATCGACGCGTCCGTCGTTCTTGCGGTGGTCCGCCATGCCCGGCTCCGGATCGATCAGAAACGTCTGCTCCGTCGTATCGGGGTTGTAAGCGTAGAGGCCGTCATCGCAGGCCAGCACCAGGCCACCCTGCTCGCGCAGCGCCAGCGAACCGATACGGCGGGCTCGGACGTCATGCCGACGGCATTCACCGGACGCAGGCGCGAAGCTCCACAAAGCCGGGGTCAGCACGTCCACCCACCACAGCCGGTTCGAACGCTCGCACCAGATCGGGCATTCGCCCAACCTCGCCGCTTCGGCTCCGAGAGCCTCAATGCGCATCGGCCGGCGACGCCTCCTCAACGTGGCCGCCCAGGAAGAGTTGACCGACGCGCGGATCGACCAGCAGATTGGAAGCCTTGTCGTGCATTCGGGTTTGTCCAAGTTCGAGCACGATGCCGTAGTCCGACATCGCCAGCGCAGCCTTGGCGTTCTGCTCCACCATCAAAATGGTCACGCCCTGATCGCGCAGCCGGATCAGCGTCTTGAAAACTTCCTGGACCAGCACCGGCGACAAACCGATCGACGGCTCGTCGATCAGGATCAGCTTGGGATCGAGCAGCAGCGCACGGGCGACTTCTAGCTGCTTCTGCTGACCGCCGGACAATTCGACCGCCTTGCGGTTACGGAATTCGCGCAGCATCGGGAACTGGTCCATGACCGTCTCGATGCGCTGCTTGACCTTGTCCTGATCCGGCGTGGTGACGCCGCCAAGCTCGAGATTGTGATAGACCGACAACTGTGGCACGATATTGCGGCCCTGCGGGACATAAGTAACGCCGCGCGCGATCATCTGCCGGGGCGTCTGCCGCGTAACGTCCTGGCCGTCGATCAGCACTTCGCCGGACTCGATCTTGAGCAGACCGAATATGGCCTTGAACACCGTCGATTTGCCGGCACCGTTCGGCCCGATCACCGTGGTGATAGTGCCCTTCGGAATCGTGAAGGACACGCCATTGAGAATCGTGATCTTGCCGTAACCGCCGACGAGATTTCTGAGTTCGAGCACGGCGTCAGCCTCCCAGATAGGCGTCGATCACGGTCTGATTGGACCTGATCTCGTCGGGGGTGCCTTCGGCGATCACCGCGCCTTCGGCGAGCACGATGATGCGCGTGCACAGGCTCATCACGAATTCCATGTTGTGCTCGATGACGACGAAGGTCGTGCCATGCTCGGCATTGTAGGCGACGAGGCGATCCTTGAGATGCGCGAGCATCGTGAGATTGACGCCGCCGGCCGGCTCGTCGAGCAGCACGATGCTCGGCCCGGCCATGAAGGCCATCGCGGCGTCGACCAGCTTTTGCTGCCCGTAGGACAGCGAGCCCGCAAGCTCGTCGCGCAAATGCGTCAGCCTGAAGAAGGCGATCATGCGTTCGGCGTCTTGCGTCAACCCGGCATCCGGCGCGCCGAACAGCCGCGACGTCATTGTGCCGCGATGCTCCTGCCCCGCCAGGATGACGTTGTCGAGCACCGACATGCGCGGAAACACCGAAAGCTGCTGGAAGGTGCGGCCGACGCCGAGCTTGTTGAGGTCCGACGGCCGCATCCCCGATACGTCACGGCCGCTCACTGCGACCTCCCCCGCATTGGGCACGAGCTGGCCGAGAATGCAGTTGAACAAGGTCGATTTGCCGGAACCGTTCGGGCCGATCAGACCGAGGATTTCGCCCTTGTGGACGTCGAAAGACACGCCGCGCACGGCGCGGATGCCGCCGAAGCGCTTCTCGATGTTGCGGACGGACAGGACGGGCGCGGTCATTTCAGGGTCGCTCCCTGGCTCATGTCGGCCCGCACTTGCGAGCGCGAAAAGAACTTCGCCTTGAGCCGCGCGCCGATACCGATCAGGCCTTCGGGCGCATAGACCAGCATGACGATCACCAGCACGGCATAGATGATCAGGTAGTAGCCCTCGGTAAAGCGCAGCACCTCAGGCAGCAGGATCACCACACCGGAGCCGAGGAACGGACCGAAGAACGAACCGGCGCCGCCAACCACGACCATCAACAAAATACGCAGCGAATGGCCGACGCCGAACGAGGCCGGTTCGATGAACTGCACCAGCGACGTCACCAGCGCGCCGGCGAGCCCGCCATAGGCCGAGCCGATGGCGAAGGCGAGCAGCGTGATGCGCCGCGTATCGAGGCCAAGGCTTTCGGCGCGAATCGGATTCTCGCGCAGCGCCCGGAATGCGCGGCCCCAAGGTGAACGCACGATGCCCCACATCGCCAGCGCCGCGACTACAGTGATGGCAAGTGTGAAATAGTAGAATGGCAGTGGCCGCATGGTGGTGAACAGGCCGAGGTCCGGCCGTGGCATGCCAGACAGGCCATAGCTGCCGCCGGTGAGCCACTCTTCATTGCGCAGGACAAGGAAAACCAGCGTGTTGAAGGCGAGCGTGACGAAGGCGAGGAAATGCCCCTTCACCCGCAGTGCCGGATAGCCGAGCAGCAGGCCGACGACGAAACAGGCAAGGAGCGCCAGCGGCGTGGCGATGAGCCAGTGCCAACCGGCCAAGGTCAGCAGCGCGGTGATGTAAGCGCCGATTGCCATGAACGACGCCTGCGCCAGGGAAATCTGGCCGGCGTAGCCGAGCGTGAGATTGAGCCCCATGGCCGCGATAGCGAACACCAGCCAGGATGTGAGCACGTAAACGATATAGCTCTTCTGCCCCAGCGGTGCCGCGATGGCCGCGGCGAGCAGCAGCGCGACGAGCAGCCAGCGCCATTTCCAAGCCATCATACCGACCTCCCCTCGGAGGTGCCCATGATGCCTTGCGGGCGCACCAGAATGATGATGATCAACAGCACCAGCGGCAATGCCGCGCGGTACTGTGCCGTGACGTAGGTCGCCGTCAGATTGTCGAGCACGCCGATCAGCAGGCCGCCGACCAGCGCGCCGCGGATCTGGTTGAAGCCGCCGACGATCGCCGCGATGAAGGCGATGAGGCCGATGGTCTCGCCATTGGAGAATTTGGCGAGATAGACCGGCGTGATGAGGAAGGCCGCCAGCGAGGCCAGCGCCGCATTGATCAGGAAGGTGTAGAGCACCATGCGCTTGACGTTGACGCCGAGGATTTCGGCGACCGCCGGGTTCTGCGCCGCCGCCTGCATCGAGCGGCCGGTGCGGGTACGGTTGAGGAACAGCGTGAGCACGACAACAATGCTCAGCGATACGATAAGGTTGAGAATGTCCTGGATCGACACCGCGGCGCCGAAGAAATTCATCGGCGCGTTCGAGAACAGCGCCGGAAAGGGCTGCGCCTCGGCCGAATAGAACTCCTTGACGGTTTCCTTCAGCAGAATCGCCAGCGCCATGGTGGCGATGATGAGCGTGATGCCGCCATGCGGCAGGATCGGCTCGACAATCAGCTTCTTGAAGGCGTAGCCCAGAACGAGCATCGACAGCGCGAGCCCGAAAGCCAAAGCAAGCCAGAACGGCATGCCGAAAAAGCCCATACCGATGAGCACAAAGAACGCCGGCACCATGACGAATTCGCCCTGGGCGAAGTTCACCGTCTGCGCGGCCTGCCACACCAGCGCGAAGCCGATCGCCGCCAGAGCGTAGATCGAGCCGGTCGCGAGGCCGGACAGCAGAACCTGGAGAAACTGGGACATGCCTGCTCCCGGAATTGACGCCCGCGGTGGCCGAGCCGCCGCGGGCGCAGGTGCGTTTAGTTGGCGGGAACGGTGCCGATCACGACCGGCGCGCCGTTCTTGACCTGAACCATGAAGCTCGGGCGCGACATTTCACCGGTCTTGTCCCAGCAGGTGTCGAGCAGGATCTTCGGATAATCCGCCGCCTTGAGGCACAGGCCGAGGATCTTCTTGGAGAAGGCCTCGCCGTCGAGCTTGCCGACCATGTCGGCGACGTACTTGGTCGCCCAGGCGCCGACGTAACCCTTGATGGCGTCATGAGTCGGCTTGCGCTTGAAGGTGTCCTCGAACTTCTTGGCGAAGGCACCGATGCCCGGCACGTCGGTCGCCGTCGCGGTCACGCCGACATGGGCGATCGCGCCTTCGGCCGCGCCGCCGGCGAGTTCAATGACCTTAGCTTCGGTCAAGGTCACCTCGCCGATGAGCGGCATCGGCAGCGCCTGCTTCTTGGCTTCGATGAGGAAGCGCGCCGACTCTTCCTGGTTCATGTAAACGAACACGGCTTCGGGATTGGCCTGCTTGAGCTTGGCGACGTCGGAGGCGTAGTCGGTCTGCGCCTGTTCGGAGGCGACGTCAGCGACGACCTCGATGCCGGCCTTCTTCATCTCCTCGACGAAGACATTGCGGCCGCCTTTGCCGAATTCGTTGTTGACCCAGGCCACGCCGACCTTCTTGGCCTTCAGCGTATCCTTGAAGTACGGCGTCAGCGCCGGGATGCCCTTCTGCGCGCCCGACGAGGTGCGATAGACGAAGGGGTTGCCCTTCTGCACGATGGTCGGCGCTTCCGAGCCGACGAACTGCGGCGTGCTGTTCTGCTGGGCGACCAGCATGTTCACCAGCGTGGAGCCGGAGTAGACGGTGCCGAGGATGGCGAAGGCGCCGGCGTCGATGGCCTTCTGCACCATCGCGCGCGAGACCTGCGGATCGGTCTGCGTGTCGTAGTCGGTGACCTCGACCTTCTTCTTCAGGATGCCGCCCGCGGCGTTGATTTCCTCGACGGCAATCTTGACGCCGTCGCGCCAGTTGGTGCCCGACGGCGCGCCCGCGCCCGACAATTCAGCCACCATGCCGAGCTTGACGGTATCCTGGGCATAGGCGGAACCGGCGGCCAGCAGCACGGCCGTGATTGCAACAAGACTCTTCTTCATTCGAAACCTCCCTCGATTTTCTGTCGGGCGTTGAGGCACCGTCTCCGGCGTGCCCACCCGATCGTGCAAGTATCAGGAGACCAGATTTTCAGCCAATTTGCCCTCGCCGGTGGATCGCCACGACGGCGCCGCCAGCAGGAAATCCGCAAGCTTTTCGGCCTGGGCGTCGAACATGTCCGAACCGGTCGCGGTCCGGCAGCCAAGACGCCGCGCAACGGCAATCAGCGGTGGAATCTCCGGCTTGGTGACGACGCAGGCGACGAATTGCTCCGGAAGCAGGGCCGAAGCGTCCACCGGCATGGGGTCGCCGGCATTCATACCCATTGGCGTGGCGTTGGCAACCAGATCGAAACCGGCCGGATCGGCGCTGCCGGCGGCCACACGTCCGGGGAAACCCGCCGAAAGGCTTGAAACGATCTCGTCGCGGCGAGCGACATCGGTATCGTGGATCGCGAGCCTGGCGGCGCCTCGCACGAGAATCTCGAGCGCAATCGCCGCCCCGGCGCCGCCGCAGCCGACCAGCAGCGCAGTCTTGTCCGCGACCGCGAAACCCCGCCGTTCGATGCCGTCGAGGAAGCCAGCGCCGTCGGTGTTGTCGCCCGACCAGCCGTCGGGGGTCCGTCGGAGAACATTGACGGCCGCAGCGAACCGCGCCCGTTCGGTCGTGAACGCGCAAGAGACCAGCGAGGCGCGCTTATGCGGCACGGTCACAAGGACGCCGCCCGCGTTCCTGACGGTGTAAAGCGACGCGAGAAGAGGGGAAAGGTCGGCGGCGGCAACCTGCATTGGAATGCAAACCGCATCGACGCCGCGCCGCGAAAAGATCGCGCTGATGGCCGTCGGCGATTTTACCTGAGCGACGGGATCGCCGACGATCGGAAAAATCGCGGTTGCCCCGGTTAGACGGCCATTTTCCATCGCATGTCCCGGCCGAACCATCCAACGCGCCGGCCTCCCCGCTTGTTATTGCGCAGGACGGTAGCGAAACGGGCACCATGCCGCGACTACTATTTTTTGCCGCTTCCGTAACATCATGTTATCGCCGCCCGGACGCACCCCGCGGTGCCCGGCGCGGCCTGCGCAGAGAGCTGACCTGCATCATCTCGTCGCGCAGCATCTCGATGAACTCTTCCGCGTAAGCCGACAGCGACAGATCGTTCCGGTACGCCGCATAGGTGTGATAGACGCTGGGCGCGTCGATCTCGATGGCCTTGAGACCCGGGACCGCGCCATGCGCAACGGTGAACTCGTCGATGATCGCGATGCCAAGACCCGCCGCGACGAGACTGCACACCGTGGTGCCGAAGCGCGCCTTGACGTTCATCCGGTATTCAAGCCCGGCGTTCTCAAACATCGCCGCCATGATGGCACCGTAAGGGTCCTTGGGGTTGATGCCGATCAGCGGATGCTCGGACATCTGCTGCGGCGTGATCTTCTTGCGGGTCGCCAGCGCGCTATTGTCAGGCACGATGCACAGCAACCGGCCGCTCGCCAGCGGCTCGAACTTGATCAGCGGGTGCTCGAATTTCGACGAGATGGCCACGACCTCGCCGCGGCCGAGCAAAAGAAAGTCGATCGCCTCCTCGATCTTCAGAATATTGACGTCGAGCCCGAGGTCGGGATAGCGCCGGCGCAGCGCGGCGATGGCGCGCGGCAGCATGACATGGGCAATGCTTGGCACCGAGGCGAGGCAGAACTCCTGCGAGCGTCCTCGTCCGAGATTGTCTACCGCGCCTTGCAATTCCTCGATCTTGCGATGCACGGTGTCGAGAAGGTCGAAGATGTTGCGAGCTTGCGCCGTCGGCACATAGCGGCCGGCGCGCCGGTCGAACAACCGCACGCCGAGCGAGTCTTCCGAATACTTCATAAGCCGGCTGATGCCGGGCGCGGCCACATTCAGCAGGCGCGCCGCACCGGCAACACTCCCGGTCACCATGATGGCGCGAATGACTTCGATTTGTCGCAATGTAAGCACGCGCTCTTCCCGCCTCTAAAGCCTTCCGTTCTGCGCTGAACCGATGACAAATATACCTGAGAGACATATCGAAAAGGGCTACGCGTGCACAGAGGGCTCGATTACTCTCTCTTGCTAAGCTCTCAAAAGACATCTCGTCGCCAGCAGAACGCGTGCCCTCCGCTGCTGTCTCCTACGCGGTTGCACGGACTCATCGACGTTCCAGTCCTCATAGGCTTTGATCCAGCCACACCTGTATCGCCGCCCTCGGGATCACAGGCTCGCGCGCAACGAGGCGTGCATCCCGCCGCCGATGTAATCGAGAGAGCCGTTGTTAATAAGGAGCACAAGAGAACCACGGCGCGGGCACATTTCTTGAACCCGTCGTATGGCATCCTTCGTCCATCCACCCGAACTTCACCGGGTCGTGCGCAGACCGTCCCCGTCTTCAGCCACGGCAAACGCAAACAGCGGGTTGACGCAAGCGGCCTCATTCGGCCCGTCCAACTTCGGCTTCACGATAAAGATCGGGCCGGTCTTTCTGATAGGGGTCCTTGCCAGATACCATACGCCGCAATGGGGTTGATAATGATGGCATCGAAAATTTCCTCGAGCGCCGGTCGCCCGCCCAAGCACGACGTCGGTAGTCATCTGCGGGCTGGCATTGCGGATCAGCAAGGCCGCAGCCCGACGCCTTCGTGGTGCGGTCGGTGGAGACTTCGCGTGAGGATTTTGTCGTCTTTTGTTCAGCGCTTCGACCGGATCGCCATGCAGAAGCCAAACCAGTTGCGATAAGCGTTGCGCTGGAATTCGACGATCTAAGATCAACGAACCTAGAGACCGCTACTCAAAGGGACGCTAACCCTTTCAGTTTGATGGTGGGCGCGACAGGGATCGAACCTGTGACCCCTACCATGTCAAGGTAGTGCTCTCCCGCTGAGCTACGCGCCCTACTCGAGGGTGGTCTTTATCGGCTCCGACCCGGGGTGGCAAGAGCCTGATATGGGCCTGCCGGGGACGAAAACCCGATGGGGCCCCCCTAGGCCGCCAGCATCTTGTGGACCTCGTTGACGAGGTCGCGCAAGTGGACCGGCTTCGACAGCACTTTGGCCTGCTTCGGCGCGGTCGAATCCGCGTTCAGGGCCACGGCGGCAAAGCCGGTGATGAACATGATCTTGATGTCGGGGTCGAGTTCGGCGGCCCGGCGGGCGAGTTCGATCCCGTCCATTTCCGGCATGACGATATCGGTCAACAATAGCTCGAAAGGTTCCTCGCGCAGCCGCTGGTAGGCCGACAAGCCGTTGTCGTAGGAGGTTACATCGAAACCGGCGTTTTGCAGGGCCTTCACCAAAAAGCGCCGCATATCGGTATCGTCTTCGGCCAGCAAAATCTTCGACATTGGACCTTCTTACGCCCCTAAACCCCGGCCTCGACAGACCGGCCCCGGACGTCCAATAAGACTTGTCCCGGGTAAATAACGGGTGAACCCCAAGCTTTGCTTGGCATTACCTCAGCGCGGATGGACAATAGAACGTATCCCATGGCTAAAACAGGGCCGTGAGCCGCCCGCGGGCCTGCGCCGACCGTTCCCAGGGCCGCCAGCCCGGCTGGCAGGGACCGGCGGAACTGCCTTTAGGAAGATAGTTGGGAACACCGACGACCGATGAGTGAATTTCGCGCCTCCGCAGACCCCGAGGACTTCGACCCGCCGTTCGAGATCGTCGAACCGGAGGCGATCAGTGGGCCGCTACTGTTCAATTCACCGCATTCCGGCTCCATCTACCCCGAGACTTTCCTGCGCCAGTCGCAGCTCGAGGTCGACACCTTGCGCCGCTCCGAGGATTCCTTCGTCGATGAGCTGTTCGCCGGCGTGGTGGCCCAGGGCTATCCCCTCATGCACGCGCATTTCCCGCGCTGCTTCGTCGACGTGAACCGCGAGCCCTACGAGCTCGATCCACGCATGTTCGACGGCAGGCTGCCCTCCTTCGCCAACACCCGCTCGATGCGGGTCGCCGGCGGGCTCGGCACTATTGCCCGGGTCGTCGGCGACGCCCAGGAGATCTACGGCCGGCGCATTCCGGTCGACGAGGCGCTTGGGCGCATCGAGAGCCTGTACAAACCTTATCACCGGGCCCTGCGGCGGCTGTTTTCGAAGCTGCATCGGGATTTCGGCTACACCATCCTGATCGACTGCCACTCCATGCCCTCGACCGCGGGCCACCGGGACGAACGGCCGCGTCCGGAGTTCGTCATCGGCGACCGTTACGGCACGAGCTGCGCCGGGGCAGTCACCGAGGTAGTCGAACAGGTCTTGCGCGAAATGGGCTACACGGTGAGCCGCAACAAACCCTATGCCGGCGGCTTTATCACCGAGCATTACGGCAATCCGGCCGCCGGGCTGCATGCGCTACAGCTCGAGATCAACCGCGCGCTCTACATGGACGAGCGGCGCCACGAGCGCGAAACCGGCTTTGAACGATTGGCTCGGGATATTGAAAAGCTGGCGAACTGTGTCGGCGAAATTCCGCCCGAGGAGCTACAGCCCTACCGTGCGGCCGCGGAGTAAACCCGGCCGGCACTTCGCCCCCGCTTCAGCCAAGAAAAAAGGGCCGCTCGCAATGCAAGCGGCCCAAGTCTAGGGAGGAAACGCCCAAGGAGGGCAACGGTATCGCTACCGCATTGCGGTAAGATACGCCGCACCGCACAAAGTGCAAGGGTTGTTAGGGGTTTTCCCATGCATCAGACGCATAACGGGACGCCGAAATCGCAATATATTCTTTCGTGCTATGCGAAAATATTGCGACAAACCTGATTGCATCGCAACAAACTGTCGCCAAGGCAACGGACTGGGACATTTCAAAATAAAAACCTCTACTGCCCGGCAGACATACATCTTTCGGCCGACACTGAACGACAAATTGGCGCACTGCAGCCCCCTCACAAAGGCGCAACAACCGACATGACGGCGATCGACTTCACCAGCTTCGTGGACAAACTGGCGGCCGCATCCGGCGACACGATCATGCCGTTCTTCCGGTCGGCTCTGACGGTCGAGAACAAGAAGGCAGGCGGCTTTGACCCTGTCACCGCGGCCGACCGGGCCGCGGAAGAAGCGATGCGCGCTTTGATCCGCAACGCTTTCCCCGAGCACGGAATTCTCGGCGAGGAATACGGGTCGGAGGACACCGATGCGGAATATGTCTGGGTGCTCGACCCGATCGACGGCACCAAATCCTTCATCTCCGGCATGGTCGCCTGGGGCACCCTGATCGGCCTGATGCGCTTCGGCGAGCCGGTCTACGGCATGATGCACCAGCCTTTCACGCGCGAGCGCTTTTCCGGCGACAACGGCGCGGCGCACTATCGCGGACCAGGCGGAAACCGCAGCCTGAATGTGCGGCCCTGCACCGGCCTAGACGACGCCCTGATGTTCACCACCAGTCCGCTCCTCATGAAGGCAACCGACCGCGCGCAGTTCCGCAAAGTGGAGGACAAGGTACGACTGTCGCGCTACGGCGGCGACTGTTACGCCTATTGCATGCTGGCAGCCGGGCAGATCGATCTCATCATCGAGACCGAACTGAAGCCGTACGACATCGTGGCGCTCATCCCGATCATCCACGGTGCCGGCGGCGTCATCACCACGTGGGAGGGCGCTCCGGCGCAAGGCGGCGGCCGTGTCGTCGTCGCCGGCGATAAGCGGGTGCACGAAGCAGCGCTGGAAATTCTGAACCGGCAGTGATCCGAATACCGGGCGGGGCCGTATTCTTGACATGGGCTCTGCAAGTCATCGCCACCTCCGACCTGCCCAAAGCCGACGGCTTGTTGCCATGGCAGTGCTGGGTGCCGCCGCGACATGGTGGCCAAGCTCTGCGTCCGCGAGCGGCAGCGATATATTCGGCACCTGGCTGCGCGACGACGGCAACGCCCGGGTGCGCGTCGCGGCCTGCGGCAACATGATCTGCGCCACCAACTTATGGATTCGCGACCCGGCCAAGCAAGGCGAGAAGGTCGGCGATCGCCTTGAGTTCAATATCAAGCGCGATGGCGCAGGTTGGCGCGGCGAGGCCTACGATCCGCAACGCAAGTTGACATTCTCGGCGTCGCTGTCGGCGGATGGTGGTTCAATGACCACGAAAGGCTGCATGTTGGCGGTAGTGTGCCGCACGACAGGCTGGCAGCGATTGTCCGCCGCCACCGCTGCTCAGTAGCGCGGCGTGCCCGGCACGAAGGCGTCGAAAGCCGCCCAGAACTGCGCGCGGAATTGATCCTGTTCCTGCAGAATCTCGTGGCGCGCGCCGGGCAGGATGAGATGACGGCCCGCCAGCAGATACATGCCGAAATCCTCGATCGCAGGTGTCCACACCACCTGATCGTAACCGGCCGCGACCAGCAGTATTGGCTGGCGGATATACGCGGCATATGACGGATTGCTGAAATCGCGCATCTGCCGTAGCGCCGCGTCGGCCCAGGCAATGGTCGGCGGGCCGAGCGCCAGCTCCGGCTCCTCGGCGAGAATTGCGAGGTTGCGCGCGAAGCGCACCGGGTCGGATGTCAGCACATTGCCGACGAAATCCTCGGGGCCCGAGGGTTGCTGGTCGCCGCCCGGGATATAGGCCCCACCTCTACCCAGCCAGCGCATGGCCCGCGCCATCGGCGCTGCCATCCCGGCAAAGCGCCGCGGCGGCAAAGCGAGCATCGGCGCGGACAGGATGACGCGCTCGAACCACCGCCTGCCGTCATGACAGGCCCGGATCGCCACGGCCCCACCCATCGAATGGCCGAGGACGAAATACGGAGGCGGACAGTCCGGCAACACCACCTGCTCCATGATGGTGTCCAGATCCATGGCGTATTGCGCGAAGTTGCGGACATACCCCTTGCGCCGGTCACCCAGCGCTCTGTCCGACAGGCCCTGCCCACGCCAGTCGAAGGTCGCAACCGCAAAGCCCCGCCCGCGCAGGTCGCGCACAGTCTCGAAGTACTTCTCGATGAACTCGGCGCGGCCCTGGAGGATGACCACCGTGCCCTTGCGCCCCGGCGGCGGCTCCCAGCGGCCATAGCGCAGCGACACGCCGTCCGGCGTCTTGACGACGCCGGCAAGGCCGTTCTCGGGCACCGGATTGGCCGGAATGGAAACGAATTTCATGAAGAATCAAACTGCGCGCGGCGAGGTCCAAGGCGTTATAGGCCATGGACGGGCAAAGTGTGAGCCGGGAGTTGAAACAGGGCCGCCGCCGGGCGGCAGACAATAAAACCTCAGTACATCAATGACTTATATTGACGCCGCCACCCTCTTGCAGGTCCGGAAAACTCCCCCATATCAAACAGGCGCAGGCCACTTCATGGCTGCGCGCGGGTCCTGGGTCCGGCCATTTGGCGGACCGGACGAGGCCCCGGAAACCATAGTCGCTCACAGGAGGACTTTGACATGCGTACTTTCGATCTCTCTCCCCTTTATCGTTCCACCGTCGGTTTCGACCGCCTGTTCTCGATGCTCGACGGCTTTGAAGCCGCGCCGGGCTACCCGCCCTACAACATCGAGCGCACCGGCGAAAACGCCTACCGCATCACGGTCGCCGTGGCGGGCTTCGGCGAGAACGAGCTTTCGATCGAATCGAAAGAGAACACCCTGACCATCAAAGGCGCCAAGCAGGCGCAGACCGCACAGAACGGCGAGGTGCTTTATCAGGGCATCGCGGCGCGCGCTTTCGAGCGCGTATTCCAGCTGGCCGATTATGTGACGGTCAAGAACGCCGCTCTCGAGAACGGCCTGCTGCATGTCGATCTCGTGCGCGAAATCCCCGAGGCCAAGAAGCCGCGCCAGATTCCGATCGGCAACACGCAGCCTCAGGTGGTCGAGAACAAGGTCGCTGCCTAACGGCAACGCCTGACCTCCAGAATGCAAGAAGCGCCCCGGATGCCCCGGGGCGCTTTTTTTTATTTAGCGGAAGATCCCGAACAGCCCGCCGTCGTCGCGGCGGCGCGGCGGCTGTTGCGCGATGCCTTGCGGCGGACGCGGCGCACGCGGATCGATCGCTTGCTGTTGCTGCGGTTGACGCGGCCGATTATCCGCGACCGGCGGACGCGGCCGTTCGACGGCGCGCGGTTGCGCGGCTGGCTTCGGTTCGACGGCAGCGGGCTTGACGTCAACGGGTTTCGGCGCTGCCGGCTTAACTTCGGGCTCAGGCGCGGCAATGGCGGCCGGCGCTTGCGGCAACGCGGCCGGCGCAGGTGTTGCAGCCGGCGGCGTCACAGCCGCGGCCTTTGGCACGGCGGGCTGAACGGGCGCAGCAACCGGCGGCTCAACCTTCGGCCGTTCGCTGCCGGGCGGCCAGATGAAATCGTCGGCGCGGCCGGGCGCCGGCGCCAAAGCATCACCCTTCACCAGAACAGCCGTCGCCGAGGCATCGGCGCGCGCATTCGCAGCGCCGCCAGCAAGTTCGTCGTTGTTGCCGGTGATGGTCGTCAGCGGCACGACCGGACCGGCCAGCGGACGCGCCGCCGGCTTGCCGTCGTTCGGCAACGGCGCCACCGGCCCCATTGGCAATGCGATCGGGCCGCGGTTGGCCATATAGCGGCGGATCTCGCGCTCGACATAGTGCGCGAGCTTGCGTGAACCGTACCGGGTGAAATAGACGCCATCACCGGCACGCAGGCGGCGCACCTGGCCTTCATAGTCCGGACCTGTCGTCGTGTACTTGCCCTCTTCGTCGACAAATCCATCCCAGACATCGACGTAAACGGCGCCGGCCTTTTCAGCGCGGGCGCGGTACAAATCGTTGAGATAGCCGGTGTCGGCGGTCGACTTGGCGCCACGGATCGGCGGCAAACCAACCCAGAACACCGGCACGCCTTTGCTCTTGAGCGCGGCGACGGTGTCATCAATGCGCCGCGTATAAACCTTTTCCCACGGCTCGGAGCGGAATTCGATCACGCCGCCGGCGGCGGTGCGGCGCGCAGCGGGCGCTTTCGGCTCCGGCGCAACGATGCCGCCTTCGTCATCGGTTTCCTTCTTCGCCTGATCCAGCTTTTGCTGATCTTGCGGCGCCGCGTTGGCCTGTTCCTTGTTGGCCTGATCCTTGGCCTGCTGTTCGGCTTCCTTGGCGACATCGCGCTCGCGCAGGTTCTGGCGGTCGCCGACGCCGAGCATCATGACAACGTAATTCGCCTTATCGTTGGCAAGCGTGTCCCGTGCGACATGCCACCAGTCCTGATCGGTCTTGGCGTCGTAGCGCAGCAGGCCGGAATACGGCTTCGCCTTGCGCACAATGGAAACTTCCGGTGCGTCGGCGAACGCGTCTTCGAGTCCATAGGCCAGCCAATCGGCCATGCTGTCGCCGAACACGATGACGGACGTTGTCGGTTCGACTTGATCGGCTTTGGTGTCCTTGCGCGGTGGCGGCGCGCGCGAATTGTCGACCGGTGCCGGCGGCGCCTCGCGATAGATCTCGCGATCGTCATAACGCTGACGCCCACCGCCGCCGAACAGGCTGTCGAAAAACCCGCCGCCCCGTGGGCGCTGATAGCGGGGCTCGAAGAACTGCGCTTCAGCCGGTCGGGCCGAGATCAGCGCAATACCCCCCAACGCGGCAACCTCGGCCAGCCCCAACAGGGCCAGTCCGCCAAGCAGCCGCAGGGCTTTGAATTTGCGCATCATCGGGCGTCCAGCGAGCGATCCGGCTCGGTTGCGGGACGGATTGTCGCGCCCCGAGCCATGGGCCAATAGCCTCGAAAAAATGTCAACTCGAAGGTGGGGCCCTAGTTAGCGGCCGGACCGCAGGCGCTCGAGCACCCCCGCGGAGGCAAATCCGTCCGGAACCCGGCCGATCCTGGCCTGGAAATCGCGCAATGCCTCCCGGGTCTTGGCACCCAGACGTCCGTCCGGTTCTCCGACATCGTGGCCGTGATGTTCGAGGAGTTGCTGGAGTTCGAGGCGCTCGGCACGAGTCAGGACCCGCTCGTAGCGCGGCCAGTCCTGCACAAAGGCCCCGCCACCCCGCAGCCGGTCGGACAGGTGACCGATCGCCAGCGCGTACGACTCCGAGGGGTTGTAACGCATGATCACCCGGAAATTCGGCAACATCAGAAAGCCGGGGCCCTGCACGCCGGCCGGCACCAGCAAAAATGCGCGGTCATTCGGCCGCGGGAAAGGCTGGCCGCCCGCGCGGACGATGCCAAGACGCTCCCATTCGCGGATCGTCATGACCTGGCTGCGATCGGCCAGCATGAAATCGAGATTGGCGGGAACGACGACTTCGTAGCCCCAGGTCTCGCCATTCTGCCAGCCGGTCTTGTGGAGCTTGTTCGCGGTCGAGGCGATGAGATCGGCCATCGAGTCGATCGTGTCGCGACGTCCGTCGTTGTCGCCATCGACGGCATAACGCTTGAACGCGGTCGGCATGAACTGTGTCGGCCCGAAAGCGCCGGCCCAGGAGCCAATGAAACGGTCCGGCCGCACATCGCCGCGATTGAGAATGTCGAGCGCCGCGACGAACTCGTCGCGGAAATAACGCTGCCGCCGGCCGACACAGGCGAGCGTCGCGGTGGAACGCAATACAGGCCGGTCGCCACGAATGGCGCCGTAATCGGTTTCGACGCCCCAGATCGCCGCGACGACGTGGCGATCGACGCCATAGGCACGTTCCGCCGCGTCGAATTCGGCGCTGTATTTCGCCAGCATTTCGCGGCCACGGGCGATGCGGCGGTCATTCACCAGAATGTCGAGATAGTCCCAGATCGCCTTGGTGAATTCGGGCTGGCTGTCGAGCAAATCCATGATCTGCAGATCCGGCGTCAGCCCCGCCGTCAGACGATCGAAGCTGCCGCGCGACAGGCGCTGCTTGGCCGCCAGCGGCCACATGCGCTCGATGCAGTTCGGAAAATCGGCGGCAGCGGCGCGGATCGCAGCGGCCGTCATCAAAGGGTGCCCGGAGGCGCCATCCTCGCCGCTCCAGCCCGGCCCCGTGGAGCGCTCGGCGCCGGGGCGTGACGGAATGGTGCCGGTGCGTTCGACCTCTTCAGCGGCCGATGACGGCCCCACGCCGGCGGCGAGGGCCATGAGGCCAGCCATGAACAATTTCCGGGGGTTCCGCATTAAGCTGCCACGTCGTTGCCGTTCTTGTCGTTTTTCCCGTGCGCCTATCCGAACGGGATATCGTTTCGACAAGGTTAACAGCCTACCCTTTTGTCCCATTCCGGACCAGATTTCATCGTCAACTGGACCTTCACAACCGGCCGTGCTTTTTGGCCGCACGTTTGCCGCCCACCAGCGAGACCCATTCCCCCATGAAGCCTGTTCGCAAAGCGATCTTCCCTGTCGCCGGTCTTGGGACCCGGTTCCTGCCCGCCACCAAGGCGATGCCGAAGGAAATGCTGCCGGTGGTCGACCGCCCGCTGATCCAGCATGTGGTGGACGAGGCGCATGAGGCCGGGATCGAGCACTGCATCTTTGTGACGGGTCGCAACAAGAACATCATCGAGGATCATTTCGACCGTCAGTTCGAACTGGAAGTGACCTTGATCGAGCGCGGCAAGAAGGCCGACCTCGAACTGCTCAAGGACGATCTGCCGGAAGCCGGCGGCACCAGCTTCACCCGCCAGCAGTCGCCGCTCGGCCTCGGCCATGCGGTGTGGTGCGCGCGCGACCTGGTCGGCAACGAGCCGTTCGCCGTCGTGCTGCCGGACGTGCTGGTGAAACATCCGAAGGGTTGTTTGGCGCAGATGATGGAAGCCGCCAGGGATCTCGACGACAAGGCGAACATCATCGCCGTCGAGGAAGTGCCGATGGACCGCATCCACATGTATGGCGTGGTCGGCGTCGGCAAGACCAAGGGCAAGGCCTTTGAGGTCACGCAGATGGTCGAGAAGCCGAAGGCCAAGGACGCGCCGTCCAATCTGTCGATCACCGGTCGCTACATCCTGCAGCCCGAACTGTTCGAGGTGTTGAGCAAGCAGGCTGCGGGCGCCGGCGGCGAGATTCAATTGACCGACGCCATGCTCACGCTGGCGAAGTCACAGCCGTTCTACGGCTTCAAATTCGACGGCAAGAGCTACGATTGCGGCTCCAAAATCGGGTTCCTGACCGCCAACGTGGCTTACGGCCTCGACCGCAAGGATCTTGCCGAGGAATTCCGCAGCGAGATCGAACGTATTCTGGCCGACAAGTAGTTCATCGGCGAGCAATGAGCCGGGTCAGCCGGCTCATTGCTGCAGGCGGACGCCGAGCATGAATGTGCTCACGTTGTAATTGTTGCCGCTGAAGTTCGAGCGCAGCCAGTCCTGGCGAAACTCGCCTTTGACCTGCGCCCAGCGTGACAATTTGTAGGTCAGACCCAACGCGGCCATGTAGCGATTGTCGTCGCGGCTCGAGCCTCTGTAATCGTCGTTACCGTAACCAGCCTTGACGCTGCCGATCAGCCAGCGGCGGAAGGAATGATCGACCTGCAAGCCGACGTCGCGTGACAGGACGCCGGACACGCCGGCGACGGTCGATTCCTGAACCGCGGATTTCGCATTGAGCTGCACCGTGGTGAGCGAACTCGCCGTCCAGATCAGCGAGGCATTGCCGACGACGCCGCTCAATTTTTCGAGGCGCGGATCGTCGTATTTACGCTCGGTGTAACCAATGCCGGTCTCGCCGGTCAGCAGGCGCGACAACTCGAAGGTCGAGCCGACGGTGGCTGTCCAGCCTTTGGAATTGCGCTGATATCCCGAGAAGTCGGTGGCGAGGTCGTGGCGGCGGGTATCAACCGCGCCTTCGACGTAAGGCGTGATGCCGGGGGACAATTCGTAACCGCCCCGAAGGGTGACGCCGTATTGATCGTAGTTGCGATCCTTGTTCGAGGCGGTGGTGCCGTCGGTAAGCTTGGAGTCCTGATAGAATGTGCGCTCGGCATCGCCCTTGAGCGAGACGTCGAGGCGATTGAACTTCTTCCCGACGCCCACAGAGCCGCCATAGGTGGTGAAGATCGGCAGCTTCGACAACCCGGCCTGCAGGTTCGGGCTGCTTGGATTGTCGGTTGATACGAGGACGCGACTGCCGAGATCGAGGCGCGTCGTCCTTGTGACGTCGACACGGCCGTCGACCTTGCCGTTGACATAAGGCCGGCTCAGCGTGGGCGTCGTGTCCGGCGTGTAGCCTGTATAGCTGCCGCGCAGATCGGCCTTGAGTTCATGGCGCGACCAATTCGATTGCGCGCGCAGCTCGGGCGCGGCGCTATAGAGCGAGGCGCCTTGAGGGTTCGACGACGTCTGGCCGGGATTGGTGCTGTAGCCGCCCGACAGTTCAATCGCCGGATAGAGCAGGAAGCCGCCGGCATGGACGCCGAGCGGCGCATAAGGATCGTCGATGGTCTCCGCGCGGCGCTTCTTCAGCGGCTTGCGGATCGGGCCGAATTCGACCGGCGCCTGGCCGGTGCCTTGCGCCATCGCGCTCTTTGGCTCAGTCGGAAACGGCTTCTGGTAGGGCGATAGCGTCAGCGGCGTCGGCTGGTCGCCGGGTAAAGCCTGCGCCCGCGACGCGCTGCCCGGCTTCTGCGTCACCACCTGCTTCTTCGCTTTCGCGCGGCGGCTGTTGGTCGAGTCATAACCGGTGCTGCCGGCACCCGACGGCGGCGGCGTGAAACCCGGCGTCTGCGCCAACTGTTGTTGTTGCTGCGGCCCGAATTTCTGGAATGTCTGCGGTTTGCCGGCCTGCTTCGGCGCCAGCGGATCGGCGTCGGGCGTGACGATTTGAGCGAACGCAGCGCTGCTGGAGAACGCCACCATGCAAGCAAGCGTCATCGTCCCGAGGAACGGGCGCGAGCCGGCAATGTCGGCGCGGCGCTTCACGTCGTAACGCATGCCTCTCTGGACCGGCCGCAAGGCGCGCGCAGGCGCGCCCGCCCGCGGACGGCGGGAAGTGGTTAACGGACGTTAAAGCGCTATGGTTAACGAGGTGTTGAGACGGCCGTGGCCGCTAGACCCAGCCCTCGAGCTCGCGGGCGACGACGTCGGCGATCACCGCCATGCCCTCGATCGAGTCGTTGAGGCAGGGAATCGCGGCGAAGTTCTCGCCGCCATGCTCCCGGAAAATGCCGGCGTTCTCCATGGCGATCTCCTCAAGGGTCTCAAGGCAATCCGACGAGAAGCCTGGCGTGATGATGGCGAGATTCTTGATCCCGCGCTGCGCCAAAGCCTCCACCGTCTTGTCGGTGTAAGGCTTGAGCCATTCCGCCGGCC
The DNA here is from genome assembly GCA_035556455.1 of Pseudolabrys sp. Taxonomy (GTDB): domain Bacteria; phylum Pseudomonadota; class Alphaproteobacteria; order Rhizobiales; family Xanthobacteraceae; genus Pseudolabrys. The sequence goes on from DATMEX010000061.1 coordinate 32,162, forward strand.
CGAAGCGCGACTGGAATGTCATCATCAATTGCGTGTCGTCGAGCTTGAGGCGCTGGCGCAGCAGCCGCGCGGTCGCCGCGCACTGGCAGTAATAGGGATCGCCCTTGGCGAGATACTCTTCCGGCATGCCATGGAACGAGGCGAGGATGACGTCCGGCTTGAAGCTTAAGCCGGCCAGCGAGGCCTGCAGCGAATTGGCCAGCGCCTCGATATAGACCGGATTGTCGAAATAGGCCGGCGCGATGCGCACCGCGGGCTGCCAGCGCATCTGCGCCAGCGCCTCGAACGCCTGGTCGGCGACGGTCGCTGTCGTGGCGGCAGCGTATTGCGGATAGAGCGGCACGACCAGAATGCGGTCGCAGCCTTGCGCCTGCAGCGCATCGAGCCGCGACTTGATCGACGGATTGCCGTAGCGCATCGCCCAGTCGACGACGAGGCGCGCGTCACCACTCAAGGTCGCGGACAGCTTCTCGGCCTGCGAGCGCGTGATGGTCTTGAGGAAGGATTCGTTGCGCTCCTTGTTCCAGATCTTGTCATAATCCTTACCTTTCCGGCCTGGCCGAAAAGTAAGAATGATCAGGTTCAAAACCAGCCACCACTTGATCGGGTTTTCCTCGATGACGCGCCGGTCGGACAGGAACTCCTTGAGATAGCGCCGCATCGACCAGTAATCGGTGGCGTCGGGCGTGCCGAGATTGACCAGCAACACACCAATGCGGCGCGGCGGTATCTTCGGATGATCGGGCGGCAGGTGGGGATTTGGGGCGTCGGTCATGCCCCGCTAATCAGCGGGAATGCGCCGGGGCGTCAAGGCCGCTCATGACCTCTCCCCCGCGTGACAGGGGAGAGGGTTGTCGGCGCGGTCGCCTTTGCCAGTGGCCCTATTTGGCCAGCAGCTTTTTCAGCTCGGCGCCATGTTGCGGGCTCGCCGCGAGAATGGCGGCCCAGCCGGCTTCGTTGGCTGTGGCGATGAACTTGGCCGCGTCGGCGGACGGCAGGGTCAAGACCTCGATCCCGGCCTTATCCTGTTTTTCAGCCTCGGCCTTTCCTTCCGCCACATAGGTCTTGGCCTGGTCCTCAAGCCAGGCCATCTGTTCCTTCAAAAAAGCCTGCTGCTCCGCATCGAGGGCGCTCCAGCTCTTCAGGCTCATGAAAATCCCGGTCTCGACCGCGTAGAAACCGGGATCGACACGCACCTTGGTGCGCTCTTGCCAGCCAAGATCGAACACGCCGGCAATCGGCCAGCCGTAGCCGTCGATGACGCCGCGTTCGAGCGCGGTGTAGACCTCGCCCGGAGCGATGGTCATCGGATTGGCGCCGAGCGCCTTGAAGAAGGCATTGTAGACCGGCACCGAGCGCAAACGCAGGCCCTTGAAGTCGGCATCGTTCGGCTTCTTCGTCAGATAGATATGATACTGGATGTGTTGCGCGTCACGACCGAGCCAGTAGATCTGCGCCTTGTCCTGATGGATCTTGTTCATCAGGTCATAGGCGCCATTCTTGCGCAGCTCGGCGATCGGCTTGGTTGTCAGCGTCAATGCGACGGCTTCGGGCACCAGATTGGCATGAAAAACGCCGGTGGTGTTCGCCAGATCGATCACGCCGCCCTTGAGAGCATTGCCGACCTGCAGCGGCGGCATGGCATCGGGGCCGCCGAGCAATCTGATCTGAACCTTGCCTTTACCTTGCGCATTCACCCGCTCGACGAAGCTCTCGAAATGGCGCGCAAAGAAGTTTCCTTTTGGAAAAACCGAGACGGCCTTCAGCGTCACTTCCGCGGCATTAACGCCGGTCGCGGCGAAACCAAGCACCAGCGCCGCCAAGCCAAGCCGCATCATTCTTGTATCCATCGCCCACTCCATCATTGCGTTGCGTTCGTCGTCAGTCGAGCAGTCCGGGTAGCCAGTTGACCATGGCCGGCCAGAGGAACATCAGACCCAGCACCGCGATTTCGATCACGATGAAGGGAAATGCGGCGCGATAGATTTGCGCCAGCGGCGTGCCGCGCGGTGCCGCGCCCTGCATGACCATCAGAAGAATGCCGAATGGCGGCGTCAGCAGACCGATTTCGATCGCGACCAGCATCATCAGGCCGAGCCAGATCGTGTCGATGTTCGCGGCCGCGGCCAGCGGCATGAAGAACGGCAGGGTCACGAGCATCATCGACACCTGATCGATGACGCAGCCCAGCAGCAACAGCAACCCCAACATCGCCAGCACCAGCATGTCCGGGCTGAGACGAAGATTGCCAATGACCTCCGTAACGCCCGTCGTGACGCCGGAAAACGACAATATCTGCGAAAATGTCGTCGAGGCGGCGATGATGAAAAGAATGGAGACCGACACTTTGGCGGTTTCGAGAAGCGAAGTTTTCAAGTTGTTCAGGGTGAGCGCGCCATAGCAAGCGGTGGCGACGAGCGAGGCGACTGCGCCGAGTGCCGAGGCTTCGGTCGGCGTAGCCAGGCCGCTCAGCATGCTGCCGATAACCGCGACGAAGATCAGCGACAACGGTATCACGTCGCGAATGAAGGGCCAGTAACGCTCGCGAAAACCACCGCGGGAATAGACCCGCTCTCGCGGCGCCACATCGGGCCATAGCCAGCAGGTCACGAGTATGTATACGAGAAAAGCGAAGCTCATCAGCAGGCCCGGCACGATGCCGCCGATCAACAGCTTGGAAATCGAGATGCCGGACAGGCTGCCCAGCATCACCGCGAGCGCCGAGGGCGGAATGAGCACGGCGATGCCGCCGACCGCCATGACTGGACCGAACGACAGCGTCGGGCTGTAACCCCGGCGCAGCATGTCCGGAGACAGCGTACCGCCGAGCAGCGCCGTATTGGCGATGGACGAACCGGACAAAGCCGCAAAAACCGTGCCGCCCGCCAGGGATACGACCGCGAGCCGCGCCGGCACGCGCTGCAAGAGACGATCGATGGCGTTGATCGAGCGGTAGGCCACGCCGGTATGGAACAGGATTTCGCCCATCATCACGAAAAGTGGGATCGGTAGCAGCGCAAACGAGTTCACCGAATCCCCGGTATTGCGCACGAGCTGTTCCAGCCCCGCTTCGCCGCCGAGAAACACCCAGGCCCCCGCCAGGTTGACGCCGAAAAAGGCGAACGTCACCGGCAGCCCGATCGCAAACAGCAAGAACAGGGACGAGCCGAGTCCCAATCCGGCGAGCGTCCAGCTCATGACAAGACCTCTCGCCTGGCAAGCAAGCGTCCCGCGAACTCAAGCGTGCAAAGCGCGAAGCAGAACACGATCGGCGTCGTCAGGTACCACTCGGGGAACACAAGATACTTGAACACCATCGAACCATCGGCATAGCTGCCGAGCAGCACGCGAAGCGCCTCGTAAAACAGGACCGCGGAAATGATCAGACCGCCCGCATCGCACGTTAGCGTCAAGGCGCGTTGCGCCGACGCCGACAGCCTGGTCACGATGATGTCGATGTTAACGTGGCCATGATGGTGCAACACCCAAGGCGCGCCGGTGAAGGTCGCAAACGTCAACAGATACTCCGTCACCTCGTTGACCCAGGCCAGATTGGCGAGATGGAAACTTCGGGTCGCGATGTCCGCAGTCACCAGAACGACGATGACGCCGAGCAGAAGCGCCGACAACGAACCACAAAGATCGAAAACGGCCGTTAGCGCGGACCGGGGACGCGTGAGCGAGGGAGAACTGGCCATACTCGATTTCCGCGGGCGGTTGATCCGCCACGTCTGGCGCTTATTTTAAGCATAAAATAATGTCGCGGCAAGCATGCGCCTGCTTATTCGCCAGTCAGCCATTGCTGATTTGCGCAGCGTTCCGCGCCAAGATGCGGCGCGCAGACGTTGACGTATTGGACAGCTACCCGACCGGCCGCTCGTCGGCGATCACCTTGCCGTCATTCGGCAGCGACCCGGGCGACACCAGTTTCACTTCGCCGCGCAGCTTGGTCACCGATTGCAGCGTCGCCGCGACGGCTTCCGCGAGCGCGGCATCGAGGCCAGCCACCTCGGCCAGCAGCGTCATGGTGTCCTGCTCGGCTTCGCGGCCGACGACGAGACGCAGCCGCTTCAACTCGGAATGCCGCGCGCCGATCTCGGCGATTTGCTTGGGATGCACGAACATGCCCTTGACCTTGGCGGTCTGATCGGCGCGGCCCATCCATCCCTTGATGCGGGCATTGGTGCGCCCGAAACCTGACCCTCGGTCATGAATCGCCGAGAGGTCGCCGGTGGCCAGCCGGATCATCGGATAATCCGGATTGAAGGAGGTCACGACCACCTCCCCCACTTCGCCATCCGGCACCGGCTCGCCGGTGCCCGGCCGGACGATTTCGAGCATGACATGCTCGTTCACCACCATGCCGTCCATCGCCTCGGTCTCATAGGCGATGACGCCGAGTTCGGCGGTAGCATAGCACTGCAACACGGCCACGCCTCTCGCGCGTAATTCCTCCCGCAGCGAACCCGGCAGCGCCGCGCCGGACACCAAGCCGCGCCTGATCGAGGACGCGTCCTTGCCGGCCTTCTGCGCCGCATCGAGCAGGATCTTGAGAAAGTCCGGCGTGCCGATATAGGCCGACGGCCTGTAATGCGCGATCGCCTCGAGCTGCTGCTCGGTATTGCCGACGCCGCCGGGAATAACGGCGCAGCCCAGCTTGTGCGCGCCGGACTCCAGAATGAAACCACCGGGCGTCAGGTGATAGGCGAACGAATTATGCACGATGTCGCCTTCGCGCATGCCGGCGGCGAAGCAGGCGCGCGCCGCGCCCCACCAATCCTCGCCGTAACCCTCGGGTTCGAAGATCGGCCCGGGCGACATCAACAGGCGCTTGGCCTTGCCCGGCGGCGTGACGTTGAGACCGCCGAAGGGCGGATACTCCTTCTGCAGCGCGGCGATATCGGATTTGCGCAGCACCGGCAGTTTCGCCAGCGCCTCGCGCGAGATGACGGATTTGGGATCGATGCCGGCAAGGTGCTTTGCCCAACCCGGCGCCTTCATCGCATGGGCGACGATGCCGTGCAGGACTGCGAACTGTTCGCTGTCGCGCAGCGCGGCGCCACGGGTTTCGAGAGCGTCGTAGTGGTCCGGCATCAGGCCTCCCTCAGCGTCGCAGCCAGCGGAAGATGTTGAGCAACGTCACCAGCGCGGCCGCGACATAGGTGTAGGCGGCAGCGCGCAACACGCTGCGCGCCGCCGGGATGTCCTGCTCCTGCAGATAGCCGCCCTGCTCCAGAACGGGCAGCGCCTTGCCGAAGCTGGCGTCGAACTCGACCGGCAAGGTCAAGACATGCACGACGACGCCGATGCCGAGGATGGCGAGACCGGCGAGCAGATTGATGACAACCAGCGCGGGCGAATGGAACACCGCGAAAACGAAAGGCGCCAGCACCAGCACGCCCATTGCGACACGCTCCACCCAGGCCAGGTTGCCGATCATCGCCAGCCGACGCATGAAAGACGGATCTTCATTGGCATGCTGAACGGCGTGACCAACCTCATGCGCCGCGACGGCCACAGCGGTTACCGAACGGCCGTTGAAATTGTCACGGGACAGACGCACGACGCGCGCCGTCGGATCGTAATGATCGCCGCCATCGGTCGCCTCGACGCCGACGTGGCCGAGCTTGACCTCGTCGAGCAAATGGCGCGCGAGCTCGCCGCCGGTTCCGGGAAAGTCCGGGCGATCGACGGCGTGCTTCTTCATGACATGCTTGACCCAGATTTGCGGGCCAAAGACGACGCCGACCACGATGATGAAAACCAGTGCGCCAAGAACGACCATGACGAGACGTTAGCCGCCCGAGCCGGTGTCACGCCAGCCACCTTTTGCGCCGGCGATAATGCTTTCCTTCGCGGAACGATTTGCGGCGACCTTCGGAGATGCCCAGGTAGAATTCCTTCACGTCGGCATTCTCGGTCAGCGATCTGGCGTCGCCGTCCATGACGACGCGGCCGTTCTCGAGGATGTAGCCATAGGTCGCGTATTTCAGCGCCATGTTGGTGTTCTGCTCGGCGAGCAGGAAGGACACACCCTCCTTGGCGTTGAGGTCCTTCACGATCTCGAAGATCTCCTCGACGATCTGCGGCGCAAGCCCCATGGACGGCTCGTCCAGCAGGATCATCTTAGGCCGCGACATCAGCGCGCGGCCGACCGCGCACATCTGCTGCTCGCCGCCGGAGGTGTAGCCGGCCTGCGAATTACGGCGCTCGCGCAGCCGCGGGAAATAAGAATAGACCATCTCCATATCGCGCCTGATCGCGGCGCTACCATCGCGCCGGGTAAAGGCGCCGGTCAGGAGATTTTCCTCGATCGACAAATGGCCGAAGCAGTGACGACCTTCCATGACCTGGATGCAGCCGCGCCGCACCAGATCATTGGGCGACATGTCCTGCACCTCGGCGCCGTCGAAAATGATGGAGCCCTTGGTGACGTCACCGCGCTCGGCGTGCAGCAGATTGGAAATCGCCTTCAGCGTCGTGGTCTTGCCGGCGCCGTTCGCGCCGAGCAGCGCCACGATGCCGCCCTTCGGCACTTCGAGCGACACGCCCTTGAGCACCAGAATGACGTGATCGTAGATCACTTCGATGTTGTTGACGGAGAGGATCTTCTCCGTCGCGGGTGCGGGCGCTGTGGTTTCGGCGATGGACATGGGTGTTCCTCTTCACCCTCCCCCTCGTGGGGAGGGTCGGCGAACGAAGTGAGCCGGGGTGGGGGTCGATTTAATCGCAGTCACCCCCACCCCGCTCATCTCGCTATCGCTCGATGAGCGACCCTCCCCGCAAGGGGGAGGGTTAGAAAGTTACGACGCCTTGTCGCAGGCCTCGGTCCGCTTCGGCCAGCTACCGGCCTTCTCGGTGTACTCCTTGGCGGCGGCGTTCATGAGCGGGCTGACCTTGTCCATGCTCGCCTTGAGATCGCCGGACACCTTGACCCACTTCGAGCCGTCCCACTCCTGCATGTAGGTCGCGAAGTGACCGTTGTGGTCGGCACAGCTCAGCTTCACCGGACCGGCGAAGCCTTCGAGGCCGATTTCCTTGTAGCGGGCGGCGTCGATGTTGAGCGTCTCGAGACCGCGGCGCATGTCCTCGCCGGTGATCACCTTCTTGCCGCTCAGTTTCTGCGCGTTGCGGATACCTTCGGCGATCAGCATCGAGTTATAGATGCCGCGGTTGTACAGAACCTTGCCGATGTGGCTCTTGTCGGTCTGCGTCAGGTTCTTGTCGGTGACGTGCTTCTTGATGTCGGCGATGGCCGGGAAGTTATCACCCACGGCATGCCAGTTGAGCGCCTTGAAGCCCTTGCTCTGCGGACCGCCGGCAGCAGCGTCATCCTCGCTCGGCCACCAGATGGAGATGAACTTGTCCATCGGGTAGTTGATCTTGACGGCTTCCTTCACCGCGGTCGGCTGCAGCGCGCCCCAGCCATACATGATCATGTAGTCCGGGCGGTCGCGGCGGACGTTGAGCCACTGCGACGACTGGTTCTGCATTTCGGTCGCGGCGACCGGATAGAGCTTCAGCGTGTAGCCGTAGTCCTTCGCCAATTGCTCGAGCAGCGGGATCGGCTCCTTGCCGAAACCGGCGTCGAGATAGATGTAGCCGATGGTCTTGCCCTTCAGCTTATCGATGCCGCCTTCCTTGCCGCCGATGTAATTGAGGATCATCGAGGCGCCGTCCCAGTAGGTCGCCGGCGGGTTGAAGATCCACGGGAAGGTTTCGCCGATCGCGGCGGCCGACAGGCCGTAGGCCATCGACAACACCGGCACCTTGTCCACCGCGGCGCGCGGGATCAGCGGCAGCGTGATGCCGGTCGACCACGGATTGATGACGACCGGCTTCTTGTCTTTCACCGCCTCGTAGCATTCGAGGCCTTTCTTGGTGTCGTAGCCGGTCTCGCATTCCTCGAGCGCCAGCTTGACCCCGCCGATGCCGCCATCGCGCTGGTTCAGCATCTCCAGATAATCGCGCATGCCTTCGGCGATATAGATGCCGGAGCCCGAGAACGGGCCGGTGCGGTAGGTGAACAGCGGCACATAGATCGATTCCTGCGCCGTGGCAGGCAGCGACGTCGCCGCCGTGGCCGCAACCAGCGCGGCCGCAATCATGGTCGTCTTGATGTTTCTCAAGCCTAGCATGGGCTTTCTCTCCCTCTGGTTTCACGCCGCTTGTTATGGCGTGCCCGCCCGTGGACGGGATTTTGGTTCTCAGTCTGCACTCTCAATACGGGAATGGCCAGACCCTCAGCTTCTGCTTGCCGATCTGCCAAAGGCGCGCGAGCCCCGCCGGTTCGATAATAAGAAACAGGATGATGAGGCCGCCGACCGCCATGAAAGTCAGGTGCTCGACGGTGGCCGGCGAGATCTGCAGACCCACCAGCCCGACGATCGCCTTGAGAATGATCGGCATGCCGTAGATCAGCGCCGCGCCGAAGAAGGACCCGACCAGGCTGCCGAGGCCGCCGATGATGACCATGAACAAAATAAAGAACGACTGGTCGATGCCGAACACCGCCGGCTCGGCGCTGCCGTACCACAGGAACACCATCAGCGCGCCGGCGACGCCGCAGTAATAGGACGATACCGCGAAGGCCAGCAGCTTGGTGCGATAAAGCCGGATACCGATCAGTTCGGCGGCAAGATCCATGTCGCGCACCGCCATCCAGCTGCGGCCAATGCGGCCATGCACCAGATTGGACGCGATCAAAGTCAGCAGCGTGACGATGGACAAGACAACGAGATAGCGCACTTCCGGCTGCGCCATCGGGCCGGTGATCGCCATGCCGAACAGATAGCGCGACGGCACTTCAATGGCGCCGGAGGTGTTGTTGTTCACCAGCCAGGGAATGCGCACGAAGGCCCAATCGAGGAAGAACTGTGCCGACAAGGTCGCCACCGCAAGATAGAAGCCCTTGATTCGCAGCGACGGCAGGCCGAACAGGATGCCGATGCCGCAGGAGAAGAAGCCCGACACCAGAATCCAGACGATGATGTTCACATCCGGGAAGATCGTGGTCAGCTTGTAGCAGGCGAAGGCGCCAACGCCCATGAAGCCACCGGTGCCGAGCGACAGCAGCCCGGTGTAGCCGGTGAGGATGTTCAAGCCGATCGCCGCCAGCGAGAACACCAGGAGCGGCACCATGACCGCGCTGATGAAGAAGTCCGACCCGAACAGCGGGATGCCGACAAAGACCACGAGCAGAATGACGGCGATGCCGATGCGATCCTGACGGATCGGAAACACCGCCTGATCGGCGACGTAGTTCGTCTTGAACTGGCCTGCCTCGCGGTAGAGCATGGTCTATCCCCCCGTCATTCCGGACGTCGCGAAGCGACGATCCGGAATCCAGCGCTGGATTCCGGGTTCGCGCTTTCCAGCGCGCCCCGGAATGACACTTTTGTTCAGGTGCGCACTCATATTCTCTCGATGATCTTTTCGCCGAACAGGCCCTGCGGCCGGAACAGCAGGAACAGCAGCGCAATGAAGTAAGCCAGCCAGCTTTCGATGCCGGAGCCGAGCAGCGGGCCCCAGTAGAATTCGCCGAGCTTCTCGCCGATGCCGATGATGAGGCCGCCGACGATGGCGCCCGGGATCGAGGTGAAGCCGCCGAGGATCAGCACCGGGAGCGCCTTGAGCGCGATGATCTGCAGCGAGAAGGACACCTCGGAGCGCGCGCCCCACATGATGCCGGTCGTCAGCGCGACGATGCCGGCCGCGAACCAGACCACGACCCAGATCTGTTCCAGCGAGATGCCGACCGAGAGCGCCGCCTTGTGGCTGTCGGCGACCGCGCGCAGCGCCCGGCCGATGCGCGTGCGCTGGAAGAAGAAGCTCAGCCCGGCGACCATCACTGACACGATCAGCACCGCGGCAATGTCGATCTTCTGCATGGCGACAAAGCCGCCGGCCATCTTGAACTCGACCGCGCCGCTCGGCAGGTTCAGTTCGCCGGCGATCATGCGCTTGGGATTGCCGCCGAACACGAACTCGCCGAAGCCGATGAGGAAATAAGTAAGACCGAAGGTCGCCATGAACAGGATAATGTCGGGCTGATTGACCAGCGGCCGCAGCACCACGCGCTCGACCGCGAAGGCGAGAATGCCCATGACGCCCAGCGCGATGGCGAGCGCGAGATAGGCCGCCAGCCAGCCCGGCGTTACGCCGGCGCTGCGCAGCAGATCGTAGACGCCGACCAGGGTCAGCGCCGCGAACACCACCATGATCCCTTGCGCGAAGTTGAACACGCCGGAGGCCTTGAAGATCAGCACGAAGCCCAGCGCGATCAGCGCATAGAGCATGCCGGACACGAGACCTTCCCACAGGGTCTGCACCAGCAGATCCGGCGCGCCGCCCATCTGCATGAAGGGATCGATGAAGATCTTGTAGAGAAGGTCCATCGTCTGCCCTCAGTGCGCCACGCCGAGATACGCGTCGATCACCGCCTGATTGCGCTTGACCTCGTCCGGCGTGCCATCGGCGATCTTTTCGCCGTGGTCGAGCACGACGACGCGATCCGACAGGTCCATGACCACGCCCATGTCGTGTTCGATCAGCGCGATCGTGGTGCCGTAATATTCGTTGACGTCGAGGATGTAGCGCGACATGTCCTCCTTCTCTTCGAGGTTCATGCCGGCCATCGGCTCGTCGAGCAGCAGCAGTTCGGGCTCCATCGCCAGCGCGCGGCCGAGTTCGACGCGCTTCTGCAGGCCGTAAGGCAGGCGGCCGACCGGTGTGCGGCGGATGTCCTGGATCTTGAGGAAGTCGATGATCTCCTCGACGAAGCGGCGGTGTTCGATTTCCTCGCGCATCGCCGGGCCGCGGCGGAAAAGCTGCCAGAAGAAGTTGACGTTCATCTTCAGCGTGCGGCCGGCCATGATGTTGTCGAGCGCCGACATGCCGCGGAACAGCGCCACGTTCTGGAAGGTGCGGGCGATGCCGCCGGAGGCCGCCTCGTAGGGCCGCATGCGGCTGCGCGTCCTGCCCTTGAAGGTGATGCGGCCCTGCTGCGGATGATAGAAGCCGTTGATGACGTTGAGCATCGACGTCTTGCCGGCGCCGTTCGGGCCGATGATGGCGCGGATCTCGCCCTGGCGGATGTCGAAGGACACGCCGTTGATCGCCTTGACGCCGCCGAACGCCAGCGACACGTCCTCGACCGCGAGCAGCACGTCGCCGATGCGGGACTTCGGCTTGTCGTCGGGCGCTCTCATGCCGCCTTCTCCATCGCCGCGGCGGGCACGACCTTCATGTCGCGAATCTTCACGCGGGCGCTGATGACGCCCTTGCGGCCGTCCTCGAACGTGACCTCGGTGGAAATGTCGGCGGCGTCCGACCCGTCATAGAGCGCGGTGATCAGCGGCGCGTAGCGCTCGGCGACGAAGCCCCGGCGGACCTTCTGGGTGCGCGTCAGTTCGCCATCGTCGGCGTCGAGCTCCTTGTGCAGGATGAGGAAGCGCTTGATCTGCGCCCCGGCCATCATCTTGTCGGCGGCGAGCGAACGGTTCACCTCGGCGACGTTCTTCTCCAGCATGTCGTAAACCAGCGGGTGGCCGGCGAGCTCCTGGTAGGAGGCATAGGCGACATTGTTGCGCTCGGCCCACGAGCCGACGGCGGTGAGATCGATGTTCAGCATCACCGTGACGAAGTCGCGGCCATCGCCGTAAGCCACCGCCTCGCGAATATTGGGGAAGAACTTGAGCTTGTTCTCGATGTATTTCGGCGCGAACAGAGTGCCGTCCTTGAGCTTGCCGACATCCTTGGCGCGGTCGATGATTTTCAGCTGCCCGGTCTTTTCGTCGAAGAAGCCGGCATCGCCGGTCTTCACATAACCGTCCGGCGTCAGCACTTCGGCGGTCTTGGCCTCGTCGCGGAAATAGCCGGTGAACATGCCGGGCGACTTGAACAGCACCTCGCCATTGTCGGCGATCCGGATATCGACATGCGGTGCGGCCGGGCCGACCGTATCGGAATAGATGGCGCCGTCGGGCTGGCAGGTGACGTACAGGAAGGCTTCGGTCTGGCCGTAAAGCTGCTTCAGGTTCAGGCCGATGGAGCGATAGAAGGCGAACAGGTCCGGCCCGATCGCCTCGCCGGCCGTGTAGGCGGTGCGAACGCGCGAAAAGCCGAGCACGTTCTTGAGCGGGCCATAGACCAGCAAGTTGCCGACGCCGTAAAGAATGCGGCCGGTGAGCGGAACGCTCTGGCCATTGAGGATGCGCTCGCCATATTGCCGCGCGACGCCGATGAAATAGTGGAACAGCTTGCGCTTGATCGCACTCGCGTCCTCCATGCGGATCATGACGCGGGTGAGCAAGGCCTCGAGCGTGCGCGGCGGCGCGAAGTAGAAGGTCGGGCCGATCTCGCGCAGGTCGGCCATGGCCGTCTCGGCGTTTTCCGGGCACGCCATGCAGAAGCCGGCCACCATGCCCTGCGCGAAGTTGAGATAGTGGTCGCCGACCCAGGCCAGCGGCAGGTAGGCCAGCGCAACGTCGTTCTCGTCGAGATGGTCGAAGTTCACCGTGTCGGTCGCGGCGGCGATCGAGCGCTCGCCCGACAGCACCACGCCCTTGGAGGTGCCGGTGGTGCCCGACGTATAGAGAATGATCGACGGATCGGAGCCCTTGGTCGCGGCGATCTCGCCGTCCAGCCAGGCGCCAAGCTTGGCATCGGCGGCCAGCGCCTTGCGTCCGTCGGCGATCACGTCTTCCATCGAGCGCAAGCGGGCATGGTCGTAGTCGCGCAGGCCGCGCGGCTCGTCGTAGACCAGCCATTCGAGGTTCGGCAGGCGATCCATGACCGACTGGATCTTGTCGACCTGCTCCTGGTCCTCGACGGCGGCAAAGCGCACATCGGCATGCTTGAGGACGAAGGCCAGCTCGTCGGCGACCGCGTCGGCATAGACCGGCACCGGCACGGCGCCGAGCATTTGAACCGCCACAATCGACCAGTACAGCTTCGGCCGGTTGGAGCCGACAATGGCGACGGTGTCGCCGCGCTTCACGCCCAGCCGCGACAATCCCACCGCATAGGCGCGCACGATGTCGCGCACCTCGCTCCAGGTCCAGCTCTGCCAGATGCCGAGGTCCTTGTGGCGCATGGACGGCCGCGCCCCAAAATCCCGGGCGTTGCGCTCAAGCAGCTTTGGAAACGTGTCGTGCACGACGGCCGTATTGACCACAGCCGGACCTCCCAAAAACCGCGCGATGGTTCATCGCCGCGGCCGCATTTCCCCTCGCCGCCTGTTCAGCGGCCATTATCCTGGTCGATATGAAAACACCCGCCTGCCACCGGTCAAGCCATCGGCCACCCGGTAACCGGCTGAGGCCCGGGCGCTAACCCGTTCCGCTGCCTTGCGAAGTCTTCCAGTTCGACTCGTCTATTTGCAGTGCAGTGTGAAGCGAAACACCGGTGCGGAGAACACGCCGCTTGACAGACAAGACGGGTCCTTGTTGGCTAGGTGCACAGGGATTCCGACTTTTATGTCGCGCCGCACAATCCCTTTCGCACCAATCCGGATTTTTCAGGCGCCGTAGCGCGCCAACCGTTCCGCATCCAGCACGGTGATGCCGCCATGCTCGATGCGCAGCAGGCCCTTCTTCTCGAGGGTCTGCAGCCCTTTGTTCGCCATCTGCCGCGACAGGCCGGACAGCAGGCCGGCTTCTTCCTGCGAGATTTCCAGATGCGCGGCCGGCTCGTGATACAGAACCGGATTGAACAGCCAGGCAATGCTGCGCGCCAGCCGCGCCGTTGCATCCAGACTGCGGTCGTATTCGACGAAGGCGATGAACTGGCCGAGGCGCTCGTTGAGCTGGCGCACGAGGAAGCGATTGAAGCCGACGCTGTTCTCGACCAGCCACGTGAAGGTCGCGCGCTCCATCAGCGCCAGCCGGCTGTCGCGCAGCGCCACCAGATCGTACTGACGCAGTTCGTTCTTGAGCACGGTGCCTTCGCCAAACCATCCGCCGGTGCGCATGCCGGCAAGCGTCACCGCCTTGCCGGAGCGCGAGACGGCGGCAATCTTCAGGAGCCCTTCCGAGACGCCGGTCCAGGCGTCAAAGCGGTCGCCGCGGTGAAAGACATAGGCGCCCTTGGCGTACGACTTTTCGACAATGCCGCGGCGCGCACGCTCGAACTCCTGTTCGGGCAGCTCATGCGACCAGAACGCAATGCGTCGCAGATGATCGGCTGAAATCACGAAGCGATGTCCTTGAGCGCGGGCCTTCGGTTGCGTGAAAAGGAGTATGGCCCCGATCGGCGCGGCTACCAAGCGCCGGGGGCCCTGGGACAGGCACCCGCGACAACGCTACTCAGCGGCAGACGACTCGGCGACCAATTACTCGGCGGCCTTGAGGAAAGCGGTGGCGCCGGAACGGAATTGCTCCCACAGCCCCTGCTCTTCCGCCTGCGCAATCTTCAGATGTCGCGCCTTGACCGGGCCGTAGCCGCGGATCTTCTCCGGGATCGAAGCGATCGCGACCGCAGCCGGATAATTGGCCGGCGTCAGATCGGCGGCCAGCGTTTCGAGCTTGGCCAGATATTCGGCGATCAGCTTGCGCTCGGTACGGCGTTCATCCGTATAGCCGAAGACGTCGAGTGGGGTGCCGCGCAGGAACTTGAACTTCGCCAGCACGCCGAAGGCCTTCAGCATCCACGGCCCGAACGTCATCTTCTTCGGCTCGCCGGTCGAAGGATCGTGCTTGGCCAGCATCGGCGGTGCGAGATGGAATTCGAAGCGCAAATCGCCCGGCGCGAATTGGCCCTTCACGCGCTCGATGAAGCCGGTGTCGGTGTAGAGCCGCGCGACTTCGTACTCGTCCTTGTAGGCCATGAGCTTGAACAGGTAGCGCGCGACCGCTTCCGACAGCGCGCTCTGGCCCGGCGCCTTTTCGGCTTCGACGGCGACGATCTTGTCCACCGCCGCACGATAGCGGCGGGCATAGCGCGCACTCTGATAGGCGGTGAGGAAGGCGACACGACGCTCCACCGTCTCACCAAAGCTCTGCGACAGCTTGAGCGAGTCGTTGTCTTCGGCCGGGGCCGGCGTGATGAGCTTCTCGAGCGCCGCCGGATCGACAGCCGCGCGACGGCCATAGCGAAACGCCTGGATGTTCATCTTCACGGCTTCGCCGTTCATCTCGATCGCCTTCTCGATCGCCTCGGGCGACAGCGGCAGCGCGCCGTTCTGATAGGCGTAGCCGAGCATGAACATGTTGGCGCCGATCGAATTGCCGAGCAGCGCCGTGGCGAGCCGCGAGGCATCGATGAAGTGGCTGTTGTCGCGGCCGGCCGCCGAGACGACGGCGCGCCTGAGACGTTCGGTCGGCAGCGAGAAGTCGGCATTGCGGGTGAAGTCGCCGGGCAGGAATTCGGCGGTGTTCACGATCATCCGGGTGTTGCCGGTCTTGACCGCGCTCAGCACTTTCTTGTTGCCGACGACGACGATGTCGCCGCCGAGCACGAGATCGGCGCCGGCCGCGGAAACGCGGATGGCGTGGATATCGTCCGGGTTATTGGCGATACGGATGTGGCTGTAGACCGCGCCGCCCTTCTGCGCGAGGCCGGCCATGTCGATGATGCCGACGCCCTTGCCTTCCAGATGCGCCGCCATGCCGATAATGGCGCCGACAGTGACGATGCCGGTGCCGCCAACGCCGGTGACGATGATGCCATAGGGGTGATTAATCAAAGGCACGCTCGGCGACGGCAGCGCCGCCCAGTCCGCCGGCTCCGCGATCGCGTCGGCCTTCTTCGGCTTGGCGCCATGCACCGTCACGAAGGACGGGCAGAAGCCCTTCACGCAGGAGAAGTCCTTGTTGCAGCTCGACTGGTCGATGGTGCGCTTGCGGCCCCATTCGGTGGCCAGCGGCTGCACGGAAACGCAATTCGACTTGACGCCGCAATCGCCGCAGCCCTCGCAGACGAGGTCGTTGATGACGACACGCTTGTCCGGGTCCGGGAACGTGCCGCGCTTGCGGCGACGGCGCTTCTCGGCGGCGCAGGTCTGGTCGTAAATCAGCACGGTGACGCCCGGCACCTCGGCAAGCTGCCGCTGCAGCATGTCGAGTTCGTCGCGGTGATGCAGCGTCAGGCCCTTCGGCCAGTCGGTATCCTTCGGATATTTCCACGGCTCGTCGGACACCACGACAACGCGCTTGGCGCCTTCGGCCGCCACCTGCGCGGCGATCTGCGGCACGGTCAGCCCACCCTCGTGGTGCTGGCCGCCGGTCATCGCCACCGCGTCGTTGTAGAGAATTTTGTAGGTCATCGTCACGCCGGAGGCGATCGCGGCGCGGATGGCGAGATAGCCGGAGTGATTGTAGGTGCCGTCGCCGAGATTCTGGAAGACGTGATCGCGCTTGGAGAACGGCGCTTCGCCGATCCAGTTGACGCCCTCGCCGCCCATCTGCGTGAAGCCGAGCGTCTTGCGGTCCATCCACTGCGCCATGAAGTGGCAGCCGATGCCGGCATAGGCGCGCGAACCTTCCGGCACGCGGGTCGAGGTGTTGTGCGGGCAACCCGAGCAGAAGTAGGGAACGCGCAGGGCGACGTCGCCGGTTTCCGCCAGCGCGCGCTGCGCACCCTTGAGCCGCGCCACATGCGCGGCGATTTCGTCATTGGCGCCGATATGCTTGAGCACACGCTCGCCGATGCAGATGGCGATGTCGTTGGGATCGAGCGCGCCCTTGACCGGGAACAGCCAGTTGCCGTTCTCGTCCTTCTTGCCGATGCAGACCGGCAGGTTGGGCATGCCGTAGAGTTCTTCGCGCACCTGCACTTCGATGAGCGAGCGCTTTTCCTCGACGACGATAATGAGATCGAGGCCGCGCGCGAACTCGACCAGCTCCTCGCGCGGGATCGGCCACGGGCAGCCGATCTTGAACAGGCGAATGCCGAGGTCGTTGCACTTGATCTCGTCGATGCCGAGTTCGTCGAAGGCCTGGCGGACATCGAGATAGGATTTGCCGGTGGAGATGATGCCGATCTTCGGCGTCCGGCCGCCGGTCGTGATCATCTTGTTGATCTTGTTGGCGCGCACGAAGGCGAGCATGGCGTCGCGCTTGTAATCGTGCAGGCGCGCTTCCTGGCCGAGGATGGTATCGACGAGGCGGATGTTGAGGCCGCCTTCCGGCATCGCGAAATCGGTCGGCGTCACGATGTTCAGGCGCTCGAGGCTGCCGTCGATAACGCCGGTCGACTCGACCGTGTCGTGCATGCACTTGAGCGCGGTCCAGCAGCCGGTGTAGCGCGACATCGCCCAGCCGAGCTGGGCGTAATCGACGATCTCCTGAACGCCGGCCGGGTTCAGGATCGGGATCATGACGTCGACGAAATGGAATTCGGACTGGTGCGCCGTGGTCGAGGACTCCGCGGTGTGGTCGTCGCCCATCAAGGCGAGCACGCCGCCATGCTGCGACGAACCGGCGAGATTGGCGTGGCGGAAGACATCGCCGGAGCGATCGACGCCCGGGCCCTTGCCGTACCAGAGGCCGAACACGCCATCGAACTTGCCCTCGCCGCGCAGTTCGGCCTGCTGAGTACCCCACAGCGCAGTGGCGGCCAGTTCCTCATTGAGGCCGGGCTGGAACTGAACGTCGGCGCCCGCCAGATGCTTGCCGGCGCGCATGAACTGCTGATCGAGGCCGCCGAGCGGCGAGCCGCGATAGCCGGTGAGGAAACCGCCGGTGTTCAAGCCGGCGCGGCGGTCGCGCTCCTTCTGCATCAGGATGGCGCGGATCAGG
>DATMEX010000062.1:0-14329 GCA_035556455.1 Pseudolabrys sp.
CGCGGCGTCAATGGCCCGATCGCCTTCCATGCCGAGCTCGGCGTCGTCGGCTTCACCGTCACCATCTTCATCCTCGGCTTCTTCATGGCGCTCGGCAAGGCCGCCGTCTTCAAGCACATCCCGGTCTACTATCCGAAGAACGTCGGCTCCGTCGGCGGCCTCGTCGGCATGATCGGCGGCCTCGGCGGCTTCGTTCTGCCGATCGCCTTCGGCGCGCTCAACGATCTGACCGGCATCTGGACGAGCTGCTTCATGCTGCTCTTCCTGCTCGTCACCGGCGCCCTCATCTGGATGCATCTCGCCATCCGTCAGATGGAGCGCGGCGTCGTCGGTGAAGCGCTGGCCAAGCTGCCCGAACTTCCCGAGATGCAGGAGATTCACAAGCCCGAGCATATCGGCGCGCTGTCCGGCAAGATCCTCACCGACTGGCGGCCGGAAGACGAGACGTTCTGGGAGAAAACCGGCCGCGCCATTGCCAAGCGTAACCTGTGGCTCTCCATCCCGGCGCTGCTCTTGTCCTTCGCGGTGTGGCAGGTCTGGTCGGTCGTCGTCGCGAAACTGCCGGCGGTCGGCTTCACCTTCACCACCGATCAACTGTTCTGGCTGGCGGCGCTGCCCGGCATATCCGGGGCCACGCTGCGCATCTTCTACTCCTTCATGGTGCCGATCTTCGGCGGCCGGCTGTGGACCACGGTGGCGACCTGGTCGCTGATGATCCCGGCCGTCGGCATCGGCTATGCCGTGCAGAATCCGAACACGCCTTACGTCGTGTTTCTGATCCTCGCTTTGCTCTGCGGTCTCGGCGGCGGCAACTTCGCCTCGTCGATGGCCAACATCTCCTTCTTCTTCCCGAAGAAGGAGAAGGGCAACGCGCTCGCGCTCAATGCCGGCCTTGGCAATCTCGGCGTCAGCGTCGTGCAGTTCGTCATCCCCATCGCCATCACGGCCGGCGTGTTCGGCTTCCTCGGCGGCGATCCGCAGCCGGTGAGCGCGACCGGCAAGATGTGGCTGCAGAACGCCGGCTTCATCTGGGTGCCCTTCATCGCCGCCAGCGCCTTTGCCTGCTGGTTCGGCATGAACGACATAGCCTCCGCCAAGGCCTCGTTCTCCGAACAGGCGGTGATCTTCGAGCGCAAGCACAACTGGATCATGTGCTGGCTCTACACCGGCACCTTCGGCTCCTTCATCGGCTACTCCGCCGGCTTCCCGCTGCTCGCCAAGACCCAGTTCCCGGCGATCGACGCCTTGGCCTTCGCCTTCGTCGGCCCGCTGGTCGGCGCGCTGTCGCGCTCGGCGACCGGCTGGCTGTCGGACAAATATGGCGGCGGCCGCGTCACCATGTGGGTCTGGGTGCTGATGATGATCGGCGTTGCGGGGGTGCTCTACTTCCTCGGCATCAAGGACCAGCCTTATGCCTTCTGGGGCTTCTTCGCGATGTTCCTGGTGCTGTTCTTTGCGACCGGCGTCGGCAATGCGTCGACCTTCCAGATGATCCCCAACATCATGCGCAAGGAGATGGACCGCCTGATGCCGACCGCAGACGCCGCCACGCGGCTGCGGCAGGCGGAGAAGGAATCCGCGGCGATCACCGGCTTCACCTCGGCGATCGCGGCCTTCGGCGCCTTCTTCGTCCCGAAGTCCTACGGCACGTCGATCGCGATGACCGGCGGCGTCGAAGCGGCGCTGTGGGGCTTCCTGATCTTCTACGTCACCTGCCTCGTCATCACCTGGGCGTTCTACACGCGCCGCGGCGGCCTGCTCTACGACATCGAGCACGGCACGACGACACCGCCTTCCGCGCCGCGCCCGCCCCTCGCACACCAACCGGCCGAATAAGGAATTGCGACGATGAGTCATTTTCTCGATCGCCTGACATTCTTCAAACGTCATGACGAGCCGTTTTCCAACGGCCACGGCATCGTCACCCACGAGGACCGGCGCTGGGAGGACGGCTACCGCAAGCGCTGGCAGCACGACAAGATCGTGCGCTCCACGCATGGCGCCAACTGCACCGGCTCCTGCTCTTGGAAGATCTACGTCAAGGGCGGCATCGTCACCTGGGAAACGCAGCAGACCGACTATCCGCGCACGCGGCCGGAACTGCCGAACCACGAGCCGCGCGGCTGCTCACGCGGCGCCAGCTACTCCTGGTATCTCTATTCCGGCAACCGGGTGAAGTATCCGCTGGTGCGCTCACGGCTCTTGAAGCTGTGGCGCGAGGCGCGCGCGGTGCGCACGCCGGTCGCGGCCTGGGCTTCCATCGTCGAGGACGCGGCCAAGCGCGAAGCCTATACCAGCAAGCGCGGCCTCGGCGGTTTCGTGCGCGCGCACTGGGATGAAGTCACCGAGATCATCGCCGCGGCCAACGCCTATACGGTGAAGAAGCACGGCCCCGACCGCGTCATCGGCTTCTCGCCGATCCCGGCGATGTCGATGGTCTCCTATGCCGCGGGCTCGCGCTACCTGTCGCTGCTCGGCGGCGTCTGCATGTCGTTCTACGACTGGTACTGCGACCTGCCGCCGGCCTCGCCGCAAACCTGGGGCGAGCAGACCGACGTGCCGGAAAGCGCCGACTGGTACAATTCGGGCTTCCTCATCCTGTGGGGCTCCAACGTGCCGCAGACGCGCACGCCGGATGCGCATTTCTATACCGAAGCGCGCTACCGCGGCGCCAAGAGCGTGGTCATCTGCCCGGACTATTCGGAAGCGTCCAAGTTCGCCGATCTGTGGATCTCGGTGAAGCAAGGCACCGACGCCGCCCTCGCCATGGCGATGGGCCACGTCATCCTGCGCGAATTCCATCTCGACCGGCAGGCCAAGTATTTCCAGGACTATGTCCGCCAGTACACGGATATGCCGATGCTGGTGGAGCTCGTGAAGCAGGACGGCAGACTGGTGCCTGGGCGGCTCCTGCGCGCCTCCGACTTCACGGGCGACCTTAACGAGACCAACAATCCGGAATGGAAGACAGTCGCCTTCGACGAGACGAGCAAGTCCATCGTCGCGCCGCGCGGCTCGATCGGCTTCCGCTGGGGCGAAAAGGGCAAATGGAATCTCGAGGAGAAGAAGTCCGACGGCGAAGCGACGAAGCTGCAGCTGACTTTCGCCGAGGACCGCGATGAGCTGGCCGATGTCGCCTTCCCCTATTTCGGCAATCGCGAGCACGACCATTTCGCCGGCACCGACCACCCGAGCGTGCTGGTGCGCAAGGTGCCGGCCAAGCTCGTCGCGCTGAAGGACGGCGAGAAACTGGTCGCCACCGTCTACGATTTGTTCGTCGCCAATTACGGACTCGACCGCGGGTTTGGCGGCGACCATGTCGCGACGTCCTATGACGCCAACGTGCCCTATACGCCGGCCTGGGCGGAGACGATCACCGGCGTGCCGCGCGACCAGATCATCACCACGGCGCGCGAATTCGCGCTCAACGCCGAGAAGACCAATGGCCGCTCGATGATCATCATCGGCGCGGCGATGAACCACTGGTATCACGCCGACATGAACTACCGCGGCGTCATCAACATGCTGGTGATGTGCGGCTGTGTGGGTCAATCGGGCGGCGGCTGGTCGCATTATGTCGGACAGGAGAAGCTGCGGCCGCAGTCCGGATGGCTGCCGCTCGCCTTCGGTCTCGACTGGGGCCGGCCGCCGCGCCAGATGAACTCGACGTCGTTCTTCTATGCGCATACCGACCAGTGGCGCTACGAGACCGTCGGCGTCGACGAGATCCTGTCGCCGACCGCGCCGGCCGGTCCGTGGGATGGCGCGCTAATCGATTACAATGTGCGTGCCGAACGCATGGGCTGGCTGCCCTCGGCGCCGCAGCTCCGGCAGAACCCGCTGGAGATCGCCAGGAAGGCGGCCGCGGCCGGGCTCGAGCCGAAGGACTATGTGGCGAACGCACTGAAGTCCGGCGAATTGCAGCTGTCCTGCGAGGACCCGGACCATCCCGACAACTGGCCGCGCAACATGTTCGTGTGGCGCTCCAACCTGCTCGGCTCGTCCGGCAAGGGCCACGAATATTTCCTCAAACACCTGCTCGGCACCACGCATGGCGTGCAGGGCAAGGACCTCGGCGAGACGGGCCACAAGAAACCGACGGAAGTCGCCTGGCACGACGAGGCGCCGAAGGGGAAACTCGATCTCCTCGTGACGCTCGACTTCCGCATGTCGACGACCTGCGTCTATTCCGACATCGTGCTGCCGACCGCCACCTGGTACGAGAAGAACGATCTCAACACCTCCGACATGCATCCCTTCATCCATCCGCTGACCTCGGCGGTGGACCCGGTGTGGGAGGCGAAAAGCGACTGGGAGATCTACAAGGCGATCGCCAAGGCGTTCTCGCGCGTCGCGCCGGAAGTGCTCGGCGTCGAGAAGGACGTGGTGCTGACGCCGATCCAGCACGACAGCGCCGGCGAAATTGCCCAGCCCTTCGACGTCAAGGACTGGAAGAAGGGCGAGATCGACCCCATCCCCGGCAAGACCATGCCGGCGGTGGCGGTGGTCGAGCGCGACTATCCGCATATCTATGAGCGCTTCACCGCGCTCGGCCCGCTGATGGAAAAGCTCGGCAATGCCGTGAAAGGCATGGCCTGGAACACCGAGCACGAGGTCGAACTCCTCAAGCGCCTCAATGGCGAGGTGACGGACGGCCCGGCCAAGGGCCTCGCCCGCATCGACAGCGACATCGACGCCACCGAGGTGATCCTGTCGCTGGCGCCGGAGACCAATGGCGAAGTCGCGGTGAAGGCCTGGGACGCGCTCTCCAAGACCACCGGCCGCGACCACACTCATCTCGCCATCCCCAAGGAGGACGAGAAGATCCGCTTCCGCGACGTGGTCTCGCAGCCGCGCAAGATCATCTCGGCGCCGACCTGGTCGGGGCTGGAGTCCGAGAAGGTCTGCTACAACGCCGGCTACACCAACGTCCACGAACTGATCCCGTGGCGCACCCTCTCCGGCCGCCAGCAGCTGTATCAGGATCATCTGTGGATGCGGACCTTCGGCGAAGCGCTCTGCGTCTATCGCCCGCCGGTCGATCTCAAAGCCGTCAAGCCGGTGATCGACACCAAGCCGAACGGCGAGAAGCAGATCGTCCTCAACTTCATCACGCCGCACCAGAAGTGGGGCATCCACTCCACTTACACCGACAACCTGATGATGCTGACCTTGTCGCGCGGCGGGCCGATCGTGTGGATCAGCGAGAGCGACGCCCGTCAGGCCGGCATCACCGACAATGACTGGATCGAAGCCTACAACGCGAACGGCGCGCTCGTGGCGCGTGCCGTCGTCTCCCAGCGCGTCAAGGACGGCATGTGCCTGATGTATCACGCGCAGGAGAAGATCGTGAACGTGCCCGGCTCGGAAGTGACCGGCCAGCGCGGCGGCATCCATAACTCGGTGACGCGCATCGTCATCAAGCCGACGCACATGATCGGCGGCTATGCCCAGCAGGCCTACGGCTTCAACTACTACGGCACGATCGGCACCAACCGCGACGAGTTCGTCATCATCCGCAAGATGAAGGCGGTGGACTGGCTCGACAAGCCCGCTGCCGATCAACCGCAACCCCTCACCGTCGCCGCGTCGACCAAACTGGAGGCCGCAGAATGAAGATCCGCGCGCAAATCGCGATGGTGCTGAACCTCGACAAATGCATCGGGTGTCACACCTGCTCCGTGACGTGCAAGAACGTCTGGACCAATCGCGAAGGCATGGAATATGCCTGGTTCAACAACGTCGAGACCAAGCCGGGCATCGGTTATCCCAAGGAATGGGAGAACCAGAAGCGCTGGAACGGCGGCTGGCGGCGCAAGAAGAACGGCAAGATCGAGCCGCGCATCGGCGGCAAGTGGCGCGTCCTGGCCAACATCTTCGCCAATCCGGACCTGCCCGAGATCGACGACTACTACGAGCCCTTCACCTTCGACTACGAGCACCTGCAGAACGCGCCGGAGCTCAAGGCCTCGCCGACGGCGCGGCCGCGTTCGCTGATCACCGGCCAGCGCATGGAGAAGATCGAATGGGGCCCGAACTGGGAGGAGATCCTCGGCACCGAGTTCGCCAAGCGCTCGAAGGACGTCAACTTCGAGGGCGTGCAGAAGGACATCTACGGCCAGTTCGAAAACACCTTCATGATGTATCTGCCGCGGCTGTGCGAGCACTGCCTCAACCCGACCTGCGCGGCCGCCTGCCCTTCCGGCGCCATCTACAAGCGCGAGGAGGACGGCATCGTCCTCATCGACCAGGACAAGTGCCGCGGCTGGCGCATGTGCGTGTCCGGCTGCCCGTACAAGAAGATCTATTACAACTGGTCGAGCGGTAAATCCGAAAAGTGCATCTTCTGCTATCCGCGCATCGAAGCCGGCCAGCCGACGGTGTGCTCGGAGACCTGCGTCGGCCGCATCCGCTATCTCGGCGTCGTGCTCTATGACGCCGACCGCATCGAGGAGGCCGCCAGCGTCCCCAACGAGCAAGACCTTTACGAGGCCCAGCTCGGCATATTCCTCAACCCGCACGATCCGGCGGTAATCGAGCAGGCGCGCCGCGACGGCATCGCCGAAAACTGGCTGGAGGGCGCGCGGCGCTCGCCGGTTTACAAGATGGCGATGGAGTGGAAGGTCGCCTTCCCGCTGCATCCGGAATATCGCACGCTGCCGATGGTCTGGTACGTGCCGCCGCTGTCGCCGATCCAGTCCGCCGCGCAGGCCGGCAAGATCGGCCACGACGGCGAGATGCCGGATGTCCGTTCGCTGCGCATTCCGCTGCAATATCTCGCCAACCTGCTGACCGCCGGCAAGGAAGAGCCGGTGGCGCTCGGCCTCGAACGCATGCTGGCGATGCGCGCCTATATGCGGGCCAAGACCATCGACGGCATCATCGACGAGAACATCGCCCGGCGCGTCGGCCTTACCGGCCAACAGATCGACGACATGTACCACATCATGGCGATCGCCAATTACGAGGATCGCTTCGTCATCCCGACGGCGCACCGCGAGATCAACGAGGACGCCTACGACCTGCGCGGCTCCTGCGGCTTCTCGTTCGGCAATGGCTGCTCCGGCGGCGAAACCCCGACCAACTTGTTCGGCTCGCCGAAGCGCGCCAAAAACCCGATGGAGATGGTCTGATGAGCCGCACCCTCAAGGCGCTGTCGGCGCTGCTCACCTACCCCACGCCTGAACTCGTGCAGGCCGCGGGCGAAATCAGCGAGGCGCTGGACAAGGACCGGCGCCTCCCCGCCTCGGTACGCGATCAGCTCCACCGCCTGCTCAACGAGATGGCGAGCGGCGATCTCTACGACATGCAGGAGCGCTATGTGCTGCTGTTCGACCGCACGCGGTCGCTGTCGCTGCATCTGTTCGAGCATGTCCACGGCGAGAGCCGCGACCGCGGCCAGGCCATGATCGACCTCAAGTCGCAATATGAAGCCGCCGGACTTTATATGGATGTTTCCGAACTGCCGGACTTCCTGCCGCTGTTCCTCGAATATGTGGCGACACTGCCGGCCGCCGAGGCGACCGAAAGCCTCGGCCAGCCGGCGCATATCTTCGCCGCCATCGGCGAGCGGCTGCGCAAGCGTCGCTCGCCCTATGAAGCGGTGTTTCGCGCGCTGGTGGCCATCGCCGCCGCCAAGCCAACGGAAGAGGAAGTGTCCGCGCTGCTGAGCCTGCCCGATCCCGATGCCGACGACCTGAAGGCGCTCGACGCCGCCTGGGAGGACGAGCCGGTGAATTTCGGCCCCGGCTCGGGCGATGGCTGCAAGGACAATCTCATCGCCCGCGTGCGCGGCTCCATGCGGCCCGCGCCCGACATGCCCCAACGCTCGCGTCCGTGAGGAAATGACCATGCGCGACATGATCAATCACATCGTCTTCGGCTGGTATCCCTACCTCTGCCTCACCGTGTTCCTGTTCGGCTCGCTGGTGCGTTTCGACCGCGAGCAATATACGTGGCGCTCGGGCTCCAGCCAGTTGCTGCGCCGGCGGCAGCTGACCTGGGGCTCCAATCTGTTCCATGTCGGCATTCTGGCGATCTTCGCCGGGCACTTCGTCGGCCTCCTGACGCCGATCTGGGTGTTCGACACGCTCGGCATTTCGCACACCTTCAAGCAGTGGATGGCCATCGTCATCGGCGGCGTCGCCGGCATCGCCTGCTTTATCGGCATGAGCCTGCTCATCCACCGCCGCCTGTTCGATGCGCGCATCCGCACGACTTCGTCGTTCGGCGATATCGCCATCCTGCTCATTCTTTACGCGCAGCTCATCCTCGGCCTGAGTACCATCTTCGTCTCGCTCGGCCATCTCGACGGCCATGAGATGGTGAAGTTCATGACCTGGGCGCAGGGCATTCTCACCTTGCAGCCGGGCGTATCGTCGGTGGTTGCCGACGTACATCCGATCTTCAAGGCGCACCTGTTCCTCGGCATGACGATCTTCTTGGTGTTCCCCTTCACCCGCCTCGTCCACATCTGGAGCGCGCCGGTCTGGTATCTCGGCCGGCGCGGCTATCAGGTCGTGCGCACGCGGCGCCCGATGATCCCGGCGGAGTGACCAAACATGGGCGTTTCCATCGACGTGCGCTTTCCCGCGAGCACGGCCGGCAAGCCGGTCAAGGTCAGCGTCAACGGCGTTACCATTCCGCGCGACGAGATCGTGCGCGAAATGCAGAACCACCCGGCCGACAAGCCGTTCGCCGCCTGGCAGCACGCGGCACGCGCCCTTGTCGTGCGCGAATTGCTGATGCAGCGCGCAAAGGCACTCGGCCTCACCGCGGCGCCGCTCACCGAAGACGGCCGCCGCGAAACCGACGACGAAGCGCTGATGCGGGCTGTCGTCGACAGCGAGGTCATGGTGCCGGAGCCGGACGACGCGATCTGCCGGCGCTACTACGACAACAACAAGGTCCGCTTCCGCTCGCCGGACATCTATGAAGCCGCGCATATCCTGTTTGCCGCGCCGACGGACGACACGGACGCCGCCGCCAAGGCGCGCGCCGATGCCGAGGCCGTGCTGGCGACGCTGCAGGACAATGCCGACGCCTTTGCCGCGCTGGCCCAGGCCTATTCGCGCTGCGCCTCCGCGGCGCAGGGTGGCAATCTCGGCCAGCTGACGCTCGATCAGGTGACGCCGGAATTCGCCGACGCGCTGGAGACGATGACGGTGGGCGAGCTTTGCCTGACGCCGGTCGAGACGCGCTACGGGCTGCACATCGTCAGGCTCGACCGCAAGATCGACGGCAGGACCCTGCCCTATGAAGCCGTGGCGGAGCGCATCGCCGATTATCTGCGCGACAGCGTAATGCACCGCGCCCAGGCGCAATATGTGGCGCGGCTGGTGTCGGCCGCCGAGATCGACGGCATCGCGCTGGCCGGCGCCGCCGAGCATCGCGTGAACTGAGGGAACAAAGCCATGCTGCTGGGCGACATGATGCGACGCCTCACCGACGACACGGCCGCGACCGAACTCATTGTAGGACTCGGCGACCTGACCTTGCTTCAGGCCATGACCGAGCGCGCCGAAGATGAAGGGATCGATCTTGCGACCTTCAGCTAGGACGCCGTGCGCGCCTACGCCGCGAAGGCGTCGGAAAAAGAATGGGTTACGCTGCTCGGCCAGATCGGCAAGTCCGCCGATCCGGCGGCGATCTTCATCAAGCGCGCCTTTGCCAGCGCGATCCAGCCTGCGTGTGAAATCCATGGCCGCTGAACTGTCATCCAATATCCTCGCGGTGGTCTATTCCGACGGCCTCGCCGCCGACCGCATGCTCGCCAACATCGCCTACCACCTGCGCGACGACGGCGTCGTCGTGGCCGGGCTGGTGCAGCTCAACACTTTCGTGCGCGACCGGGCCAAATGCGACATGGCCGTCGAGGAGCTTTACTCGCGCACCGTCTATCAACTCTCGGAGGAGCGCGGCCCCGCCGCCAAAGGCTGCCGCCTCGACCACACGCGCCTCGCCGAGGCCGCCGGCCTGTTCAGCGCGGCGCTGAAGCAGCGGCCGGAACTGGTGGTGCTCAACAAGTTCGGCAAGGTCGAAGCCGAAGGCGGCGGTCTGCGCGACGCGCTCGGCCATGCCGTGGCGCTCGACGTTCCGCTCATCGTCGGCGTGCCCTATCGCAATCTCGACCAGTGGCGCCATTTCGCCGGCGGTCTCGCCGACGAATGCGCGGTGTCCGCGCCGTACATCCTGCGCTGGCTGGGCGCGAAGGGCTTTAAGACAACGTCACACCACGAGATGTTCATTGAGGATGCTGTAGAGCGCGCTTAGCTGGTCTGGCTCGCCTGATCGAAAGTCTGGTCGCGGTCCTTCTTGTCCGGAACCTTCGGCGAGGTTTCCTGCGACGACTGCCCGGGATTTTTCCACGGCTCGTGCGTGGCCTGCTGGCCGGTTTCGATGTTCCCGTCTTCCTGTTTCGTCATCGTTCTTCTCCTGTCGCCGCACCTCGCCCGGCGAGGAAGCCCCAGCCTTTCGGCCGGGGCTTTTGTTGCTGCCTAGCTCTGCTGGCCGCCCTTGCGACCGGCTTCCGAGGCGCGTTGCGGATCGTTGGCAAAGTTGCCCGAGCCACCCTGCTGCTTCGACGAACCGCCCGTCTGCGACTGCTGGCCGCCATGGCTCTGTTCGCCGCCTTTCTTGCCCGCTTCGGAAGCGCGTTGCGGATCGTTGGCGAAGTTGCCGGAACCGCCACGTTGTTCGTTTGCCATTGGAACATCTCCACTGTCATTTGAGGGAGGCGCTGCGCATGCAGCGTCACCGGGGCAACAAGTCTCCGGTCATTCCGTTCAAGACGCGCGTAAATTTAACATTCGCGGAACCGGGTGCGACGACTTGCATTAGGAGGCACAATCACCCACCCGGAGAAACGCCATGTCAAAAGTTAAAACACTCGACACGCTCTTTCACGACACCCTGAAGGACATCTACTTCGCCGAGAAGAAGATCCTGGTCGCACTGCCGAAGATGGCCAAGGCCGCCCAAAGCGAGGAGCTGCGCGCCGCCTTCGAAAAGCACGAGACCGAAACCGAAGGCCAGATCGAACGCTTGGAGCAGGTGTTCGCGGCGATCGACGCCAAGCCGCAGGGCAAGACCTGCGACGCCATCATGGGCATCATCGAGGAAGGCAAGGAGATCATGGAGGAGTACGACGGCTCCCCCGCGCTCGACGCCGGCCTCCTTGCCGCCGCGCAGGCCGTCGAGCACTACGAGATCTCGCGCTACGGCACGCTGGTCGCCTGGGCCGAGAAGCTGGGTATCGACGATGCCGCCAAGCTGCTCAAGCAGACCCTCGCCGAAGAAGAAAAGACCGACGAGACCCTCACCGGCCTCGCCGAGTCGGCCATCAACGAGATGGCCGAAGCGGCGGAATAATCGCCGCGCGACACTGCGCCCCCACCATGGCCCGCTCTGCGGGCGATGGTGGGGCTGCGCCTGTTTATGCCGGAACGATCCCCGCGGATGGATCGTTGGCAAACCGAGTTCCTTCTGAGGACGCGGATGCCCTTTATCGAACCTCTCATTGCCAAGCTCGAATCGATCGGCACAGTCAGCGACGAAGACCGGGCACTTCTGGACAGCCTGCCGGTCGTCTCCCGGCGCCTGGCGCCGCAGGAGTATCTGCTGCACCAGGGCGATCGGCCGACGAATAGCGCGGTCGTGCTGGAGGGCGTCATGGCCCGGTTCCAGGAGCTTGCCGATGGCGACCGCCAGGTCGTGTCTTTCCATCTGCTTGGCGACATTCCCGATCTGCACACCTTATTTATCAAGCGCATGGACCACTCGCTGGTGGCCATCACCGACTGTCTCGTCGGGCTCCTGCCGCATGGCGATCTAAAGCGCGTTGTAACCGCGTCGCCGAGCCTGATGGCGCTGCTCTGGCGAGCCACCTTGATCGACGCCGCCGTGTTCCGGCAATGGATCACCAATAACGGCCGCCGCGGCGCATTGGCCGGAACGGCGCACCTGCTATGCGAATTGATCGTGCGCGCCCGCGCCATCGGCGATCTGACGGCCGACGGGGCGTGGCGCATGCCGTTCACGCAACAGCAACTGGGCGACGCCTTGGGACTTAGTCTGGTGCACACCAACAGGACACTGAAAACGCTTCGCGAGGCCCAGGCCGCCGTCATCGAGCGCGGATATCTACGTGTCATCGACTGGGGGACGCTGCAGAGAATCGCCGGCTTCGACCCCACTTATCTGCATTTGAAACATGAAGATTGACATCAAACCCGTATCGCTCGTTCTTGACGACGAAGCTCGTCTCGTCGAGATCGATGGCCGTCTCCTCGCCGTTATCACGCTGCACAACGCGCAGGATGTCGGCTCGCCCGTGCATGTCGAAGCGTATTTCCATGGCGATGCGCCGGATACCTTCGATTCGCTGGAGGCGATGGAGCTCTGGATCCGGAGCAACTACGGCCGCATCGGCTAAGCGCGTATTTCTGCCAGGCATTGCCGCAGCGCGCATCGTTGCGGAAACCGGAGCGCAATTTGTGCGACGCCACGAAATACGGTGTCATCGTGGCCGCCTTGAAACCATCACGACAGTTCCGTCAGTCGGTCAGCCTTGCTGTCTTGTTAAAGAGACCACGCTCTCCCACGTGTAGCCGGAGCGAAGAGGATAACCGTCCAAGTCACAGCAACGCTGGCAGAGAGATGCGTGAGCTCCCCGCCTAATTGAAAGGGAGTTCACATGGCCACGACCCGTCGAACATCGGCAACGTCCTGGATAGACCGTCCGACCTGCTCGACGTGCGGCGTTCTGATGTGGCTTTCGGTGGTGACGACATTCGATTCTTCCGCCGTACAAAGCCGCACATTCGAATGTCCGGTGTGTGAGGTCTCGACCCGGACCTCCCTTCAAGCGCCTCGACTTCAAGTGCCTCGACATGCGGTCATGCGTGACCAAACCGCGGACACGAAGGTGTTGCGTCAGCGGCTCGGAGCCAGCTCCGGCGACTGACAACGCCGCGCGGGAACACCGTCGCTTCGTGATGTCCTTTGCGCGTCCCGGTCAGGGTGAAAGGAACCAGGGGTCCGCCAACTTTTCATCAATTCACAGATGATTGCTCTCGCGACAAGCCTGCCATCAAAGTTCCACGATGTTGCGTGTTCATTCGAAGCACCGAGCGGCCTATATTGTATGACACATTGGAACTTTTTGGCTTCCGCCAGCCGATTGACAGGACAATTCCATGCAGCAAAGTGGCGCAGCCCCCATCCCTATGCGGCATACGGCGGGTTCGCCGGCGGAAAGCGAACTGAGCGCGGCGATCAGCGAGAAGCTGACCTATGCGTTGGGTAAAAGCTTCGACACCGCAACCGACAACGACTGGTATCACGCAACGGCCTTGGCTGTGCGCGATCGCGTGGTCGATGTCTGGATGGCGTCGCGCCGCCAGACGAAGGCGCAGCGCAAGAAGCGCGTCTACTACCTTTCCATCGAGTTTCTCATCGGCCGGCTGCTGCTCGATGCGCTGACCAATCTGCGCCTCGTCGAGCCCGCGCGGCGCGCGCTGGCCGAGTACGGCGTCGATCTCGATCGCCTGCGCACCGGCGAGCCGGATGCCGCGCTCGGCAATGGCGGATTGGGGCGTCTCGCCGCGTGTTTCCTCGACAGCATGTCGGCGCTGCAGATCCCGGCTTTCGGCTACGGCATTCGCTACGAGAACGGTTTGTTCGAGCAGCGCATTGTCGATGGCTGGCAGCATGAAGTGCCGGAGGACTGGCTCGCCACGGGCAATCCGTGGGAGTTCATGCGGCCGGAGCTGCGCTATCCGGTCGGCTTCGGCGGACGCGTCGAATATGTCGGCGCGCCGGGCCCAACGGCGCGGGCCATGTGGTATCCCGACGAGATCGTGTTCGCCCTGCCCTACGACACACCGATTGTCGGCTGGCGCGGCCGGCATGCCAATACATTGCGGCTGTGGTCGGCCCGCGCCGCCGACCCCATTCATCTCGAGACCTTCAATCGCGGCGATCTCGTCGGCGCGACCGCCGCCCGCGCCCGGGCCGAAGCCATCTCGCGCGTGCTCTATCCGAATGACGGCACCGCCGAGGGGCAGGAGTTGCGGCTGCGGCAGGAGTTCTTCTTCACCTCCGCCACGCTGCAGGACCTGACGCGGCGGCATATCGAGGAATTCGGCACGCTCGATACCCTGGCCGAACAGGCGGCGGTGCAGCTCAACGACACGCATCCCGCCATCGCCGTCGCCGAGTTGATGCGCATCCTGGTCGACGAAAACGAGATCGAATGGACCAAGGCGTGGCATATCACCCGCGCCACCTTGAGCTACACCAATCATACGTTGTTGCCCGAGGCGCTGGA
>DATMEX010000063.1:0-1983 GCA_035556455.1 Pseudolabrys sp.
TCGGGAAATTCACGTTGATCAGGGTGTCGCGCGGCATGCCGAGCGCCAGCGCGCGGCGGACGACTTCCGGGCCGTGGCGCTCCGCCGTCGCCCAGTGCGGCGCATGGCGGCTGTCCGGCCCGATCGCCTGCGACAGCGCGAAAGACGGAATGCCGAGCACCGTGCCCTCCTTCGCGCCGGCGATGGTGCCGGAGTAATTCACGTCCTCGGCGGCGTTGCGGCCGCGGTTAACGCCCGAAAGAATGAGATCGACCCTGCCCTCCGGCACCACATGGCGCACGCCCATGATGACGCAATCGGTCGGCGTGCCCTTCACGGCAAAGCGCCGCGCGCCGAGCTGGCGCAGCCGCAGCGGATCGTTCAGTGACAGCGAATGCGACACGCCGGACTGGTCGTATTCCGGCGCGACGATCCACACGTCGTCCGACAGCGCGCGGGCGATATCCGCGCAGGTGTCGAGGCCGGGCGAATTGATGCCGTCGTCGTTGGTCACGAGAATGCGCATGGTCTTATCGCTCCCGGCTCGCGCAGCGCACATCCTGCGTCCGCATCACGCCTTGCCTCCGATCACCTTGAGGCCGCCCATATAGCCTTGCAGCACCTCCGGCACGGCGATGGAGCCGTCGGCCTGCTGATAAGTCTCCATCACGGCGATCAGCGCGCGGCCGACCGCGACGCCGGAACCGTTCAGCGTGTGGAGGAAGCCCTTCACCTTGCCGTCGCGGCCCTTGTAGCGCGCATTCATGCGGCGCGCCTGAAAGTCGCCGCAGACCGAGCAGGAGGAAATCTCGCGATAGGCGCCCTGCCCCGGCAGCCAGACCTCGATGTCATAGGTCTTCTGCGAGGCGAAGCCCATGTCGCCGGTGCAGAGCGTGACGACGCGATAATGCAGATCCAGCCGGCGCAGCACCTCCTCGGCGCAGGCCAGCATGCGCTCATGCTCGTTCTTCGACTCTTCCGGCGTGGTGATGGACACCATCTCGACCTTGGTGAACTGATGCTGGCGGATCATGCCGCGCGTGTCGCGCCCCGCCGCGCCCGCTTCCGCGCGGAAGCATTGCGTCAGCGCGGTGAGCCGCAGCGGCAACTCGGCCTCGTCGGTGATGGCCTCGCGGACGAGATTGGTGAGCGGGACTTCGGCGGTGGGGATGAGCCAGTGCCTCGTAGCTTTTGCACCAGCAATATCTGCAAAATGTCCCATCATCGTAAGAAGAGATCGGTCCGCATAGTCTTGGACGGCATCTGCATCCTCTCGAAGGGAGGCTGTCTTAATCTGGTCTTTAATTTCCGGGGCGAGGCTTCGTAGGTAATCATTTGAGGCGTAACGAATATACTCCTTGTTAGTCGCCATAAACTGATCGTCTTCAAACTTCGGCAACTGCGCCGTGCCGAACATGGCGTCGTCGCGGACCAACAGCGGCGGGTTCACTTCCGTATAGCCGTGCGTATCGGTGTGGAGATCGAGCATGAACTGGCCGAGCGCGCGTTCGAGACGTGCAAGGCCGCTCTTGAGCACCACGAAACGCGCGCCGGAGAGTTTCGCGGCCGTCTCGAAATCCATCTGGCCGAGCGCCTCGCCCAGCTCGAAATGCTGCTTCGGTGCGAAGGCATAGTCGCGCTTCGCTCCGAATTTGTGATGCTCGACATTGCCCTGCTCGTCGGCGCCATCCGGCACCTCCGCGAGCGGCAGGTTCGGGATCTCGGCAAGCGCATCGTTCAGCGCCTTGCTGGCGTCGCGCTCGGCCTGCTCCATCTCGCCCATGCGCGCCTTGAGGTCGTTGACCTCGGCCATCAGCGCGGATGCACGGGCCTCGTCCTTCGCCTTCTTGGCCTCGCCGATTTCCTTCGAGGCCGCGTTGCGGCGCGCCTGCGCCTGTTCCAGCGCGAGAATGGCCGTGCGCCGCGTCTCGTCCAGCGCGATCAGCCGCGACGCCGTGCCGGCATATTGCGAGCCACGTCGCGTCAGCGCCGCATCGAAAGCGT
>DATMEX010000064.1:0-24945 GCA_035556455.1 Pseudolabrys sp.
GGCGCTCGGGCGGCGACGGGGCTCCGCCCGGAGGCACAAGGACCTCCCGCAAGGAGCTTGCTGACGGTGCGTGCTAGCCGCGAAAGCGGCCCAGCCGCCGAAAGCGCGGCCCGTGCCGTAACGACACCGCGATGGAGCGCCGCGGGGCGCAGGTTCTCCGCGTTATGGAGAACCGCGCACCGCAAGGTGCGATCCACAAAGAGCGCCTCGCGGCGCTCCATCCCCTCGGCGTTTGCCGAGGGCAGGAAGAGGACGGCAGGCCGCCCCGGGCCTTCGAGAACAGGGGCGATGGCGCATGTCGGTGCCGGTTCCCCATGCGCGCGGCTCTCTTGCCCGCCGCCGTTCGGGCCTATAATGACGGCAGCAAAGATTGTTCCCGGGCCAAGCCCGAAGACCAAGCCCCGCACAGGAGTTTCCATGTCGCAAGCCGCCGAGAAGCGCCCCTACAAGCCGCAGATTCTGAAGGACCGCGACTTCCAGTGGGAGGATCCGCTCGGCATCGAGTTCGACCTCACCGAGGAAGAGCGCATGGTGCGCGACACCGCCAAGGGCTTCGCCGAAGACTACCTGATGCCGAAGGTCACCGAGGCCTATCTCAACGAGACGCATGACCCGAACAATCTGCCGGCGATGGGCAAGCTCGGTCTGCTCGGCCCCACCATCCCGGAGGAATACGGCGGCGCCGGTCTCGGCTATGTCGCCTACGGCCTGATCGCCCGCGAGATCGAGCGCGTCGATTCAGGCTATCGCTCGACCATGTCGGTGCAGTCCTCGCTCGTCATGTATCCGATCTACGCCTATGGCTCCGAGGAGCAGCGCCGCAAATATCTGCCCAAGCTCGCCACCGGCGAGATGGTCGGCTGCTTCGGCCTCACCGAGCCGGATCACGGCTCCGATCCGGGCTCGATGGTCACCCGCGCCGAGAAGGTGTCGGGCGGCTACAAGCTCAACGGCGCCAAGACCTGGATTTCCAATTCGCCCTTCGCCGACATTGCAGTGGTCTGGGCCAAGCTCGACGGCGTCATCCGCGGCTTCATCGTCGAGCGTGGCATGAAGGGTTTCTCGACGCCGAAGATCCAGGGCAAGCTTTCGCTGCGCGCTTCGACCACCGGCGAGATCGTGCTCGCCGATTGCATCGTGCCGGAAGAGAACCTGTTGCCGAATGCGCAGGGTCTGTCGGGCCCGTTCGGCTGTCTCAACAATGCGCGCTACGGCATCGCCTGGGGCGTCATGGGCGCCGCCGAGTTCTGCTGGCACGCGGCGCGCCAGTACACGCTGGACCGCAAGCAGTTCAACCGGCCGCTGGCGGCGACGCAGCTCGTGCAGAAGAAGCTCGCCGACATGCAGACCGAAATCGCGCTCGGCCTGTCGGGCGTGCTGCGGCTTGGCCGCATGATCGAAGCCGGCCGCGCCGCGCCGCCGTCGATCTCGCTCATGAAGCGCAACAACTGCGGCAAGGCTTTGGATATCGCGCGCGTCGCCCGCGACATGCACGGCGGCAACGGCATCTCGAGCGAGTATCACGTGATGCGCCACGCCGCGAACCTCGAGACGGTCAACACCTACGAGGGCACGCACGACGTCCACGCGCTGATCCTCGGCCGCGCGCAGACCGGCATCCAGGCGTTTTTCTAAGGCACTTGTCCCGGACGCGGCGCAGCGCATTTGCGATGCGCCGCAGATCCGGGACCGTTCCACATTCGGTTCTTCGGAACGGTCCCGGCTCTCGCTCGCTCGGCCGGGACAGGTGAAGTGAAATGACCCTCGCCACCGCGCTCATGCTCTTTGTCGCCGGCATCGGCGGCGGTGTGCTGACATCACTGGTCGGCGGCGCCGCGGTCATCACCTATCCGGCGCTGATCGCGACCGGCCTGCCGCCCCACACCGCCGTGTGCTGCAACATGGTGGCGTCGTTTCCCGGCTCGTTCTTCGCCGCATTGTCCGACCGCCGCCAGCTGCCGCCCCTCGATCGCGCCTTCGCCGGCATGATCGTCGCCTCGTGTGTTGGCGCCGCGCTCGGCGCGCTGCTGCTGCTGGCGACGCCGCAGCGCGTCTTTGCGTTTCTGGTGCCGCCGCTGCTTGGCTTCGCAACCGTGCTGTTCGCCTTCGCGGGGCCGATCGGCAACTGGCTGCGCGCGCGCGCCGAAGCGAGAGGTCGCTCCATCGACTTCAGCGTCACCAATCTGAAAATGCTGCTGCCGGTGTCGTTCTATGGCGGCTATTTCGGCGCCGGCGTTGGCGTGCTGATTCTCGCGGTGATGTCGATCGCCACCCGCGGCGATTATCGCTCGGCCAATGTCGCGAAGAATCTCGTCACCAGCCTCAACACCGGCGCCGCCGCGGTGATCTTCATCGCCAAGGGCGCGGTGATCTGGCTGCCGGCGCTTGTGATGATGGCCGGCACGATCATCGGCGGCCAGATCGGCGCCGCGCTCGCCAGGATCGCGCCGCGTCACGTCATGCGCATCGCCGTCACCGCGGTCGGCGCGCTGCTGACGGCGTATTTCGCGTGGGCGTACTGGTTCTGATCAGGCCAGCGAAGCGGTGTGTTGCGCCAGCTCGGCAATACGCTTGGTCATCGCGCTGCTTGCCTCGGTGAGCGGATCGAGCACCGTGAAGTGGTTGGCGCCGTCGATCGGTACGTAACGTGTCTTCGCGCCGCGCTGGCCCCATTCCTCCGCTATCGTCTTGCTCTGGCGCAGAAACTCGTTCGATTCGATGCCGCCAACCGCCGCATCGAGGATCGCACCTTCCGGCACTTTCCAGAACAGCGGCGATACGCGGCGCGCTTCCGCGTCGTCGAGCTTGAGATCGGCGTTGAACGACACCTGCGTCAGCGGCGCCAGATCGAACACGCCGGAAATCGCGTAGCCCGCGGGCACGAGATCGGCCGGCGCGGATGGATCAAGACTCTTCCAGTCGGTCGCGATCATACAGGCGGTCAGGTGGCCGCCGGCCGAGTGGCCGTAAACGGAGATACGCTTCTTGTGCAGGTTCCACAAAGTCAGACACGCCGCGCGCATCTGCTCGGTGATGGTGGCGATCGAGACGGTCGGGCACAGGTCGTAACCGACCACCGCGACGTCGATACCGTTCGCGTTGAGGCCCTTCGCCATCTGGCTGAATGACACCGGCGACAGAGCGCGCCACCAGCCGCCGTGAATGAACATGGCGAGCGGGGCATTGGCGCCGCCGGCCGGAAAGAAGTCGATGGTCTGCCGCGCCGAGGGCCCGTATTTCAGGCCGATCTGCGCGCCCTTGCTGGCGTCCCGGTAGGCCTTGGCCTCGGCCTCCCAGCGCGCGAAAATCTGCGGATGTTCCGGCACGCGGGCGCGGTTGTCGTATTCCTTCTCGTAGTCGACGGCCATGGCGTGCTTCCTGTCATGGCCGGACATAGCCCGTCGAAAGACGGGCGTAAGCGCCCTTATGTTCCAGCCATCCCGCTTGGGGGAACCACTTCAGCTAACCTAAGCGGGGTCACCGCGACAAGCCCGGTGACGACAAGCTCGATATTCGATATTTTTGTATCA
Source organism: Pseudolabrys sp. (assembly GCA_035556455.1). Classification (GTDB taxonomy): domain Bacteria; phylum Pseudomonadota; class Alphaproteobacteria; order Rhizobiales; family Xanthobacteraceae; genus Pseudolabrys. The sequence goes on from DATMEX010000064.1 coordinate 3,531, forward strand.
TGTCCGCTCTCATCAAGCCTGTGACCCTGCCGGTAGACGGCCGGCAGTCGGAGACCGCGCTCGCCGTGGCGCGCGGCACCGCGCGGCTGCTGCACGCCCACGGCTTCTGCGTCGTCAGCGAGCTGCCGCTGCCGTCCGGCCGCCGCGCCGATCTGACGGCCGTCAGCGCCAGCGGCGAGGTCTGGATCGTCGAGATCAAATCGTCGGTCGCCGACTTCCGCGCCGACCAGAAATGGCAGGACTACCGCGCGCATTGCGACCGGCTGTTCTTCGCCACCGCGCAGGACGTGCCGTGCGAGATCTTCCCGCCGGACACCGGCCTGATCGTGGCCGACGCCTTCGGCGCGGCTTTCTATTGCGAGGCGCCGGAGCACAAGCTTGCCGCCGCGACGCGCAAGTCCATGCTGCTGCTGATCGCGCGCGCGGCGGCAACGCGCCTGCAATCGCTCATCGACCCGAACGGGCCTTATGGGGAGTTTGTGTAGAGCGGCAGCGCTCAACGCTGTCATCGTCCGCGAAAGCGGACGATCCAGCCCTTGATGTTATTCGGAAAGTGCTGGGTCCCCGCCTTCGCGGGGACGACGACAATCACCGCGGCGCGCGTTTCGCCAAAATCCGCTGCAAGGTACGGCGGTGCATGTTGAGCCGGCGCGCGGTTTCCGAAACGTTGCGGCCGCACAGTTCGTAGATGCGCTGGATGTGCTCCCAGCGCACGCGGTCGGCGGACATCGGATTTTCCGGCGGCTCGATCTTCGGGCTCTCATGGGCCAGCAGGGCAGCGAGCACGTCGTCGGCATCGACCGGCTTGGCGAGGTAGTCGACGGCGCCGAGCTTCACCGCGGTCACGGCGGTGGCGATGTTGCCGTAGCCGGTGAGGATGATGCCGCGGGCTTCCGGCCGCTGCTTCTTCAGCGCGGAGATGACGTCGAGGCCGTTGCCGTCGCCAAGGCGCATATCGACCACGGCGAAAGCCGGCGCGGAACGATCGACCTGCATCAGGCCGTCCGATACCGACTCGGCGGTCGTGACCTCAAAGCCGCGCTGCTCGAGCGCCTTGGCGAGGCGCTGCAGGAACGACTTGTCGTCTTCGACGATCAAAACCGAGCGGTCGGCAATGTTGTCGAGCGGCAACGGTGATTCAATCGTTTCGGCGGCAGCGAGGTCCATACGGTCAGTTCCCTCCATCACGGCTATTCGTAGCTAGTAACAAATAGTGATTGTATGGCGAAATCAAGTCGCAGCAAGCCCTGCTGTGCGCTCGAAATCGGCTCTGTTCCATCGCAATTTAACGATAGCGCCGTGTTTCGGCGCAAGCTGATTGGCGAAGGTAATAGTGGCGCCAGAGCGCTCCAGCAATGTTTTGGCGATGAAGAAGCCCAGCCCCAATCCGACCGGCTGATCGTCCTTGCCGTCCGGCTTCCTGCGACGTGTGGTCACATAGGGCTCGCCGATGCGCGCCAGCACGTCGGGCGCGAAACCGGGGCCGTCGTCGGTGATGGTGATCTCGAGCGTGGCGTCGTCCCACTCCGGCGTCACGTCGACGCGTTCGCGGGCGAAATCGACGGCATTCTCCAGCAAGTTGCCGAGCCCATAAACGATCGCCGGATTGCGTGCGCCGACCGGTTCCGACTCTCGTTCCGAGGGCGCGTTGACCGCGATGTTGACGTCGAAGTCGCGATGCGGCGCCACGACCTCTTCGATCAGCGAGGTCACGGGCATGCGGTCGAAGGGCGCGCCGGTCGAGGACAATTCGGTGATCTTCGACAGAATTTCGCGGCAGCGCGTTGCCTGCGAGCGCAGCAGCCGCACGTCGTCGCCATGCGGCGCGTCGGCGGGAATGGCGTTTTCCAGTTCCTTGGCGATGACCGAGATGGTGGACAGCGGCGTGCCGAGTTCGTGCGCGGCAGCGGCGGCCAGCCCATCGAGCTGCGACAGATGCTGTTCGCGCTCCATCACCAGTTCGGTGGCGGACAGCGCGTCGGCGAGCTGGCGGGACTCTTCGGTGATCTGCCACGCATAGACGCCGATGAAGCCGATGGCGAGCAGGATCGAAAGCCAGACGCCGGCCATGTAGATAGGCGGCAACCGCAGCGGATCGGCATCGTCCCAGGGCAGCGGGTAGTGCACGAACACCAGCAGCGTCGCACAGGCGATGGCGAAAACGCCGATCAGGACGGTGAAGCGCGGCGGCAACGCGGTAGCCGACAGCAGCACTGGGCCAAGAAACAGGAAGGCGAACGGGTTCTGCAGGCCGCCGGTGAGATAGAGCAGCACGGCGAGTTCGGCGACATCGAAGGCGAGCAGCCAGGCGGCGCGATCCGGTTCGAGGCGCTGCGTGAGGTGGAAGCGCAGGCGCAGCGCGATATTGAGCCAGGCCGACAGGGCAATGGCGGCAAGGCACGTCCATAGCGGCAGCGGGAATTCGAGGCCGAAATACACGCCGAGAACGGCGGTGGTCTGGCCAATGACGGCGAGCCAGCGCAACCGCACCAGGGTGTCGAGACGGACATTGCGGCGGGGGTGGTGCTGGGCGAGTTCTAGGGCGGGCGGCATGGCGGCGACTTTAGACCAAAACCGGACAAAAAGGCGGATCGCGATGGCCCCTTGCGTCCGAAGCGGCGGAAGGTCACATCTGGCGGGAACGGCCGGGAATTCTCATGGATGCCACCTCACCGGCGGCGATTGCCGTCGATAATCTGGTCAAGCGCTACAAGGCTGCGACGGCGGTGGACGGCATCACCTTCCACATCGCGCCGGGCTCGGTGACAGGTCTGCTTGGCGGCAACGGCGCCGGCAAGACCACGACGATTGCCACGATCATGGGCCTCGTCACGCCCACCTCGGGAACCGTCCGGGTGCTTGGTGCGGCCATGCCGGCGGAGCGCTACCGCGTCCTGCACCGCATGAATTTCGAGAGCCCCTATGTCGACATGCCGATGCGGCTCACGGTGCGGCAGAACCTCACCGTCTTCGCCCAGCTCTATGGCGTCGCCGACATGAAGGCGCGCATCGCGGCCTTGGCCTCCGACCTGGATCTCACCGAATTCCTCGACCGTCCGACCGGCAAATTGTCGGCGGGGCAGAAGACGCGCGTGTCGCTGGCAAAGTCGCTGCTCAACCGGCCCGACGTGCTGCTGCTCGACGAGCCGACGGCTTCGCTCGATCCCGACACCGCGGACTGGGTGCGCGGTCATCTCGAGCGCTACCGCGCCGAGACCGGCGCCACCATCCTGCTTGCCTCGCACAACATGAACGAAGTCGAGCGGCTGTGTGATCGCGTCATCATCATGAAGCGCGGCCGTGTCGAGGACGACGATACGCCGCAAAATCTGTTGTCGCGCTACGGCCGCGAGAATCTTGAAGAGGTGTTTCTCGACGTCGCCCGCGGGCGCGGAGAGAAGCGGGAGGCGGTGGGGTGATGACTGAGGCTCCGGCGCACCGACGCACTCCGCTCATCCCCGCGAAAGCGGGGATCCAGTGCAACAATCCCGTAGCGAGCGGCAAAGACTGGGTTCCCGCTTCCGCGGGAACGAGCGGAGTTGGTAATAACCGCACCGCGACCAAACAGTGTGTGTCACTATGAGCGCTGCCGCGCCCGATCGCAGCCCCAGCTTCTCCCCCTACCGTGTCGGCGCCATGGTGCGCCGCTACTGGTATCTGCTGATCTCGTCGTGGCCGCGGCTGCTCGATCTCGTCTACTGGCCGGCGGTGCAGATGCTGATGTGGGGCTTCCTGCAGATGTACGTGTCGAAGAATGCCGGCTTCGCGGCCGGCGCAGCCGGCACCTTCATCGGCGCGGTGCTGCTGTGGGACATTCTGTTCCGCGGTCAGCTCGGCTTCTCGATTTCGTTTCTCGAAGAAATGTGGGCGCGCAATCTCGGCAACCTGATGATGTCGCCGCTGCGCTCGACCGAATTCGTCGCCGCGCTGATGATCATGAGCATCGTCCGGCTGTCGATCGGCATGATCCCGGTAACCTTCATGGCGATGGCATTCTTCGGCTTCAATCTGTGGGGGCTCGGCCTCGCGCTCGCGGCTTTCTTCGTCAATCTCATTCTGACGAGTTGGGCGATCGGCATTTTCGTCGCCGGTTTGCTGCTGCGGAACGGCATGGGCGCGGAAAGCATGGCCTGGACCATCATGTTCCTTTTCCTCCCCCTGACGTGTGTTTACTACCCGGTGTCTGTGCTGCCGGAATGGCTGCAATACGTGGCATGGAGCCTGCCGCCGACCTATGTATTCGAGGGCATGCGGGCGCTGCTGATCGACCAGGTGTTTCGCGCCGATCTGATGGTCGAAGCCTTCGTTTTCAACGTGGCGTTGTTTGCTGCAGCCGCTTACGCCTTCGTCCGCCTGCTGGAGAGCGCGCGGGTCAACGGTTCGCTGATGCAGACCGGAGAATAGTATTAAATCTCTGTAATCATGTGGTTTTTTAGAGCGTAAACCCGAATCTCATACTTGTGCGTTATGTTGACGCGGTGCGTCAAAACCGACAGTGTGCCGCCGTGAACGAAGAGCCGGAAGAAAACCTGATGCCAATTGGTGAATTCGACGGAGCGGCGGCGATGCCGTCCGCAAGCGGTGGTGTTCTCTCGGCGCCCCTCTACTGGCTCTACGAAATGGGCCACGCCGCGCTTAATCCGTCACGTCATATCGCCGACGCGACTAAGTTGTTTTTCCGTAATCCTGGTAATCCGCTGGCGCACACGACCTACGGCAAGTCGATGGCCGCCGCCGCCGAAGTCTTCGAGCGCACCACGCGCATTTACGACAAGCCGGATTGGCGCCTCGACGACACCATGGTCGGCGGCGAGCGCGTGCCGGTCAGTATTCATCCGGTGTGGGAGCGGCCGTTCTGCCGGCTTCTGCATTTCGAGCGTCACTTTGAGCGCGCGCCGCGCCGCCCGCAGCCGAAGGTGCTGATCGTCGCACCGCTCTCAGGCCATTACGCGACGCTGTTGCGCGGCACGGTCGAAGCCTTCCTGCCCAATCACGAGGTCTACATCACCGAGTGGCGCAATGCGCGCAACGTGCCGCTGGCCGACGGCAAATTCGATCTCGACGATTACATCGATTACGTGATTTCGATGTGCCACATGCTGCAGGGCGATTGCCATGTGCTCGCGGTTTGCCAGCCTGCCGTGCCGGTGCTCGCCGCGGTTTCCGTCATGGAGGCCAACGACGATCCTTATGTGCCGCACAGCATGACGCTGATGGGCGGGCCAATCGATACGCGCGTCAAGCCGACGGCGGTGAACCAGCTTGCGCAGAGCAAGGATATCGAGTGGTTTCGGCGCAATGTTATCACCAAGGTGCCGTTCCCGCATCCCGGCTTCATGCGCGATGTTTATCCGGGCTTCCTGCAGCTCACCGGCTTCATGAGCATGAATCTCGATCGCCATCTCGAGGCGCATCGCTCGCTCTTTACCCATTTGGTCAAGGGCGACGGCGATTCCGTGCAGAAGCACCGCGAATTCTACGACGAATATCTCGCCGTCATGGACCTGTCGGCCGAGTTCTATCTGCAGACAGTCGATACCGTTTTCATCCGGCACTCGCTGCCGAAAGGCGAGATGACGCATCACGGCCTACCGGTCGATCCGGGCAAGATCCGCCGTGTCGCGCTGATGACCGTCGAAGGTGAGCACGACGACATTTCCGGCCTCGGCCAGACCGAAGCGACGCATGCGCTGTGTCCGAATATTCCGGACGAAGACAAGGTGCACTACGTTCAGGCCGGCGTTGGCCACTACGGCGTCTTCAACGGCTCGCGTTTCCGCTCCGAGATCCAGCCGCGCATCGCCGATTTCATGCTGTCGCATAATGGCGGCCATGGCGGCGGCAGGAAGCGGGTGTAGACGATCGTCATTGCGGGGTGCGCCGAAAGCGCGAACCCGGAAGCCGTATCCCCAGCGCTGCGGAGTATGGATTCCGGCTCCGGCCCTGCGGGCCGTGCCGGAATGACGGCGTTATTTGCATGTGTCACACTGTTCCGGCTGATTCCCGATCCGGTTTCTCATGTCTATTCCCTTTCGCGCCCTGTTCTCGCGCCGCGCCAGCGAGCCGTCGGTCATCGCCATCGCGTTCGGCGAGGAGGTCTTCGAGATCGTGCTGCGCCGGAACGCGCAGGCCCGCCGCTACACCTTGCGGGTGCAGTCGGCGACGCGGGAGGTGGTGCTGACTTTGCCGCCGCGCGGCAGTCTCAGGCAGGCGCGCGATTTTGCCGAGCGCAATGCCGCCTGGATCGCCGCAAGGCTGGCGAAGCTGCCGCAGCCGGTGCCGTTCGTCGATGGCGCCGTGCTACCCCTGCGCGGCGTGCCGCATCGCATCGAACATCGGCCGCAGGCGCGGGGCACGGTCTGGATTGAAGCCGAAGGCGAGATCGCGCTGCTCTGCGTCGCCGGCGAGGCGCCGCATGTCGCCCGCCGCATTCACGATTTTCTCAAGAAGGAAGCGCGGCGCGATCTCGACATCGCCAGCCGCCGCGCGGCCGGCGCGCTCGGCGTGACGCTCAGGCGGGTGTCGATCCGCGACCAGTCGAGCCGCTGGGGCTCGTGCTCGACCACGGGCGTGCTGTCCTACTCGTGGCGGTTGATCCTGACGCCGCCTTTCGTGCTCGAATACCTCGCGGCGCACGAGGCCGCGCATCTCGTCGAGATGAACCACAGCCGCGCCTTCTGGCGCCAGGTCGCGCGCATCTGCCCCGATTTCCGCCGCGCCAAGAGCTGGCTCGACACCAACGGCGCCGATTTGCATCGCTATGGCAATGGCGGCTAGTTTCCGCCGCGCCCGCCTCACGTTTTTTCGGTAACCCGATGCTTTTACCCGGCACCTTAGCGCTGACGCTGCTGCTGGCGGCGCTGGCCGCGACCGGCCCGCTCTCGACCGATTTCTACCTGCCGTCGATGCCGCAGATTGCCGAGCAGCTGCACGCCACGCCGTCGGAGGTGCAGTTCACGATCTCGCTGTTCCTGTTCGGCTTTGCCGCCGGGCAGATCGCCTACGGCCCGTTCTCCGACCGGCACGGCCGCAAGCCGGTGCTGCTGCTGTCGATGGGCATTTTCCTCGCCGCGACCGTGCTGTGCGTGCTGTCGACATCGATCGAGATGCTGATCGGGGCGCGGCTGCTGCAAGCCTTCGGCGGCGCCGGCGGGGTGGTGCTGTCGCGCGCGGTGGTGCGCGATCTTTATTCCGGCCGGCAGGCCGCGCGCGAGATGTCGATCATCTCGTCGGTGATGGCGCTGGCGCCGGTGCTGGCGCCGATGTTCGGCGGCATGGTGCAGGCCGCGTTCGGCTGGCGCGGCGTTTTCACTGTGCTGGGGCTGATTTGCGCCGTGGTGGCGCTCGCGACCTATTTCTGGCTGCCCGAAACGCTGAAAACGCGCGCCAGCGAACGGGTGTCCATCGGGTCGATCTGGCAGTCGTATCGCGTCGTCTTCCGCAACCGCGCCTACCGCGCTTATCTGGCGATGTGCACCGCGACCTATTCCGGCCTGCTCGCCTGGCTCGCCGGTTCGGCGTTTCTGTTACAGAACGTCTACAGGCTGACCGCGTTCGAGTTCGGCTTTGTCTTCGCGGTCGGCTCGGCGGGCTATCTGATCGGCTCGAACATCGGCGCGCGCATTGTCATCCGTCTCGGCATCGACACGGTGATCGGCATCGGCGCCGTGCTGGCGACCATCGGCGGTTCTGTGTTCTTTGCCTCGCTCTACATCGGCTTTACCTCTTCGCTTGCCGTCGTGCTGCCGATGACGATCTATCTCATGGGCCTCGGCATGGTGCTGCCGCAGTCGATTGCCGGCGCCATGACGCCATTCCCGGAACGTGCCGGCGCGGCGTCCTCGCTGTTCGGCTTCATTCAGCAAGTCGTGGCGGCGCTCTGCGCGTCGATGGTCGGATTGCTGCTTGATCGCGGGCCGATGCCGCTCGCCGCTGCAGTGGCCTTCATGGGCGTTGCGACGCTTGTCCTCTGGATCGCGACGCGCGGCATTCGCAAGAGCCACGCCGCCGCCCATGACGTCTGACTCTGTTGCAACGCGTTTTCTTTACGCGAACCGGTTTCCACTTCGCTTGAAAACGCGCTAGCGCCGGCCGAACAGGTTGTCGAGCAGCCAGCCGTCGAGGCCCGCGCCGGTGGTCTGGCGCGGCTCATTGCTCGCCATCGGCACGGAGGCGGGCGGCTCCGGCCGCTGCTGGGCCGGTGCCGGCTGGTTGCCGCCGAACAGATTGTCGAAGAAGCCGCGCGACGGCACGCTCGGCAAGCCGGCGACCGGCACGCCGCGATGGACATCGCGCATGTAGCGGCTCCAGATCTCGACCGGCAGGCCGCCGCCGGTCACCTTCTTCATCGGCGTATTATCGTCATTGCCGAGCCAGACGCTGGTGACGAGATGCGCGGTGTAGCCGACGAACCAGGCATCGCGGAAATCCTGGGACGTGCCGGTTTTGCCGGCGGCGGGCACGCCGCCGAGGTCGGCCTTGTGCGCGGTGCCGATGGTCAGCGTTTCCTGCATCATCTGGTTCATCATGCCGACGGTGCCGGCATCGACGATGCGACCGAGCGGCTGCTGATTTCGGAAATAGAGAACCTTGCCTTCGACGGTGCTGATGCGTTCGATGACATAGGGCGTTACGGCATTGCCGCCATTGGCGAACACGGCATAGGCGCCGGTGAGTTCGAGCGGTGACACTTCCGAGGTGCCGAGCGAGATCGAGGCGTTCGGCTCGAGCTTCGAGGCAATACCGAGGCGATGCGCCGTGCGGATCACCGCCATCGGCGTCACTTCCATGGTGAGGCGCACCGACACGGTGTTGAGCGACAGCGCCAGCGCGCGCGTTAAAGTCACCGGCCCGAAATATTCATGGCTGTAGTTCTCCGGCGCCCAACCCTTGATCTTGATCGGGCCGTCGACGCGCACGGTGTCCGGCGTCAGCCCGCGCTCCAGCGCGGTAAGATAGACGAAAGGCTTGAACGCCGAGCCCGGCTGGCGCTTGGCGGCGACCGCCCGGTTGAACTGGCTGTCGGCGTAATTGCGGCCGCCGATCAGCGCGCGCACCGCGCCATTCGGCGTCATCGATACCAGGGCCGCCTGCGTTGCGCCGACCTTGGTCGCCTTGGCGAATTCGTCGGCCAGCGCCTTCTCGGCACTCGCCTGCGCGGCTGAATCGATGGTGGTCTGGACGACGATATCTTCTTCGATATGGCCGAGCGTGTCGTTGACCGCATCCATGATCCAGTCGGCGACGTAGTTGCTCGATCCACTGTTGACCTGCGCCACGATGCGCGGCGGCTTGGCGATGGCGAGTTTCTCGCTTGCCGGCGTGATGAAGCCGAGTTCGCTCATCGACGCCAGCACGATGCGGGAGCGCCGTTCGGCGGCGTTGTAGTCCCGCGTCGGCGCCAGCCGCGACGGCGATTTGACGAGGCCCGCCAGCAGGGCGGCTTCGCCGATCGAGAGCTGCTTGGCCGGCTTGCTGAAATAACGCTGCGAAGCCTGCTCGATGCCATAGGCGCCGGCGCCGAAATAGACGCGGTTGAGATAGAGTTCGAGGATCTGCGCCTTGGAGAATTTGCGCTCCAGCCAGAGCGCCAGCATCGCCTCCTGCAGCTTGCGGGTGAGGGTACGCTCCTGCGTCAGGAAAAGGTTCTTGGCGAGTTGCTGCGTCAGCGTCGAGCCCCCCTGGGCGACGCCGCGATGCATGGCATTGGCGACGACCGCGCGGGCGATGCCGTAAGGATCGATGCCGTAGTGATCGTAGAAGCGCCGGTCCTCGATGGCGATGAAAGCCCGCGGCACGTGCGGCGGCATATCCTTCAGCGCCAGCACCTCGCCGGCCATGTCGCCGCGGCGGGCGAATTCATTGCCGGCCGAATCCAGCATGCGAATGGTCGGCGGCCGCTTGGGAATCTCGAGTGACTGGATGGGCGGCAGATGCGCGCCGACATAGCCGACGACGGCGGTCAGGCCGATGCACACCCAGATGCAGGCGATCAGCGACCAATAGGCAACGCGGCCGATGAGCGAGCGCTTGCCTCCGCGCGCCTTCGAGCGCGCTTTCTTTTTCTTCGGAGAAGTCTTGCGCGGACGATTGCCGCCGTCGCCCGGCGTCACGCGCACTTCGGGCGCGTCATCGAACACCGGCTCGCGGCGTCCGCCCGAATGTCCCCGTCCCGCCATCGACGCAAACCCAAACTCGACACAATGCCGTCGCCCGCACGAGGCGCCGATCCCGGCAGCAAGGCTATGCGGCGCGGTTTAAGGGGCCGTAAAAAAGCTCGGATTTTCGGGATTTTCGGAGGGTTCCGGGCAGGCGCCGGTTAACCATCTAGGGCGTGGCAATCGCACCATATTCGCGGGTTCGCCGCGCCGGCACGCCCGAACTAGCGGGCCGGGGCCGGGTCAGCCGGCGCCGTCGGCGGCTTGAGCACCGTGCGGTCGATCCGTTCGCCCTCGATCTCCATGGTACCGACGCCGGTCGGCATTTTGAGGAGGCCGGGGAGTACAATGGGCGTGCCTTCGATCGGCATGAACCAGATTTCGAGACCGGCGCGGCCGCCGACATATTTTACGAGCAGGCTGTCCGGCCGATAGCCGGCGATCGGATGCAGCACGACGGCGCAGACCAGCGCCGGCCCGTTATAGCCGCGGCTGAGCTTGAGCTTGTCCATGCGCTTGTAACTGAGCGTCAGGTCGTAGCGGCGCTGGCCGTCGAAGATCGACAGGCTGCGATTGCACTGCCCCGGCGACAGCGACGGGCTTTCGGCCGTGGCCGGGATCAGCATGGCGCTGAGCGGATCGGTGACGTTGCGCTTGTGCTCGTCCGTCACCGGCACACGGATGGCGTGATCGGGCGGATCGTCGATGCGCAGCGTTTTGATGTTGCCGTTCTCGAACGTCATCTGCAGCCCGGTGGCGTCGCCGTCGTCGATGACGTTGGAGGAGAAGAAGCTCGGCGCGGCGCGGTCCGCCGTGAAGATGCCCTGCACGGAGACCCGGCCCTCGCCATTGACCAGGATGCTGACGGCACGGCTCGCCTTGCCGCTCGCCGAGGTCTGGTAGCTGTTTGCTCCCAGCTCGACGGTCCATGTAATGCGGCCGACCGGGACGCCGATCATTGTAATCGCGTACTGAATGACGGCGCGCATCTCGGGCGGAGGTGAGGCGGCTTCCGCAACCGGCATCGCCGCCAGAAGCGCGGCGGTCAGACCTGCGATGCAAGTAGCCGGGCGACGGATCATGGCGGCGCCTTCAGCCCCTTTGATTGAGCCCGTATTGCCGTACGTCGTCAGGTCGCATGTCACGCGGCGCCCTTGCCTGGCCGAGTATCCGGGCGGGCGAACAGCGCAATCAAGGCGCGCTTGATGGCTGCCTGACGGGTGGGCGAGGTGATCTGCGCGCCCATCAGATCGGTCACGTAGAAGACGTCCACCGCGCGTTCGCCGAATGTGGCGACATGCGCCGAGGCGATATTGAGGTTGAGCTTCGACAAGGTCGCGGTCAGTTCGTAAAGCAGGCCGGGCCGGTCGAGGCCGACGATTTCGATCATCGTGTACCGGTGGGACCACTGGTTGTTGATATCGACGCCGGGCTCGACCGAGAACGCCTTGATGCGGCCCTTCGGGGGGGCGCGGCGCGCCACCACATCGGGCAGTCGCAACTCGCCGCGCAGCGCTTTTTCTATCGATGTTGCGATTCGGTCGGCACGGCGCTGCTCGTCGTCGTCGCGCTCGAATTCGCGCGACAGAGAAATGGTGTCGAGCGCCTGACCGTCCGTGGTGGTGAAGATCTGCGCATCGACGATGTTGCCGCCGGCCATGGCGCAGGCGCCGGCGATGCTCGACAGCAGCCATGGATGATCCGGCGCCAGCACCGTCAGTTCGGTAACCGCGCGCGCGGCGTCAAAGCGGATTGCGGTGGCAAGGCTCTTGCCGGAATCTTCGACGCCGCGCAGCAGATCGGCATGCTCGATCTTGTGCTCGAGATCGACCTTCAGCCAGTAGGCTGGATAGAGCCGCGCGATGTGGGCTTCGACCTTTTCGGCCGGCCATTGCCTGGCCTGCATCGCGTGACGGAATTCGGCCTGCGATGCGGCGACGCGCTGGGCGCGATTGACCTCGGAGAAGCCGCCGGTCAGCACCGGCTCGGTCTCGAAATAGAGCGTGCGCACGAGCTGCGCCTTCCAGCCATTCCACACGCCGGGACCGACCGCCTTGATATCGGCGATGGTGAGAATGGTCAGCAGCTTGAGCCGCTCCACCGACTGCACCACGGCCGCGAAGTTCTCGATCGTCTTGCGATCCGAAAGGTCGCGCGATTGCGCCACGGTCGACATCACGAGGTGCTGTTCGATCAGCCAGGCCACGGTCGCGGTGTCCGCAGCCGACAGACCGAGGCGCGGGCAGAGGCGGCGTGCGATCCTGGCGCCGGCGATGGAGTGATCTTCCGGCCGGCCCTTGGCTATGTCGTGCAGGAACATCGCCACGTAGAGCAGCGTGCGGCTCGCCGGCTTGATCTTGTGGATCAGCTCGTTGGCGAGCGGCGCGTCGGTGGCGGCGCCTTCTTCCATTTCGGAAAGAACGCCGATGCAGCGCAGCAGATGCTCGTCCACCGTATAGTGGTGATACATATTAAACTGCATCATCGCCACCACCTTGCCGAAGGCGGGGACGAAGCGGCCGAGCACGCCGGCTTCGTTCATGCGGCGCAGCACCGTTTCCGGATCGCGCTTGGAGGTGAGGATGTCGAGGAAAAGCTGATTGGCCTCTTCGCTGTCGCGCAGCCTGGCATCGATCAGCTTGAGCGAGCGCGTCATCGCATGCATCGCGTCCGGATGCAGGGCGAGATTGTGCTTCTGCGCCAGATAAAAAATGCGGATCAGGTTGACCGGGTCGCGCTTGAACACATTGGCATTGACGCAAAGGATGCGGTTGTTCTCGGCAATGAAGTCCTTGGAGTCGCCGAGCTGCTTGCGCTTCACCGGCCGCAGCTTCGACATCACGCGGCTCAGGACCGGCGCGCCCTTGGCGTGGCTGACCTCGAGTTCGGCCGACAGGATCGCCGTCAGGTCGCCGACATCCTTGGCGACCAGGAAATAGTGCTTCATGAAGCGTTCGACATCCTGCATGCCCGGATGTTCGGTATAGCCGAGCCGCACCGCGATCTCGCGCTGCACGTCGAACGACAGCCGTTCTTCCGGACGGCCGGTCAGGAAGTGCAGATGGCAACGCACCGCCAGCAGGAAATCCTCGCAGCGGCGGAACAGCGCATACTCGGTCTTGTCGAACACGCCGAGCTTCACCAGTTCTTCCGGCTCGCGGACGCGGTAGACGTATTTCGCGATCCAGAACAAGGTGTGCAGGTCGCGCAGACCGCCTTTGCCGTCCTTGACGTTCGGTTCGACCAGGTAACGTGACTGCCCACTGCGGCGGTGACGCTCCTCGCGTTCGGCGAGCTTGGCGGCGACAAATTGCGGCGCGGTGTTGCGCACCACGTCGGTGTCGAAGCGCGTCACCAGTTCATCGAACAGCTTGCGGTCGCCGAGCAGGAAGCGGGATTCCAGCAGCGCGGTGCGAATGGTCATGTCCGCCTTGGCCTGGCGGATGCACTCGTCCACCGACCGGGTGGCGTGGCCGACCTTCAGTCCGGTGTCCCACAGCGCATAGAGGATCGTCTCGGCGACCTGCTCGCCCCAGGCGGTCTGCTTGTAGGGCAACAAGAACAACAGATCGATGTCCGAGTTCGGCGCCTGAAACCCGCGGCCGTAGCCGCCGGTGGCGACGATCGCCATGTGCTCGGTCTCGGACGGATTTTCCGACGGATAGAGATGCTTGCGCACAAAGTCGTAGAGGATGCCGATGATCTCATCTTCCATCCGGCAGATGCGCTCGGCGCACCGACGGCCGTGACGGTCCTTCAGCAGCAGACGCTCGGCCCGGTCGCGGCCTTCGTTCAGCGCGGCTTTCAGTCGCTGCGCCACCGCGGCCCGCAGTTCGATGTCGTTGCCGCGCTTGGCCGCGGCCAGGTCTTCGAGGTCGGCGATGATGGCGCGGCTGTCGATCAGGTCGCCGCCATTCCGCGACGTAGACACCGCGGACCTGGTCGAATCGCGCTCGAGAGCAAGGGAGGCCATAGGGACATCCGGATAGCGGAGGGCGCGATAGAAGTCACCGCCGCCCCATCAAGATAGTACCGGTTCTGCAATGCGCCGATAATTGGCATAATGTTCTACGAAATAATAATATAAGGATAAAAATATGCTTTTGACGCGAAAAATATGGCGTTCTAAAGAATAAAAATTCTGCGGAGCGCGGTCGTTCCGCCGTTCTTGGGGAGCAAGATATGGTTTCGTTTTCACGGCGTTCACTGATCGCGCTCGGTCTCGTCGCGGGCCTCGTCCCGGCGGCAGTCGCGCATGCGGCCGACAAGCCGAAGGAGCTACGCGTCGATTGGGCGACCTACAATCCGGTTTCGATCCTGCTCAAGAACAAGGGCCTGCTCGAGAAGGAATTCGCCAAGGACGGCATTTCCATTCGCTGGGTGCAGTCGGCCGGCTCCAACAAGGCGCTTGAATTCCTCAATGCCGGCTCGATCGACTTCGGCTCGACCGCCGGCTCGGCGGCGCTGGTCGCCAAGATCAACGGCAATCCGATCAAATCGATCTATGTCTATTCGCGCCCTGAATGGACCGCGCTGGTCACGGGCAAGGACTCGAAGATCACCAAGATCGAGGATCTCAAGGGCAAGCGCGTCGCGGTGACGCGCGGCACCGATCCGCACATCTTCCTCGTCCGCGCTCTGCTGGGCGCCGGTCTGACCGACAAGGATATTACGCCGGTGCTGTTGCAGCACGCCGACGGCAAGACTGCGCTGATCCGCGGCGACGTCGATGCCTGGGCCGGTCTCGATCCGATGATGGCGCAGGCGGAAGTCGAGGACGGCGCCAAGCTGTTCTACCGCAACGCTGCCGCCAACACCTGGGGCATTCTCAATGTGCGCGAGGACTTCGCCAAGGATCACCCCGATCTCGTCAAGCGCGTGCTCGCGGTCTACGAAGAGGCCCGCAAATACGCCCTGTCGCACTATGACGAGGTGAAAACCGACTTCATCGCCGTCACCAAGCTGCCCGGCGAAGTCGTCGACAAGCAGCTCAAGGAGCGCACCGAGCTCACTCATTCGAAGATCGGCGCGCCTCAGCGCGAGTCGATCCTCGAGGCCGGCCTGGCGCTGCAGAAGGCCGGCGTCATCAAGGCCGATGTCGATGTCAAGAAGACCGTGGATGATCTGATTGACGATCGCTATCTTTCCGCCGGTACGAACTGATTATCTACGATCGGGCGCCCGGCGGCGTCCGATCATTCGTTTCCTCCCTGGATAAACTCGTCCGGAATTGTCCTTCGGGACACTTCCGGACGCTCTTTTGTTGGTGATCGCGCAGGTCCTCAAGCCTGTTGCCTTTTAGGGTGGTCCTATGTCTGTTGGGAGCATGAGTATCGCAGCCAATGACATCGAGGCCGCTCCGGCGCGGCGCGCGTCCTGGACCCGCTACGCCAAACCGGCGCTGGGCCTGATCGTCCCTGTCGTGCTGGCAGCCGGCTGGGAATTGGCCGTGCGCTTCGGCCTGTCCAATGGCCGCCTGGTGCCGCCGCCGTCGGTCATTTACGCGACCTTCATGGAGCTCGCCAAAACCGGCGAACTGCAGCGTCATGCCGCCGCCACCATTGCCCGCGTTACCGCCGGCTTCGGTGTTGGCGTTGCCGCCGGTACCGTGCTTGGTGCCATCACCGGCTATTCGTCGCTGACGCGGCGGCTTCTCGACCCGACCCTGCAGGCGTTGCGCGCCATTCCTTCGATCGCTTGGGTGCCGCTGTTCATCCTGTGGCTCGGCATTTTCGAAGCCTCCAAGGTCACGCTGATCGCGGTCGGCGTCTTTTTTCCGGTTTATCTCGGCGTCATGGGCGCCGTGGTCTCGGTCGATCGCAAGATCGTCGAGGTCGGGCGCGCCTTCCGCCTGTCCGGCGCGGGGATGATCCGGCGCATCCTGCTGCCCGCCGTGCTGCCGTCCTATGTCGTGGCGCTGCGCTCCGGCCTTGGCCTCGGCTGGATGTTCGTCGTCGCCGCCGAATTCATGGGTGCGTCCGAAGGTCTCGGCTTCCTGCTGGTCGATGGCCAGCAACTCGGCAAGCCGGCGCAGATCGTCGCCGCCATCGTCGCCTTCGCCGTACTCGGCAAGGTCACCGACTGGCTGATCGTGGGTCTCGCCGCGCCGCTGCTGCGCTGGGAAGACCGCGCCCGGCACACGGAGGCCTGAGCCGATGCTCCAGCTCGAAAACGTCGGCAAGACCTATCCGAACGGCGCGCATGCGCTCGAGGGCGTCAGCTTCGCCGTTGAGCCCGGCGAGATCGTCGCCATTGTCGGCGGCTCCGGTTGCGGCAAATCGACCATGCTGCGCGCCATTGCCGGCCTCGACACGCCGAGCCGCGGCCGCGTCGTGCTCGACGGCGCCGCCATCACCGCGCCGCATGAGAAGATCGGCGTCGTCTTCCAGGAGCCGCGCCTGCTGCCGTGGCTGAGTGTCGCCGACAATATCGGCTTCGGCCTCGATCATCTGCCCAAGGCGGAACGCGTCGCGCGCATTGGCGAGGCGCTCAAGCGCGTCGGCCTTGCCGACAAGGCGCGGGCCTGGCCGCGCGAACTGTCCGGCGGCCAGGCGCAGCGCGTCGCCATTGCCCGGGCGCTGGTGCCCCGCCCCGAGGTGCTGCTGCTCGACGAGCCGTTCTCGGCGCTGGATGCCTTCACCCGCGCCGACCTCCAGGAGCATCTGCTCGACCTGTGGGCCGACCTGCGGCCGACTCTCATTTTGGTCACGCACGACGTCGAGGAGGCGGTCGTGCTCGCCGACCGCATCTACGTGATGAAGCCGCGGCCCGGACGACTGTTTGAGGAGATCGTCACCGGCCTGGCACGCCCGCGCGACCGGCAGTCGGCCCGCTTCGAAACCGTGAAAAAACAGGTTCTAGCGGCGCTGGATCGTTCATTGGCGCGGAACAGCCGCGAAAAAGAGGACGAAGCCCCGGCCGGCGCCGGCATGTGGTGGTGAGCGGCGCCCTCCTTTCCGGCACATGAGCTTGTCCGAAAACCGGGTCCCACTTTTCGGGATCATAGGCTATGGTCCCGGGCCAAATTGAAATTCGGGAGAGAAACGACATGCGTATGTTCCAGGTCTGCACCTGTGGGCAGCCCCTCCAGCTTAACGAAAAGCCGACCCCTGAACCGAAGGGCACCGAGGTGCTCCTCAGGATCAAGGCCTCCGGCGTCTGCCACAGCGATCTCCATATCTGGGACGGCTATTACGAACTCGGCGGCGGCAAGCGCATGCAGCTCCTCGAGCGCGGCATCAAGCTGCCGCTCACCATGGGCCATGAGAACGTCGGCGAAGTCATCGCCGTGGGCCCCGACGCCAAGGGCGTCAAGGTTGGCGAAGTCAGGCTCGCCAATCCCTGGATCGGCTGCGGCGAATGCATGGTCTGCCGCCGTGGCGAGGAGAATCTTTGCCGGACGCCGAAGAATCTCGGCGTATTTTCCGACGGCGGCTATGCCAGCCATCTGGTCGTGCCGCATCCGCGCCACCTGTTCGACATCGGCAACCTCACCCCGGTGCAGGCCGCGCCGCTCGCCTGTTCGGGCGTCACCGCTTTCAGCGCGCTGAAGAAGGTCAGCGACACGCTCAAGGACGAGCCGGTCGTGATCATGGGCGCCGGGGGCCTCGGCCTGATGGCGATTGCGCTACACAAGGCGATGGGCGGCAAGAGCGTCATCATGGTGGACATCGACCCGGTCAAGCGCGAAGCCGCGCTGAAAGCCGGCGCGGTAGCGGCGATCGACGGCCGCGCGCCGGATGCCGCCAAGCAGATCATCGACGCCACCAATGGCGGTGCCTGGGCGGTCATCGACTTCGTCGGTTCGTCGGACACCGTGAAGCTGTCGATCGACGGCCTCATCACCAAGGGCGGCAAGATCGTCATCGTCGGCCTGTTCGGCGGCGACATTACCATATCGACGCCGTTCTTCCCGATGCGCGCCATGACCATCCAGGGCTCCTATGTCGGCTCATTGCCGGAGATGAAGGAGCTGCTCGAACTGGTCAGCCGCACCGGCGCCCCCCCGGTGCCGATCCGCGAGCGCCCGCTCGATGAGGTGCAGTCGGCGCTCGACGATCTCAAGGCCGGCAAGGTGATCGGCCGCGTCGTGCTGACGAACGCCTAAGGACATAGCGACTATGGATGCCAATGAACTGCGCGCCATGCAGGCGCCGATCAAGGAAAAGTACAAGAGCGACGCTGGCTCGGCGATGATCACGCTGAAGGCCAAGGGCACGCTCGATGACACCAGCATCGCCTGCAAGGTGGAGACCGGCCGCGCGCTTGCGGTCGCCGGCCTGCATCCGGCCACGGGCGGCTCAGGCATGGAGCTATGCTCGGGCGATATGCTGCTGGAGGCGCTGGTCGCCTGCGCCGGCGTCACCGTGAAGGCGGTGGCGACGGCGCTCGAGATCCCGCTGAAGTCGGGCAAGGTCTCGGCCGAAGGCGATCTCGATTTCCGCGGCACGCTCGGCGTTGCCAAGGATGCACCGGTCGGCTTCGCCCAAATCCGCCTGCGCTTCGATCTCGACACCGACGCACCGCAGGAAAAACTCGATCAGCTTCTCAAGCTGACCGAACGCTATTGTGTGGTCTACCAGACCATCAAAAGCGGCCCGCAGGTCGATGTGAAAATGGCAAGGGCGTAAAAAGCCCGTGTCCCGGGTTTGCATCGCAGACCCGGGACCGATGCTGTCTGGAACAGAAGCTAGGTCCCGGTTCTGCGTCGCACCGTTTCACGGTGCGCCGCGGCCGGGACACGAGGCCACCGGATAATGTCTCCCGATCTCTACTTCGCACTGACCCTGGTCGTGCGCATGGCCGTGACCGCCGCGTTCCTCATCGCGGCGACTGTGACGGCGGAGCGGGCCGGGCCGCTGATCGGCGGGCTGGTCGCGACGCTGCCGATCAGCGCCGGGCCGATCTACATTTTTCTCGCCATCGACCATGATGCGGCTTTCATCGGCGCCAGCGCGCTGGGCAGCATGTTGTCGAATGCGGTCAATATCTTCTTCTCGTTGACCTACTGCTTGCTGGCGCAACGGCGCTCGCTCGTCGAGAGCCTGGCTGGCGCCTTCGTCGTCTGGGGCTTGTCGATCTGGCTGTTGGGCAATCAGTTGCAGCTTGGGCTCTGGGCGACGATCGGGGTCAACATTGCCGCCGTCATTATTGCCATGCTGGTGCAGTCGAGGCTGCCGCACGTCCACTTTCCGCGCATGCGGACCTATTGGTACGACTACTTCCTGCGTGCCGGCATGGTAGCGACCTTGGTCGGCGTCGTGGTGACACTCAGTCATCATATCGGGCCGGCCGCGAGCGGCAATCTCGCGGTGTTTCCCATCGTGCTCACAAGCATCGCCATCATCCTTCATAACCGCGTCGGCGGGCGGGCGACGGCGACGGTGCTGGGCCACTCGGCCGTCGGCCTCGGCGGCTTTGGTCTCGCCATGCTGACATTGCATCTGACCGCCGTTCCGCTCGGTTCGGTCTGGGCGCTGGTCCTGACGCTGGCCGTATCGGTCGCTGTCAATGTGATCCTCTTCCTCATTCGCAGGGTCAAAGCCGCATGAGCGCTGTACTCATCACGCCGTTGTTCTGGTTCGGCCTCGCACTGAAGATCGTGATGACGGCGAGCATCGTCGTCATCGCTTCGGTGGTGGTGGAACGCTCCGGGCCGTTCATCGGTGCGCTGATTGCGGCGCTACCGACCGCCGGCGGCGCGGCCATGATCATTCTCGCCATCGAGCACGATGCGCATTTCATCGCGCAGAGCGCCATCGGCAGCATTGTCGCGAATGCGGTGGGGCCGATCTTCGCGCTGACCTTCGCCATTCTGGCGCCGCGTTACCGGCTGGTGCCCAGTCTCGGCGGCGCACTGCTGGTCTGGCTCGCCGGGGCCTTCCTGTCGCGGCTGGTGCCGTGGACGGCCTCGTCAGCGCTGCTCGCCAACGCCATCGTCTTTCCGGTCACGATCTATATCGCCTCGCATTATCTCGGCGACGTGAAAGCGAGAGCGCGCGTCACCCTGACCAAGCGCGATCTTGTGTGGCGGGCCGTCATCGTAACCCTTGTGGTCATCACCGTGACGGGCCTGAGCTCGTCGATCGGCTCATATTTCTCTGGCGTCTTCGCCTTCTTCCCGGTGGCGATGAGCTCGTTCTTCATCATTCTTTATACGCGCGCCGGCGGCGCGGCGGCGGCGAGCGTCGCCGCGCATCTGCAGGTGCCGCTCATCGGCCTGACGCTCGGCCTGTTCGCCGTGCACATGCTCGCCGAGCCCATCGGTGTGTGGTGGGCCTATCTGATCGGCCTCGCCATCGGCGTGGCGTGGAACGGGTTGCTGTGGGTTTGGAAGAACCGGGGCAGGGTTTAGGCTCGTTAGCGCTGCCTCTTACTCCGCTCATTCCCGCGCAAGCGGGAATCCAGTTATTCCTTACGGCTGCTGAACTCGGAGGCTCTGGGTCCCCGCCTTCGCGGGACGAACGGAGTCACTTCTTCTCCGCCTCTTTCAGCTTCGCTTTCAACTGATACAACGTCTCCATCGCCTCGCGCGGCGACAGTTCGTCTGGATTGAGCGCGGTGATGGCGGCAATGACTCGCTCATGCGCCGGTTCGGCGGGCGCGGCCGACGGCTGGTAGTTGGCCGCGAACAGCGGCAGATCCTCGAAGCCTTTCGGTGCGGCGCGGTCTTCCTGCTCGAGCTTGGCCAGCACGACCTTGGCGCGCTCGATGACGCTGGCCGGAAGCCCGGCGAGCTTGGCCACCTGAATGCCGTAGGAGCGGTCGGCGGCGCCGGCGACGACTTCGTGCAGGAACACGACGTCGCCCTTCCACTCCTTCACCTTCATGGTCACGTTGTGGACGCGGGCCAGCCGCGCCGACAGCGCGGTGAGCTCGTGATAATGCGTGGCGAACAGCGAGCGGCAGGTGTTGACGTCGTGCAGATGCTCGATTGTCGCCCAGGCGATGGACAGGCCATCGAACGTCGCGGTGCCGCGGCCGATCTCGTCGAGGATGACGAGGCTTTTCTCGGTTGCCTGGTTGAGGATACCGGCCGTCTCGACCATTTCGACCATGAACGTGGAGCGGCCGCGTGCGAGATCATCAGAGGCGCCGACGCGCGAGAAAAGCCGATCGACAAGGCCGATGCGAGCCGACCGCGCGGGTACGAACGAGCCCATCTGAGCCATGACGACGATCAGTGCGTTCTGGCGGAGGAAGGTGGATTTGCCGGCCATGTTGGGCCCGGTGACGAGCCAGATGCGCCCTTGGGCCGT
>DATMEX010000065.1:0-19037 GCA_035556455.1 Pseudolabrys sp.
AGCGAGGGCGTGCTCCAGCTCGGTCAGCTCCGCCATCACGCCGGAGACCTCGCCGGCCCCCGCCATGATCTCGGCGAGGGCGCTGCGCCCCTGCATCTCGCCCACGTCCTGGCTGAAGTAGCCCACCGTGACGCCGCGGTCGATCGCGACCTGGCCTTCGTCCGGCGTCTCCTGCTTCATCACCATCCGGAAGAGCGTCGATTTGCCGGCGCCGTTGGGGCCGACCAGGCCGACCTTCTCGGCGCGGTGCAGCGCGGCCGAGGCTTCGATGAACAGGATCTGGTGGCCGTTCTGCTTGCTGATGTTGTCGAGGCGGATCATGGCGAACTCATTCCGGACGAGCGGCGCATTTCAAACGCCGCACAGGCGCTGTTTTGCGCCGGGTTTCATGATGGTTTGATGATGGATGCGGTGAGGCGGCTGGAGCACGAAGCTACAGCGCGAATTTCGCCCTCACCTGGCCGGCCTTGTCGGGCGTGGCGCGGACGGTGACCGAGACATGGCCCTCGTCATCCGTGGTTTTGTCGAGCACTTCGGTGTGGCGATAGAGCCAGCTCAGGCCGGCGCCGTCCGACGCATCGAGCCTCAGCGACAGCGTCTGCCGGCTTTCGCCGAGGCGGTTCTCGATGGCGCCGGTGAGGCTATCGATGCCCTCCCCGGTCAGCGCCGACACGATAATCGGCGCGCGCTCCGGCGCCTGCCGGGCGGCGAGGTTATGGATGCGCTCGCGGCCGTCGGCATCGAGAGCGTCGATCTTGTTCCAGACTTCGATGATGCGGCGGTCTGTCGGCTCGATGCCGAGTTCGCCGAGCACCTTGGCGACGTCGGCCGACTGCGCGCCGGTGTCCTCGTGCGACATGTCGCGGACATGGAGGATGATATCGGCCTCGATCACCTCTTCCAGCGTGGCGCGGAAGGCCGCGACCAGCTGCGTCGGCAGGTCGGAGATGAAGCCGACGGTGTCGGACAGGATGATGCGGGTGCCGTGCGGCAGGTCGATCGAGCGCAAGGTCGGATCGAGCGTGGCGAACAGCATGTCGGCCGACAGCACGGACGCTGCCGTCATGCGATTAAACAAGGTCGACTTGCCGGCGTTGGTGTAGCCGACCAGCGCGACGATCGGATAAGGCACGCGCTTGCGGCTTTCGCGATGCAGCTTGCGGGTGCGCTTGACCTTCTCGAGGTCGCTTTCGATCTTGCCGATGCGCTCCGACAGCATGCGCCGGTCGGCTTCGATCTGGGTTTCGCCGGGACCGCCGAGGAAGCCGAAGCCGCCGCGCTGGCGCTCCAAATGCGTCCAGGAGCGGACCAGCCGGCCCTTCTGATAGGTCAAATGCGCGTGCTCGACCTGCAACGCGCCTTCGCGGGTGCGGGCGCGGCGGCCGAAGATTTCCAGAATGAGGCCGGTGCGGTCGATGACCTTGGCGCCCCAGGCTTTCTCGAGGTTCTTCTGCTGCACCGGCGAGATCGGGCAGTCCATGATGACGACCGAGACGTCATGGCCCTTCACCAGCCCGGCGATTTCGTCGACCTTGCCGGAGCCGATATAGGTCGCGGGTTTGACCGCCTGCAGCGGCACGAGCCCGCCCTCGACGACGTCGAGGTCGATGGCGCGCGCCAGCCCCATCGCCTCCTCGAGGCGTGCGTCCGGCGTGCGCGTGTCGGCGGACGCGCCGCCAAGACCCCGTAGACCTTGACCTCGCAGATAAGGTTCGATGACGAGCGCACGCCCGCTGCCTGACCCGGAGGGAGTCAGCAGGTCCGCACTCTTGTCGCGATCACGCAGTTCCAATGAGTAGTTATGCCTTTTCCGGCGTCAGCGGCTCTTCGCCACCCTCGAACAGCTGGATCGGATGTCCGGGCATGATGGTCGAGATGGCGTGCTTGTAGACAAGCTGCGAGTGCCCATCCCGACGCAACAGGACGCAAAAATTATCGAACCAGGTGACGACGCCTTGCAGTTTCACGCCGTTGACCAGGAAGATGGTCAGCGGAATTTTCGCTTTGCGGACGTGATTGAGAAACGTGTCTTGAAGGTTCTGAGCTCGTTCGGCGGCCATGGCCGTGGTCCATTTTTTAGCTCGCATCTTAACGCGCGAGACAATCGTTGCCCTTTAGCCCTCGCATGCCCGCCGCTCTCCCCACGAGCGGCAGAATCCGGGACCGGGAGAAGCTATTAGATGGCACCCCGCCTGTTCGCGCAAGCGGAACATTGGATTATGAGGGGCAAGTCCCTGAAATATGGACCGTTTTGGCGCATTTTAGGGCGGTTTGAGGGCGTCAGGTGAATTCGGCCTGGCTGTGATAGTCGCGGCGCAGGGCCGTCGCCGTGAGGCCGGGAGCCCCGTTGCCGACCGGCCGGCCGTCGATCTGGGTGACCGGCATAACCGACTGGCTGGCCGAGGTGATGAAGGCCTCGCGGGCCGCATAGGCCTCCTCGACGGTAAAGGGTCGCTCCTCGAAGCGCAGGCCCTGCTTGGCCACCAGATCGAGCACGACCGACCGGGTGACCCCGGGCAGGATGTCGCCGCCCAGCGGCCGGGTCACCAGCACGCCGTCGCGGGTGACGATCCAGGCGGTGGAGGATGCGCCCTCGGTAACGTAGCCCTTGGCGTCAACCAGCCAGGCCTCCTGGCCGCCCTTCTCGCGCGCGGCGTGCTTGGCCAGAACGTTCGGCAGCAGCGCCACCGACTTGATATCGACATGACGCCAGCGCTCGTCCGGCATGGTGACCACGGCGACGCCCTTGGCGGCGCGCGCCTCGATCTTCGCCAGATCGTTGTTGCGCGCGGTGACGACGAGGCTCGCGGGGGTGCCGTCCGGTGGAAATGGAAAGTCGCGGCGCATCTGGCCGCGCGAGACCTGCACATAGACAACGCCGTCGACGACGCGATTGCGGCGGATGGTTTCGCGCATCACGACGGCGAGCGCGCGCTCGGTCAGCGGCCGCGCCATGGCGAGGCGGTCGAGCGAGCGCTGCAGGCGCGCCATGTGGCGGCGCTCGTCCACCAGCCTGCCGCCGAGGACTTCGCAGACTTCATAGACGCTGTCGGCGAACTGGAAGCCGCGATCGTCGATGGACACGCCGGCTTCGGCGTGCGGTACATAGCGGCCATTGACGTAAGCGATGCGGGACATGGGTTACTCGTCATTCCGGGGCGCGAGCGATAGCGAGCGAGCCCGGAATCCATAATCACATACAGGGGCTATGGATTCCGGCCCCGCGCCTTCGGCGCGTCCCGGAATGACATCGTGTTTCATGTCCGCCATCCTAGCCGATCCCCAGCGCCTTGAGCTTGCGTCAAACTCCGTTCATTCCCGCGAAAGCGGGAATCCAGAGCGACATCAGTGAGGGCACGCGATTGACGCTCTGGGTCCCCGCTTTCGCGGGGACGAACGGAGAAATTATCTGCCATCCTACCCAATCCCCAGCGCCTTCAATTTCCGGTGCAAGGCCGAGCGCTCCATGCCGACGAATTCGGCGGTGCGCGAGATGTTGCCGCCGAAGCGGGAAATCTGAGCCACCAGATATTCGCGCTCGAACACCTCGCGGGCATCGCGCAGCGGCAGGCCCATCAGTTGCTCGCCGCCATTGCCGTTCGGCATGGCCGGCACCATCGAGCCGACGTCCTGCGGCAGCATCGAAGCGTCGATAATGGCGTCGGGGTCGCCGCCGGCCAGGATCATCAGGCGCTCGATGTTGTTGCGGAGCTGACGGACGTTGCCCGGCCAGTTGTGCGATTGCAGCACCGCCATGGCGTCCTCGCCGATCCGGCGCTTGGGCAGTCCGGTCGATTGCGATATCTGGTCCATGAAGTAGTCGATCAATTCCGGGATATCCTCGCGCCGCTCCGACAGAGGCGGTACGCGCACCGGCACCACCGAGAGGCGATGGTAGAGGTCTTCGCGGAATTGCCCCTGTGCGATGGCGGACTCGAGGTTGCGCGCGGTCGAGGCGACGATACGCACATCGACGGCGATCTTGCTCGACCCGCCGACGCGGCTGAAGGTCTGATCGACCAGGACGCGCAGAATCTTGTTCTGGGTCTCGCGCGGCAGGTCGGCGACATCGTCGATGAAGAGCGTGCCGCCATGCGCTTCCTCGAGCGCGCCCGTCTTGCGCGCCTCGGCGCCGTTCGCCTCGACACCGAACAGTTCGGTCTCCATGCGCTCCGGCGTGATCGCGGCGGCATTGATGACGATGAACGGCCCGCCGGTGCGCTGCGACAGTTCGTGCATGGTGCGCGCGGCCAGTTCCTTGCCGGCGCCCGAGGGACCGACGATCAGCACGCGGCTGTTGGTCGGGGCGACGCGGTCGATCGACTGGCGCAGGCTCGACATCGCGGCCGAGCGACCGACCAGCGTCGAGGGCGACGGCGCCAGTTGCTTGAGCTGCCGCACTTCGCGCTTGAGCCGCGACGTCTCCAGCGCCCGCTCGGCCACCAGCACGAGGCGGTCCGCCTTGAACGGCTTTTCGATGAAGTCGTAGGCGCCCTGCTTGATGGCCGCGACCGCGGTTTCGATATTGCCGTGGCCGGAGATCATCACGATCGGAATTTCGGGATGCTCGGCCTTGAGGATGGTCAGCAATTGCAGGCCATCGAGCTTGGAGCCCTGCAGCCAGATATCGAGGAAAATCAGGTTCGGCCGCCGCGTCACGATCGACGCGATGGCGTCGTCGCTGTTACGCGCGGTGCGCGCAACGAAGCCCTCATCCTCCAAAATACCCGCGACCAGATCGCGGATATCGGCTTCGTCATCAACGATGAGAATTTCTGCTGCCATGCGCTGTTACTCGCTTGTCGTCTTTTCCGGATCGGCCGCCGATGCGACATCGGTGGTCTCGGCGGCGGGCGTGTTCGGCTTGCTGGTCGCGGAAAATCGCATCCGCATCCAGGCGCCGCGCTGCCCGGGAATCTTGTCGGCAGCGTCACGCAGTTCGAGCGCGCCGCCGTGTTCTTCCAGAATGCGTCCGACGATGGCGAGACCAAGGCCGGTGCCTTTCTCCCGCGTCGTGACATAGGGCTCCATCAGCCGGTTGCGGTTCTCTTTCGGCAGGCCGATTCCGTTATCGACCACGTCAATGACGATGTTCTCGCCGTCACGACCGGCGAAAACCCGGATCGTGCCCTTCCAGCCTTCGCCGCGTTCGGTATCCGGCACGGCGGCGACCGCTTCGGTCGCGTTCTTGATGATGTTGGTGAGCGCCTGCGAAATCAGGCGGCGGTCGAACTGGGCGTGCAGCGGCTCGTCGGTAATTTCGGCCGAAATATCGAGATCGGCATTGCCGACGCGTTGCAGGAACACGGCCTGGCGCACGGCGTCGGCGACGTCCTCACCGACAATGACGGGCTTGGGCATGCGCGCGAACTTGGAGAACTCATCGACCATCTGCCGGATGTCGTCGACCTGGCGAATGATGGTGTCGGTGCACTGCTGAAATACGCCGCCGCTGTCTTCGCCGATGACCTTGCCGTATTTGCGGCGCAGGCGTTCGGCCGAGAGCTGGATCGGCGTCAGCGGGTTCTTGATCTCATGCGCGATACGCCGCGCAATATCGGCCCAGGCCGACGAGCGCTGCGCGGTGACGAGCTCGGTAATGTCGTCCAGCGTGATGACATAGCCATGGTTGGTGGCGCCGGATCGCTCGCTGGTGACGCGGACCGACAGATTGCGTTCGCGCCCTGCCCGGTTGATCGTGACCTGATCCTGCGTGCGGCCGCCATGCTTGGCTGCCAGCATGATGCCGGCGAGTTCGGGAAACACCTCGTTGAGCGGTTTGCCGACGGCCTGCGCCTCGGTATAGCCGATCAGTTTCTCGGCCGAGCGGTTGAGGATGGCGACATTGTCGAACGTATCGACGCCGATGACGCCGGCGCTGGCGCCGGCCAGCACCGCCTCGGTGAAGATGCGGCGGGTGTCGATGACGTCGCGGGCGCGCACCAGATCGTCGCGCTGCGTGCGAAGCTCCTGGGTCATGCGGTTGAAGGTTTCGCCGAGATGGGCGAGATCGCCCTCCGATTGCCGCACCGGCACGCGGACATAGAGATTGCCTTCGGACACGGCATTGGCCGCACCAATCAGGCGGCGGATCGGCGCCACCAGCTTGTTGGCGAAGTTGAATCCGATCCACACGGCCGATAGCAGCACGATCAGCGCGATCACCGTGTACATCAGGCCGAAGGCGACCTGGATGCCGAAGCGCCGCTGCTCTATGGCGATGTATTCGGAGACGCTCGCCCGCGTTTCGCGCAACTGCGGCACGACCCGCGGGTCGAGCAATCGCGTCACATAGAGAAAGCGATTGTCGTAGTTCTGCAGCTTGATCACCGCCGCGACGTAATTGGTGTCGGGCAGCAGGACGAGCTGCGGCTCCTTGTCGCTGATGGTTGCGAGCGCCTCGCGCGGCGGCAACGCGAAAGTCTGGTTGACGCGCACATCGGCGCGCGCGACCTCCTTGAGGTCGCCGTCGAACAGGATCGCGGCGCCAAGCCCGCGCACCGCGGCCTGGTAGGTCAGGAACTGCTTGAGCTGGTCGGGGCTCTCGCTGACCACCTGACCGGCGCGGGACAGATCGAAAGCCATGACCATGATGTCGGAGCGGACGATCTGGGCGTGGTCGCGCAAATAGGCCTCGGCGACGACGAGTGAGTTTTCGATGGCGGCGCGGGTACGGTTCGAGAACAGCCGGTCGAGGCCGCGATCGAGCGTGACGCTGGCGACGATGGCGACGAGAATCGCCGGCGCGGCGGCGATGATCGAAAACAGACCGACGATGCGGACGTGCAGCCGCGACGCCGCGCGGCCCGAGCGCCGCGCCTGGACCACCTGCCAGACCTCGCGGACGATGACGCCGAGCAGCAGGATGACCGTGGCGACGTTGGCCAGCAGCAGCGACACCACGACGTAATGGGTCGGCGCGATCGGCGTCAGATCGGCCAGGACGACGAAGGTGGCGAAAGCCGACAGCAGCGCCAGAACGACGGCGATGGGGCCGAGGATACGGCTGGAGCCCTCCCGCCGGGACGGCGAAGCCGTAGCTGTCGTGTCAGCCGAAGGTGCCTGGTCGAGGCTCATACAATCGTCAGGCCCTGTGGATCGGCTGAAGGTTCGCAGGCGCTGGGGACGCCCGAAGCCGCGAGAATCTCCACGGCTGTGATGCTTTTATACAACAATGTTGCCGAATTGCGACAAGACTACGGCGGAGTGGCCCACAGGTTCGACGATGCGCAGCTTTCCGGTAGCCATCGCCCGCGAGGCGCCGTTCTCGCCCCCAGACCGACGCCGCCAATTCTTCGTCGCATCCGTATGATTGGCACGTTGGCGTTGTGAGCATTCCTCGTCACGCTGCTAAGGCGAAGGCTCGGCGCAGCGGCGTAAACACGACGTCGCGCATCGCATGCTCCTGACAGACAGGGCCGCGCAACAACCACGTGCGTTGCAGCGAAAGTGAAAGCAGTACAGCGACGATCGTGCGCGCGCAGCGAGCGTGAAGACTTAGCATTTTGCATGCACGCAAGTTCAAGTCTGATGTTAAAGACCGGACCAGGGAGAAAACGAAATGCAAAAAAACTTTCAGAACAAGTCATCGCGTTTGGTTGCGCTCGTGCTTGCCGGCCTCTTCTCGCTCGTCTTGCAATCGCAAATTCGTGCCGAAACTTATCCGACCGGCGCAATCCGGATCATCGTCCCGTACTCTGCCGGCGGTCTAACCGATGCCCTGGGCCGCGTTACCGGTACGCTGGTTTCCGAAGCACTCGGCCAACCGGTCGTCATCGAAAACAAGCCCGGTGCATCATCGATCATCGGCATGGATACTTGCGCACGGTCGAAACCGGACGGCCTGACACTATGCCTCACCGTCGCCGACAGTCTTTCCTACAATCCGCAACTGTTTGCCAAGCTGCCTTATGACCCGGAAAACAGTTTCGTACCGATCATTCGCCTGGCATGGACCAACAATCTGCTGGTCGCCGCGCCCAATACCCCGTTCAAGACTTACAAGGAGATGATCGCCTACGCGAAAGCCAATCCGGGCAAACTTAATTGGGGCACATGGGGACAGGCCACCCTGCCCGATCTCTATCTGCGCTGGATTGCCGCCAATGAGGGCGTCGACATCACGGCCATTCCCTATGGTGGCGCAGCGAAAGCCAACATGGCCGTCTACTCAGGCGAAGTCGATATCACCTATATGGGCTTCGGCGTCGCCGCACCGCAAATCGAGAGCGGCAAAGTCAAACCGCTGGTCACGATCGGACAGCAACGTTCAACCTTCATGCCCGACCTGCCCTCGCTCGGCGAGCTGAGCTCCGATCCGGGTCTGTCTGGATACTTCGGCCTGTTCGCCCCCCACGGGACTCCGAAAGCCATCATCGACCGTCTCAATGCGGAGTTCACCAAGACGATGACGGCGCCGAAAGTGAAGGAGTTCTACAAGGCATCAACCCTGGTGTGGGAGCCGAATACGCCGGAACAGTTCGCCAGCTTCGTTCGCGAAGACCGCCAGGCCGCCGCCAAAGTCTTCAAGCGCATCGGTGTTACGCCGCAGGACGCGCCTAAGTAAGGAATGACGACGATGACCGTTGATATCCACGATCTTTACTCCGGCGTGCTCAGCAATGTGCATCAGGAATTGCCGCTCAAGACGATGGCCAAGAAGTTGATCATCAATGCGGCGCCGACTGGCTCGTTCATGAATAGGCAGCAGAATCCTGGCCAACCCTACACCATGGCCGAGAATGTGCAGGCCGCGATCGACGCCCACAAGGCCGGCGCCGCCGTGTGGCACGTGCACGCCCGCGACAAGGACGGCACACCGAGCAAGGATCCTCATGTCCTCAAGGAAACCATCTCACGCGTTCTCGACAAATGTCCGGACATCGTCACTTCGGTCGTGCCCTATGCGGACTACGATCAGCAGGGCGTCGGTCTGCTCAAGCGCACGGTCGATGTGCTGTGCGCGGCGGGACCGGAGTATTTCCAGAGTGCGGTTCTGCTTATCCAGACCGTCGGCTTCTCGGAGAAGTTCACTTACATCGTCACGGAGAAGACCCTCAGCGAACAGGTGAAGTACCTCGAGGATCATGGCGTGCGGCCCGAGTACCAGGGCCAGAGCTACCAGGGCATCAAGGATGTGCTCGACTGGCTGATCGACAAAGGGATTTCCAAGAATCCGCCCTTGATGAACATCATGATGGGCTTCCATGGCTTCAGCCACGGCTCGCCGCTCGGCCCGGATCCGTGGAATTATATCTACATGATGACGATGCAGCACACCCTTGCCCCGAATGCGGTGAAGGGGGTTTGCGCCGGGGGCCGCAACTGGATGCCTTTCGTGACCTTGGCGATGATGCTCGGCTTCGACATGGTGCGCGTCGGCATGGAGGACACGGTCTATCTCTATCCGCATCGCGACGAAAAAATCGAAACTACCGCGCAGGCGGTGCGCAAGGTCGTCAACGTCGCCAACGAACTCGGCCGCGAGATCGCGACGCCGGCCGAGGCGCGCGAAATCATGGGCATCAACCTGCGCACCAAGAAGGCTGTTGGTGCGGCCTAGGCCCCGGCGGGCTCACTGAGCAGTGGCTGTCGCATGTCAGGCGACAAGGTCGCGCACCAGCGGCGCGACCTTGCGGCCGTACAGATCGATACAGCGCATCATCTTGGCGTGGGACAGCGGCCCGGCCGAATACTTCATGTCGAAGCGCTGGGCGCCGAGCGCCTTGATGGTAGCGGCGATCTTCTTCGCCACCGTCTCGGGCGAACCGACATAGAGCGAGCCGCCCTCGATCTCGCGTTCGAACTCGCCTTTGCCGAAGGGCGGCCAGCCGCGCTCGGCGCCGATCTTGTCGCGCATGCGTTTGTAGTCGGCGAACAGCTCTTCCCTCGCCTCCGCGTCGGTTTCGGCAACATAGCCGTGCGAATGCACGCCGACCGGCAGCGTCGGCTTGCCTGCCTCGGCCAGCGAGCGGCGATAGAGATCGGCGTAAGGCGCAAAGCGCTTCGGGTCGCCACCGATAATGGCCAGCATCATCGGGAAGCCGTAGTGCACGGCGCGCATCACCGATTCCGGTGTGCCGCCGACGCCGATCCAGGTGGTGAGTGGCTGGTCGAGTTTGGGATAGACGCTCTGGTTCTTCAGCGGCGGCCGCGTCGTGCCTTGCCAGGTGACTGGCTCCTGCTTGAGCACCGCAGCGTAGAGATCGAGCTTCTCGTTGAAAAGCTCCTCGTACTTGTTGAGGTCGAAGCCGAACAGCGGGAAGGACTCGATGAACGAGCCGCGGCCGAGCATGACTTCGGCGCGGCCGTTCGAGGTGGCATTAAGCGTGGCGAAGCGTTGATAGACGCGGATCGCATCGTCCGACGATAGCACCGTGACGGCCGAACCGAGGCGAATGCGCTTCGTGCGACCCGCGATCGTAGCCAGCACCATTTCCGGAGATGACACGGCGAAGTCGGCGCGATGATGCTCGCCGACGCCGATGAAATCGACGCCCGCCTCATCGGCCAGAACCGCCTCTTCGACGAGATCGCGGATGACCTGCGCGCCGGATTGCGGCCTTCCGTCCGGCCCGTCGGTGATGTCGCCGAAGGTGTCGAGTCCGAGTTCGATGATGGCAGCCTCCTGTGGCGATACGCACGCGCGAGTGGCCGCGCTGGCTCCTCGTCCGGATCATGTTCTAGCGGCTTCGCCCGGTAATAGAAGCGCTGGATCCGGTATCGGGGTCATGCGGTCAGGTTGCATCGCCGCATCCTCAATTTAAAATTGTATTTCTTCTTGTAGCGTCCTATAGTTGCGTCTCCGCAGCGTGCAACCTGCGGCGGGCGCGTCAGGGAGCGGGCCAGCCATGACCGGCGACGATGCAAAGAATGCCGATGTCGGCTTCGTCTATGTCTGCATCGCTGTCGATGTGGCCGAGGTCACCGGTCTCGCCGCCAAGGGCGACGACCCGGCTGCGGTGCATTCCGTCGCCGCCAGCAGCCCCGCCGTTATCGCTACGTCGACGGCTCAACCCTCGCACAAAGGCATTGCCGTCAACGTTCCGCGGAAGCTTTTGATCTCGGCACGGACCGGCGACGTGTTGCGCATCTACGCCATCTCCGGCTCGTACAATTTCGAAAGCGCCGCGCTGCTTTCCGATATGCAGCCGAAAAGCGCCTCCAACGCCCCCGACATCGTCAGCGCATTCAGTCTCGTCGTCGTCGAACAGACGCCGGTCACGCCAACCAGCGAACCGCTCGCGGTGAAGGACGACGGCGACAAACAGCAGTTCTGGTTCTGGCAGGCCACCATTCTCGGCGGCGGAAGCCAGCAATGTCACGCGGTGCTTGCGCTCTACGACCGCGATGACCAAGGCCGGCCCAGCTTTACCGGCCTCTACGGGTGGGATCTGGCTCTCACCGTCAAGCTCAAGAAATCGGCCGACTAACAAACCGAAGGAGGAGTGTCATGAGCAAGACCATCAATATCCTGATTACGATCGACACCGACCGCGTCAAGACGATCGGCGGCAGTAGCGATCCCAACAAGCCGACCGGCATCGCCCACGACATGGGCTACATGGTAGCCACCGGCACGACGGTGAACGGCAAGACGCAAGGCACCGGCGACCTCGATTTCAATGCGCTGGTCGGCGACACCGTGCGCGCTTTTGCAACGTCGGGCTCGGAGAACTTCGAGGATGCCGTGCTGCTCTACGGCATGCCGAAGTTTTCGGGCGACCAGGTCTTCAGCGCCTTCAACTATCAGAACTACACCAAGTCCACCGTGATACCGCAATCGACGACGCAGGTGTTGCCGGCGCGCATCGTCGATGAGGTGTTCTGGTTCTACCGCGCCGACGTCATCGCGAAGGGGGTCGAGGGCTACATGGTGCAGTTCGCGCTTTATACGCGCGACCAGACCACCGGCCAGCCGGTGCTCAAAGGCTATTACGCCTGGGATCCGACCATCCGCGTTCAGGGTTGATCGCGGCCAGGCCGCAAACGAGAACGCCTCCGCCGGGCGACCGGCGGAGGCGTTGTGCATGAGCTGTGAGCGAGCCGCGTTATCTAGTTGCCGCCGCGATAGACCTGGATGTCGAGGTCGCGAATCTTCTTGCGCAGCGTATTGCGATTGACGCCGAGCAGGTCGGCGGCGCGGATCTGGTTGCCGCGCGTTGCCGCCAGCGCGGCGGTGAGCAACGGATATTCGATCTCGCGCAGGATGCGATGATAGAGCCCGGCCGGCGGCAGGCCGTCGTCGAAGCCGGAGAAGTAGCTCGACAGATGCCGCTCCACAGCGCCGCTCAGCGACTCCTCGCCGCGCGGCTCGTCGCCGGCGGCCGGCAATGCCGGCTGTGCCAGCTCGCTTTCGATCACGGCCGCAGTGATGGTTTCCTGCGGATAGAGCGCGGCAAGACGGCGGGCGAGATTTTCCAGTTCGCGCACATTACCCGGCCAGCGGTGGCGCTTGAGGCGGTCGAGCGCGGCCTGATCTATCTGCTTGGGCGGCAGGCCCTCGCGCTGCGCCTGGGCGAAGAAGTGCCGGATGAGATCCGGGATATCCTCCGTGCGCTCGCGCAGCGGCGGCAAGCGCAGCGGCACGACATTGAGGCGGAAGAACAAGTCCTCTCGGAACAGGCCCTGCTGGATGAGCTGGCGCAGATCCTTGTTGGTGGCGGCGACGATGCGCACGTCGCTCTTGATCGGCGTGCGGCCGCCGACCGTGGTGTATTCGCCCTGCTGCAAGACGCGCAGCAAGCGCGTCTGCGCTTCCATCGGCATGTCGCCGATTTCGTCGAGAAACAGCGTGCCCCCTTCAGCCTGCTCGAAGCGGCCGGCCGAGCGGGTGTTGGCGCCGGTGAAGGCGCCCTTCTCATGGCCGAATAATTCCGATTCGATGAGATCGCGCGGGATCGCGGCCATATTGATTGCGACGAAGGTGCCGCTTCGCCGCTTGCCGTAATCGTGCAACGCCTTGGCGACCAGTTCCTTGCCGGTGCCGCTCTCGCCAGTGATCATCACCGTGAGGTCGGTCTGCATCAGCCGCGCCAGCACGCGGTAGATTTCCTGCATCGCCGGCGAGCGGCCGACCAGCGGGATGGCGTCGAACTCTTCCGGCTTGGCCGGCTGGACGCGAGGCTCCTTCGGCTCGGACAAAGCGCGGCCGACAATGCCGATGAGCTCCTTCAGGTCGAAGGGCTTCGGCAGATACTCGTAGGCGCCACGCTCGGAGGCGCGGATCGCCGTCATGAAGGTGTTCTGCGCGCTCATGACGATGATCGGCAGATCGGGCCGCGCCTTGCGAATGCGCGGGATCAGATCGAACGCGTTCTCATCCGGCATCACCACATCGGTGATGACCAGATCGCCGTCGCCCTGGTTGACCCAGCGCCATAGCGTGGCCGCGTTGCCGGTCGAGCGCACCTCGTATCCGGCGCGCGACAGGGCCTGATTGAGGACGGTGCGAATGGCCGCATCGTCATCGGCGACAAGGATGCTCCCCGTCGGCATGCATCTACCTCATGAAGTCTGGGAGGAAGGCGCGTCGTCGCTTGCGCCGCCCTCGCCGCTGTAAATGGGCATCAGCACGCGGAAGGTCGTCTTCCGCGGCTGGGATTCACACTCGATGATGCCGCCGTGATCGCCCACGATCTTGGCCACCAGCGCCAGGCCGAGACCACTGCCCGAGGGCTTGGTGGTGACAAACGGATCGAACAGATGCGGCATCAGGTCGTCGGATACGCCGGGTCCGTTGTCGCGCACACAGAACTCGAGCGGCAGGGACACACGCGCATTGGTGCCCGGCACGGCGAGGCGCACGCCGGGACGGAAGGCGGTGGTGAGATGGATCTCACCGTCGCTCGCATCCTCGCCGATCGCCTCGGCGGCGTTCTTGACGAGGTTGAGAAAGACCTGGACGAGCTGGTCGCGGTTGGCGAGCACCGGCGGCAGCGATGGGTCGTAGTCCTCGATGAAGCGGATGTTCCGGGCAAAGCCGGATTGCGCCAGCCGTTTCACATGATCGAGCACAACATGGATATTCACCGGCTCGCGCTCGACCGGGCGCTCATCGCCGAAAATCTCCATGCGATCGACCAGCTTCACGATGCGGTCGGTCTCGTCGCAGATCAGCGTGGTGAGCTGACGATCCTCGTCGCCGGCGGATTGCTCGAGCAGCTGCGCTGCGCCGCGAATGCCGGACAACGGATTCTTGATTTCGTGCGCCAGCATGGCGGCGAGCGCAATGACGGAGCGCGCCGCACCGCGATGGGTGAGCTGACGGTCCATCTTGTCGGCGATGGTGCGCTCCTGCAGCATGACGATGACATGCTCGGGATATTCAGTGAGCGGCGCGACATGCAGATCGACCAGCCGCTCGCCCGGATTGCGCGGTGTGGCGAGATCGACTTTGTACTCGTTCACGGCGACGCCGCTGCGGCGCACCTGCTCGACCAAGGTCAGCAAGGGCGAGCCGAACGGCACCAGATCGCGCAACATGTTCCGCCGCAGCATCGGGATCGAGGCTTCGAAGAACTGCTCAGCGGCGACATTGGCGTCAGCGATGCGGCCATCCGGCGCGACCATGATGACCGGATGCGGCAGCGCATTGAGCATGGCGTCCGCCGTCACGGTCGTCATTTCGCCGGAAGGCGATTTTGCCTGGGCGCGGCTCATGCGGCAGCCCTCCATGCGAAGTCATCGTAAGCGTCGGCAAGCCGGCGCCGCGCTTCGTCGGGCTGCTCGGTGGTGAGCACGCGGGTGCGATGGGTCTTGAGCAGTTCGTCCGGCACACCGGCGGATTCGGCGGCGGCATCGAGCGCCCAGCCGAGATGCTTGCGGGCGTGACGACGGCCAATGCTGATGCCGTGATGTTCGATGTGCTCGGCGTAGAGGGCGTCGATAAGTTCGTGCTGCACCTTGAGAGAGGGTGTTTCGCCGCGCTCGCCGGTGGCGAGGAAGCGGGCTACCTGCCCCGGCAGCCACGGTTTGCCCTGCGCGGCGCGGCCGACCATGACCGCGTCGGCGCCGGAAGCTTCGAGCGCGGCCAACGCATCGTTGCCTGTACGGATATCGCCATTGACGACCAGCGGGACGGTGACGGCGTTCTTGACGGCGCGCACGGCGGTCCAGTCGGCTGTGCCGGTGTAGAACTGACAGCGGGTGCGGCCATGCACCGTGATCATCTTGACGCCGGCGTTCTCCGCGCGGCGCGCCAGATCGG
Source organism: Pseudolabrys sp. (assembly GCA_035556455.1). Taxonomy (GTDB): domain Bacteria; phylum Pseudomonadota; class Alphaproteobacteria; order Rhizobiales; family Xanthobacteraceae; genus Pseudolabrys. The sequence goes on from DATMEX010000065.1 coordinate 15,209, forward strand.
GCGCGTTGATGTTGTCGGCGTCCCAGCCGAGCCGCATCTTCAGCGTCACAGGCACTTTCACGGCGTTGACGGTGGCGTCGATCAACGTCAGCGCATGATCGAGATCGCGCATCAAGGCCGAGCCCGAGGCGCCGTTGGTCACCTGCTTGGACGGGCAACCCATGTTGATGTCGATGATCTGCGCGCCATTGGCCTCGGCGATCGCCGCGCCCTCCGCCATCCAGCGTGCCTCACAGCCGGCGAGTTGCACGACATTGATGGCGACGCCCGAGCCGCGGCTGCGCACCTGCGCCTCGCGCTCGCCTTTGGCGAGACCGGCGCAAGCGGTCATCTCCGAGACGACGAGCCCCGCGCCGAGCCGTTCCGCCAGACGCCGGAACGGCGCATCGGTGATGCCGGACATCGGCGCGAGCAGCACGCGGTTCGGCGCGGCGATACCGCCGATGCCGAACGCGGCGTCGCGATTGATGTCGGTCAAGTCCGGTATGGGGCTATTGCCCAGCATTTAGGCTGCACCTTGTGTTGCATAGAGTTTAGCCATTTTGGTCGGGCGCGCAAGTGCTGCACTGCAATATTACCACCACCTGTGCCCTGGAAATGGGCCGGTCGGGCAGCGGCAATCCTGCGTTTGCAGGCCGTGGCGAACGCGGTAAAGCGGTCGGCGGGAAAACGGGCAGGAACTCTCCAACTATGGCGAAAATCGCAGCCGTCATCGTCGCCGGCGGACGCGGCACCCGGGCGGCCGGGGCCACGGTGCCCAAGCAGTACCGACCCGTGGGGGGCGAAGCGGTGCTGCGCCGCTGCCTGGCCACTTTCGTCGGCTGTGGGCAATTCGACGTCATCCAGCCGGTCATCCGCCTGGAGAACGACGCGCTGTACCGCCAGGCGGCCGCAGGATTGCCCGTCAACGAGCCGGTCGCGGGGGGCGAGACGCGTCAAGCTTCCGTCCATGCCGGGCTCGAGGCGCTGGCCGCGGCAGCGCCCGACATCGTGCTGATCCACGATGCCGCCCGGCCCTTTGCCAGCCCTGCCCTGATCGCGCGGGCCATCGAAGCTGCCGCTGAGACCGGCGCCGCCATTCCCGGCCTCGCGGTCACCGACACGATCAAGGGTATCGACAGCCACGGCTTCGTCGGCGAGACGCTGGACCGCAGTAGCCTGCGCGCCGTGCAGACGCCGCAGGCCTTTGCCTTCGCGCCGATCCTGGAAGCGCATCGCCGCGCCGCGCGCGAGGGCCGCACCGACTTCACCGACGATGCCGCCATTGCCGAATGGGTCGGCATGCAGGTGCGCGTATTCGACGGCGACAGCGCCAATATCAAGATCACCCACCCGGAGGATTTCGTGCGCGCCGAAGCGATGCAGCTTTCCCAATTGAGCGATGTGCGCACCGGCACCGGCATCGACGTCCATGCCTTCGGTCCCGGCGATCACGTGATGATCGGCGGCGTGCGCATCGCGCACAGCCAGGCGCTCACCGGCCATTCCGACGCCGATGTCGGGCTGCACGCCTTGACCGACGCCATTCTCGGCGCGCTGGCCGATGGCGATATCGGCTCGCACTTTCCGCCAAGCGATCCGCAATGGAAAGGCGCCGCCTCCGACCGCTTTCTCAAATTCGCCTGCGAGCGCGTCGCAGCGCGGGGCGGCCGCATCGCCCATCTCGACCTTACCATCGTCTGCGAGGCGCCGAAGATCGGCCCGCATCGCGATGCCATTCGTGAAACCGTAGCCCGCATTGCGGGATTAGACACGGGCCGCGTCGCGGTCAAAGCCACGACCAGCGAGCAACTCGGCTTCACCGGACGCCGCGAAGGCATTGCCGCCTATGCGACGGCGACGGTGCGGCTGCCATGGTCGGAACAGGTGAGGACAAGCGATGCTCGATGAAGATATCGTTCAGGCGGCGCGCGACCTGCTCGACATCTGCAAGCGCAAGAACCTGCTGGTTGCCACCGCGGAGTCCTGTACGGCGGGGCTCGTGGCCGGCACGCTGACCGAAGTGCCGGGCACCTCCAGCATTCTCGATCGCGGGTTCATCACCTATTCCAACGAAGCCAAGAACGAAATGCTCGGCGTCTCACGCGACCTGCTGGCCCAACACGGCGCGGTGAGCCGCGAAGTCGCCGAGGCGATGGCATCCGGTGTGCTCGGCCATTCGCGCGTGCATCTGGCGGTATCGGTGACCGGTATTGCGGGGCCGGATGGCGGCACAGCGACCAAGCCGGTCGGCTTGGTGCATTTCGCTGTCGCCTCGCGCGCCGGCAAGCTGACGCACGCCGAAAAGAGGTACGGGAATATTGGCCGCGCCGAAGTGCGGAAACATTCGGTGCTTCAAGCGTTCAGGATGCTGCATACTATGGCCGAGGGCGAAGCGTCCTACCCGCCGCATCAAGCGATATGAACACAGCCACCACCCTGCCCAAGCGCCCCTGGTATCACGCACTGGTGCCGATCGCCGCGATCGTCGCGGCTTCGGTGCTGGGCCAGCTCGCGACTTTTCCGCATCTGGCGCCCTGGTACGAAAGCCTCGCCAAGCCGTCGTTTAACCCGCCGAACTGGGTGTTCGGGCCGGTCTGGACCACGCTTTACGTGCTGATGGCATTCGCCACCATTCGCGTGATGTGGCAACCGGACACGGCGGCGCACAAGCGGGCGCTGACGCTGTTCGCGCTGCAGCTTCTGTTCAATGTGGCGTGGTCGTGGATGTTCTTCGCAGCCGAGAACCCGCTGCTCGGTCTCGTCAACATCGTGCCGCAGCTCGCGCTCGTGATTGCCACGGTGGTCGTTTATTATCGCGTCGATCGCGTGGCCGGCATCGCCATCGCGCCGCTGGCTTTCTGGGTCGGCTACGCGACCCTGCTCAACGCCTCGGTGTGGTGGCTGAACCGCTAGACGGTCTTGCGGCCGTAGACCTTGTCGGCGCGTTCCTCGAAGGCCGCGGCCATCTTGCGGAATACGGTGTCGAACACCGCACCCATCAGCATGCCGAAGGTCCGGCTGCGGAACTCGTAGTCGATGTAGAACTCGACCTCGCAGCTGTCGTCGCCGGTCGGTTTGAACGTCCAGCGGTTCTGCAGCCGGCTGAATGGGCCGTCGAGATATTCGACCAGGATTTTCATGTTAGGTTTGTCGAGCGTGACGCGGCTGGTGAATGTCTGCTGGATCAGTTTGTAGGCGACCGTCATCGACGCGGTCAGCACCTCGACGCCCTCGCCCTTCTCGGTGCGGCTGCGCACGCGCAGACTCTGGCACAGCGGCACGAACTGCGGGTATTTCTCGACGTCAGCGACGAGGTCGAACATGTTGCCGGCCGCATGGCGCACGCGGCGCTTGTTCGTGAACTGGGGCATGTTTAACGAGCGAGCATCGCTTCGCGCGCCGCCTTCAGCTTTGCGAAGTCGTCGCCGGCATGGTGCGACGAGCGCGTCAGCGGCGAAGCCGACACCATCAGGAAGCCCTTGGCGTAAGCGACCGTCTCGAGCGACTTGAACTCGTCCGGCGGCACGAAGCGCTTCACCTCGTGATGCTTCTTGGTCGGCTGCAGATATTGGCCGATGGTGAGGAAATCGACGCCGGCCGAACGCAGGTCGTCCATGACCTGCAGGATCTCGTTACGCTCTTCGCCGAGACCGACCATGATGCCGGACTTGGTGAACATTGACGGATCGAGTTCCTTCACGCGCTGCAACAGGCGCAGCGAATGGAAGTAGCGCGCGCCGGGCCGCACCGTGAGATAGAGTGACGGTACAGTCTCGAGATTGTGGTTGAACACGTCCGGCTTGGCCGCGACCACGACCTCCACCGCGCCATCCTTGCGCAGGAAGTC
>DATMEX010000066.1:0-175976 GCA_035556455.1 Pseudolabrys sp.
ACATGTTCCCCGGACTCGACGTGTCGCAAGTGAAGCGCTGGATGGGCAACCGTCCGGGAACGCCCGACAGCATTCCCGTCATCGAGCGCGCACCGCGGCACGACAACGTCATTTTCGCCTTCGGTCACGGCCATCAGGGCCTGATCGGCGCTTCGGTCACCGGCAAGCTGGTCGCCGAGATCGCGGCCGACCAGCCAACCACGATCGATCTTTCACCCTACCGCTCGACACGGTTCTGAACGTGCGCGGGTGTCATCCCGACTGGAGAATTCTGGAATGTACGACGAGAAAATTGCACTGCTGATCGACGGCCAGTGGTGCGATGGAAGTGAAGGCAAGTCCGAAGCCCTGCTCAATCCGGCCACCGGCGAAGAAATCGGCCGCGTGCCGCACGCCAGCAAGGCGGACCTCGACCGCGCACTTGCTGCCGCCGACCGCGGCTTCAAGGTTTGGAAGGCGATGACGCCGCATGAGCGTTACAAGATCATGATGAAGGCGGCCGATCTCATCGAGGCCGATGTCGAACGCATTGCTCGCATCCTGACGATGGAAAACGGCAAGCCGCTGGCCGAAGCACGGGGCGAGATCCTGTTCTCCGTCGAGGCGACGCGCTGGTACGCCGAGGAAGGCAAGCGCGCCTATGGCCGCATCGTTCCCGGACGTCTGCCCAATCAACGCCAGATCGTGCTCAAGGAGCCGGTGGGAGTCGTTGCCGCCTTCGCCGCCTGGAATTTCCCGGCCTCCAACGTCATCCGCAAATTGGCCGGCGCGCTCGGCGCCGGCTGCTCGATCATCCTGAAGACCGCCGAGGAAACGCCGGGCACGGCCGTCGCCTTCGCGCGCTGCTTTGAGAAGGCCGGCACGCCGCCCGGCGTGATCAATCTCGTATTCGGGGTGCCGGACGAGGTGTCGCTGCACCTGCTCGCCTCGCCGATCCCGAAGAAGGTATCGCTGACCGGGTCGACCGCCGTCGGCAAGCTGCTGCAGGCCCGCGCCGCGCAGACGCTGAAACGCTGCACGATGGAACTGGGCGGGCACGCGCCGGTCATCGTTCACGCCGACGCCGACATCGAGAAATCGGTCGCCACGCTGGTGGCGGCGAAGTTCCGGAATGCCGGGCAGGTCTGCACCTCGCCGACACGCTTCTATGTGCATGCGTCGATCTACGAGACTTTCGTGAAGCGGTTCTGCGACGTGGCTGGCAGACTGACGATCGGCAACGGCCTCGCGGCGGATACGCAGATGGGACCGATGATCGCCCCGCGCCGGCTCGACGCCATGCAGGGCCTCGTCGACGACGCCGTCGGCAAGGGCGCGCGCCTCCTGCTGGGCGGCAAGCGTATCGACGGCAAAGGCTATTTTTACGCACCGACCGTGCTGGCCGATGTGCCGGATGCGGCCCGTATCCTCATCGAGGAACCGTTCGGACCGATCGCTTCGTTCCAGTCCTTCAAGGATTTCGACGACGTGATCGCGCGCGCCAATTCGACGCCCTATGGCCTCGCCTCCTTCGTCTTCACGCAGAGCGGCGCACTGGCCCAGAAGACCGAACTCGCGCTCGACGCCGGCCTGGTCGGCGTCAACAACACCGCGATCTCCACGCCGGAGACGCCTTTTGGCGGCGTCAACGAGTCCGGCTACGGCTCCGAAAGCGGCATCGAGGGGCTGGAAGCCTTCCAGCGCGTCAAATCGGTTTCCGAAATCTTCGCATGAACCCGTCCGGGCGCACGCCCGGACATCACCCCTTCCGGAATTCGCCCACCGCGACATCCCACCGTCAAATTCAGGAGAACCAATCAATGCGCCCGAACAACGCCCGCACCCTCTGGAAGCAAGGCAAGAACGTCTACAACGGCTGGCTGATGATCCCGTCTTCGGTGTCGGCGGAGCTTATCGCCCGCCAGGGCTGGGATTCGGTCACCATCGACATGCAGCACGGCCTCGTCGATTACACCGACGCGGTGCCGATGCTGCAGGCGATCTCCGTCAGCGACTCGGTGCCGTTCGTGCGCGTCCCGTCGCTGGAGTCCGGCATTATCGGAAAGATGCTGGATGCCGGCGCCTACGGCATCATCTGCCCGATGGTGAACACCCGCGAGCAGTGCGAACTGTTCGTGCGCAGCTGCCGCTACGCGCCGCTCGGCCAGCGCAGCATGGGTCCCGTTCGCGCCACCATGTATGGCGGCCCGGACTATGCCGCGCACGCCAATGACACGGTGATCGCGATGGCGATGATCGAGACCGAGGAAGCGGTCCGCAACCTCGACGCCATCATGTCGACGCCGGGCCTCGACGCCATCTTCGTCGGGCCCTCCGACCTGTCGGTGTCAATGGGCCATTCGCCCGGCTTCGATCCGAAGTTCCCGAAGGTCTATGACGCGATCAAGAAGATCGCGGAGACGGCGAAGAAGTACAATGTCGTGCCGGGCATCCACACCGGCTCGGTCGCATATACCCGCGAGATGGAAGCGCTCGGCTATCAGTTTTTCGCCTTCCTGAGCGAATTCCGCTTCATGGCGATGGCCGGCAACGCCTATCTCAAGGACCTCAAGCAGACGGCCGAAGCCGCTCCGGCGACCCAGTCGAAATCCTACTGAGGCCATCCTTCGTCACCGAGGCGCAGCGCCTTCTCCTCGCGAGAGCGCTGCGCCGAAGTGTTTGAAGGAGACGCCTCGCGTGCGCAAGACGCCGAACCTTCGCTGCAGCTATTTCGCGCCTGGTTCCGCGAGCAGGCGACGGCAGCTGCGGTCTTCATTTAGCCGGCGACAGCAGTACATTATCCGGCTCGACCCTTATACGATCCGGTCGCGATCCAGGCGTCGATGGCGGGGCCGATCTCGTCGCCGGCCACCAGGCCCTCCCGCCAGCCGGCCGCCGCCGGCCGCATGACGATCATCCAGCCTTCGCCGAACGCATCCTTCATGAGGATTTCCGGACGGTCCATGAGGGTCTCGTTCTGCGCGACCACGGCGCCGTCAAACGCCGCGCGCGCCGCGCCGATCCATTTGCCGCCTTCGACCATGGCGAACCATTTGTCCTTGTCGAAGGTCTGGCCGAGACGCTTGGGCGTGAACACCAGCACCTCGCCCATCAGCCTCACCGCCCAGGTGGTGAAGCCGGCGCGCACCGTGCCGTCCGGCAGAGGCATATACCAGATCTGGTTCTCGACATCGTAGAACCGGTCTTCCGGAAACTCGAAACCTTGCACCTGCGCCATCGCCTCGCCTCACTTTGTTTTGCGCATGATCTTGTCCGAAAACCGGAAACCACTTTTCGGGATCATGCGCTAGAAAGTCAGCACGCGGGCCTCACCTTCCATGACCGTCTGGATCATGGCGGCAGCGCCCATCATGCCGCTGCATTCGGCGATGAGGTCGATGTCGTCCTTGTCGAACAGTTCGAGGTTGGCCGGACAGGCCCAGAGCTTGACGCCCTGATCGTGCGCTTCGCGGATCCAGTCCAGCACGGTCTTGTCCTCGCCAGCCTTGATACGGATGGCTTCGGCGACGCCCTTGAACATCAATTTTCCCGCGGTCGCGGTGCAGAGCAGATCGACCTCGTAGTCCATCGCGGCGGCGACGGCGGCGTAATAGAACGGCGCCGCCAGCTCTTCCGGGTTACGCGGGTCCGTGTTCATCAGCACGATGAGAAGCCGGCGCGCCACGGTGCGCTCGCCATTCGAGACTGCGCCGGTCATTGCAGGTCCACTTCCTCGACCTTGAGCTTGCGGCCCCACTGGTCGAAGAACGCGCCTTCATTGAGCACGAGACGGTCATCGCCCAGACGCGTCTCCAGTTCGCGCAACTTGATGCGCGCAGTCGGATTGTCGAGCGGCCCGCCGTGTATATCGACCACGGGAAAGAACGCCGCGCCGTTCCACGACACGCCCGCTCCGGCGAACAGCACGGTGATCTCACCCCAGTCCACTTCGGTGCCGATGATGTTGAGATAGGTCGACACCAACGGGTTGACCTTGATCTCCGAAATATCGACCAGAACGATCAGCGCCGTGAAAGAGCCGGTGGCCGCGAATTCGGCGGCCAGCCACTGCTCGAAGGTCGTCACGGTGTCAGAAGTCGACAAGCGGCGTCTCCGGCATGTAGTGCTCGAACAGCACCCAGAAGGGCTGCGGGTGCGTCTGCAAGTACCAGTCCTCGAAGGCGCGGAGCGCGGCGAGCACATCCGGCGGCGGCGCCTCGTCGTCCGCCGGTCCCAACGCCGCGAACATCTCTTTCGACACCGCCGCAAAGTGCGACAGGGTTTCGGTGCGCGCTTCGCTGTCGCTGTCCCAGCCGAGCTTGGTGCGCAGGATGCCGTTGCCGGCGGCGACGGCGATTTCTTCGTCTTCAGCGACGGCTACGGCTTCGGCCACCGCGCGCATGAGATTGTATTTGCGGTAGGCGAAAGCGCGCTCGTCGGCGAGACGCTTGGTGCGCTCGGCGAATTCACGGCGCAACGCCTCCTCGGCCGCGCCGGCGTTCTCGGCAAAATCCTTCAGCGTATCGAGAAACGACGGGGCTGGCGTCATCCGGCTCTCCTGTTGCGCGCATTGGCGCCGCTGGATGGCGAATTTGGCGGAAGAGAGAGGGAGTCGAACCCACCAAGGACCGGCCCGCGGCCCCTCCCGGATTTGAAGTCCGGACGCCCCACCGGGGACGATTCTCTTCCAGAAACCTGACCCTCGGTCATGAATCGCGGCTCGTCGGAGCGGCGAAACAGATCGAGCCTGTGCTTATTGACCCGCCGCAGGTCGCCGCGGCGCAAGGTGACGCCATGGCGGTCGAAAAACTCGAGAATTTGTATCGCGACCTTGCGGCCATTGTCGACACGGTCGCGGAACTGCGCCGCCGTGAACTGGCCGTCCTCGGCCTTTGCCGCGCAATCGACGATGATTTCGACCATTTCGGCGACCGTGGCGCGCAGGAAGAAGTGGTCATGCGCCACCTCGTCCACCTTACCCATGCGGCCGAGCAGCTTGAACAGCCGCCGCACCTCCGGTTCGCGGATATCCAGGATACCGGCAATGTCGCGCACCCGCGGCGGCCGGAACCGCTCGTCGCCCCCGATCAGGGGGGCGATGCCGCGCCAGGCCTTCTCGTCCTCGGGCGTCAGGCGGACCTCATGGCCCTTGAGCCGGACCCAGGCGCCATCCAGCGCCACCTCGCCGGCTTTGACCAGTTGATTGAGGAAGGCGATGAAGGCCGGCGCCGGCAGGCGCGGCAGCATCTGCATGCGCAGCGGCTCAAGGCCGATGCCGGGCAGATCGGGATGGTTGCCGTGAAACCTGGTCAGCGCCTCTAGCACCGCGCCCTTGAGGGTGAGCCAGCGCACCGCCGACAGCACCAACGTCCCCCCGCCGGCCTGCAGCTCCAGCGCATCGCTGGCCTTGATCAGCGCCGCGCCGTCGTCCGCCGACAAAGCGCGGTCGCGGGCGAAGGCGGCGATATCGACGTGATAGGGCGGCGCATCGAGCAGCGCGGCGAGCGCCGCCTGCGGGTCGGCCAGCGCATGGGCGGCAAGCTGCGCCAGACGCTCCGGCGTGCGCCGCTTGCGTGCCGGCGCGCGCAGATCGAGAAACTTGCCGCCGCCGATGGTGCGCTGCGCGGTGGTGTCGCGCAGCACGAAGCGGTCGCCCGAGGCCGCCGCGATCGGATGGTCGAGCACGAACTGGATCAGCGCCTCGGCGCCCGGCGCGATCGGCGTCTCGCCGAGCAGCACAATGCGCGCGGCGACATCGGAGGCGCCGTGATGCAGGCGCACCGGGGTCCATTGCGCGACCGGCCGGGTTTCCGTGGCGAGCAGCTTGAACGTCGCGTCGATGCGGTCGGTCGGCGCATGCAGCGCCGGATCGAGCACCATGGAGCCGCGCGCGATCGCGTCCTTGGTAATGCCGTCGCCGGCAAGATTGAGGGCGCAGCGCTGGCCGGCAAGGCCGCGCTCGGCCGGCCGGTCCTGCGCATGGATCGAGCGCACGCGCGCCTCCAGCCCGGCCGGGCTCACCAACACATGGTCGCCGACGGCGACCTGTCCCGACAGCACCGTGCCGGTAACGACCGTGCCGGTGCCCTGCAAGGTGAAGGAGCGATCAACCGCAAGGCGGAAACGGCCTTGCGTGCTGCGCGCCGTGATGCGTTTTGCCTCGTCGAACAGCACATCGCGCAGCAGTTCGACGCCATCGCCGGTTACGGTCGAAACCGGCAGCACGTCGATGCCGGCAAGCGAGGTCGTGGCGAGCGCGTTCTGAATGTCGGTCGTCACCGCCGCGATGCGCTCGGGCGTCACGAGATCGGCCTTGGTCAGCGCGACGATGCCGCGCTCGATGCCGAGCAGATCGACGATGGCCAGATGCTCGCGGGTCTGAGGCATGACGCCGTCATCGGCGGCGATCACCATGAGCGCGAAGTCGATGCCGGTGGCGCCGGCCAGCATGTTATGGACGAACTTTTCGTGGCCCGGCACGTCGATAAAGCCGAGCACCGAGCCGTCCGGCGCGGGCAGATAGGCAAAGCCGAGATCGATGGAGATGCCGCGCGCCTTCTCTTCCTTGAGGCGGTCGGTGTCGCGGCCGGTGAGCGCACGCACCAGCGAAGTCTTGCCGTGATCGATATGGCCGGCGGTGCCGATGATCATGCCGAAGACTCCGAAAAAGTCTCCAGCGGTCCGGCGGCACGGCGCTCGGCCTCGGCTTTCTCGCCGGGCGTCAGCGTGGCGCGCACGGCGTCGAAGAAACGCTGCGCCAGCGGGCTGCCGCCATTGCGCGCGCGCAACAGCCACGTCATTGCGGCGACCGCGTCGCGCGGCACGCCAGAGCCGAGATGATAGGCCGCGCCCAGCATGGCCTGGCCGTCGGCGTCGCCGCGTTCGGCGCCCTGGCGCCACCAGTGCACGGCGGCGTCGGCATCGCGCGGCACGCCGAGCGCGTTGTGATGGATCATGCCGAGGCGCGTCATCGACGCGGCAATGCCCTGCGCGGCGGCGCGTTCGGCCCATTCGCGCGCGGCGACGACATCGCCGGCGATGGTGTCGCCTTCCAGCAGCATCCAGCTCAGCATGTCCTGAGCGGTGGCGTCGCCCTGCTCCGCCGCGGCGCGATACAGTTCGGCGGCGCGGACATTGTCCTGCTCGACGCCGTCACCCTTGAAATACAAGGTCGCGAGGTTGCGCTGGCCGATGGCGTCGCCGCCTTGCGCCGCGAGTTGCAGCCAGCGCTCGGCCAGCTTGACGTCGCGCTCGACGCCCATGCCCTCGTTGAAGCAGGCGCCGATATTGTTGGCGGCACGGGCGACGCCGGCATGGGCCAGCGGCGTCCAGATATCGAGGGCGGCCGTATAATCACCGCGCGCGGCGGCGTCGTAGGCAGCCGCCATGCGCCCGGCGACATCCGGCTCGGGCTGTTTGCGCGCGCCGAACCAGCCCATCACGGCGCCTCCAGCTTCGCCAGATTGGCGAGGAAGCCGTCGACGTCTTCGAGGCAGCGCAGATCGAACAGCAACGCGTCCTTCTCGATGCGGCCGACCACCGGCACAGGCAATCCGCGCAGCGCATTGGACAGCGCATTGAGGCGGCCGCCGCCTTTGGCGGCCGGCGCGATGGAAACAGCAAGGCTCGGCAGCGTCTCGACCGGCATGGCGCCGGAGCCGACCTGGCTGGCGCACGGCGCGGTATCGATCTTGTAGCCGTCGCCGAGCTTATCCTTCAGCGCCGGAATGATGCGCGCGGCCACCGCCTGCATCTCCTTCACCGGCCGCGCCAGCAAGCGATACGTCGGCAGCGTTTGCGTCAGGCGGTCCGGATCGCGGTAGAGCCGCAAAGTCGCCTCGATCATCGCAAGGCGGATCTTGTCGACGCGCAGCGCACGCTTCATCGGGTTCTTGTTGAGCTTGGCGATCAGGTCCTTGCGGCCGACGATGAAGCCGGTCTGCGGCCCGCCGAGCAGCTTGTCGCCGGAGAAGGTGACAAGATCGGCGCCCTCGGCGATGGCTTCCGCGACGGTCGGCTCGTGCTTGAGGCCGTAGCGCGTGAGGTCCACCAGGGTGCCGGAGCCGAGATCGTTGACCAGCGGCACCTTGTGTTCGTGCGCCAGTGTAGCGAGTTCGCGCGGCGAAACCTCCTTGGTGAAGCCTTCGATGCGGTAGTTCGAGGTGTGCACCTTGAGGATGAGGCCGGTGTTGTCGCCGATCGCGCCGACATAGTCCTTCATGTGGGTGCGGTTGGTGGTGCCGATCTCGACCAGCTTGGTCCCTGCCCGGCTCATGATGTCGGGCATGCGGAAGGCGCCGCCGATCTCGATCAGCTCGCCGCGCGAGACGATGGATTCCTTGCCCTTGGCGAAGGTGTTGAGCGTCAGCAGCACCGCGGCGGCGTTGTTATTGACGATGGTCGCGTCTTCGGCGCCGGTCAGCTCGCACAGGAGGTCGCGCACCAGTTCGTCGCGTTCGCCGCGCTTGCCGCCGCCGAGATCGAACTCCAGCGCCACGGCGTTGCGCATGGCTTTCGTGGCGGCCTCGACCGCCGCTTCGGCGATCAGCGCGCGGCCGAGATTGGTGTGCAGCACCGTGCCGGTGAGATTGAACACCGCTTTGAGATTGGGTTCGGCCTGCTTTTCGAGGCGCGCCGCCGCCGCGGCGGCGAAGGCTGATGCGTCGCCCCCCTCGCCCGCGGCACGCGCTTCGGCGATGGCGTCACGGACGGCGGCGACGGTGGCCGTGCGGCCGAAGCGTTCGGCGGTGGCGACCGCCACCGCGTGGCGCATCACCTCGTCGACCGACGGCAGCTTGCGGAGGGCCGCAGCAGCTTGAGGCGCCCGGGCTTTAGCCATGGCGCCCTCAATAGCCAAGCATGAAGGGATTGACCGCGCCGCGCCGATAGCCGAGGTCGCGCACCAGAAGATCGAGCGCCAGGCTGGCGACGTCGTCGGCCACCGGATCGAGCGCCGGATTGGCGACCTGCTGCATGATCTTCACGTAGCTGTGGCATTTGTCGCAGGTCTCTGCGCGCACCTGCTTGTCGTGCTCGACATGCTGATAGCCGATGCCGCCGGTCTCGCCGCACAAGGTGCATTTGATGCGAACGTAGTTCCAGCTCGTGGCGCACAGCGAGCAGACGCAGAAGCGGGTGTTGTGGGCGCCTTCCCAGCCGACGACCAGCGAAGCGACCGGCGGGCCGCCGCAGCAGGGACAGGCGCCGTCGCCCACCGGCACGAGGCTCTTCGGCTCCAGGCGCGCGGCCATGCGCGCGAAGTGCACCTGCAGGGCCGCGGCGACATAGAGGTGATCGGCCAGCGACTCGACCGGAATGCGGTCGGCGAGCACGGCACCCATCATGCCGGCGCGCTGGCCTTCGCTGCCCGTCGCGGCGCGCTCGAGCGCGGCGCGCGCCGCGTCCGGCATCTCCATGTCCTTGGCCTGCGTGAACAGCCGGTCGAGCGTGGAGTCGAAGGCCTGGTCGGCGGTGAAGCGCGCGCGGTCGAGCGGCGGCATGGCATGCTCTTTCGCGCGCGCCAGCGCCTCGGCGGACGGCATGTCCGGATCCGGCAGATCGTCCTGCAAATTGTGCTGGATGCCGCTCAGTTGCCCGAGGAAATTCAGATAGGGCCCGAGCTGATGCTCCGTCGCCAACGCGTGGAAACGGTGAGCGCGCAACGCAAACAGGGTTGTGGGATCGGGAAGTTTGGCAAAAGGTGGCTCGGCGATATGGCCGATCGGAACCGGATCATGCCGGGGCGCGCCTAAGCTACCACTCATAACTCACGAACCCTCCGGGCCACGTGTCGTGCCTGTTCGGTTGTATTATTCTTGTTTTGTAGTCTTTGAGTGTGGCGCCGCAAGGGCGCCACACTCAATTTCTCGCGAGGCTATTTGCCGACCAGTTCGCGGAGCCATTTGCGATGGTGCCGCCAGGCCCAGCCGCCGGTCACCTGCCCGCGCGTCATGGCGCCGATGGTCCCCCGCACCCAGATCGCCGCGTAAACGTGGACAATCCAGACGCAGATGATGGCCACCGCGCCCAGCGCGTGTATCAGAACCGCGAAGCGCTTGGTTTCGACCGTCGAATAGGCCGCGAAGTACTGGTCCCAGATCAGGATGCCGCTCGCGATCAGGATCACGATCAGGATCGACATCGACCAGAACACGACCTTCTGGCCGGCATTGTACTTGCCGATCTCCGGCAGCCGCTCCTCGCGGCCGCCAAGCACATCGGCAAGCCGTGCCATCCAGGTGCCGTCTTCCGACGCCCACAGATTCGCCCGCCAGAAGCGGACGAACAGGCCGGCGAAGGAGAAGAACAGCACCACGCCGATCCACGGATGGATCCAGCGCGTCGTCTGTCCGCCCCCGAACAGGCCGGTGAGGAAGAACAGGCTGGGGTGGAACAACGCCAGACCCGAGAGCGCGAGCAGGATCAGGCAGGTCGCCGTGATCCAGTGATTGACGCGCGCGCCCGCGGTGTACCGGTCGACCTTGACCGGATGACCGGGGTGAACGCCGTCGCCCCTCTCAACGTCATAAGCCGTCATGACGCTTTCCCCTTTCCGGCCAGCTCTTCGGCCTTCCGCTCCTCTTCCTCCGAGACCTTGTTAGGTCCGGTGACGAGGTGGTGGATCACGCCGATCGCCGCGAAGGCCGCCATGGCCGCGAGGCCGGCGTACTTGGTGGCGCCCTTCCACAATTCCACGATCGGGCTGATGCGCGGATTGTTCGGCAGGTTGGCGTAGATCTGCGGCTGGTCGTTGTGCTGCAGGACGTACATCACGTGGGTGCCGCCGACGCCCGGCGGATCGTAGAGGCCGGCATTCTTGAAGCCGCGCGACTGAAGGTCCTTGATGCGGCCTTCGGCGTGCTTCTTCATTTCGTCCTTGGTGCCGAACACGATCGCCTGTGTCGGGCAAGCCTTGGCGCAGGCCGGACCCTGGCCGACGGCGACGCGATCCGAGCACAATGTGCACTTGTAGGCCTTGTTATCGACCTGGCTGATGCGGGGAATGTTGAAGGGGCAGCCCTTCACGCAATAACCGCAGCCGATGCACTTGTCGTGATCGAAATCGACGATGCCGTTCGAGTACTGCACGATGGCGCCGGGCGCCGGGCAAGCCTTGAGGCAGCCCGGATCGGCGCAATGCATGCAGCCATCCTTGCGGATGAGCCATTCCAGATTCTTGCTCTCCGGATTGACCCATTCGGTGAAGCGCATCACCGTGAACATGTCCGGCGTCAGGTCGTGCGGATTGTCATAGACGCCGGTGTTGATGCCGACCGGCGTGCGCATGTCGTTCCACTCGAGGCAAGCCACCTCGCACGCCTTGCAGCCGATGCACTTGGACACGTCGATGAGCTTGGCCACCGGCGTGAGCTGACGCGCCGGCGGCGAGATGTTCGACGCCGAGCGCTTGATGAGGTCCTGCTGACCATACGTCGTCTTCACGTCGGTCGTCGGGGCGGGAGGAAGAATGAATGCAACCATTGTTCTGCCCTCCCCTTACGCGACCGGTCCGGGGATCGACTCGATGTCAACGAGGAACGCCTTGTATTCCGGCGTCTCGATGTTCGCGTCTCCCACGTAGGGCGTCAGCGAGTTGGGGCCGAAGCCCTTCTTCGTTTCGCCCATGAAGCCCCAGTGCAGGGGTATGCCAACGATGTGGACCGTCTTGCCGTCGCAGGTGAGCGGCTGAATGCGCTTGGTGACGACGGCTTTCGCCTTCACCGAGCCGCGCTTCGACCACACCCGCACCCAGCCGCCGGACTTGATGTTCTTCTCGGCGGCCAGCTGTTCGCTGATCTCGACGAAGAACTCCGGCTGCATGGCGGCGTTGCGCTGCGAATGCTTGGTCCAGAAGTGGAAGTGCTCGGTGAGGCGGTAGGACGTCGCCGCATAGGGGAAGTCCTTGACCTCGCCGAACTGCTCGAGATCGCCCTTGAACACGCGCGCGGCCGGGTTGCCCCTGACCTTCGGCGCGATGACGTTGGCGATCGGCGCTTCGAACGGCTCGTAGTGAGCCGGGAACGGGCCGTCGCGCATCATGCCGCGCGTGAACAGGCGGGCGGAGCCCTCCGGGTTCATGATGAAGGGACCGACCTGATCAGGCTTGGCGCCCGGCGCGATGTCCGGGACGTCGTCGCCGGTCCAGGCGGTGCCGTTCCACTCCAGGAGCTTGCGGGACGGATCCCACGGCTTGCCGGCAAGGTCCGCCGAGGCGCGGTTGTAGAGGATGCGCCGGTTGACGGGCCACGACCACGACCACTTGCCGAAGGTGCCGAGACCTGCCGGGTCGCTGTTGTCGCGGCGGGCCATGTTGTTGCCCGCCTCGTTGTAGCAGCCCGAGTAGATCCAGCAGGCGCAGGCTGTCGTGCCGTCGTCGCGCAAGGCGGCGAAGGAGACGACCTGCTTGCCCTTCTGCAGCAGCATCTTGGTCGGATCGTTCGGATCCGCCACG
Organism: Pseudolabrys sp.; assembly: GCA_035556455.1. Classification (GTDB taxonomy): domain Bacteria; phylum Pseudomonadota; class Alphaproteobacteria; order Rhizobiales; family Xanthobacteraceae; genus Pseudolabrys. The sequence continues at coordinate 12,431 of DATMEX010000066.1, forward strand.
TCGGCCAGCACGGAGCCGTTGAGCTCCTTGGCCAGTTCGTGCGGCGATGGCTCGCCCTGATCCTTGTAGCGCCAATCGAGATTGACGATCGGATCCGGGAAGGCGCCGCCCTCCTGCTGGTACAGCTTCTTCAGGCGCAGATAGATCTGCGCCATGATCCAGGTGTCGTGCTTGTTTTCGCCCGGAGGGGTGCCGCCGGCCCAGTGCCACTGCAGCCAGCGGCCCGAGTTGGTCAGCGATCCTTCGTCTTCGGCAAAGCACGTGGTCGGCAGCTCGATCACTTCAGTCTGGATCGAGGCCGAGTTCACGTCGTTGTACTCGCCGTGGTTCTCCCAGAACCGCGCCGTCTCCGTCTGCAACGGATCCATGACGACGAGGAACTTGAGCTTGGACAGAGCCGCGGTCAGCTTCTTGCGGTTCGGGAACGACAGCAGGGGGTTGAAGCCCTGGCAGAAGTAGCCGTTCACCTTGCCTTCGTGCATGAGCTCGAAGACCCGCAGGACGTCGTAGGCCGGCACGTCGAGCTTGGGCAGATAGTCGTAGGCGAAGTTGTTCTCCGGCGTCGCGGCATCGCCCCACATCGACTTCAGGAAGCTCACGAAGAACTTCTTGTAGTTCTGCCAGTAGCTCATCTGGTTCGGCAGCAGCGGCTTGAAACCGCGCGTCGACATGTACTGGTCGAACGTCGTTTCCTTCTCCGTCGGGATCGAGAGATACCCCGGGATCAGGTTGGACATCAGGCCAATGTCGGTCAGCCCCTGAATGTTGGAGTGACCGCGCAAGGCGTTCATGCCGCCGCCGCGCACGCCGATATTGCCCAGGATGAGCTGGAGCATCGCCATGGCGCGGATGTTCTGCGAACCCTTGGAGTGCTGGGTCCAGCCGAGGGCGTACATCGACGTCATCGTCTTGGTCGGCGTCGAGCACTCCGAGATCATCTGCGCCACCTTCAGGAACTTGTCCTTCGGCGTGCCGCAAATGCGCTCGACCATCTCGGGCGTATAGACCGAGACGTGCTTCTTGAGCAGGTTCCAGACGCTGCGTGGGTGCTCGAGGTCGGACTTGACGTAACCGTCATCGCCCAACTCGTAGTCCCAGGTCGACCGATTATAGTCACGGCGCGCTTCATCGTAGCCGGTGAAGAGACCGTCCTTATAATCGAAGCCTTCCTTGACGATGTAGGACGCGTTGGTGAAGGCCTTCGTATAGTCCCACTGCACTTTGTCGTTCTGGATGCAGTAGTTCATCACGCCGAGCAGGAACGCGATGTCCGTGCCCTGGCGGATCGGCGCATAGAAGTCCGCGACCGCAGCCGAGCGCGTGAACCGCGGATCGACGACGATCAGCTTGGCGCCGCGGTTGGCTTTCGCCTCCGTGACCCACTTAAAGCCGCAAGGATGCGCCTCGGCGGCATTGCCGCCCATGATAACGACGAGATCGGTATTGGCGATATCCGTCCAGGAGTTCGTCATCGCACCGCGACCGAATGTTGGGGCCAGACTGGCCACCGTCGGTCCGTGTCAAACGCGCGCCTGGTTATCGAATGCCAACATGCCCGCCGAGCGCACGACCTTGTAGGTCGCCCAGGCGGTCTCGTTTGTCGTCGCAGAGGCCGCCAGGAAGCCCGTGGTCAGCCACCGGTTCACGGTGGTGCCGTCGGCGTTCTTGGCGACAAAGTTCTTGTCGCGGTCGTCCTTCATCAGCCGCGCGACGCGGTCGAGCGCGACATCCCAGGACACGCGCTCCCACTTGTCCGAACCCGGCTTGCGGATTTGCGGATACATCGTGCGCGTCTTCGCCGTGACCATATCGAGGAGACCAGCGCCCTTCGGGCACAAGGTGCCGCGATTGGTCGGGTGATCCGGGTCGCCTTCGATCTGGACGATCTGGGCCTTTTCGCCCTTCTTCAGATCGCCCTTCGAATACATGATGATGCCGCAGGCTACCGAGCAGTAGGTGCAGGTGTTGCGCGTCTCGGCCAGATTCGCGAGCTTCCATGGCCTGATCGACGTCGCGTATGCGGCTTCGATATCACCGAAGCCCAATGCACCCAGAGTTGTGCCGGCAACACCCGCGCTTGCGCCCTTCAGAAATTGGCGCCGCGAGAGCTCCATATTCATCGTCTTGGCCCTCCTTTGAGAGCTAGGCCCCCGCCGGGGGACGACTTCGCTCGCATGACCCTCCGGCATGCGGGCGGCGCGCGAATACGCGCACCAAAAAGGTATTTTTGAACTGTAACAAAGTCAAACAGCCGCCCATTCCGAAGGCGCAAATTTGCGTTATGCTGCAATGCAATAGGACGAATGGATGATGCGCGGATCAGAATTCAGGGGACGCACGATCAGGCTACTAGCAGAACTATATTTCGTCTGAGGCGCAGCCCACCTCGGTCACGGTTTTGGCAATTGACCGCACCGTTGCGCCAAGCACAGTATTCCAGTCGTGATTTCGCGCGCTGCTCCCGAGTTTCGGGGCGTATCGTGTCAAAGATTTTGGCCCGAATTGGTTGGCGCGGCATCGGCCGCGGCCATTGTATGGGCCATGTTTGCGCCCGCCGGAGCCGCAGAGCTGGCTCCCTGGACCGACCCGACCCCTCCGGCATTCGACCTTCCGCTCTCCGGCGCCCCACCCGGCGCGACTTTTAGCCTCAGCCGCCAGAGCGGCGAGGCCATCCTTATCCACTTCTTTGCCAGCTGGTGCGAGCCGTGCCGTGAGGAGCTGCCGGCGCTGAAGCGCCTCGCGCATCGGGGCGCGCCCGACCTCCAGGTCGTGGCGGTCGCCGTTGCCGACAACGATTCGCGGCTGCGCCGCCTGCTCGACGAAACCGGTGTCACCTTTCCCGTGCTGAAGGATGACAACCGCGCCGTGGCCCGGGCCTGGTCGATATCGGCCCTGCCCTCGACCGTCATCCTCGATGCCCGGCACCGGGCGCGCCTGAGCGTGGAATCGGACTTCGCCTGGGACACGATCGAGCCGAAGCAACTGATCGACCGCCTGTCACTGCCCGCAAAAGACGTCTCACAACAATCGTCAGTCAGCCAAGGAGGACATTGATATGTATCTCGACCGCCGCACACTGCTCAAAGCCGGTGCCGCCGTAACCCTCACCGCCGGCCTGCCGCGCTTCGCGTCCGCCGCTTTCGACCCGCAGCCCGGCGCCTGGCGCACCTTCGAGATCGTCACCAAGCTGGAAATCGCCAAGCCGGAGGGGAAGACCCAGGCCTGGGTACCGGTGCCCGCCGTCAACGAAGCCGACTGGTTCAAGTCGCTCGGCAGCCAGTGGTCCACCAACGGCAACGCCGCGCTCAAGCGCGATGCCAAATACGGCGCGGAATTCGTGCATGTCGAGTTCAAGGACGGCGAAACGGCCCCCAGCATCACAGTCACCAGCAAGATCGCGACCCGCGATCGCGCCATCGATCTCGGCAAGGCTGGTGGCGGCGTGACATTGTCGGCGGCTGAATTGAAACACTACACCGAAGGCACCGAACTCATTCCGACCGACGGCATCGTCAAGGAAACCTCGGACAAGATCGTCGCCGGCGCCAAGACCGATGTCGAGAAGGCGCGCGCGATCTACGAATGGATCGTCGACAATACGCAGCGCAATCCGAAGACGCGGGGCTGCGGCATCGGCGACATCGCCTCGATGCTCAAAACCGGCAACCTCACCGGCAAATGCGCCGACCTCAACGCCCTTTACGTCGGCCTCGCACGTTCGCAAGGCATCCCGGCACGCGACGTCTATGGCATCCGGGTCGCGCCGTCGAAATTCGGTTACAAGTCGCTGGGCGCCGGTTCGGAAGTCGTCACAAAGGCGCAACATTGTCGGGCGGAGGTCAATCTCGCCGGTCTCGGCTGGGTGCCGGTCGATCCGGCCGACGTGCGCAAGGTCGTGCTCGAAGAGCCGCCGGCCAATCTCGCGCTCAATGACCCGAAGGTGGTCGATGCGCGGCAGAAGCTGTTCGGCGCCTGGGAAGGCAACTGGCTGGCCTATAATTTCGCGCATGACATTGCGCTGCCGGGCGCAACCGGGCCGAAACTGGGCTTCCTGATGTATCCGCAGGCCGAATGCGGCCCGAACCGGCTGGATTGCCTCGATCCGGATACATTCAAGTACACGATCACGGCGAAGGAACAGTCGGCAGCGTGACCAGGAATTTCTCAAATGCACGAAAAAGCGGGTGCCGCGAAAGCGGTGCCCGCTTTGTTCACGCCCCTGTGTGCGATGGAACTCAGAAGCGCTCCTATCTGTTGGTGATCCGACCAGCGACAGGAGCAGACCATGCGAATCCGCGCACTTTTGCTATCCACTCTTCTTGCCTCCTCGGCCTTTGCCGGCGCGGCCATCGCACAGCAGCAGCCGGCGGGGCAGCAGCCGCGGGAAAGCCCATCCCATACGCAGCAGAACGGCAGCGCCGAAGGCACCAAGCCGGAGAATATGGGTTCGACCGGCTGGACCGGCGGCACCGGCGGCTCGCACATCGGCACCAGCAACTCGGCGACCTCCGGCTCGGGCGGCGCGGATTCGGGGATCAACACCGAGGCCGCCAAAGGTCAGCCGCTGACCGCGACCGGGGAGGATCTCAAGGGTCCGGCGGTCCGCTTCGCACCCAACAAAACTCCGGAATGATCGATCGCGGGAGGGCGCTTTGAAAGCGCCCTCCACGCTTGCTCTCGATCTTCGCGGGCTGCGCTGCCCGCAGCCGGTGCTGCGCGCCAAGAAGGCGTTGCGCGGCCTTGATGCCGGCGCACTGCTGACACTCGAATGCACCGACCCCCTCACCGTCATTGACGTCCCGCATTTTTGCAATCAAACCGGCCACCGCCTGATCGCGCGTGCGAAGCGCGACGATCTCTACATCTTCACCATCGAGAAGAACGGTTGAGCGGTGACGATTTATCTCGACAGCAATTCGACGACGCCGATCGAGCCCGCCGTGCTCGACGCCATGCTGCCTTATCTCAGGGAGCATTTCGGCAATCCCTCCTCCGCGCATGCGCTGGGCCACACCGCCCATGACGCCGTGAACAAGGCGCGCGTGCAGGTGGCTTCGCTGATCGGTGCCGCGCCGGACGAGATCGTGTTCACCAGTGGCGGCACCGAAGCCAGCAACATGGCAATCCGCGGCGCCGCCGCGGTGAGTGGACGGCGCACCATCGTCACGACGAATATCGAGCATCCGGCGACCGATGCCTGCTGCGCGGTGCTGGCGAAGCAGGGCTTCACGATTCTGCGGCTGAAGAGCTCGGCGGCCGGACTCGTCGATGCGGATGAAGCGCGCAAGCTGATCGGCGGCGATACCGCGCTCGTCACCATCATCCATGCGCAGAACGAGATCGGCACCCTGCAACCGGTGTCCGAGATCGCGGCGATCGCGCACGCCGCCGGCGCGCTGGTGCATGTCGATGTGGCGCAGTCCGTCGGCAAGGTGCCAGTGGATGCGAGGGCGCTCGGCGCCGACCTGTTGTCGATTGCCGGCCACAAGCTCTACGCGCCGAAGGGCGTCGGCGTTCTGTACATGAAGCGCGGCACCGCGCTGCCGCCGCTGCTGGTCGGTGCCGGTCAGGAGCACGGCCGCCGCCCCGGCACCGAAAACGTGCCCTATATGGTGGCGCTCGGCGAAGCCTGCCGGCTGGCGCAGGAGGCGCTGCCGGAAGCGGAGCCGCGCCTGCGCGCGCTCAGCGCCCGGCTGCTGGAGCGCCTCATACATCAGGTGCCCGGCCTGACCCTGGTCGGCGACCGCGACAGGCGGCTGCCCAATACATTGAACGTGCTGTTTCCCGGCGTGTCGGGACGGCAATTGCTGGCCGCCTGCCCCGGTGTCTTCGCCTCGAACGGCTCGGCTTGTCATGCCGACAGCGAGGAGCCATCCGCCATCTTGCTCGCGCTTGGCATTGCGCGCGAGGCCGCGCTGGGCACCGTGCGCCTATCGCTGGGGCGTCACACCACGCAAGACGATGTCGATGCCGCCGCCGAACAACTCGCCGCCGCCTGGCGCACGCTCAAAGAGAAACCGGATCAAGGCCCGCGCCGCATGGCGGGCTAAGGAGCAAGACTCATGAACTTCATGCAACCGATCAGGCTCAGCCATCTGTCCCACGGCGGCGGCTGCGGCTGCAAGCTGGCGCCGTCGGTGCTGACACAGCTGTTGTCGAGCCATCCGATGACGACGCCGTACAAGCAATTGCTGGTCGGCGTCGAGACCGGCGACGACGCCGCGGTGTGGGAGCTGGATAACGGCACTTGTATTATCGCCACCACCGACTTCTTCATGCCGATGGTGGACGAGCCGCGCGACTTCGGCCGCATCGCCGCGACCAACGCCATCTCCGACGTCTATGCCATGGGCGGCACGCCGATCTTCGCCCTCGCCATTCTCGGCATGCCGGTCGACAAGATCCCGCCGGAGATGGTGCGGCAGATCCTCGAAGGCGGCCAGTCGGTATGCGCGCAGGCGGGCATTCCGATCGCCGGCGGCCATTCGATCGACTCGCCCGAGCCGATCTATGGTCTCGCCGTCATCGGCACCGCACCCAAAGCCCATATCCGCCGCAACGCCGACGCCAAACCCGGCGACGCGCTGATCCTCACCAAGGCGCTCGGCGTCGGCATCTATTCGGCGGCGTTCAAGAAGAGCGCATTGTCGCGCGAGGCCTATGACGAGTTCATCGGCACGACTTGCCTGCTCAACAAGGTCGGCGCCACGCTCGGCGGCAATCCGGATGTGCACGCCGTCACCGATGTCACCGGCTTCGGCCTGCTCGGCCACGCGCTGGAAATGGCGCGCGGCTCGAACGTCACGGTGAATGTGAAAGCCTCGGCGCTGCCGCTGCTCAAGGATGCGGTGAGCCTGACGCAGCAGGGCTTCGTCACCGGCGCGTCCGGGCGCAACTGGAAGAGCTATGAGGCCGCGATCACGCTGCCGGACGGCACGCCGGACTGGCAGCGGCAGATCCTGTGCGACCCGCAAACCTCGGGCGGCCTCTTGGTCTCCTGCGCGCCGGACAAGGCCGACGCCCTGCTCAAGGACATCGTTGCCGCCGGCTATCCCGCCGCGCGCATCATCGGCCGCATCAGCGAAGGTACGCCCGGCGTCGTCGTCGAGGCGTGATCAGGCCACGCTCTGGGCCGCGCGCAAGGTCTCAAGCGCCTTGCGCACCGCCGGCTGCAGCCCTTCGCCGCCGGCGTCGAGATGCGCGAAGATGGTGTTGCGCATGCGCGGGTCCCAGAACTTGCGGATATGCTCGGCGGTGCCCTTAACCGCGGCCTCCTCGCCCTGGCTCTTGAAGAACGTGCCGATCTGGTTGGCCATGTAGACCAGCTTGTCGGCTCCCTTACCCTGCGACGACATGCAGACTCCGTTCTTCCCTGATGCGCTGCGGGTGCGTGAACACCTCGAAGCCGTCGGCGCGCGCAACCGCCGCCAATGTCATGCCGCAGCTTTCGGCGGCGCGCACCGCGAGCGCGGTCGGCGCCGATACGGCGACCATCATAGGGATGCCGACGGTCGCCGCCTTCTGAATCATCTCTATCGACAGGCGGCTGGTGACGACGGCGAAGCCGCTCTGCGGCGCGATATCGGCCCGCAGCATGGCACCGCAGAGCTTGTCGAGCGCGTTATGGCGGCCGACGTCCTCCAGCAGGATGACGCTGTCTTCCGCCGGGCGGTAGAACGCCGCGCCATGCACCGAACGGGTCTCGCGGTTGATGTGCTGCAGGCCTTCGATGGCACTGGTCGCGCGCATGATATCGCGCGGAAAAAACCGCGTATCATTGGCGACGGCCGGCAATGGGCGCACCGCTTCCTCGAGCGATTCAATGCCACAGAGGCCGCAGCCCGTGGGCCCGGCAAGATAGCGCCGTCGCGCCGCGAAGGCGCCGGCGCGCGGCTCGGCGAGCCGCATGCGCAATTCGATGCCGGCGTCCAGCTCGACGATCTCGAGCGTTTCGATGTCATCAGGCGACGAAACGATGCCTTCGGTCACGGAAAACCCGACGGCGAAGTCTTCCAGATCCTGCGGCGTCGCCATCATCACGGCATAGGATGTGCCGTTATAGGTGAAGGCGACCGCCGCCTCCTCGGCGATGGCGCGCTCGCCGGGCGTGAAGCGCCCGCCGCGCCAGGCCGTCCGCTCGATGATACGCACCGGTCCTGTTGACGGATTTGGCACGGCCTACTCCGCCGCTTCCGAAGGCGCGATGCGCCGGGTTTCCTTGGAGAAACGCTCGTACTCTTCCTGCCACGGCGACGGGCCGTTCGAGGGCGACACCTGCACCGCCGTCACCTTGTACTCGGGACAGTTCGTCGCCCAGTCCGAGAAGTCGGTGGTGATGACGTTGGCCTGCGTATCGGGGTGATGGAAGGTCGTATAGACGACGCCCGGCGCCACCTTGTCGGTGATCGTCGCCCGCAGCGTGGTTTCGCCAGAGCGGCTGGCGAGCCGCACCCAGTCGCCCTCACGCACGCCGCGCTGCTCGGCGTCGTGCGGATGGATCTCCAGCACGTCCTCGGCATGCCACATCGAATTGTCGGTGCGCCGCGTCTGCGCGCCGACATTGTATTGCGACAGGATGCGGCCGGTGGTGAGCAACAGCGGAAACCGGGGTCCGGTCTTCTCGTCCGTCGCGACATACTCCGTGACGATGAACTTGCCCTTGCCGCGCACAAAGCCGTTGATGTGCATGATCGGCGAGCCTTGCGGCGCCTTGTCATTGCACGGCCACTGCACCGAGCCACGCTCTTCCAGCATCTGGTATGAGACATTGGCGAAGCCCGGCGTCAGGCGCGCGATCTCGTCCATGATCTGTGAGGGATGGGTGTAGTCCATCGGATAACCAAGCGCATTGGACAGCAGCATGGTGATTTCCCAGTCGCCATAGCCGTTCTTCGGCGCCATCACCTTGCGCACGCGCTGGATGCGACGCTCCGCATTGGTGAAGGTGCCGTCCTTCTCGAGGAAGGTGGAGCCCGGCAGGAAGACATGGGCGAAGCGCGCGGTCTCGTTCAGGAACAGGTCCTGCACGACGACGCATTCCATTGCCTCAAGACCGGCCGACACATGCTTTGTGTCGGGATCGGACTGCAGGATGTCCTCGCCCTGGATGTAGATGCCCTTGAAGGTGCCATCGACCGCGGCATCGAGCATGTTCGGGATTCGCAGGCCCGGCTCCTTGTCGAGAATGACGTTCCAGTCTTTCTCGAACAACTGGCGGGGTTCATCCAGCGAGATATGGCGGTAGCCGGCGAGCTCGTGCGGGAACGAACCCATGTCGCAGGCGCCCTGCACATTGTTCTGGCCGCGCAGCGGGTTCACGCCGACGCCATTACGGCCGATATTACCCGTCGCCATCGCCAGGTTGGCAATGCCCATGACGGTGGTCGAGCCCTGCGAATGTTCGGTGACGCCGAGGCCGTAATAGATCGCGCCATTGCCGCCGGTGGCGTAGAGCCTTGCCGCGCCGCGGATGATTTCCGCCGGCACGCCGGACAGCTTCGCCACGGTTTCCGGCGAATTCTGCGGCAGCGCGACGAACTCGGCCCAGTGCTGGAACTCGTCCCAGTCGCAGCGCTCGCGGATAAAGGCTTCGTTGTAGAGACCTTCGGTGACGATAACATGCGCCAGCGCTGTGACGATGGCGACATTGGTGCCGGGCAGCAGCGGCAGATGATAGTCGGCCTTGATGTGTGCCGACTGCACCATCTCGGTGCGGCGCGGATCGATCACGATCAGCTTGGCGCCCTGACGCAGCCGCTTCTTCATCCGCGAGGCGAAAACCGGATGCGCCGAGGCGGGATTGGCGCCGATCACGACGATGACGTCCGAGTCTTCCACCGAGTCGAAATTCTGCGTGCCGGCCGAGGTACCGAAGGCCTGGCCCAGGCCATAACCGGTCGGCGAATGGCAAACGCGAGCGCAAGTATCGACGTTGTTGTTGCCGAATCCGGCGCGGATCAGCTTCTGCACCAGGAAGGTTTCTTCGTTGGTGCAACGTGACGATGTGATGCCGCCGACGGAGTCCTTGCCGTATTTGGCCTGGATGCGCTTGAACTCGGACGCGGCATAACCGATCGCCTCGTCCCAGCTCACTTCCTTCCACGGCTCGTGTATGGACGAGCGGATCATCGGCTTGAGGATGCGCTCCTTGTGCGTCGCGTAGCCCCAGGCAAAGCGACCCTTGACGCAGGAGTGACCGCGATTGGCCTCGCCGTCCTTGTACGGCACCATGCGCACCAGCTCTTCGCCGCGCATCTCCGCCTTGAAGGCGCAGCCGACGCCGCAATAAGCGCAGGTCGTCACCACCGAATGCTCGGGCTTGCCGATCTCGATGACCTTCTTCTCGTTCAAGGTCGCGGTCGGGCAGGCCTGCACGCAGGCGCCGCACGACACGCATTCGGAGCCGAGGAAAGACTCCTGCATGCCGGGCGAGACGCGGCTGTCGAAACCGCGGCCGGCAATCGTCAGCGCGAAAGTGCCCTGCACTTCCTCGCAGGCACGCACGCAGCGGGAGCAGACGATGCACTTCGATGGATCGTAGGTGAAATAGGGGTTGGACTCATCCTTCGGCAGAAAGTTCGGGTTGAGCCCTGCCGGCGACTTGGCGAAGACGTGGTTCTCGCCTTCGTAGCCATAGCGCACGTCGCGCAGGCCGACCTGGCCGGCCATGTCCTGCAATTCGCAGTCGCCGTTTGCCGAGCAGGTCAAACAGTCGAGCGGATGATCGGAGATGTAGAGCTCCATCACGCCCTTGCGGATATCGTGCAGGCGGCTGGTCTGCGTCTTGACGACGATGCCGGGCGCGACCGGCGTGGTGCAGGAAGCCGGCGTGCCGGCGCGGCCTTCGATCTCGACGAGGCAGAGGCGGCAGGAGCCGAAGGCGTCGACCATGTCGGTCGCGCACAGCTTCGGAATCTGCGTGCCCATTTCCATGGCGGCGCGCATGATCGAGGTGCCCTCCGGCACCGTGATCTGCTGGCCGTCAATGGTGAGCGTGACCATCTTCTCCGATTTGGAGAGCGGCGTGCCGTAATCGATTTCGTGGACCAGAGACATCAGCGGTGTCCTCGCTTGATGAACGTGCGGATTTCAATGGCGTCATGCCCGGCCTTGTGCCGGGCATCCACGTCTTGCCGGCGTCCCCAGCGAAGGCGTGGATGGCCGGGACAAGCCCGGCCATGACGCTGGTTGTGTCGAAGCGTCGTCATCCTTCACTCCGCCGCTTCAAGGCGCGGGCCGGCGCCGAAATCTTCGGGGAAATGCGTGAGCGCGCTCATCACCGGATAGGGCGTGAAGCCGCCCAGCGCGCAGAGCGAGCCGAATTTCATGGTGTTGCAGAGATCCTTGAGCACCGTGAGGTTCTTGTCGCGCTCGATGCCCTTGATGATGCGATCGACCGTCTCGACGCCGCGCGTGGAGCCGATGCGGCACGGCGTGCACTTGCCGCAGGATTCGATGGCGCAGAATTCCATGGCAAAGCGCGCCTGCTTGGCCATATCCACCGAGTCGTCGAACACGACGATGCCGCCATGGCCGATCAGGCCGTCGCGCGCGGCGAAGGCTTCGTAGTCGAACGGCGTGTCGAAATAGGCGCGTGGGAAATAGGCGCCGAGCGGGCCGCCGACCTGCACGGCCTTCACCGGGCGTCCGGTGAAACAACCGCCGCCGATATCGTCAACGAGTTCACCGAGCGTGATGCCGAAGGCGGTTTCGAACAGACCGCCGTAATTGAGATTGCCGGCGAGCTGGATCGGCATGGTGCCGCGCGAGCGGCCCTTGCCGAAGTTCTTATAAAACTCGGCGCCCTTGTCCATGATCACAGGCACGGTGGCGAGCGACAGCACGTTGTTGATCACGGTCGGCTTGCCGAACAGGCCCTTGTGCGCCGGCAGTGGCGGCTTGGCGCGGACCTGGCCGCGCTTGCCTTCCAGAGAGTCGAGCAGCGCGGTTTCCTCGCCGCAGACATAGGCGCCGGCGCCGACGCGAACCTCGAGATCGAAGACGTAATCGGAACCGCACACCTTGTCTCCGAGCACGGAGCCACGCCTGGCCGCGCGGATGGCGTCGTTCATCACGTCGATAGCGTGCGGATATTCCGAGCGGATATAGATGTAGCCCTTGGTCGCGCCTACCGCGATGCCGGCAATCGTCATGCCTTCGATGAGCACGAAGGGATCGCCCTCCATGATCATGCGGTCGGCGAAGGTGCCGCTGTCGCCTTCGTCGGCGTTACAGACGATGTACTTCTGTTCGGCTTTGGCGTCGGCGACGGTCTTCCACTTGATGCCGGTCGGGAAGCCGGCGCCGCCGCGACCGCGCAGGCCGGAATTGGTGATTTCCTCGATGATGCCGGCGGGCTTTTTCAGCGCCTTGTCGAGACCGCGATAGCCGCCATGGGCGCAGTAATCCTCCAGCGAGCGCGGATCGACGATGCCGCAGCGGGCGAAAGTGAGCCGCGTCTGCTTTTTCATGAAGGGATGGTCTTCGGGCTTGCCGACGCGCAGTTTGTGCGCGCCGCCCTCCGCGAGCATGGCTTCGAACACGCTTTGCGTATCGCCAAGCTCGACCGGACCATAGGCGATGCGGCCGCCGTCGGTCTCAATCTCGACCATGGGTTCGAGCCAATGCATGCCGCGCGAGCCGTTGCGGATCACCTGCACGGGCACATTCTTCTGCGCCGCCAGCTCGCGGATCGCCGTCGCGATCTCATCGGCGCCGCAAGCCACGGCCGCGGCATCGCCCGGCACGAAAATTCTCAGGCAATTGATCGGCGCGGTCATCGCGAAGCCTCCGCGAGCAGCGCATCGAGCTTGGTCTCATCGAGCCGCGCGACAATGCGGCCATTGAGCATCGCCGCCGGCGACACCGAGCAGAGGCCGAGGCAATAGATCGGCTCCAGGGTGACGCGGCCGTCGGCCGAGGTCTCGCCCATGGCAACGCCGAGCTTCTCCTCGGCGCGCGCCGCGAGCGCATCGCAGCCGGTCGCCTGGCAGGCTTCGGCCTGGCACAGCTTGAGCACATGGCGGCCGGCCGGTTCATGACGGAAGTCGTGATAGAAGGTGACGACGCCGTGCACCTCGGCGCGCGAGATATTGAGCGCCTCGGCGATCATCGGCTCGACCGGCTCGGGGATATAGCCGAAGGCCTCCTGCAGATCGTGCAGCATCGGCAGGAGGGAGCCCTCCTGCCCTTTGCGCCCCGCGATCAGCTCGGACGCGATGTCCGCATTCCAGTCCTGCTGCTTTTTCATTTGCCACCGCGCGATCACATGCCGGCGGCAATAGGGGCAGTTATCGGATCATGGGATCAAGAACCCAACTCCGATGTGTCGATAGATTATATCTATTAAAAACAGCCATAGCCATAGGCTATTCGATCTGAAGGCGGCCGGCCGTGGTGGCGCCGGCGCGGCGCGGCGACCATTCAGGCCCCGGGCACAGCCGCCCTTTACGGCGGAAGCCTAAAGGAATAGACGGCACGTTCCCATGCCGACGCTTTGACAGGACCGCGGGCTAGACCCCGCCGCGCTCCCGTTTTCGTGCGCGAATCTGAAGAACCGGTCCTATGAGCTTTATGTCCCAAGTCCCCGCAATCGCCCGCGCCCTGGCGGAGCGGAACTATGCCGAGCCGACTCCCGTCCAGAAAGCCGTCCTGGCCGAGGGTGCCGCCGGCCGCGATTTGCTGGTTTCGGCGCAGACCGGCTCCGGCAAGACCGTCGCCTATGGCCTCGCGATCGCCGCCGATCTTCTGGACGGCGCCGAGCGCTTCGCACGAGCCGGCAAACCTCTGGCGCTGATCGTGGCGCCGACCCGCGAGCTGGCGATCCAGGTCCAACGCGAGTTGACCTGGCTGTACCAGTATTGCGGCGCGCGCGTCGTATCCTGCGTCGGCGGCATGGACCCGCGCCGCGAACAGCGCGAGCTCACGGACGGCGCGCACATCGTCGTCGGCACGCCTGGCCGCCTGTGCGATCACCTGCGGCGCAACCGCCTCGATCTGTCCGAATTGAAGGCCATCGTGCTCGACGAGGCCGACGAGATGCTCAATCTCGGTTTTCGCGAGGACATGGAGCTTCTTCTCGAAGCGACGCCCGCGGAGCGGCGCACCCTGCTGTTCTCGGCCACCTTGCCGCGCGGCATTGTCGCGCTGGCGAAGCAATATCAAAAGGACGCGTTTCGCGTCGAAGTCCTTGGCGACGAGTCCGGTCACGCCGACATCGAATATCGCGCCATTCGCGTGGCCGCGCACGAAACCGAACACGCCGTGGTCAACATCCTGCGCTTTTATGAAGCGCCGAGCACACTCGTGTTCTGCAATACGCGCAACGCCGTCAAGCACCTGCAAGCCGCGCTGCTGGAGCGCGGATTTCTCGTGGTCGCCCTGTCCGGCGAACTGACGCAAAACGAACGCACCACCGCGCTGCAATCCCTGCGCGATGGCCGCGCCCGTGTCTGCGTCGCGACCGACGTCGCCGCCCGCGGCATCGATCTGCCTGGCCTCAGTCTCGTCATCCATGCCGAACTGCCGAACGATCCGGAAGTGATGCAGCACCGGTCGGGCCGCACCGGCCGCGCCGGCAAGAAAGGCGTCAGCGTCCTGCTGGTGCCGAATTCGCGGCGCCGCCGCGCCGAAATGTTCTTCAGGCAAGCCGGCGTCAATGCGATCTGGGCCGCCGCGCCGCAGGCCGATGAGATCCGCAAGCTCGATCAGCAGCGCATGATGCAGGATGAGGTATTCACCGAACCTCCGAGCGAAGACGATCTGGCTCTGGCGCGCATCCTGCTCGCCGAAAAATCCGCCGAGGAAATCGCATCGGCTTTGGCGCGGCTTTATCGCGCGCGCCTGCCCTCGCCGGAAGACGTCCTCGATCCCGGGCCGGACAGGGACAGCCGCTTCCGCGATGATCGCAACGAGCGGCATCGCTCGCGCGACCGTAACTTCCCGGCCGGCGACGAGGCCGGCCTGCGCGACACCGGCAAGCGCGGCGCTTTGCGCCGTCCCATGGAAGGCGGCAGCGTCTGGTTCAAAGCCGGCATCGGTCGCCGCAAGAACGCCGAAGCACGCTGGTTGCTGCCGATGATCTGCCGCCGCGGCGGCATTTCCAAGGGCGACATCGGCGCGATCAAGATTTACGACACCGTCACCGAGTTCGAGATATCCGGCAACGTGGCGGAAAAGTTCGCCGCCAAGGTCCAGGCGCCCGATGCGGAAGAAAATATCCGTATCGAAGCGCTGCCGCAGGGACCGCAGGGCGGCGGCACCCCGACATCGAGGGATAGCGACCGCGGCGCGCTGGAGAAGAAAGCCGACAGAAACGCCACAAAGCCGCATTTCAAGAAACGGCAGCAGGAGCATCTGGCGTCAGTCGAAAAGCGCGAACGCGAGGAAAAACGCTTCGACAAGCCGGATAAAAAGTCCGAGTTCAAGAAGGGCGAGTTCAAGCGGCCCAAATTCAAGAAGAAGAAGGAAAAACAGCGCCATCGGCCCTGAGGCCAAATGGCCCAATCAGATTTCGCGCCCGTGCCTATCCGTAAACGCGTCCAAACGCCTCGGACGCCGTGCCGTGAAGAATTCTGCTGCGGTCTGCCTCGGTCAGATTGGCGACTTCGACAGCTTCACGAACAACATCGGGCGAGAAAATAGGGTAGTCGGTGCCGATCATGATCCTGTCCGCACCGAACACCTTCACGGCAAGTTCCAGGGCACGCGGCCCGAGCGAGGCGCAATCATAGATCATGCCGCGCAGAGCGGCGCGCGGAAACGGCGTAAACGGCTCGCGCGACAACGCCACAGCCTCCATACGCTCGACGATGAACGGCAACGTGCCACCAAGGTTGACGAGTTGGAATATGATGTTCGGGAAGCGCTCGACGAGACGCTCAACCACAACCGTCAATCCCATTTGTGACAGCGACGCCTGCAACGCCAGCGATGACGACCGCTGCACATTATTGTCGGCATAGGCGGCCGGCGGCGCCTCCCCGACCATGAGTCCCGGGTGGATCATCATCAGTGCGCGCTCATCGTTGGCAGCCTCGAAAATCGGCTCGAGCTTTCGCACATTGTCGATCGAGAGAAAGTAATTGCCCGGCAGAATGGCGCCCGCGAGCCGCAGTTCGCGCCGCACGCGCCGCATCTCATTCACCGCCGAAGCCGTGTCGGCGAGCGGCAGTCCGGCAAGGCCGTGAAAACGACCGTCGCTCGGGCGGCAGATCGCGGCCAACCTGGTATTGAAACTGACGATGGCATCGAAAACGGCCTGTCCGGGGATGACATCGACGCCCAGCGCCCCGGGAAACGTCAGCAACTGTGACGAAATACCCCGCGCGTTCATGAAATCAAGACGCGCGTCGAGATTGACATAGCCAGGCTTGATGACGGTCGACGCCGTCATGGCGTGAAGCGTCATGGTCCCGTCAGCGGCCCGCGTGACATGGGGACGCTCTCCACGGCCAATCAGGTCCTCGACCAGACCGCCGTAATAATGCGAATGCATGTCGATCGCGCGAACGGCACTCATGGCCCCGCCTCATTCTCAAAGATCGAGCGAGATATCGCCCTTCGGAACGCTGCAACAGATCAGCGCACAACCCGACGGCGGCATCCGTAACGGTCGATCGACATAAGTCACCTCGCCGACGATATCGCGCATGCAACCGTTACAAATGCCGGAGCGACAGGAATATGGCGGCTTAAGCCCCTGCCCTTCGGCGAATTCAAGCAGATTGTCGAACGAACCGTCCCACTCGACCGTCCGATTGCTGACCGAAAACGTAACGCGCGGCCGATGCGCCTTGCCCTCCGACATCGCGTCAGCTTACCTGCTCGGCCGCCATGCGCGTGTTGAGCAACTTGCGAAACTGCAAGGCGCCGGCGTCGATACCGAGATCGATATTTGGCGTCTTCCGCGTCGCCATGCCGATCTGCACTGCCTCGAGTACATCCTTGTCTTCGATGAAGGCCATCCGCGCGCCGGCATTCATGGCTTCGGAAATTCGCTCGTCGGCCGGATCGGTATTACGGTGCTGAAACCAATAATAGTGACTGTTGGATTCGTCGATTGGCGTGATGAAATTGTACGAGATGTTGACATAGCTGCGTTCGTTCAGTGGCTTGTCGGGGCCGCCTGTGCCCGCAGGCGAATAGATCGACTTGTTGATCGCAATCGACGGAATGCGGCATTCGTAATGCTGCAAGCGATCGGCGTTGCCGTTGAATTTGACAAGCTTGGCGTAATAGTTGGGCGGCGTGGTGTCCATCATCCAGCGCGATACAACGATCCCATCTTCGACCTTTTTCGTGCTCAGCGGCGTGTCGTCCGTCTTGGCGCCGGCGAAAGACGTCAGGTGGACCCATGCGACATGCGACGGGTCCAGCAGGTTGTCCACGACATACAAATAGTTGCAGGCAATCGTCATGTCGCCGCCTGCGGTGCGGCCCCAGGACGGGGCCTCATAGTTCGGAATGTCTAGGATCAGCGCCGGATCAGCCTTCGCGGCATCGCCCATCCACAGCCAGACGAAACCATAACGCTCCGCCGCTGGATAACCGCGCACCTTTGCCGCAGTCGGAATGCGCCCCTGCGTCGGCGCCGCGACGCAGGCGCCCGTGCCGTCGAATGTGAGGCCGTGATAGCCGCAAACGATTCGGTCGTCCTTCAACATGCCCTTTGAAAGAGGAAGTTTGCGATGCGGACACGCATCCTCCAGAGCAACGATGCTCCCGTGTACCGCGCGATAGAGAACAATTTTTTCACCGAGCATCGTCACCGGTTTGAGGGATGCATCGATGTCGCGCGACCAGCCGGCGACGTACCAACAATTCCGAAGATACATTTGCTCTCTCACGCATCGAAACGCCAAGGATATTGCCCATACAATGGGCATTTCACGAGTTCATTCCCCGGACCGGGCTTGCATGGATATATATTTTTTGATCGACAGTAAAGTACGGCCCAAGTACCTTGATGCGTCAGGAAACATGTGACTCCGGTTCGATGATGATTTCGCCCGACATTGAGCGCGGAGCGCGCAATCTGCTCGGCGCATGCGCGCAGGCGCAGAGCGGCGAACGGCTGATTATCGTCGAGGAAGATCCCGCGCTGGGATACTACGACGATGGCCTCGGCGAGATCATTGCCGAGTGCGCGAGGCGGGCCGGCCTCCAGGTCGAGCGGCGGCAAACACCCTTCTCACCCGAGATCGACGCAATGCCCGCGCACCTAGAAGATGCGCTGCGGACGTCCGATCACATCCTGTTTCTGGCGCGCGTCGGTGACCAGCTTCGCTTCACGGCGATGCCGAATGACGCAAAGCCAATCGTGAGCTATGTGCTCGACCGGAAGGCGCTGGCATCGCCTTTTGCGGGCGCCTGCTATGGCGACCTTTTCGACCTGAAGCACGCCCTCGACCGTCTCGTTGGTGTCGCACGCCATATTCGCATCACCTGCCCGCTAGGCACCGACTTCGCAGGATCCGTCGAACGGCAAGAGGCTCAGTCTTCGGACGTCACCGTCAAGCGTTTCCCGATCTCCGTATTCTCGCCGGTTCCGTGTCAGAACTTCTCGGGCAAGGTCGCCGTCATGCACTGCCTTGCGGGCACCGGTTCGCGTTACTACGAGCCATATGGTGTGAAACTGGCTGAGCCAGTGTTCGCAAAGGTCGAAGGCAATCGCGTCGTTGACTGGGACGGTCCCGGAGACGCCGTACGCCGCGTGACAGCGCACTACGAGTTCGTCGCGGGCCGCTTTGGCATCGAGCGCGATTTCGTTCATTCCTGGCACGCCGGCATTCATCCAGGATGCGTTTACGAAGGCAGCGCTTTCGAAAATTTGGAGCGCTGGAGCGGGTCGGCATTCGGCAACCCGCGTCTTTTGCATTTCCACACCTGCGGGGCGTTTGCGCCCGGCGAGATTTGCTGGAATGTCGTCGACCCAACGATAGCCATCGACGATGTGCCCGTCTGGGAGAACGGCAGGCTCTACCCGGAACGATTTCCGGAAGGCCGTGACATTCTCGCCCGCAACGCGGAACTAGCGGCACTGTTCGCGAACCCGCAAAATGAGATCGGCCTGTGAGCACCGCCAGAAAAAATGGCCCGGCTGCACGCAAAGCCGCTGCCAAGTCGGCTGCCAGGTCGGCCACCGGCACAGCCAACGCCGCGGCCAAAGATAGTCGTGCCAAGCATCCGGCGCGTCGGAAGGCGGCGCGCGAACAGCTCAACTCGGCGGTCGGGAAGGCTATTTTTTCCCTGCGCCGCCAGCAGGGGTTGACCGCAAGCGACCTCGCCAAGCGGGCCGGCGTTTCCGCCGCCATGATTTCGCGCATCGAGAAAGGCAAGGTGCTGCCCTCGCTCGGTGTTGTCCAAAGCCTCGCGATGGCCATGAACGTGCCGATGAGCGTGTTTTTCCAGGATACGGGATCGACCGTCACCGACGTCACGCATGTCCGCAAAGGCGCCGGACTCAAATCGGTCCGCCAGCTTGGCGCGCATGCGCACGAATACGTCGTGCTCGGCTTTCACCGCCGGGCCGATTTGCAATTCGAAAGCCATCTCATCACCGTCAAACGGCATCGCAAGGCCACGCCGCCGACTTATGTCGGCAGCGGTTGCGTTACGATCTACGTCCTCGAAGGCAAAGCCATCTACCGGCATGGCGAGCGCCGGTTTCAGATTTCCGCCGGCGATTCACTGAGCTTCGACGCCGAGCAGTGCTACGGCATTCAGGAGGTTCTGACGCCTCGCGTCCGCTTCCTGTCTGTCCAGGCGGAACGGCGCAAATGAAATCGGCTACTACAATTCACAGTTCAACAGGAGGCAGTTCCATGTTCAGGCGTCGAGATCTTGCGAAAACTATCGTTGCGGCCAGCGCGGTCGCCGCCATAGCCGGCACGGCAGCCAAGGCGCAGACCGCGCCCGCCGGCGGCTCCCGGCTGGCGCAAATTCTGGCGCGCGGCTCGGTGCGCGTCGGCACCACCGGTGACTTCAATCCGATGTCGTTCCGCGACACCGGATCGAATGAGTACAAGGGCTTCGACATCGATGCGGCCACGCAGCTCGCCAAGGATCTCGGCGTGAAGATCGAATGGGTCGCCACCGACTGGGCCTCGCTCGTCGCTGGCATCGCTGCCAACCGCTACGACATCTTCGTCGGCGGCTCATCGGTAAACATGGCGCGTGCAAAAACCGCGGCCTTCACCGTTCCCTATATCGAGGCCGGCACCGTGCCGCTGGCGCTCAAGACCAACGCCGGCAAGTTCAAGACCTGGGAATCGATCAACGACCCCGGAGTAAGGGTCGCCGTTACCCTCGGCACCGTGTTCCACGAGCAGGCCAAGGTGCATTTCCCCAAGGCGACCATTCAGGCCGTGCAGGCCCCCGCTCTCGGCTTCCAGGAAGTGCTGGCAAACCGCGCCGACGTGACGATCACCAGCAATGTCGAAGCGTCGACGCTGATCAAGCGTTATGAACAGCTTGCGATCACGATCGACGGATCACAGATGCGCAACAAGCGTCCTTTCGGCTATGTCCTCGCCCAGGACGACGTGACATGGCTCAATTATCTCAACACCTGGGTGACGCTGAAGAAGATCGAGGGCTTCTTCGCCGAACTCGAAACCAAATGGTTGCCACAGGGCTGATGACGAATTTCACACGATTTGGGCTGCGGGCGGCGCTTATTCCGCTCGCAGCCCTCATGCTGTCGGGTTGCGTATCCTCGAATTACACTTGGGGCTGGCACGTCGTCTCGCCATTCGATGCGCGGGGTATCGCGAACCTCCTCTTTCTCGCCGACGGACTATGGGCGACGATTTCAATTTCGGTCGTCTCGATTGCAATCGCCGTCGTGGTCGGCATTGCCGTCGCGATAGCCGGGCTGTCGAAGTGGCCCTACCTGCGACATGCCAACCGCATCTATGTCGAAATCTTTCGGTCCATTCCGCTGCTCGTGTTGCTGCTGTGGGTTTATTACGGTCTGCCGGTGGTTGCCGGCATCCAGTTCGGCGTTTTTGCCGCCGGCGTCATCTCGCTGGCGCTATCGGACTCGGCCTTTGAAGCGGAAATTTTCCGTGCCGGCATCCAGTCCATTCACGCCGGCCAGTGGGAAGCAGGCCGCTCACTCGGTCTGAAGAACTGGCAACTGATGCGGCTGGTTATCCTGCCGCAAGCCATTCGGCGCATCCTTCCGGCGCTGGGAAATCAATTCGTATATGTGCTGAAGATGTCGTCTTTGATTTCAGTGGTCGGTTATCAGGAACTGACACGGCGCGCCAACGAGCTGACTTTGATCGAGTACCGGCCACTCGAAATCTACACGCTGCTCGTGATCGAGTATCTCGTTCTCATCGTTGCGGTGTCTTATCTTGTCCGCAGGCTGGAAGCGGCGCTCGCCGCGGGAGAACAGAAGCGTTGAGGCGCGGATCAAGCCGACGCGCAGAAGGCTTCGAAGTCTTCGGCGAGACTGTCCACCGCAGCATCCAAAAGTCGCTGCCCGGCCTCGGGTGTGGCCAGGGCAGAGTCGGAGGCAACGCGGCCGTCGGCGTAGCGTTGGCAGAAATCGGCGGCGTCGAAATAGTTGTCGCCGGCATGAATGATCGTGTCCGCCACCGGTGGTGGCGCGGGGCGGACGAATGGCCTGATTGCATCGGGATACGCCGCCATCGTTACCGCGACCTCGGACGGCGTCGCATGCGAGCCTTCACTGCTGCCGTACAGCTCCCTGCGGAGCTTGTCGGCTGCGGACAGCTCCCACCAGCTCCTGACACGGCAGTGCACCGGCGCCGGCTCTGTGCCGCCTGCCATCGACCGGGCAGCATAGAACTCATGAATGCCGCAACGTAAGGGCGCAAGGTTGCCGCCGTGACCATTCAGGAAATAGATGCGCGTAAAGCCGGTCACGGCGAACGACGCAACGATGTCCTGCGTCATGGCAGCGAGCGTCGACGGCCGCAGCGAAACGCTGCCGGCGAAGCCCAGTTGAAACTGGGACATCCCGTAGGCCATCGTCGGTGCGATCAGCGTACCGGAGCGTGCCCCGAAGCGGCGCGCGATGGCTTCGGGACACAGGAAATCGGTGCCGATAAGGCCGTCCGGACCATGCTGTTCAGTGGTGCCGATCGGAATGACGATCCCGGTACGTTTGCTAAGATAGGACTTCACGGCTGACGACGTCATCAATTCAAGGCGCATAACCGGGCTTCTCGACATGTTCATTTACGAACTTCCAGTATCACTTTACAGCTTCAAGCTCCGCCTGGCCATCGCCCTCAAGCGCACGACCGTTGAGCGACGAGCACCTCCGGGCGGCACGTATTGCTCGGCGGAATTCCGCGCCATCAATCCAGCCGGCACCATTCCCGCACTCGTCGACGCCGATTTTGTACTCGCGGAATCCGATGCCATCGTCGAATATCTCGACGACATTCATGCTGGTGCGCCATTGCTTCCGTCCGAGCCGAGGCTACGGGCTCGAACGCGTATGTTGTCGCGCTGGTGCGACATGCGTCTCGAACCGCATATCCGGTCCCTGTTTCCCGCCGCAAAAGCTGCGACGCGCGATACGAAGGCGCTCGCTACGGCCGATGAGCGGATCACAGCGGCGCTCAATCTGTTCGAAGCGGCGCTCGATAATGAGGGCCCCTACGCGCTCGGCGCGCAACCGGGATTGGCGGACTGTGGGCTCACCGCCAGTGTCGTCTGGCTTTGCGCACTGACACCTGTCCTGTCGTTGTCAGCGAGGCCCGGAGAAAAACTGGTTCGATCGGTCACGGCGCTGCGAAACAACGCGATGGTTTCTACTGAAGTAAACGACTATCAAACGCTGGTTGGAAAATGGGTCGCGGCGTTATAGGGACGGCCTACCTCGCCCGCCCCAGGGCCGCGGCAATACTCGCGCCGAGACTGTAGACACAGGCGACCATGCGCGGCCAATGATTCCAAAAAGTCACATGTTCCTGCTGGAACAGATCAAGGGCGTCGTTCAACCCTTGAGCTGAATCAGGCTGACATCGACCGAGCCGCAAAGAAATCCCGCCTCGCAATAGGCGAGGTAGTACTCCCACATGCGCCTGAAACGGCTGTCGAGACCGAGCGCTGAAACGTCGCTCGCCTTGTCCAGGAAACGCTTGCGCCATTCGCGCAGTGTCAGCGCATAGGACTGACCGAATGCCTCCTCGGCGCCGAGCGTGAAGCCGGCTGCGATGGCCGACTCGCGCACCGCGGTTTTGGTTGGCAGCATGCCGCCGGGGAAAACGTAGGCCTGGATGAAGTCCGGATGGGCCCGATAGTCGGCAAAGCGGGCTTCGTCGATGGTGATGACTTGCAAGACGCAGGTGCCACCAGGCTTCAAGCAGGCGCGCAGCTTGCGGAAGTAGACCGGCCAATATTTCTCGCCGACCGCCTCCAGCATTTCGATCGAGACAATGCGATCGAATTTCCCTTCGACATCGCGGTAATCCTGCAGACGCAGGTCAGCGGACAAGTCCAGCTTGCCGAGCCGAGCGCCCGAGAATGACAACTGCTCGGTCGACAGCGTCAACCCGGTCATACGGCAATTATGGTTGCCGGCCAGCCGCTCCAGGACGCCGCCCCAGCCGAAGCCGATCTCGAGCACGCCCTTGTCGTCGGGATTGTCGAGCAATGCGACGATTCGGTCGAGCTTGCGCTGCTGCGCCTGCTCCAGCGTCTCGTCTGGGTTTGCATACACCGCCGACGAATAGCTCATGCTGGGATCAAGCCACAGCTTGTAGAAATCATTGCCGAGGTCGTAATGCGCGGCGATGTTGCGGCGGCTGCCGCGTTTCGTGTTGGCGCGCAGGCCGTGCGCGAGGCGCCGCATCAACCTCGCCCCGACATGCCCGCGATAGACGCCGGATGCCTTCTCATTGCGCAGCGCCCATTCGAGAAGTTGCGTCAGATCGGGCGTCGTCCAGTCGCCTTCGATGAAGGCTTCGGCGAAGCCGATTTCGCCGCCACGCAGCAGTTTCCATAGTGCGCGCCAACGTTTGACGACCAGAACCGCTTCCGGCCCGGCGAGCGGGCCCCGCAACTCGATGCGCTGGCCCGCCGGCATAATGACCTTCAGCGAGCCGAAGCAAGGCTGCGGTACCAGCGAACGGATGAAACGTGCGGCAAGGCGTGGCGCGGTGATCGTTTCGTCGATGGCGTCGAAAGAACTCATCGCGTATCCCCGCTCGTCGTTGCAGCCCCGGCCGTCACCGCATGGCGCGGCGCGGGCGGCCGCGGATAAAGACGCATGCCCTTCCACCAGATTTTCAAAGCTTCCCAGTGAATGGCAACCATCACTTTGACCGTCATCAAGGGCAGACTGAGAAAAACCGCCGCCAGCGCCCGGTCGGTCAGCGCTCGCCGCTCGCCCGTCAGGCAAGCGACCAGCACGGCGCCGCGTTTACCGGCGGCGGCCACCACCACCGAGACGCGCTCGCCCGGCGGCGCGACACGAAAATCATAGGTCATGTCCATGTCGAGGAACGGCGAGACATAGAACTCCTTGGCGCAATGCTGATGCACCATGGAAACGTCACCGGATACCGGCAGCAGATAGCTGTGCATCTGGCCGAAAGTGTTGCGCACTTCGTAGAGCAGCGCCGCCAGTGAACCGTCAGCGCGATGGCAGAAGTAGATACTCAGTGGGTTGAAGACATAGCCGAAAATGCGCGGCATGCACAGCAGCGTAATACGGCCGCCATTGCAGTCGATGCCGTGTTCGGCGAGAACGCGATCGACATAACCGCGCAGCGATGCAGATTGACGGTCGCCGTGGTCCGTGTCGCGGAAGCTGAAAAGATTGAAGCGATTGCGCGAGAACAGCGACAGACGACGATCGAGATCGCCAGCCTCGTCGAGATCGATCAGCATCCAGAAGGCGCGATAACGCAGGCAGTGCCTACGCGGCGACAGGCGCCGGTGCATCACGGAACCCACATAGAGCGCCGACTGCAACTTGTCCGGGCCTGCCATCAGGCCATCTCCGAGACCGCACGGGCGGCTGGCCGCGGAATATGGATCCGGCCGGATTCGTTGGCAACGCGCCACGGCCGGCGCACGCCGCTCAGCGCTTCCGCCACTGCGAGACCGGCCTGCAATCCGTCCTCGTGGAAACCCGCGCCGAAATAGGCGCCACAGAACCAGGTATTCCCTCGCCCCTGCAGCGACCACAGCTCGGATTGCGCGCGTATCGCCTGCGCATCGAACATCGGATGCTCGTAGACCTCGCTGTGGAGCAGCGTACCGGCGTGCGGCGGCTCCGGCGGATTGAGCGTGACGAACATGTCCGGCGCGCCGGCGATCGACTGCAGCCGGTTCATCCAGTAGGTCACACAGACACCGGCATCGGCGTCACGGTCGCCGATGAAATTCCAGCTCGACCAGGCAGCGCGGCGCCTCGGCATGAAGCGCGTATCGGTGTGCAGTACCGCCAGATTATGGCTGTAACGGAACGCGCCCAGGATGCTGCGTTCCAGGTCATCGGCGTCCTCGAGCAGCGCCAGCGATTGATCCGCATGGCTCGCCAACACGACATGATCGAAATGCTCGACATGGCCGGCTCCATCACACACGACAGCGCCATCGGGGGTGCGGCGCACCGACACGGCGCCGCAATCGAGCCGGATGCGATCGACAAAGGCCGCGATGAGTTTTTCGACATAAACCTTGGCTCCGCCATCCACGGTGCGCCATTCGGGCCGGTCGGCGATCTGCAGCAGGCCATGATTGGCGTGGAAGCGAATGAAGGCAGCGGCCGGATAGTCGAGCATTTTCTCCGGCGGTGCCGACCAGATCGCCGCCGCCATCGGCAGCAGATGATCGCGGCAGAAGGCGTCGCCATAGCCACCCTGCCGCAGATAATCGCCGAGCGTGATTGCGGGATCGTCCAGGGCGGCCGCCGCCCCCGGTGCCTCCCGATAGAAGCGCAACAAATCGCGCAGCATCGACAGGAAGCGCGGCCGCAGCAGGTTGCGCTTCTGCGCGAACAGGCCAGAAAGATCGCTGCCGGAATATTCGAGGTCGCCGCCATTGAGCGAGACGCCAAAGGACATATCGGACGGCTTGGTCGGCACGCCGAGATAATCGAACATCGCCGTCAGATTCGGATAGTTCGGCGGGTTGTAGACGATGAAACCGGTATCGACGGAAACGGCGCGATCACCAAGTTCAACGTCCACGGTATTCGAGTGTCCGCCCAGCCGCGGCGCCCGCTCGTAAACCGTAACGTCGTGGCGCCGCTGCAACAGCCACGCGGCGGACAAGCCCGATATACCGGTTCCTATCACGGCAATCTTCAGTCGCGGTCCGGCGGACATGGCGCTTCCCATCCTCGCTTCGCCGCCACTGGGATCCGGGCTGCGTGCCGATGGAATACGCGATAAAAGCGGCGTTGGATCACCGGCTGGGCGTGATCCAAAGTGAGGATCCGGCCGTATTGGCGGTATGCGCGCCCATCGGCTTGCTCCTTTCATGGCCCCCTCGCTCGGGCAACTGGCATCGTCGCGGCGGCCGCCGGCGGTGCGGATCAAGCGTATGGCGATGGACGACAAGGCGTTGGCGGAGCTCGATTTTTCACAGATGATCGTGGCTGTCGCCCGACACCAAGATCGTGCGGCCTTCGCGGCGCTGTTCGATCACTTCGCGCCGCGCATCAAGGCCTATCTGGTGAGGGCCGGTACCGACGAGGCTCAGGCGGACGAACTGGCGCAGGAGGCTCTGCTCACGCTTTGGCGCAAGGCCGACACCTTCGACGCGACGCGGGCCAGCGCCGCGACTTGGATTTTTACGATCGCTCGCAATCTACGGACCGATCGTTTCCGTAAGCAGTGGCGCGACGTGTCCGTCGGCGACGACATGCCCGACACGATCGATGAGGCGGCGGCGCCTGATGAGACCATGTCGGACGCCGAGCGCGGCGAACGCGTAAGACAAGCATTGCGGCAACTGCCGCCCGAGCAGATCAAGGTGATCGAACTGTCTTTCTTCGAGGACCAACCGCATGCCGAGATTGCGCAGACGCTCGGCATCCCATTGGGCACTGTGAAATCCCGCATCAGGATCGCGATGGCGAAGCTGCGGGATCTCGTGGGTGATCTGTCATGACGATCCAGCATCATCCTTCCGACGAAGCACTGGCCGCTTATGCCGCGGGAACGCTTGATCTCGGCCGGCGGCTCGTCGTCGCCAGTCACCTCGAACGCTGCGCCGCGTGCCGCAGCTTCGTGCGCGGCGTCGAGCAGGTCGCCGGGGTCATGCTCGAGGATCTGACGCCGATGCCGATGTCACCGGACGCGCTGGCGCACACCATGGCGCGGATCGAGCGCGTGTCCCCTGCTCGCGCCGCGACGGCCGCTGTACCGGCGTCCGATGAACCGGGCATGCCCGCTTGCCTCAAGCCTTACGAGATGGGGCGCTGGCGTTGGGTCGGACCGGGCGTGGAAATGCGTCCGATCCTGTTGCCTGAGTCCGACAAGGTGCGCGTCTTCCTTCTGAAAGCCACACCGGGTACGCGGCTGCCGCAGCATACGCATGAAGGCAGCGAGCTGACCTCCATTCTCGTCGGTTCCTTCCACCACGAAGGCGGCGACTTTTTCGCAGGCGACTTCGAGGAAGCCGACGACGACACCGAGCACCGTCCTGTTGTCGGCAAGGGAGAGACCTGCATCTGTCTGGTCGCGCTCGAAGGCCGGCTCAAGCTCAGCGGCATTGTCGGCGCGCTGCTCAATCCATTCGTCCGGTTGTAAGAGGCGCGTATTGGCATCGCCCGCGATCAACTCAGCATCGGGGTCGAGTTCGAGCGGCCTGGTCCACCGTTGCATGACGCGGAGGGTCTCGGCCGCCGGCATTCTCAATGCGCTGCAGCCACGTGACGGGTGGCAGCTCCATGCGGACATTCCGTATCAGCCGGGCCCGCGCGGTCTGCTCGATGTATATATGCCTATATCGCGCTCCGGCCCGCCGGCGCCGCTGGTGGTTTTCTTTTATGGCGGCAGCTGGCAGAGCGGTGCGCGCGAGACCTACCGCTTTGTCGGCGCCTCGCTCGCAAGCCAGGGCTTTGTGACAATCATCCCCGATTATCGGGTCTATCCGCAGGGGCGCTTTCCAGACTTCCTCGCGGACGCCGCGCAAGCGGTGCATTTCGCGCGGAACAATGCCGACCGATGGGGCGGCAATCCGCGCCACCTTGTTGTCATGGGCCACTCGGCCGGGGCCTATATCGCGGCGATGTTGACCTTCGACAAGCGCTGGCTGGGCGGTGTCGATCTGCATCCGTCGACAGATATCGCCGGCCTTGCCGGTCTCGCAGGCCCTTACGACTTTCTCCCCGTCGTCGACCCGATCCTCCAGACCATATTCGGCGGCGCCGACCGCATCGATACCCAGCCGATCCGTTACGTGACCCATGGCGCTCCACCGGCCCTCCTCGTCGCGCCGCGCAAGGACAGCGTGGTCAGCCCTGGCAATACCAAGCGCCTCGCCGCGCACATTCGCGGCCACCGCAACCGGGTGAAGGAGTTACACTACCCAAAGGTCGGACACCTCAGTCTTGTCGGCGCGTTTGCACCCGCGCTGCGTTTCCTTGCGCCCGTTCTCGCCGACGTGTCGGACTTCATCCGCAATCCCGCTGGGGTCCGATAGTCATGACGGTGGCCCAGTTCTTCCTTGCGCTTTTATCGAGCGCCATCGCTTTGTCCGTGATCATGGCCGGCGCCTGGCTGGTGCAGCAACGCACTGGCAATTCCGGCTGGGTCGATACGATCTGGACCTTCGGCCTCGGCGCTGTCGGATTTGTGAGCGCGCTGGCGCCATTTGAAGCCATCGGATCGCGCCAAATTGTCGTGGCCGCGATGATCGCCGTGTGGGCTGCCCGCCTTGGCCTCCACATCGCCTCGCGTAGCAGCCGCATGACCGATGATCCACGCTATGCCGAGATGACGCGCAACTGGGGTAGCGACGCGCGGCGCCAGATGTTTTGGCTGTTGCAGAAGCAGGCATGGGTGACAATCCCGCTGGTGCTGGCCGTGTTCCTCGCCGCGCATAATCCTGCCCCGCTGCTCCGCGTTCAAGATATCGTCGCGATCATCGTGCTGGCCGTCGCCATCATCGGCGAAGGCGTTGCCGATCGGCAGTTGCACGCATTCAAATCCGATCCGCAGAACAAAGGCCGTGTCTGCGACGCAGGATTATGGTCGTGGTCACGCCATCCCAACTATTTCTTCGAATGGCTTGGCTGGCTAGCCTATCCACTCCTCGCGATCAGTCTTGATGGAGGCTACGGCTTGGGCTGGCTGTCGCTTCTGGCGCCGGCCTGCATGTACTGGCTGCTGGTCCATGTCTCCGGCATTCCGCCGCTGGAGGCGCACATGCTGCGCACGCGCGGGCAGGCCTTCCGCGACTATCAGGCGCGCACCAGCGCTTTCTTTCCGTTGCCGCCCGGGAGACGATCATGAACGCCATCACGCTGGCGACGCAATTCGTCGAGTCGGCCCCGATCCCCGATCCGCTGGTCCGGCTTGGTATCGCGGCGCTGTGCGGCCGCACCCATCGCAAGCTGGCGAGCCAGGGCAGCGCCGCCAATCGCAACTTCGCGCGCCTGACCGCCGCGCTGCCGATCGCCGAGCATGTCGAAGACGCCAATGCGCAGCACTACGAAGTGCCGGCCGGGTTCTTCGACCTCGTGCTGGGCCCGCAACGCAAATATTCGTGCTGCCTGTTCAAATCCGCTGCCGACGATCTGGCTATCGCCGAGGAGCAGGCGCTGGCGGAGACCGCCGCTCATGCCGGTCTTGCCGACGGACAATCCATTCTCGAACTCGGCTGCGGCTGGGGCTCCTTGTCCTTATGGATGGCACGGCATTATCCGGCCGCGCAGATCACCGCCGTCTCCAATTCGCACTCGCAGCGCGCCTTCATTGAAGGCCGGGCGTGGGCCGAAGGTCTCGTCAATCTCACGGTCCTGACGGCGGACATGAACGCCTTCACGCCGGACCGCCGCTTCGACCGCATCGTCTCGGTGGAGATGTTCGAGCACATGGTGAACTGGCGGCGGTTGCTCGAGCGCGTCCGCTCGTGGCTTGCCGAAGACGGCCGTTTCTTCATGCACGTCTTCACCCACAGCCAGGCGCCCTACCGGTTCGACCGAAACGACAAGACCGACTGGATCGCCCAGCATTTCTTCACCGGCGGCATCATGCCCAGCCACGATTTCATTCGCCAGTTCAGCGATGTGCTGCGCGTTGAGCAGGATTGGCGCTGGAGCGGCACACATTACCGCGACACGGCACGGCTGTGGCTCAGGAATTTCGACGACAATGCCGGCGCGATCCGCACGATCCTGGCGGATGTCTACGGCAAGGACGCCGGCCTGTGGCAACGCCGCTGGCGCCTGTTCTTCCTGGCGACCGAAGGGCTGTTCGGTTACGACAAGGGCAATATCTGGGGCGTCAGCCACTACCGACTGACGCCGGCCTGATCGGCGTCAGCCGATCAGAGCTTGATGTCGAAATGCGCCATTACCGCGCGGCTGGCGAGAAACGCGAGCGTCGCCGACAGCCCGGTGACAAATGTGCCCCAGGCGAGATCGATCAAGGTGATTGTGGACGACCAGTTGCGCAGCGTGGCGTGATTGGTGAGATCGTAGGTGGCGTAGGCGAACAGGCCGAACAGCGCGCCGTAAATAAGGGCGTATTGCAGCGAATTGGTCCGCAAGGCCGGCACGACCGCAAACACCGCGATACCTAACGGATAGATCAGATAGAAGACAACGGCCGGTGCGATGCGCACGTTTTCGGCAAGAATGTCCCCCAATACCGGCTTGTAGAGTGCCTGGCCCATTTGCGACAGCCAGATGCCGTCCAGGACCACGAAAACGGCAAGGATCAGCACGTAGATGACCAGATAGACCGCCACGTCAGACCTCCTGTTGGCGGAAACACACAGGTATCTTACGAGACGGGTGGCCGGGCGGATCACAAGACGCGGCGAGCAGATGGAAAATCTATCCACGACTGGAATACAAACCGGCACGGCTGCTTCTGTGACCAGTCTGGCTCAATCGCAAGCCCCAAGAAGTTCCGATGTTTCGCGGTAAAATCGCGGTCGCCGGCGTGACGCCGCGTAGCGCCCAAAAGCCACTCTTTAGCAAACGCCGCGAATAGATGCCTCGCTGACATGAACCTGCGCGGACACCACCGCATCGAGAACCTTGCCGACAATAACCAGCACCGGCCCCGTCAATTGCGTCGCGACGATGTCGTCCTGCAACTGGCCGATGGTCGATACAACGCGCCGCTCGGACGGGCGCGTTGCATTCGCGATCGCCACCGCGGGCATCTCCGCGTCCAGACCCGCCGCGATGGCGCGTGTGACAAAAGCGGCCAGAGTCTTCACCGGCATGTAGATCGCCGTCGTGGCAGCGCCGTCCGCAATGCTCCGCCAGTCGATGTCGTCCGGCAACTGGCCGTTGGCCGCGTGACCAGTGACAAGCTGCAGCCGGCGCACTTTGCCACGTCCGGTGAGCGACACGCCGAGCCGGCTCGCCGCGCCCTGAACGGCCGAGATGCCGGGAACGATCTCAACAGGGATGTTCGCCGCCCGGCAGGCCTCGATTTCCTCGCCTGCCCGGCCGAAGATCAACGGATCGCCGCCCTTGAGGCGGACCACATGACGGCCCTGCCGCGCCAGCGACACCATCATGTCGTTGACGTCGCTCTGCTTGCAGGACGGGCCGTGCCCCTGCTTGCCGACCAGAATCTTGCGCGCCTCGCGTCGGGCGAAGTCGAGCACTTCGCCGGAGACGAGATCGTCGAACAGGATGACATCGGCGGTCTGCAGTGCGCGCACGGCGCGCAACGTCAGCAGCTCCGGATCACCGGGGCCGGCGCCGACCAGCGTGACCGATCCGGCATCCGCCGCGGGACCAAGCCTGCCGACATTGTCGATAAGCGATGTCAGGTCATCGTCCGCCGGCGTGCGGCCGGGATTGGCAATCGCCAGCCCCGCGAACAACTGCCAGAACTTGCGGCGGCCCGCGAACGACAGACCACCCTCCTTGACGCGCGCGCGCCAGGAACGGGCCGCCGCCGCCCAGGCCGCAAAGCCATGCGGCAGCACGGCCTCGATCTTGGCGCGGACAGCCTGCGCGAACACCGGCGCGGCGCCGTCGGTCGAAATACCCACCACCAGCGGCGAGCGGTTCACGATCGAACCGAAGGAGAAATCGCAATAATCGGGCTTGTCGATCACGTTCACCGGCACGCCCGCGGCACGCGCCGCCACGGCAAAACGCGCGGCATCATCCTCGTCGTCGCAAGCGCCGACCGCCAGCGCCGCGCCGGTGAAATCCGCTGTCTGCCACCCGCGTCCGTGCCAAGTCACCGTATCGGGCGACGCCGCGCCGATGACGGCCTGCATCTCCTCGCCGACCTCCTCCGCACAGACGACGACACGAGCGCCGCTCGCCAGCAGAAGTTCGACCTTCCAGGCCGCGGCAGCGCTGCCGCCGGACACCAGCGCCCGCCGTCCGGACAGCGCGAAGAACACAGGCAGACGCGCCAGCGCGCCCATGCGCTCGCCGCGCTGCTCCATCGGCTGGCGCGGGACGATCGTCATGCGCTGCGCTTTGCGCCGGTGTTAACGTGGAAATCGGCGCCGTTCGAGGTCGGCGCCACGAAGCCGGCGCGGATGGTGTAATCGCCGAAATGCTCGCCCGCCTGCCGCTCGCGCGCATAAGCGGCGAACACCGGATCGAGCGTATTGACGATGCCTTCATGGTCGAGGCTCTCGGCATAGAGCTTCGACAGCCGCGAGCCATCAAAGGCCGCACCGAGATAAAGATTGTAGCGGCCCGGTCCTTTGCCGACGAGGCCGATCTCGGCGAGATAAGGACGCGCGCAGCCATTCGGGCAACCGGTCATGCGGATAACGATCTCGTCCGCCGACAGGCCATGACGCGCCAGGCTTTCATCCAGTGCATCCATCAAGCTTGGCAGATAGCGTTCGCTCTCGGCGAGCGCTAGACCGCAAGTCGGCAGCGACACGCAAGCCATCGAGTTACGGCGCAGGCCCGACCACGGCGCGAGCAAACCATTGGTCTTGGCGATCTCGTCGATCTGCGCCTGCTTCTCGACCGGCACATTGGCGACCATAAGATTCTGGTTGGCGGTGATGCGGATATCGCCGACGCCGAGCTGCGCGATCTGGCGCAGCGCCGACATCTGCTGCGCGCCCGGCCCGCCGTCGCGCAGACGGCCATTCTGCACGAACAAGGTCAGATGCGTCTTGCCGTCATCGCCCTGGGTCCAGCCATAGCGGTCGCCGGTCGAGGTGAACTTGAACGGCTTCGGCGTTTCGAACTTGATGCCCGCGCGCTTTTCCACTTCAGCACGGAAGGCATCGAGGCCGCGATCTTCGACGGTGTATTTGAGCCGCGCATGCTTGCGCAAGGTGCGGTCGCCCCAGTCGCGCTGGACTGTGACGACGGCCTCGGCAACAGGCAGCGCCGCTTCGGGCTTGATATAGCCAAGGAGATCGGCGGTGCGCGGATAGGTGTCGGTTTCGCCATGGGTCATGCCCATGCCGCCGCCAACGGTGACATTCCAGCCGACGACCTCGCCCCTGTCGTCGAGGATGGCGATGTAACCAAGATCATGCGCGTAGATGTCGACATCGTTCGACGGCGGCACGGCGACGACGGTCTTGAACTTCCGCGGCAGATAAGTCTTGCCGTAGATCGGCTCGACGACGTCCTTGGGCTCGCCGCCGGCGATCTTCTCGCCTTCCAGCCAGATCTCGCGATAGGCCGCGGTCTTCGGCGTCAGATGGTCCGAAATGTCCTGCGCCAGCTTGAGCGCCACGCCATGGGCTCGCGACTGATACGGGTTCGGGTTGGCCATCACGTTGCGGTTGACGTCACCGCAGGCCGCGATGGTGTTGAGCAACTGCTTGTCGATTTCGCGCAAGGTTGCGCGGAGGTTAGACTTGATCACGCCATGCAGCTGCACGGTCTGCCGCGTCGTCAGGCGCATGGTGCCGTTGGCATAGGTCCGCGCAACATGGTCGAGCGCCAGCCACTGCTCCGGCGTCACCACGCCGCCGGAAATGCGCACGCGCAGCATGAAGGAGAACGCCTTCTCCATGCGCTTCTTGCCGCGCTCGGCGCGCAGGTCGCGGTCGTCCTGCAGATACATGCCATGGAACTTGATGAGCTGCTGATCGTCCTCGACGATCGCGCCGGTGATGGCGTCATCCAGCCCTTCGGTCAGCGTACCGCGCAGATATTCGCTGGCGTCCTTGATGTACTCGTTGCGCGCCAGCTCTTTGGCTGAGTCTTTGGTCATGTGAGAATCCCGCCAGCCGCGCGGCGCATCCATGCGCCGCGGGCGGTCTTGATAACAGATTTAATAGGTGTCGGTGAGATAGCGCTTGTCGCGCTCGATCTGCGCCACGGCGGCTTCGGCGGCTTCGGCGCTCAGCGATTTGACGTCCTGATAGGCGCGCACCAGCGCGGCGCGCACGTCCTTGGCCATCGCCTTGGCGTCACCACAGACATAGAAATTGGCGCCGCCGTCCAGCCATTCGACGATATCCCGGCGGCGCTCCCAGATGCGGTCCTGGACGTAAACCTTTTCGGGCTGATCGCGCGAGAAAGCGACATCCATGCGCGTCAGGTCGCCTTCCTTCAGCGCTTCCTGCCATTCGAGCTGATACAGGAAATCGTGCGTGAAGTGCCGGTCGCCGAAGAATAGCCAGCTGCGGCCCTTCGCGCCGGCCGCGCGGCGCTCCTGCACGAAGGCGCGGAAGGGCGCGATGCCGGTGCCGGGGCCGACCATGATGATGTCGCGGCCGTCGGCCGGCGGGCGGAAATGCTTGTTGACGCGCACTTTGACGCGGACCTTGTCGCCTCGCTTGCGCCGCAAGGCGATGTAGTTCGACGCCACGCCCTTGCGGGCGCGGCCATGCGTCTCATAGCGAACGGCGGAGATCAGCAGATGGGCTTCGTCCTCGTTTTCGCGACGGGAAGACGCCACCGAATAAGCGCGCGGCGCCAGCGTGCGCGTCACGGCGCGCAAATGCTCTGCGGTCACGGCGATCGGGAAATTCGAGACGAGATCGATGAGCTGGCGGTCCTGGATCCAGTCGCGGGCTTCGCCGCTCTCGATCAGGGCTTTGACGTATTGATGGCCCGTCACGGTGGCGTAAGTCTCAAAGCTCTTGAGCGATAGCGTATGAATGTCACGCTGTGAGATCAATTCGTCGCGCAACGCCTTGTCGTCGGACAGCCCCGCGGCCTTCAGCAGTTCATCCACCTCGGCCGGATCGTTATCGACATAGAGATCGAGCGAGTCGCCCGGCTCGTAGGGCAGCACCGTGTCGGTGAAGCGCAAGGCCAGATGCACCGTCTCCTTGTCGGAGCGGGATGAGTTGAGATTGGTCAGTTCGACAATCTCGGCCTCGACAATGTCGGGCTTAACCGCGGCGGCCTTGCCGAATTCGACGGGAATGATCTTGCCGCGTGCCGCTTCCGGCGGAGCCAGCGCCTTGACCGCCTTCTCCGTCCAGGCCGCCGCCGGCTTTTCGAAATCGAGGTCGCAATCGACGCGATCCACCACGCGCTTGCCGCCCAGAGCCGCGAGGCGCTCGTCGATCTTGCGGCCGATCGCGCAGAATTCGGCATAGGCGGTATCGCCCAGCGCCAGCACGGCGTATTCCACGCCATCGAGCCGTCCGAAATCCGCCGTCATCAGTTCATTGTATTTGGCGGCAACCCGCGACGGCGGCTCGCCCTCGCCCCATGTCGCCGCCACGAAAACCAGCCGCCTAGCCGATTTCAGGCTCGCCATCTCGAGATCGGCGAGATCGATCACCGACGGCTTGAGACCGCTCTTGCGGGCGGTGCGCGCAATGTCGCTGGCCAGGCGCTCGGAGTTACCGGATTCGGTCGCGAAGACGATGGTCAGCGGCTCGGCGGCCACGGCCGCAGGTGCCGCGATCTCGACGACCTCCCCCGAGACGGACTCGACACCAGCGAGAAAGCCCGCCAGCCAGGCGCGCTGGGTGGCGGTAGCCCCGCCGACGACCTGATTGAGGAGCGCGATGTCTTCGTCGCCGAACGGCGCCGTTTTCGGGATTTGCACCACTGCCATCGCACAACTCACTGCGTCGGGGCGTGGCAGCAAGCCGCCTAATGCCCGCAATTGCTTGAAGTTGCTAGATAGAAGGCCCGCGAGGAGACAGGCAATAGAACCGCCGAAATAAGAAGGAAACCATCGTCCGCCGGGCCATAACGGCGATATTTTTTCGTCAGGCCCGCCGGAGCGACCAACCTCGCCTACGTCTTCGCAGCCCGTTTGCCGGGCGATAACCATGCCCGGCGCCGGATGTTCTTGGTCGCCCCGCATTCAACGCCACGAGCGGCGCGAAGGCCCGCGAAAAGGGCGAAAATTTCGGCTACCCGGCGCCGCGCCGAAGCATGACGCTTCTCCGCTCATCACGGGCCCCGGAAGATACTTCCAAATATGCAATTATATCAGGCGGTTCATTGACCACTGCAGATTCACGTATAAAACAACTTGCATGGAACGCGCGCAATCGCCGCTTCCCACTCGTGTTTCTCCGATGACACGCCGCGCCCGCCAGAGACGTTTCCTTCGTTTCCAGTCCGCACGACGCCGTTCGGGGTATGGATCGGTGTCCGATGGAACGTCTCGATGAACTAGAGGCACAGAGCATCTTCATTCTGCGCGAGGCCTTTGCCCGGCTGAACAAGCTCGCGCTGCTCTGGTCGCTGGGCAAAGACTCGAATGTGATGATCTGGCTGGCGCGCAAGGCTTTCTTCGGCCGCGTGCCTTTCCCGGCCATGCATGTCGACACCGGCAAGAAATTCCCCGAGATGTACGCCTTTCGCGACCGTTACGCGAAGGAGTGGGGCCTCGACTTCATCGCCGAGGAATGCCCCCCGATCGACGCCATCGACCCGTCCTTGCCTCCCGCAGCACGTTCGGCCGCACGAAAGACCGAAGGGCTCAAGCGCGCCCTGGCCAAGCACAGCTTCGACGGTGTAATCGCCGGCATCCGCCGCGACGAAGAGCCGACCCGCGCCAAGGAGCGCGTGTTCTCGCTGCGCGGCGCCGAAGGCATCTGGGACGTCCGCGACCAGCCGCCGGAATTCTGGAACCACTTCAACGCCTCGCCGCCGCCGGGCGCGCATCTGCGCATCCACCCGATCCTGCATTGGACCGAGGCCGATATCTGGGCCTATACGCGGCGCGAAAACATCCCGATCATTCCGCTCTACCTGAGCCAGAACGGCAAACGCTACCGGTCGCTTGGCGACATGGACATCACCTTTCCCGTCGTGTCGGACGCCACGTCGATCGACGAAATCATCGCCGAGCTCGATTCCACCAAAGTGCCCGAACGCTCCGGCCGCGCCATGGATCACGAATCCGAGGACGCCTTCGAGCGGTTGCGCACTGCCGGCTATCTCTAAGGTCAGCCCACCATGAACGTTCTTGTCTCGCCCCAGGCCGTCACCAACCTTCAGGAGCGGCAGGCGCCCCGCATCGTCATCGTCGGCGATGTCGATCACGGCAAATCGACCCTGATCGGCCGGCTGCTCTACGAAACCGGCAGCCTGCCCGACGGCAAGTTCGAGAGCCTCAAGGCCATGAGCGCGCGGCGGGGTATGCCGTTCGAATGGTCGTTCCTTCTCGATGCGTTGCAGACCGAACGCGACCAGGGCATCACCATCGACACCAGCCAGATCCGTTTCCGCACCGCGCTCCGCGATTTCGTCCTCATCGATGCGCCGGGCCACATCGAATTTCTGCGCAACATGATCACCGGCGCGGCACAGGCAGACGCCGCCCTCCTCCTCATCGACGCGATCGAAGGGGTGCGCGAGCAAACCCGCCGGCACGGCTATCTGCTGCACCTGCTCGGCATCCGGCAGGCCGCTGTGGTCATCAACAAGATGGACAAGGTTGGCTACAGCCCCGAGCGCTACCGCGCGATCGCCGACGATATCGGCGCCTATCTCGGCGCGCTCGATATCGAACCGGTGGCCATCGTGCCGATCTCGGCTCGCGAGGGCGACGGCATTACGGTGAAGACGCCGGCCATTGGCTGGCACGAGGGTCCGACCGTCGCCGAAGCGCTCGACCGGTTCTCGGTGGCGCCGCCGCTGCGGGACCTCGACCTGCGCCTGCCCGTTCAGGCGGTCTACAAATTCGACGACCGGCGCATCGTCGCCGGCCGCATAGAGAGCGGCCGCATCGCGGTCGGCGACGAGATCGTCGTTCAACCGGGCAACAAGGTGGCGCGCGTCAAATCCATCGAAAGCTGGCCGGTCGCCCGGGCGGCGGATACGCCATCGATTCTCGAAGCCGGCCGCTCGGTCGGCGTAACCCTTGACCGCGAGCTCTTCATCGAGCGCGGTCACATCATCGCGCCGGTCGCGGCGCCGTCGCCCATCGTCAACGGCCTTCGCGCGCGGGTCTTCTGGTTGCATCCCACGCAGCTGGCGGCCGGCACGCCGATCGTGTTGCGCTCCGGCACGGCAGAAATCCGCGGCCAAGTCTCCGCCATCGTCGAGGCCCTCGATCCGGCCGACCTGCAATCGGCCGGCGTCGAGGCCATCGGCCAGAACCGCATTGGCGAAATCGATATCGTGTTGGCCAAGCCTGCCGCACTCGACACCTTCGCGAATAATCCTCTGACCGGACGCTTCGCCATCGAGGTGGAGGGCCGCATTGCCGGCGGCGGCATTGCCGTCGAACTGACGCCCGTTGCAGGCGACATCCGCACGCCCAATGCCGAAGAGTTGCAGAGCCGCGCCGCTGCCTTGCTGCCGCGCCTCGCGGAGCAAACCGCCGCCGGGCGGCTGGCCACCTTGCGCCACTCCATCGACGGCCGGATGGTCTTCACCACCAGCTTCGGCATTGAGGATCAGGCCATTCTGCACATGATCGCCAAAGCCGGCCTCGACATAGACATCGTCACCCTCGACACCGGCCGGCTGTTTCCGCAGACCTACGATCTCTGGGCCGAGACAGAACGCCACTTCGGCCTCCGCATCAAAGCCTACTATCCTCGCCACGACGAAGTCGAAGCGCTTGTCGAGCGTCAGGGCATCAACGGATTCTACGAAAGCCGCGAGGCGCGGCAGGCCTGCTGTTTCGTGCGCAAGGTCGAGCCGCTCGATCGCGCGCTGGCAAATTCAGCGGCGTGGATCACCGGACTGCGCGCCGATCAGTCGGCCAACCGGCAGGACATGGCGTTGATCTCGGCCGACAAGGCGCACGGCCTCGTCAAGCTTAGCCCGCTGTTCGACTGGTCGCGCGGCGACGTCGCTTCTTTCATTTCAGCGAACGGCATTCCGGTGAATGCGCTGCATGACAAGGGCTTCGCCTCGATCGGCTGCGCGCCCTGCACGCGCGCGCTACGCCCGGGCGAGCCGGAGCGCGCCGGCCGCTGGTGGTGGGAAGACGAGACCAAGAAGGAATGCGGGCTGCATCCCGGCCGTTAAGGGATGACCGCAGACCGCACGTCGAAATAGCACTGAGCAGCGGGCGTTTCTTCTTCACGGCCGCACGCGAGAATGAAATACATCCAAGCAGCGGCGCGCCGGCGGCGCTGTGTCTTGCTTCTCTTGCCGACCACGGCCCGTCACCAGAACAATGCACGCGTCCTGGCCGGCGGGCGCAGATCGCGGACTGAACGCGGGAGCCGACAGGTCAGCGGACTATCACCGCGATGAAGCCAGTCGCATTGAAACCCTGCAGCTCCGACACGAGATTGCCAGCATCGCTCGACGCCACGGGATTCAGGCGCCCGCCCTCGAACGTGCCGACGAGTCCGCCAATTGACTTGGCCGCCGCATCGTAGGTCAGCAGCACCTGCTTTCCTGTCGCCGGATCGTTGGCCACGATCCCTTTCCCGTCCGCGCTGATCGCGGTGGCCAGCAGCCAACGCGCCGGCTGGCCTCCTGAGATCATCACAGGGCCCGTTTTGAGCAGGCCCGCGATATCCGTGACACCCGGAATGACGGGCCGACCGGCATTGCCGACGGGCGCAACCGGGTTGCCGGCGTCGTCGGTAAACGTGATCCTGCCGGCCAAAGTCCCCGGCGCGGCCCAGACCGGCGCCGAGTTGTTCCAGAACTTGTCGATCATGTGCGAGGCGGCATTCTCCGGATCGGCCGCGCGCGCCAGCATCACAAAAATGGCCGCCTGGCCCGCGTCCTTGGCGAAGTCTGGCAGCTTGAAGTCAGAGTACTGATTGGCGTCGAACTGGCTGATCGGCGGATAGGTCCGGCCGCTGCTGCCGCCAGGGCCGCCGCCGTTGCCTCCGGACGCCGTCACCACGTCATTGGTACCGGCCGTGCGGGCGGCCGGCGGCGTAAAGGAGATGTTGAAGACGCGGGCACCCTGCGTCTCGAACGTAATCGACACGGTCTGAACCGGGTTCGCCGGAGTCTGTGGGTTAAAGGTGCTCGGATTGTTGCCGGTCGAAGGGGCGCCGGGGGGATCGATCGGCGCCGGGGTAACGGTCAGGTCGGCGCCGACATAAGTCAGCGTGTAATTGGGGCCGCCCGCGAGCGTGTTTTGCGTGATCGCGTAGGCGCCAGCGGGCGAATTGCCGTCGGCGATTGTCGCCAGCACGCCCGACAAAGTGTCGTTGTTGACGAGGTTGCCGCTGGTGATCTGGTAGCTCAACGCCGGATTGGCTTCGCCATAGACGCGGCTCTGCGCATCCGCCGTCACCGTGATCGCGCGCGGCGTTACGGTGAGGTCGGCGCCGACATAGGTCAGCGTATAGTTGGCGCTCGCCGTCAGCGTGTTCTGCGTGATGGCGTAAGCCCCGACGCCGGAGGTGCCGTTGGCACCGGTCGCCAGGGTGCCCGACAGCGTGTCGCCGTTGACCAGGTTGCCCGTGGTGACCTGATAGCTCAGCGCCGGGTTGGCATCGCCGTAAACGCGGCTCTGCGCATCCGCCGTCACCGTGATCGCGCGCGGCGTTACGGTGAGATCGGCGCCGACATAGGTCAGCGTATAGTTGGCGCTCGCCGCCAGCGTGCTCTGCGTGATGGCGTAATTGCCAACGCCCGACGTGCCGTTGGCACCGGTTGCCAACGCGCCGGACAGCGTGTCGCCGTTGACCAGGTTGCCCGTGGTGACCTGATGGCTCAGCGCCGGGTTGGCATCGCCGTAAACGCGGCTCTGCGCATCCGCCGTCACCGTGATCGCGCGCGGCGTTACGGTGAGTGCCGTTGCGTTGGCCACCGCTTGCACGAGAACGTAATTCGGCGAGGCGTTGGCCAGCGCACCGCTGATGGCATAGTTGCCAACGCCGGTGCTCGTGTCAGCGGCCGTGCTCCAGACACCGCCGCCGAAGGTCGCCTCCGATTGACCATTCTTGAATCCGGTGATGCTCCCGCTCAAAGCAGGATTGGCATCGCCGTAGGTCCGCGACGCCGCGTTGCCGGTAGCCGTCAGCGTCGCGGGGGTCACGGTGAGAACACCGTTGTTCACGTAGGACACGGTATAGCCGCCCGAGACCGTCGCCGACGCGGTGATTGCGTAAGCGCTCACGTTCGCGTTGACGCCGGAGCCGGTTGAACTGAGGGTGACACCCGACAGCACCGCCGCCTGGCTGTCGCCAAGGAAGGCGTTGACGACGCCGGCCTGCACACCGGACACCGTGTAGCTCGAGTTCGCTACGGCGCTCGACGCATCGTCGCCATAGGTCTTCGTCAGTGTGCCGGTCGTTGTGACGGTCAGTACCGGCGCCGCGGCGAATACATAGCGGTTGCCGGTAGCAGCCACCGCTGTCGGATATGTCGTATTCCAGATCGCGGTGTTGTTGCTGTTCAGCCCGCCGAAAACATTGTTGTCGGGGCCGGCCGAATAGACCAGCCAGCGGCCGGTGCCGGCGACAGTGATGGCGTCGCTACCGCGGTTATTGATGAAGCTCCCGGCCGACGCCGCGAGCACGACGCCATTGGCGTTGTTGCCGGTCTTCTGCACGCGCCCCAACGATCCAATCGTCAGGTCCGCGCCGCTCACCAATGTGATCGTGCTTGCGGCGGCAACGGCGCCATTGATCGCAAGGCTATCGGTGGATGTGACACTGAGCGTGCCGCCGGCGGTCGACGCTCCGAGCACGGTCGCCTGGGCATTCTTGATGGAGACGTTGCCCGACGC
This sequence comes from Pseudolabrys sp., assembly GCA_035556455.1. Lineage (GTDB taxonomy): Bacteria > Pseudomonadota > Alphaproteobacteria > Rhizobiales > Xanthobacteraceae > Pseudolabrys. Next base: position 54,640 of record DATMEX010000066.1, read on the forward strand.
TCCCGCCGTGGTGAAGGTAATCGCGCCGGTGATCGCGTTGTCGCTATTCAGCGTGATGGTCGCGTTACTGGCGGACGTCGTGAACGACGACGCGCCGCCGACGGTCAAGACACCGTTCTGCGTCAGATTGCCCGCGCGGCTGGTCACAGTGAGGGCGCCGCCGATCGACGACGCACCGAGGAGCGTGGCGCGGTTGTTGGTGAAGCTCGCGTTTCCGGTGCCGCTGGTATTGAGCGACACAGCGCCGGCGAACGAGTTCGTCGTTGTGTTCAGTGTGATTGTCGCATTGGCCGCGGAGGTCGTGAACGATGAGGTGCCGGCTACCGTCAGGGCACCGCTTTGCGAAATATTACCGCTGGTGGCCGTCGCCGAAAGATTGCCCCCGATGGTCGACGCAGCGAACGCAATCGCCCTGCCGTTGATCAGGCTGGCCGATCCCGCACTGCCAGTGGTGCCGAGCGTCACGGCGCCCGTGAGCTGGTTGATCGAAGTCGAGAGATTGATGCTCGCGCCAGACGCTGTTGTCGTGAAGGACGACGTGCCGCCAACAGTGAGAATGCCGGACTGGGAAAGACCGCCGGACGTTACCCTGACGGTCAGGTTGCGGCCGATGGACGAGGCAGCGAGGGTCGTGGCCCTGCCGTTGGTCAGGCTCGCATCGGCGCTCGCTCCGGTCGTGCTCAAAGACACGGCACCGGTCAACAGATTGGCCTGCGTCAACGAGATGGTCGCGTTATTGGCCGCGGTTGCGAAGGAGGATGTTCCCGCCACCGTAAGCACGTCGTATTGCGTCATGCTGCCGGTGGTGACGTTCACCGACAGATTGCCGCCGAGTGTGGAAGCGCCGAACGCAAGCGCCACGTTGCTGGTGAGGTTGATCGACCCCGTATTGGCGGTCAGATCCGTAACGCTGTTCGAGGCGTTGGTCAGATTGAACGTACCGCCCGCGCCCTGCAGCGCGAGCGTGAGGCCGCCCGACAAAGCCTTGATCGCCTGGGTCTGCGACACCGTGCCCGTCGCGGCCAAAGTCAGAGCCGCGGCAGTAATGCCGTTCGTGCCTGCCACTGCGCCGATCGAAAGATCGTTGGCGCCGTTATTGTATGCGATCGAGCCTGTGCCGACGCTGCCGGCGAGCGTGGCGACATTGTTGCCAGAATTGTTGAGGGCATAGCTCGCCCCCGATCCCTGCAACAAGAGATTGGTCGCCACGATCGACGTTGTCTGTGTCACGGTGCCCGAGGCGGTCAGCACGAGCGTGCCGAGGGTGCCAGAGCCGAGCGCGCTATTGATCGCGAACGTGGTGCCGGTTGACGTAATCGCGATATTGCTCAGCCCAGCGATTTGGCTGAGCACGGCGCTATTGCCAGCCGTGGCGTTGGCCATTTCCGCGGCGAGCCCCGACGATGTCGCGTTCGTCGACGTCTGGCTCAGATATCCGCCATACACGTTGAGGCCCGACGCCGACGTGCCGCTGGTATGCAGGAAGCTCACGCCACCGGACGTATAGGCAAGAATGTCGGAGCCGGCCGAGATGCCAGTGGGGCCGAGATAAACCGAATAGGCGCCGGAGGCGTCGGTAGTCGCCGTCGAGACGAGGACGCCGTTGACCAGAATGCTGACAGTAGCGCTACCGACCGCCGCCCCACCATAGTTGGCGTAGACGACGCCCGCGACGAAGCCGGGCTGCCACAACAGCAGTGGATAATTGTTAGAGACGCTGGCCCAGACGGCGCTGCTGAACCCGGCCGGCAAGCCCGACTGCAATTGCGTCGTGGTGAGCCCGGTTGTCCCGGTGCTCGATCCGGAACCGACCGCGGGGCCAGAACCGAACGTCGTCCTGTTCCAATAGACGAACGACATCGCGCCGCCGCTGTTATAGCCAACCACGCCACCGGAAATACCGGCCGACACCGTCAGCGCATTGGCAGCGTAGGCCGCAGTCATCGTGGTTCCACTATCGAGCCAGCCGACCAGACCGCCCACGTAAATGGAGCCGGAAACCGGGCTGGTCGAATAGGAATCGTTGATCGACGCACCATTGCTCGTCCCACCGACGAGGCCGCCGATCGCTGCCGCATTGATCGCGTTCACCGCCCCGCTCGCGTACGAATAGGACAATGAGCCGCCGCTCATCCCGCCAACGAGACCGCCGACAAAATAGGGATTGTTCGTCGCGCCAGAGCCGGTGTTGGTCACCGTACCCGTTGCATAGCTCCGGGTGATTGTGGCGCTGGTGCTGTTGCCGACGAGACCCCCGACATAATTGTAATATCCCGTCACCGATCCGGTCGCGTAGGAGTCGGAAACTGTTCCGTAGGAGTGGGATCCGACCAGGCCGCCGACGTACTGATTGCCGAGCACGGCGCCGGTTGCGTAGGAGAAACTGATAGTTCCTGTGTTCGCCCCAACCAATCCGCCGGCGCTATAGGTGTAGTTTGCGTTGTCTGTCCCGTCCGCTCCGGTCACCGCGCCACTGGACGACGAATTCGTAATGGTGCCCAGATTATAACCGACCAGACCGCCCATGGAGCTGCCCCGACCGCCGACCGCAACACTTGAAGTTACGTTGCTGATGGTGCCCTGATTGGCTCCCGCCAGGGCCCCCGTGGTGCCGTCGGTCCAAGTGCCGCTGGTGACGGTTCCTCCGGAAAGATTCAGATCCCTGACGGTTGACCCCGACGCGATGGTATCGAACAGCCCCGTGCCGTTTATGTAGGTTCCGTTGAAGACGATCCGGAGTCCGGAAATCGTGTAATTGTTGCCATTGAAGTCGCCATAGAGCTCAGCGATCGGAACAAAGCCCTTGTTCGAATTCCAGGTCGCGGTACCGCTCGCATCGATATTGTTGGCAAGCACGAAATTACCGCTAGTGCCGTTCATGCCCTGCAGGCCATAAACGTCGGCAATCCGATAGGCCGTGGCCGTCGATAAGCCATCTCCGCCCAGCACACGCAGAAAGGTCGCGCCGTTAGACGTATTCACGGTGAAGTTCGTCGCGGCAGTGAACGTTGGCAGGGTCGCGCTGTTCTGCGTCCACTGGCCTCTCGTCAGCGTGAAGTTGGCGACAACGATTCCACCGCTTGCGCTGACCGACGCGTTGCCGGTCGAATTGATCGTTAAACCGCCATTGGCTGTACCGCCTGCAGTGCCATTGGATGTTGCGTAGATGTTGGCGCTGATGATGATGCTGCTGGCAGCCTGCAGCGTCAGCGTCCGACCGCTTGTCCAGGTGATATCGTTGAGAACGGTGATCGTTCCGGCCTGAGCGCTCGTGCCTCCGTTCGTATTCACCACGACGTTGGAACTGGCGAGCGCGCTCGTCAAAGTGGAGACGAGCAAAATGGCGCTGTTCTGGCTCGGCGTGCATGTACCGCCTGTGCAGGTGACGCTGTTGGTCCCGGTGGTCTGGATCGTCACGTTGCGCGGATCGAGAAGAAGCGTGCCCGAACTGCCACCACCGGTGCCAAGGAGATCGACGACGCCGGTGAAGTCGAGGAAGTCATGGCCCGACACTTCGGCGAAGGCGCCGTTGCCTCCGGCCGACCCTCCGGTCCCGCTGATTGAGCCTGCAAAACTCGTATATTGCTCCGACCACACGATGACCGTGCCGCCATCGCCCCTACGCCGTGCGGAAACGTCGATCCTGCTGCCGGCATCGATCGTGACCGTCTGCGCCGAGGCGATCGCCGGCAACGCGCCGAAGCGGCCGATCGAAGCGATGTAAAGCGGATCGGTCGGATCGCCGTTGCCGCCCTGGAAGGTGCCGCCGATGCGGACGAGGCCGCCTTCCGTAACGCCAGAGGAGTCGATTACGGCTTCGACCAGCGCGATATTGGTACCGGCAAGATCGATGCGGCCGCCCTGCCCGTCCCGCCCCTTGGCCGCGACCGTGCCGGAGACCGACAGATCCTTGCTTGCCGCAACGCTGATACTGCCGCCGGTCTTGCCACTGGCGGACAGCTTGCCGGATGTCGCCACCGATCCGCCGGAAACCGCGATGCTGCCGCCCGGCGCGCGCTTGCCGCCATTGGCAGCGAGCCGGCCGCTGACATTGACGTTGCCTGTGCCGCCATTGATGACGATCTTGCCAGCGCGGGTGCCGACGCTGTTGGTGCGGATCGTGCCGGGCACGTTCACCGCGTCGCGCAGGATGTTCGCGGCGGTGGCAGCGCTCAGATAGACCTGTCCGCCATTAGCGCGGATCTTGCCGGAATTGGTCACCAGCGCGCCGGAGCCATCGACGAGATTGCCGATCTGGCTCGACGGCACCGCGACCGACAGGAAGCCGTCGCCGGCGAAGTCGAGCGTGACCATTTCGCCGGCGCCCAGACCGACCTTGCCGAGCCGCGCCGAGATCACGCCGGAGTTCGCAACCTGACCGCCAAGCAACGCGGCAAAGCCGCCGTCCGAAACATTGATGCGGCCGGCATTGCTGACTGCGGCCGAGCCGCCATTGCCGGTGAACTGGAAACGGCCGGCGAGATAGTCCTCATCCTTGATGTTGAGCGTGGAGGCGGCGAAGCCGCCGACATTGACGACGCCGGTGCTGGTGATGGCGATGCCGTTGGGATTGACGAGCAGCACCGTGCCGGGCGCGTTGATGGTGCCGGCGATGGACGACGGAGTCGTGCCAAGCACCCGGTTCAGCGTCGATGCCGCTGCACTCGGCTGGTTGAAATTGACGGTTCCGCCCTGCCCGACTGAAAACGACTGCCAGTTAATGATCGCCTGGTTGGTCGACTGGTTGATATTCAGAGTCGAACCATTCTGGCTGATGCCGGCATTGCCTGCGGCGACCGTGCCGCCGGTCGGCAGTTGCTGCGCGAAAGCCGGCGCCGAGACGCCGTGGATCAACAGCAGCACGCAAGTGGCGACAGCAAAACCGCTGCCGCGCTTGTGCGACTCCCGATGAAGGCCGGTGTTGTCCACGTCTATCCCCTGTCTCTCGACATTTGCTTGTCATTCGCACCCGGCGGGTTGTCCCGCTCGGCGGCCGTCAATCGAAAAGGCTAGAACTTGCCCTTCTCGATCTTCGCGATGTCGGGATTTTCCCGGTCGGCGATGTAGTTGATCATCAGTTTCGGCGGCCCCTTGGGCTCCGGCGACGTGGCCGGCTGATTGCCGTCGCGCTGCATCTGATATTTGACGCCGTCAATGACGAGACGGACCGAACCCTTCTTCTCGTCGTCGCCGGCAAACAGGATGATGGTGTTCTCGCCGACCGGAATGCCCGCTCGCGCGGCATCCTTCTTCCAGCCGAAACCGGAGAAATAGCGCTGCAGCCGCGTGCCTGCGGCCGCGACCGTATCAACGTTCTGCGGCGCGTCTTCGCCCCAGACGACATTGATCTGAATGAGTCTCTTGCTGCTGTGCCCGAAGATGTAGGCAATGCGCGCCGGCCCGGGACCGGGCTCGAGCGACGGGGCCGTCACCGTCAGAACACCGGTGCCCTCGATGGGATTGCTGGAGGCGACGATATCAGCGGCTTTGACGTTCAATGCCTTGGCGACCAAAGCGCGCACTTCCTGCTCGGACTGACCGAAGCGAACATCGCGAAAGCCGGTCACCTCGTATTTCGGAAGATCCTGGGCCGAGGCGCGAGACATAAACCAAGGCGCCACCAACGGCGCGACCAAGGTCGCAGCCGACACATAGCAGACGATGAATGCAAAACGACCCAGGCGGACCAGCCGCTTGGGATAGGTTTCGAGCAGTCGCGCGCTTGTTGTTTGCAATCGTGACATTCCGCCTCGCAAATTCGTTAACAAAATCCTACTGCACAACCATGTGGATAGGTGCTGAAGGTTTTCTGAAATTCGGCGTAACCTTAATCTCTAAGTCGATGAAATAATGAGCTTTTTTGTACATCAGAATCCGCGGCAGACATCGGAAGCATTCAATACCGCCGGCCCGCGGCAACCGTGGCGAGCGGCACTCAAAATCAACCGAAGCAAGCCACAGGCGGCGCTGCGGCTGCCATCCGCCCTTTCTCTTGGTGACCCGCTGACGAACGCCACGCTGCGCCAGGACGTTTTGAGCGGCATAGCCCCCGTCCGGTCCGAGCCTCGGTCGCGCTGTCGTCCGATCAAGGATGGCAGGCCCGCGACAACGCCGCGCGACCGCGGGTCAAAAGCTGTTGTTTCTCAACCTGTGTTTTAAATTGCAGGTGCGGTCAGCATCATACCTAGTTATAAAAGTTTGCCCGGCGTGCCATCGAGCAACGCCATAAGGCTGGGGGATGATGCGTCGGTTTGTTCTCAATATCGCACTGTGTGCTGCTCTGCTGCTGCCGACGTCTGTGTCGTGGGCGCAGAACGTGCCGTCGCCGAGTCAGGTCGCGCCTCCCGCGATTCCGCCGGGCCCGGGGATCAGAGGCCGCATCGCGATTCCGCAGGTGCCGGCAGGCGCCGCGATTCCCGAGCAGGCCAGGAAGCTGACGTTCAGGCTTACCGGCCTCGACATTCAGGGTGAGTTTGACGAACTCGTCGCCGCGCGGCGCGAGCTGTCCGCGCCATTGATCGGGCGCCGCATCACCGTGGCCCAGCTGTTCGAATTCGCCGACAAGCTCCAGCAGATCTATGTGCGCGCCGGATATCCGCTCGCGCGCGTCGTCATCCTGCCGCACGAGTTCGAAGGCAGCGCTCACATTAAGTTGCGGGTCATCGACGGCTTCATCGAAGAAATGAACCTCGACGGCATACCCTCACCCGCGAGGCGGCGCATCAACAAGGTGCTCGAGCCGCTGATCGGCAAGACCCATCTGCGGCAGTCGGAACTTGAACGGCAATTGCTGCTCGCCGGCGAGACTCCCGGCGTCATCCTTAACGCGACCTTCGCAGCCGGCAAGCAGGTCGGCGGCTCGGTGCTGGTCCTCACCGGACGCTATCGGCCGGTGAGCGCCAGCCTATATATCGACAACGCCATGCCGCGGGTCTTCGGCACCGGACAGGCGGTCGTGACCGGCAGCCTCAACAGTGTGCTCGGCTATGGCGAACAACTGACGCTGTCGGCGGCCGGCCTGCCGGACAAGGACTTCACGACACGCTATCCGACCCGCCGCTACCTCTCGGCCTCGCTCGGTTTGCCGCTCGGCGTCGATGGCTGGCGGCTCGACCTCAGCGGCACCGACGGCAAGACAACGCCGCGCGTCACCCAGAACGTCGCGACCCAGGGCCTGCTGTCGCAGGCGCAGGCCAAGCTTTCCTATGACGTCGTCAAATCACGCGACTTCGTGCTCACCGCAGGCGTCGCTTTCACGGCGACGGACGAAAAAATAAACTCGCTGCTGTTCGATCCGGCCATCGCGCTCAGCCTCGATCGCACCCGCGTCCTGCGGCCATCGATCGACGGGCTATGGCGGCTGCGCGCGACCGGAACGACGGTCGGCTTCGGCATCGGCTATTCCCGCGGTCTTCCTGGCCTCGGCGCGCGCCGCGCCGCCGACGCCGATCCGCTGCTGCCGCTGTCGCGCGCCGGCGCCGATGCGGTGTTCAGCAAACTGGACGGCCGTTTCGAGATCACGCAGGCGATCCCTTATGATTTCACCGTCTCGCTCGGCGCTTTCGGCCAGACCTCGTTCAACGTACCGATGCTGACGTCGCAGCAATTCGACATCACCGGCGCCAGGATGTTGTCGGGCTTCACCGCCGGTGCGCTGGCGGGAGACACGTCATGGGCCGTGCGGGGCGAACTGGCCCGGCCCTTCGCCGCCTTCAACGCCGTGATTACGCCCTACCTCTTCGCCGCGACCGGCGAACGCATCTACGAAAATCCGAGCATCCTCGAGGTCGGCAGCCTGCATGCGCAAAACTATGGTCTCGGCGCGCGCTTCCTCCTTGCCCCCTGGGCCGCGTGGGCCCCGGATGGTTACGGATTCGTTGAGTGGAGCCGCGCGCGGACGACCGACGGCATCCTGAACGGCGACCGGATCTTCACGGGTCTCATCCTGCGCTACTGAGCGCTTCGCCTCCTTTACTTTTCGTTGTCCATGCTGGCCCGCCCGCCGCGCCGATCCGTCAAATTGTACGGATCGGTTTGGCGAGTGCTTGACCACCCCGACGCATAAAGGCGGCGAGCCGCAGCTGCCTTAAGCCGGCTGCATGCCGCACCCCTTTAATTAAGTCCCCGCAAGACGGGGCAAGACCGGACAATCCGGCAGGCGCCCCGTCACAGGGGCGTTAAATGAGTAAGCGTTGGGTCGAGCTGCGCACGCTCGCAGCTCTGTTGTGGCTGGCCTCAGCATCGCCGCTTCTTGCCGCCATTCCGGACCGCGTGGCGCTCGAGCCGGCGCTGAGCCGTGAAACGTCGGGACCGATCAAGGCCGAGGTCGTCGCATCCTTCGGCATCTGGCGCGAGCCCATCAATGTTCCGACGCCGCAGCCGTCTCACGCCGAACCCTTCGGCTACGAGACTTCGCGTCGCCTGAATGGCGGCCTGCAGGACAAATGGCAGCAGGTGAAGAACCGCCTGCCCGCCGAGCGGCGAACGCTCGCGGCCTGCCGCGCCGACATGACGAAATGCCCGAAAGCCGCGCGTGCGCTGATCGCGCTGATCGACAACGCCATGAAGCGCGACCGCGCCTTGCGGGTCGCGGACATCAACCGCGCGATCAATCTGAGCATTCGCTTCGCCGAAGACCGCGACAATTACGGCGTCGAAGAATACTGGGCGACACCGTTGACGACCTTCGCGCGCGGGGCCGGCGACTGCGAGGATTATGCGATTGCCAAACTGGTCGCCTTGCAGGAAATGGAATTCGACGACGCGGATTTGCGCATCGTCATCGTGCGCGACGAGAACGGTCAGGGGCACGCCATGACGGCGGTGCGTCAGGACACCCGCTGGCTCATCCTCGACAACCGTCAGCTGGGGCTTGCAGGCGACGAAGTATCCGAACGCTCCACGCCGCTGTTCGTGATCGACGCCGAAGGAGCCAAACGAATGTCGACGCCTCTGGCCAAGGCACCGCCGCAACAGGCAGCGCCGGACACGGCGGCCCGCGCCGCCCTCCTCATCTGGCCCGCAACGACGCGCGCGCCGTTCAGTTCTTCCATGCCGGGCTGAGACGCCGGGACCCGGACAACTACCGCAACGAAACCAATTCGATCGCGAAAACAATGCCTGGCGGCCGCGCACCTACGATAGGTGCGCGGCCGCTCAAGGTCAGGGCTTGAACACGTAGCCAGGCTTGATCGCCACCTCTGCCGGAATGGGCTGCAGGTCGGCAAACAGTTCCGGGTGATTCTTCATCACGTTGAGGATGTACTTCGGCTCGATGTGCTTGTTCACATCGAACACCGACTTGATCACGCCCAGCCGTTGCAGCGTATCCTGCGCTTTCCACAGCGCGCGGTAGTTATGCGCGGAGATGCGGCGATCCACCTGCTGGATGTTGTACTCCATCGCAGTCTCGGCCACGTCGAGCTTCAACCCCGGAATCCAGCGCGTGCCGATGGCGGCAGCCTGCTTGGGATTTTTGCGCATCCACTGGTCGGCTTCCGACACGGCCGCGACGAACTTCTCGGTCGTCTCGCCGTTCTTCTCCAGCCAGGGCCGCAGCGCGATGTTGAAGCCGAGGTAGGAGATGACGTCGCCGCCGCGGATCACCTCGATGGCGCCCGGCACGTCCTTCATGCCGATCACCGGCACCGGATCCCAGCACACGAAGCCGTCCACGCCCTTGGCAAGCAGCGCCACGTTCATTTCCGGCGGCGGCGTGTTGACGAGCGTCACGTCGGCCGGCGTCAGGCCGGCCTTCTCGAGCAGGCCGAGAATGTAGAGATGGTTGATGGTGCCGAACGACGTGGCGATCTTCTTGCCCTTGAGGCTCTTCAGGTCGCCTTTGACCATCCCCGAGTCCTTGCCGGCGATCAGGGCGAGCGTAGCATCCGAGCCGAGCTTGGTGGCGTTGCCGCTGAAGTTACCGAAGAAGACCAGGTCCATGCCGCGCAGAATGGCGCCGATGGCCGGCACGCCAGCCTGCACCATGTCGGTCTCACCCGCCTGCAGGGCATTGAGCGCATCGACGCCGGTCGCGTAGGGACGCGCGATGGTGACGTCGAGGCCGTACTTCTCGAAGAAGCCCCGCTCCAGCGCAATCGGCAATGCCAGCATGTCGACGGCCGCCACCATGCCGACCTTGAGCTTGACGGGATCCTTGGTTTGAGCTGCTGCCAGTGACGGCATCAGCAGCAACAAGGCGCAGAACAGCATCGTAACTCGTCGGATCATATCATCCTCCCCCTGGTTGAAGCGGCTCGACGCGCGTCACCCAATAAGGCCGGGCGACGGTCGTCAGGTCCGCTCGTTTCACGCCACGTACTTCAACGGCTTTTTCTTGTGTGCCGGATACTCTGCCGTAAGTCTGGAACAACTGAACGTGGAAGCGTTCAGGTTCGAACGGCAGCCTGACGAGGATATTGACCCTATCCGGCCCGCCAGGAAATCCCGCGACTTTGTAAGGCGCGGCGATCGTCAACCAGATCTGCCAGGCGACGTAGCAGACCGCCACCGCCAGCAGGATATGCGCCTTTCGCGATCGCAGGGCGTCTTTCAGCATGCTTCAAGCCGATCGAACGAGTTGCAGCACGCGTGCCGACAGTTCCTTGAACTGCGGATCGTCATTCAGCGCGTCCCACGAACGCGGTCGTGGCAAGTCCACATCGATCTCTTCGAGCACCCGCCCTTTCGACAGGGCCACCACGCGGTTCGCCAGGAACACGGCTTCGGCAACGTCGTGGGTGATGAAAATGACGGTCGGACGCTTCTCCTGCCAGATGCGGGTCAGCTCTTCCTGCAGCGTCATGCGCGTCTGGGCATCCACGCTGGCGAACGGCTCGTCCATCAACAGCACGTCCGGTTCGTTCGCCAAGGCGCGCACCACGCCGACGCGCTGCTGCATGCCGCCGGACAGCTCCGCGGGATAGCGCCCCGCCGCCTCGGTCAGCTTGGCGAGCGCCAGATACTCATGAGCGATCTTCTCGCGCTCGGCCTTGCCGACGCCGCGCATTTTCGGGCCGAAGGCGACGTTCTCCAGTACGGTCTTCCAGGGGAACAACGCGAAAGACTGAAACACCACGCCGCGGTCAGGCCCCGGACCATTCACCGGCCGGCCGCCAACCAGGATGTCGCCGCCGGTGTGCGGAAGAAAGCCGGCGATCATGTTGAGGATCGTGGTCTTGCCACAGCCCGACGGCCCGACGATGCAGACGAATTCGCCCTGCTCCACGTTCAGCGACACGTCGTGCACGGCCGTGACGTTGGTGCCGGCATAGGGGTCGAAATAGGTTTTCGACAGATTGCGGATTGTCAGATTCTTCATCGCGTCACCAGTCCCCAACGCTGTCCGGTGGCCCGCTCGATGGGAGCCAGTATCCAGCTATCGACGATGTACCAAAGGATGCCCAGAATGATCATGCCGAGCAGAATCTCGACGACCGAGCCGGCGCGACGCGCATCGAACATGAGAAAGCCGATGCCGCTGGTACCGACGATGATCTCGGTTGCGATCAGCGCGCGCCAGCCATAGCCGAGCCCGTTGCGCAGGCCCGTTACGATGTTTGGCAGCGCGCCCGGCAGCACGACTTCCCAAAGCATGCGCGTGCGCGAGCAGCCGAGGCTCAACGCCGCGCGCTCCATGGTGATGGGGATCGAGCGCACGCCGAGCACCGTGTTGAGGACTACCGGGAAGATCACCGTGTAGACGATGACGACCGTCATGGTCACGAGGCCGTAGCCGAACCAGATCACCAGAATCGGCAGCCAGGCGATGTCGCCGATGGCCTGGAAGAACAGCAGCAGCGGCCACAATGCCGTATGTGCCCGCTGGCTGAGGCCGACCAGGATGCCGAGCGGAATGCCGAGTGCGATGCCCCAGAACGCACCGACGGCAAGACGAACCATGCTGTCCTGCAAATATTCCGGCAGAACGCCCGTATAGACCAGCGAGCCGAACGAGCGCACGACATCCACCGGGCCCGGCAGGAACACGCGTGGAAATATCTGGAGCTCGGTGACGATCCACCACGCCGCAACGATGGGAATGAACGGCGCGATGGAGGCGATCGAGGGCCAGCGCGCCGCCAGGCGCACGCAGTGACCCCAGAGTCTGAGAAGAAATGATTTCATGCCCGCTGCACCATGCCCCAGCGCTCGATGGTGGCGCGTTCGAGCGGCGCCAGCAGCAGCCGGTCAAGCAGCAGCCACAGCACGCCGATCACGATCATGCCAAGCACGATCACCTCGGTCTTGTAAAAGTCGCGCGCGACAAACAGCATGTAGCCGAGGCCGACGTTGGTCGCGATCATTTCGGCTGCAATCAGCCCGCGCCAAGCAAAGCCAAGGCCCGTGCGTATACCCGTGACGATGTTGGGCAGCGCTCCCGGCAACAACACCTCGGTCAGCATCGCCCACTTCCCCGCCCCGAGCGATGCGGCGGCGTTGCGCACCGGCAGCGGAATGGTCGAGACGCCGAGCAGCGTGTTGTACGTCACGATGAAGAACACGGCGTTGAAAATAATGAACGTGATGGCGCCGAAGCCATAGCCGAACCACAACGTCGCTATCGGAATCCACGCGATGCCGGCCAGCACCGAGAAAAACCTGAACAGAGGCGTAAGGAACGCCGAGACAAACGGGCTGACGCCCATGGCGATCCCCAAGGGAATGGCAACCAACAGCGCCAGCACCGTGCCGACGGCCACGCGAAGCAGACTCGCACCGATGTGCTGGATGAGCGTTCCATCCCTTATGCCCTCGATCCCTGCCTGGACCACAGAGGAAAGGTGCGGAAACAGCCGAGGATTAACGTTGAAATACGGAACCAGAACGGCCCAGAGAACGAGCAGAACCGCAAAGGGCGCAAAGAACAGGAGCGCTGAGAAGAGCCGATGCTGCGCCATCATGGTTGCCTCAGTGCAACGGACCGACTGACCCGGCGACGGGCGGCGGCATTTTGCCTGGAAAGCTTCGCCCCGGTGTAGCCGATGACCTGCTCCATGGCCTTGCGGGCCTTGCCGGCATCGCCTTCGCCAATGGCGCGAGCGGTGGCCGCGTGGTTCGGCAAATTGCCCTCGAACCAGCCGTCAACGCTGTCGACGGCGACCAGGAATACCGTGCTCAGGATCGTGTCGATTGCGCCGCGAAACCCCTGCAAGACCGGATTGTGCGTCGCATCCAGAATAGCGAGGTGAAACGCCTTGTCCGCGGCAGTTGCGGTCTCCTGATTGTTGGACGTCTCCATCGCCGCCAGGGCCGCGTTGATCCGCTGCCGGTCCTTCGCGGTCGCGCGCGTGGCGGCGAGCGCGGCAGCAGCGGGCTCGATGATCGAGCGGACCTCCTGGATGGCCAGCAACAATGCAACGTCGGGTTTGTCCTGGCCGACCAGCCAGCTCAACACGTCGCGATCGAGCAGGCTCCAGTCGCTGCGCGGCAACACGCGGGTCCCGTGGCGTGGCCGAACGCTGACCAACCCTTTTCCCGACAGCGTTTTGATGGCCTCGCGAATTACGCCGCGGCCAACGCCGAAGCGGACTTCGAGATCGTATTCGGGGGGCAGTAGCGCGCCTGCGGGAATGACCTCCTGAGCGATCTCTCGCCCGAGAGTCGTCAGCACCGCATGAATGCGGCCCGGCTTTGAACGCCGACTCACAGATTTTGCGCGTGTGTTACGCAATGTAGTGTTCCGCTCCCGACCGCCGGCTCTTGGGCCCGCTGGCATGCCAAAGATACACTGATCCGGCGCGAGCGCAATCATCCGATGTTAAACATCCGATGATTAGATGCTGCCGCAACGCAGCAAACATTGACGGCAAGGAGGATCGGTCGCTCGCGGCAAACGGCAACGCGAGAGATCACCGTGTTTCGATCGCGCCTTATCCCGTGAACATCTTGTGCATAGCCAACCGGCACCGGCGCGATGCGGGATCGCCGGCCGTCAGGCCTGACCGGGGGCCTCGCCGACGCGGTAGCCGATACCCGGCTCGGTCAGAATGACAACGGGCTCATCCGGCTTCATTTCGATCTTCTGCCGCAACTGGCCAACGTAGACGCGCAGATACTGCGTGTCCTCGACATGCGCCGGGCCCCACACCGCCGACAGTATCTGCCTGTGCGTCAGCACCCGCCCGGCGTGCCGCGCCAGGAATGACAGCAGCTCGAATTCCTTCGGCGTCAGTTTCAACTCGGCACCGGCGCGTGTCACGCGATGACGTACGGCGTCGATTTCCAGATCGCGGACCCGCAGCACCGGCACCTCCGCCTGTCGCTGCATGCGGTGACGCAGCGCCGCGCGCATGCGCGCCATCAGCTCACCGACGGCAAACGGCTTGTTGACGTAGTCGTCGGCGCCCAGATCGAGCGACTCGATCTTCTCGGCCTCACGCTCGCGCGCCGACAAAACAATGATCGGCACATCCGACCATTCGCGTACCCGGCGGATCACGTCCTTGCCATCGCCGTCCGGCAAGCCGAGATCGAGCAGCACGATGTCCGGCGGCCGACCGGCGATGCGCTTGACCGCCTCGCTCACGGTGCCGGCGCTGTCCATATCGTAATCGTTGGCTTGGAGCGCAGGCTTGAGGAAACGGAGAATCGCCGCTTCGTCATCGACCACCAGCACCGATGTTTTGGCGCTCATGTTGTCTCACCCTCACGCGGGAATGTCAGAATGAACCGCGCGCCGCCGCCCGGCACATTCTCGGCCGCGATGGCACCGCCATGCGCCTCCATGATGCCTTTGGCAATGGCGAGGCCAAGCCCGGTGCTCTGCCGGCCGTCGCCATGCGCTGCGCCGTGGTTCGCCCCGACGGCGAACCTGTCGAAGATATGCGCCAGCGCCGCCGGCGCGATGCCTGGACCGTTGTCGATCACCCGCAAGATCACCGCCTCGCTGCTGGCGACACCGTCGATCGCGATGCGCGTGCCGCCCGGCGTATGCACGATGGCATTGGCAACAACATTGCCGATCGCCTGCTCCGCCAAAGTGGCATCGGCGCGCACCAGCGGCAAGTCGGCCCTCAGATCGACGACAATCTCCTGCGACGCGCCGCGCCGACGCGCCGCGCCGACGACACGCTCGACGATCTCGCGCAAGTCGATCCAGTCGCGCCGCAGCTCCAGCGCACCGGCATCGATGCGCGTGATGGCGAGCAAATTGCGCACCATCTCGTCGAGCCCTTCGGCCTCCTGCTTGATACCGCCGAGCAGATCCTTGCGCGCCACGTCATCGAGCTTATCGCCGTAGTCGATCAGGCTTGTGGCCGAACCGAGGATCGACGACAGCGGCGTGCGGAAGTCGTGCGAGATGGACGCCAGCAAAGTGTTGCGCACCCGCTCGGTCTCTGTCGCCGTCTTCGCGCTCACCATTTCACGCGCCAGCGCGGCGCGGTCGAGCGCCGCCGCCGTCTGTTCCGACAATGTGTTGAGCAGCGCCTTCGCCTCGGAATCGAGCGCCGTCGTCCCCGCCTCGCGCGCGACCCCGATAACGCCAAGCTTGCGTTCGCCGATGCGCAGCGGCACGAAATACCATGGCACGGTCGGCAACGTCCCGGTATCGGCGCCGGCCGGCTCGGCGTGATTGAAAGCCCAGCGCGCCGCAGTCATCGCCGCCGCATCGAGCTCGTCCTCCGGCGGCCACGCCGCCGTCAGCACCAGATCGTCTTCCTGTGCGAGCAGCACCACGACCGCCCGCAGAAGGCCGGCGTGGATTTCGCTCGCCGCGCCCTCGGCCAACGCATCCTGCGTCGCGAGGCCCGACATGCGCCGCGTGAACTCGTAAAGCCGGCGCATCGCCCGCATGCGCGTCGCGGCAATGCGGGCCTGCTCGCGCACGCGGCCGGCCATCGCCGACGACACCACGGCAACGACCAGGAAGATGACCAGCGCCAGCAACTCGTAAGGCTCGGCGATGGTGAAGGTGTAGAGCGGCGGGATGAAGAAGAAATTGTAGGCGGCGAACGAGAGCAGCGACGCAAAGATGGCCGGCAGGATGCCGAAGTTGATAGCGGCGAACAGCACCGCCAGCATGAAGACCATCGACAGGTTGGGCAGCGGCGTAAGCTGCGTGATGATCTTGCCCGCGCCCAGCGCCACGGCAACGGCCAGGGCGGCGTAGACAAAATGCAGCGGCTGGGGCGGCAGCCAACGCCAGCCGCGCTCAGCCCTGCCGGGCACGTCGGCCTCACGCGTGACCAGATGGATGGCAATGTCCTGCGCCCGGCGCAGCAGTTCATGCGGCAGCGAGCGACGCAGCAACTCCGTGACGAAGCCGCCATGCGAGCGGCCGACCACGATCTGCGTCACGTTCTCGAATTTGGCGAAGCGCAGCAGCTCGGCCGGGATGTCCGCCCCGGTCAGCGTCTGGGTTTCAGCGCCGAGACTCTGCGCCAGTGCCATTGCCTCGTCGAGGCGGGCCCGCTCCGCGTTGTCGAGTACCGCGCCCGGCCGCTCCACGGTCACCGCGATCCACGGCGCATCCATGAGGTCGGCAAGACGCTTGGCCGCGCGCACCACGGTCGGCGAATTGGAGTCGGGCCCGATGCAGACCAGAATGCGCTCGCCCGCCGCCCATGGGCCTTCGATCGCCTGCGCCTGCATGCGCTCGACAAGAGCGGCATCGACGCGCTCGGCGGCGCGGCGCAGCGCCAGTTCGCGCAAAGCCGTCAGGTTCTGCGGCTTGAAGAAGTTCTCGACGGCACGTGCCGCGGTCTCCTGAACATAGACCTTGCCTTCGGCGAGACGCTTGAGCAATTCGTCCGGCGGAAAATCGACCAGCACGACTTCGTCGGCCTTGTCGAACACCGTGTCGGGCACGGTCTCACGCACGCGGACCTTGCTGATCTTCTGCACGACGTCGTTGAGGCTCTCGAGATGCTGGATGTTCAACGTCGTCCAGACATCGATGCCGGCATTCAGGATCTCGTCGATATCCTGCCAGCGCTTGGGGTGGCGGCTGCCCGGCACGTTGGTGTGGGCATATTCATCGACCAGCAGCAGGCCCGGCCGCCGTGCCAGCGCGGCGTCGAGATCGAACTCGCGCATCACCTGGTTGCGGTAGACGATCGGCTGGCGCGGCAACATCTCGAAGCCGCCGGTGAGTTGCTCGGTCTCGCGCCGGCCGTGGGTCTCGATCAGGCCGGCGACGACGTCGCGGCCGCCGTCGCGCTCGCTGCGCGCCGCGGTGAGCATGGCGAAGGTCTTGCCGACGCCGGGCGCCGCCCCGAGAAATATCTTCAGCCGCCCTCGCCCTTCCTTGCGGGCGAGCGAGAGCAGCGCGTCGGGGGAGGCTCGTTGGCTATCCGTGCCGGTCATCCGGCTCCTCTTGAAGCCTCAATCTAGGAGTTCAGGCGGTCCAGCGCGAGGTTCAGTTTCAGGACATTCACACGCGGCTCGCCCAGCAGGCCGAGGGTTCGGCCTTCGACCTGCGCCTCGACCAGGGCCCGCACCCGCTCCGCGGGCAGGCCGCGCGCTCTCGCCACGCGGGGCACCTGAAACAGCGCGGCCTCGGGAGAAATATCCGGATCGAGGCCGCTAGCCGACGTCGTGACCAGATCGACCGGGACCGCCGCCGAGGGGTTCTCTTTCTTGAGCGCCTCGACATCGGCGGCGATGCGCTCGGCCAGCGCCTTGCTGGTCGGGCCGAGGTTGGAGCCGCCGGAGTTGGCGGCGTTGTAGGGCGCCGCCACGCTCTTGGCGGCGTCCTGCGGATCCGGCGCGGTGGTCGCCGACGGGCGGCCGTGGAAATACCTGTCGCTCGTGAAAGGCTGGCCGATCAGCGCCGAGCCGATCACCTTGCCGTCCTTCTCGATCAGGCTGCCTTGCGCCTGAACCGGGAACAGCACGCCGGCGATGCCGGTCATCGCCAGCGGATAAACGAGACCCGTGACGATGGTCAGCACGACCAGCAGCACGACGGCGGGGCGGATTTCCTTGAGCATGAACACTCCTCCTCAGGCCAGATGCAAAGCGGCGACGAGAATGTCGATCGCCTTGATGCCGATGAACGGCAGAACGATGCCGCCGGCGCCGTAGATCAGCAGATTCCGCCGCAGCAACGCGGCGGCCCCGACCGGACGATAGGTGACGCCCTTCAGCGCCAGCGGAATGAGCGCGATGATGATCAGCGCGTTGAAGATGATCGCCGACAGGATGGCGCTTTGCGGCGTCGCCAGCCCCATGATGTTCAGCACGCCGAGCTGCGGGTAGAACGCCGCGAACATCGCCGGGATGATGGCGAAATACTTTGCCACATCGTTGGCGATCGAGAACGTCGTCAGCGCGCCGCGCGTCATCAGCAATTGCTTGCCGATCTCGACAACTTCAATGAGCTTGGTCGGGTCGCTGTCGAGATCGACCATGTTGCCCGCTTCGCGCGCCGCCTGCGTGCCGCTCTGCATGGCGACGCCGACATCGGCCTGCGCCAGCGCCGGCGCGTCATTGGTGCCGTCGCCGCACATCGCGATCAGACGGCCCTGCGCCTGCTCGCCGCGGATGTAGCGCAGTTTGTCCTCAGGGGTCGCCTGCGCGATGAAGTCGTCGACGCCGGCTTCCGATGCGATGGAAGCCGCGGTCACCGGATTGTCGCCGGTGATCATGACCGTCTTGATGCCCATGCGGCGCAACGCGGCGAAGCGCTCCTTCACATCCGGCTTCACCACATCCTTGAGATGGATGACGCCGATGATGCGCCCGCCATCGGCGAGGCCGAGCGGCGTGCCGCCAGCGCGTGCGATCCGGTCCACGGCGGCGCGGAACGCCGGCGGCTCGGCGACGTCGCGGCCCGCCTGCTCCTGCGCGAACTTGAGCACCGAATCGACGGCGCCCTTGCGCAATTTACGCGCGCCGATATCGACGCCGGACAGTCGCGTGGTGGCGGAGAACTCGATGAACCTGGCGCCTTCCGGCGCGGCGTCGCGGCGGACATTGTACTTATCCTGCACCAGCAGCACGATCGAACGGCCTTCCGCCGTCTCGTCCGCGTCGCTGGCGAACAAGGCCAGCTCCGCCGCTTCGCGCTCGGAGACGCCGGGCACCGGGATGATCTCGGTCGCCAGACGGTTGCCGAAGGTGATGGTGCCGGTCTTGTCGAGCAGCAGCGTATCGACATCGCCCGCCGCTTCAACCGCGCGGCCCGACATCGCCAGCACATTGAACCGCACCAGGCGGTCCATGCCGGCAATGCCGATCGCCGACAGCAGCGCGCCGATGGTGGTGGGGATGAGCGTGACGAACAGCGCCACCAGCACCAGCACGGATATCGCACCGCCGGCATAGAGAGCGTAGCTCGGGATGCTCGCGGTGGCGAAGACGAAGATGATGGTCAGGCCGACGAGGAGAATGTTGAGCGCGATCTCGTTCGGCGTCTTCTGCCGCTCGGCGCCTTCGACCAGCTTGATCATGCGGTCGAGGAAGGACGAGCCCGGCGACGAGGTGATGCGCACCACGATACGGTCCGAGATCACGGTGGTGCCGCCAGTCACGGCCGAGCGGTCGCCGCCCGACTCGCGGATCACCGGCGCGGACTCGCCCGTCACCGCCGCCTCGTTGACCGAGGCGATGCCGTCGATAATCTCGCCATCGCCGGGGATAATGTCGCCGGCCTCGCAGACGACGAGGTCGCCCGCCTCCAGTTCCTCAGCCGTTACGCCTTCGTAGAGATCGTGGTTGTCGGCCGACAGCAAACGCTTGGCGCGGGTCTGCGCCCGCGTCTGGCGCAACGTGTCGGCCTGCGCCTTGCCGCGACCTTCCGCGACCGCCTCGGCGAAATTGGCGAACAGCACGGTGAACCACAGCCAGACCACGATCTGTAGCTCGAAGCCGATGTTCTGCGCGCCGGTCACGATATCGCGAACGAGCAGCACGGTCGTCAGCGCGGTGACGACCTCGAGCACGAACATCACGGGGTTTTTGGCCAGCGTGCGCGGATCGAGCTTGACGAAAGCTTGGCCGATCGCGGGCAGCACGATCGCCGGATCGAGCAGCGACGAGGCGGCCATGCGCTTACGGACTTTTGACGTTTCCATGGACGTGAACTCCGGAATTAGAAGAGCTCCCCGGCCTGCATCGCCAGATGCTCGACGATGGGGCCGAGCGCGAGCGCCGGGAAGAAGGTGAGGCCGCCGACGATGAGGATGACGCCGACCAGCAGGCCGACGAACAGGCCGCCCGTGGTCGGGAACGTGCCCGCGGAAGCCGCGACCATCTTCTTCTGCGCAAGCGAACCGGCGATCGCCATGGCCGGCACGATGACCCAGAAGCGGCCGACGAACATCGCGATCGCGCCGGACAGATTGTAGAAGAAGGTGTTGCCGCTTAGTCCCGCGAAGGCCGAGCCGTTATTGCCGGTCTGCGACGAATAGGCGTACAGCACCTCGGTGAAGCCGTGCGGGCCGGCATTGGCCATCGACGCAACCGCCGGCGGATAGACCACGGCAATCGCGGTCCAGCCGAGGATCATCAGCGGCAGCACCAGGATGGCGAGCATGGCCATCTTCACCTCGCGCGCCTCGATCTTCTTGCCGACATATTCGGGCGTGCGGCCGACCATCAAACCGGCGACGAAGACGGTGAGGATGACGAACAGCAGCATGCCGTAAAGGCCGGCGCCGACGCCGCCGACGACAATCTCACCGAGCTCGATGTTGATGAGCGGAATCATGCCGCCGAGCGCGGTGAAGGAATCATGCATAGCGTTGACAGCGCCGCAGGACGCTGCGGTGGTTATGACCGCGAACAACGCCGAGCCGATGATACCGAAGCGGACTTCCTTGCCTTCCATGTTGCCGCCGGCGATGCCGAGCGTATTCAGCATGGTGGTGCCGTAGGCTTCGGCCCAGTAGCAGAAGGCGACGCCGGCCAGGAACAGAATGCCCATCGCGCCGAGCATCGCCCAGCCCTGCTTCTGGTTACCGACCATGCGGCCGAACACATTGGTGAGCGCCGCCCCCAACACGAAGATCGACAGCATCTGCACGAAGTTCGACAGCGCCGTCGGGTTCTCGAAGGGATGCGCGGCATTGGCGTTGAAGAAGCCGCCGCCGTTGGTGCCCAGCATCTTGATCGCGACCTGCGAGGCGACCGGGCCGACGGCGATGGTCTGCTTGCCGCCTTCCAGGGTCGTGGCATCCACGTAAGCGCCGAGCGTTTGCGGAATGCCCTGCCAAACCAGGAACAGCGTGAAGACGACGCAGACCGGCAGCAGGATGTAGAGCGTGCAGCGGGTGATATCGACCCAGAAATTGCCGACTGTCTTTGCCGAGGCACGGGCGAAACCGCGGATCAGCGCGACGGCGAGAACGATGCCGGTTGCCGCCGACAGGAAGTTCTGGTGCGTGAGGCCGAGAATCTGGGTCAGATAGGACAGCGTGCTTTCGCCGCCGTAGTTCTGCCAGTTGGTGTTGGTGACGAAGGACACCGCGGTGTTGAATGCAAGGTCGGGCGCGACGGCGCCCTGCCCGGCCGGATTGAGCGGCAACACATCCTGCAGCCGCAGGATCGCGTAAAGAACGACGAAGCCGGCGGCGTGAAACAGCAGCATGGCGACCGTGTAGGTCAGCCAGTGCTGCTCTCGGGTCTCATCAACCCCGCCGAGCCGATAGACGAGTCCTTCAACGGGCCGCAGTACCGACGAGAGCCAAGTGCGTTCGCCGGCGAAGACGCGCGTCATGTAGCCGCCGACGATCGGCGTCAGCGCAACGATGATGGCGCAGAACAGCGCGATCTGAATCCAGCCGATGAATGTCATGGCATGCTTCTTTCATTTCGCATGATCTTTTCCGAAAAACGCTTCACACCTTTCGGGATCATGCGTCTCAGAACCGCTCGGGGCGCATGAGTGCGTAGGTGAGATAGATCAGCACGCCCACGGTCACGAGGACGGCAAGGCTATAGTCGATGGACATGGCGCACCTTCAAAGCCGGTCGCAGGCGCTGGCATAGCCGAGCGTCACGGCGAACAGGACGAAGCCAAGGGCGAGAACGATGATGTCGGGCACGAAGGGCTCCCTTTCAAAAGGGCCGGAGCAAGCCGTGAGATAGAAGGCCGATGATAAAAAAACGATGCGGAATGGAGTTGCGGTATATCAAGAACGTATAAAGACGCACGGCCGTCCGGCAATTCAGCAACGAGACGGTCTTCTCGACGACGCTGATCGGGGCTGGCGACTCGCCAGCGGGCGACCTCAAAGTCGCGCGGTTGCACCGTCGGCACCCGAGCGCGCGTGGCGCGACAGGACCTGCCCTATCGTCGATGCGACCGTGCGGCGAGCCCTCTAGTGCGAAATCCAGGGGCGCTTTTCGGAAAGGCCTTGCTGCCGTCCTTGTACTAAGCCAGCCCAATCTTATGCAGCCGCGCAGCGTCGGGCGGCTTTACCGCCAGCAGACACGATAGGCGCTCGGCTCGCCAAGCCTGACGCCGTCGACCGGATCCTCCGGCGCGGCACCGACGATCGGCCAAAGCCGCCTGGCGGGCGCACCATTCAGCAGCAGAGCGCCCGAGGCGCACTGAGGATCGGCATCGGAAAAAGCGCCAAGAACCATCGGCAGCTGTTTGTATGATGCAAGGTGTTAGATCGTTCTTCTTGAAGTCGCCCATGCGAGACATTGTGTCGCAGTCATCGCCGGATCAGTCGCGGGCCCCGAGACGTCCGCCGTCGCGAACAGCATGACTGAAACCAATTACCTTAACAGCCATAACGCGCCGAATTGGCGACGCGGCTGCACCTCAGGCATCAAAGCCGGCCAACGACGCGACCGTCGTAAAGTTTATTCCGTGTTGCAGCATTAGTTGTGCTGATACGCCATTTAGAGCCCCACAGTTCGTTGACTTTGTCCGTTTCCGGAAAATGAGACGCTTGGATATGGGCGACATAAGTTTTGAGCGGCAACTTTCCCGAAGGCGCGCCGAGGAGCGCGCACTTACGACGCGCGCATGGAGGAGTCCGGCGTGATGGCCGGGCTCTCCCTCGCGTCCCAGGGAGGAATAACAATGCGCAAGACTTTACTTAGCGCCGTCGCTCTGATCGCCTTTAGCTTGCCCGGCGCCGCTCTCGCCCAAAACAACAGCATCAAGATCGGCATTCTGGTCGCTCTCGAAGGCGCCTTTGCGACCGGCGGTCAGGACGGCGTTCGCAACGTCGAATTGGCCCTCAAGCAGGTCAATAACACCATCGCTGGCAAGAAGGTCGAAACCGTCGTCGCTCCGACGGACACCAAGCCTGACACCACAATCCGTATGGCCCGCAAGCTTATCGAGCAGGACAAGGTCGACTTCATCATCGGCCCGCTTTCCGGTTCGGAAGGCATCGCCATGCGCGATTTCGCCAAAACCATCCCCGACAAGGTGGTGATCAACGGCATTTCCGGCGCGCTCGAGACCACATGGGTCGATCCTGCGCCGAACTTCTACCGCTTCAATCTCGACGGCTCGCAGTGGGGTTACGGTCTCGGCACCTACGTCATGAAGACGAAGGGCTGGAAAAAAGTAGCAACGATCGCGGCCGACTATTCCTTCGGTTACACGAACTTCCTCGGCTTCGCGGTGGACTACTGCAAGGCCGGCGGCGACATCGTGCAGCGCTTCTGGCAACCGCTTGGCCAATCGGATTTCGGCGGAATCATCGCGCAGTTGCCGAATGATGTTGACGCCATTTATCTGGGGCTCGGCGGCACCGACGCGATCAACTTCCTGAACCAGTATCAGCAGGCCGGCGAACAAACGCGTCTGATCGGCGGCACCATCATGGCCGACCAGACCGTTCTGACGGCGCGCGGTCGTGCGAAGGAAGCCCTTAAAGGCACGCCGACCTCCGGACCGTTTGCCGCCGACAACACCGACCCGGCCTGGACGTCGTATGTGAAGCTTTATCAGGACACCTTCCCCGCCGCCCAGCGCCTGCCGTCGCCGTCGCTGTTCGGTTTGGGCTACTACGTCGCCACCCAGGCCGCCATCAAGGCGCTCCAGGAGGCCGGCGGCGATCTGTCGAACGGGCAGGCCAAATTCAAAGCCGCGCTGGACAAGATTCAGCTCGACAGCCCCATCGGCAAGATCACCTTGAACGAAAACCGCCAGGCGACCGGAACGGTGTTCGTAACCGAAGTGGTCGACGGGTCCGATGGCAATCTCACCAGCAAGATGGTGGGCAAGACCGAGAACGTGAACCAGACCCTCGGCATGACGCCCGCCCAGTTCAAGGCCCTGGGACTGCCGTCTCGCGATGTGGTCGATTGCGCCAAGCTGCGCGCAGGCGGCTGATATCGCGCCGTCTCTGACGACCTCCTCGGTGGCCGGCCCTTTCGGACCGGCCACCTTTTCATCCGCGAACCGCGCCGTCACGACCCCCGTGACGCGGACGCGCCGGGAGCGTCTCGATGACCCTGATCAGCTATCTCACCCGCACGCATTTCGCGGAAGCGGCTATCGAAGATGCGCTTCCCGAGGAAGTGGGGCAGCTTTCCCGCGCCCTGGTCCTCGTCGATGAGGAGCCCGGCAACGCCGCCATTTGCGCGCGCGTGCAGGAAGCGCTCGGCCACACCACCTTGAGCCTCGCTCGAACCGACGCCGCCACCGCGCCCCAGGAAGTCACATCGCGGATTCTGAGCGCCCTGCGCGACATCCGGACAAGCACGCTGATCGCCATCGGCCGAACGGTAGCCATCGGACAGGCACGGCTCGCCGCGGAACAGGCGTCGCGGCGTGGCGAGCGACTGACGCTGATTGCCGTACCATCAGGCCTTTGCGATTTCGGATTGGCGCGCCGAGTTCGGCTGGGACAGAGCCAACCTGTCGTCTGTCCCCGCCCCGACGAAGTCATCGCCGATCCGACCGTGCTGGAAGAAGCGCCGCCGCGCCATCTTGCCGCAGCCTCGATGGAAGTGCTGGTGCATGCCATCGAGGCCTATGCCAGTCCCGTCTATCATCCGCCGGCCGATGCCCTTGCCCTCGAGGCGACAAGACGGCTCACCCGCTGGCTGCCCTTAGCGCTGGCGTCGCCAACGCCGCCCCGCGAAGCACTGCGCGAGTTAATGGCGTCCGCTCTGACCGCCGGGCTCGCACTCGAAAAGGCGGTTGGCGGAGTCGATGCGCTGGCGCATCCGATCAAGGTCGAACTTGGACCGGACATTCTGCAAGGCGATCTTCATGCGCCATTAATGGCCGCTATGGCCGACTTTAACACCGCGGCCGTGGGCGACCGCTACACCACTATGGCCGAGACTTTCGCCCGGCCGACACGGCAGCCACACTTCAGCACCACTATCGGAGCTTTCGCCCGCGCCGTCGGCCTGCCGACGTCCCTGCGCGAAACCGGGATCAATCCAGCCCGGTTCGAAAGCCTTGCTGAAATGGCGGCGAACGACCCCGGAGCCCTGGCCAACCCCCGACGGCTGACTCCGGGCGATTGCCGTCGCATTTTCGAGGCTGCGTGGTGAGTACGAAAATGGAACACCGGCGCGTGACGACCGATCCGGGCACACCCGGAGCGAGGCATTTTGCCTGTTGTCGCAACGCCATCTCCTTATACACTCACCTAAAACCGCAGACATAAGCGGTCCGGGAGGAAGTCGATGAGTATCGCTCACGCGGTCGCCCATGGCGCGTTCGGCCGCGCCTGTCTCTACGCACTGGACCGTCCGATGGTGCCGCATGCCCATCGCGAAGGTCATCTCATTTTTCATGTCAGCGGCCCGGCCGCCAGCGTCGTGATCGACGGCAAGTCCTTGCCTCTCACGCCACGCAGGGCGACCGCCATCAGCCCGTGGCAACCGCATTACTTCGCGCCGCTCGGCCACCGCGAGCCGACACTGACGCTCGTTCTTTATATTCGGCCCGGCTGGTTCGTCGATGCGAGCCATACCGCCTTCGAAATTCTGCGCTTCGGTCGCTCCGCGGTCGAAATGAGCGACCCCATCACTCGCCTGGCCTCCGAAACCGCCCGTCTTCTGGCCCGCGAGGGCGGCTGCGATGGCTCGTTCGAAGATCGGCTGAGCGCGCTCACCCAGGCCGCTTTCGATCAAACATGGCAATGGACGAGCGCGGGCGACAAACCCGCCGCGCAATGCTCCGGATTGCGCGACTATCGGCTGCGGCGCGCGATAAACCTGTTGAGCGAAAGGCTCGGCGAACCGATCGATCTTTCAGAAATTTCCCGCAACGCCGGCCTGTCGCGGCCCCACTTTTTCAAGCTTTTCCGCGAACAGATGGGTTTGCCACCCACGATCTTCCTCAACGCCCTTCGCATGGAGCGCGCCATCGAGCGACTGGCACGAGGCACCGAGACGGTTTCCGAAATCGGCTTCGACCTCGGCTTCGCCACACCGGCGAGCTTCTCGCGGTTCTTCATCGCCAATGGGGTCGTGCCGCCGAGCGCCTACCGGCGCAGTGTCGCCGGCCCCGCACATTGAGAAAGAGTTGCGCCGCCACAAATAAGAGACGTTCGGGCTAATGAACAGACGGTGGGGAAAAGACAGTTCTGTGACTTCGATCTAGCCTTTCATAGTGGCGACCGTCCGCCACGGGGAGCTCCCAGGCCGTTCTCAGATGGACAAGTTCATTGCGCGCTATCCGATCTGGAGCCTGATCATCGTTGTTGTGGTCGCTGTGTTCCTGTGGCTGGTGTTCGCGCCGTGGCCGCCGGAACTGGTGGCAAGCTGGGGCCGCAAGCAGATCTTCCTGAACGGGCTGCTGGGCGGCATCACCCTCGGCGCCCTCTATTTCCTCGTCGCCGCCGGCTTCACGCTGATCTTCGGCCTGATGCGCGTCGTCAATCTCGCCCACGGTTCGCTGTTCCTGATCGGCGGTTATGTCGGCTATGAGATCGCTATCGCCTCGGATTCCTGGCTGCTCGCATTTCCGATCGTCTTCATCATCGTCGCGATCATCGGACTGCTGATGCAGCATTTCATCTTCTCGAAGATGGAAGGCGAAGAGCTGCGCCAGACGCTGGTCAGCATCGGCCTCTCGATCGTGTTCGCCGATCTGATGCTGTGGTGGTGGGGCGGCCAGTCCTACTCGATCCTCGCGCCGCAGTTCCTGCAGGGGCCGGTACAGCTGCCCATCGTCAACACGATCAACGAAGCGACCGGCGTGACGACATGGCTGCGCTATCCGGCCGTCCGCATCTGGATTCTCGCCGCGGCCATCGTCATCGGCGTGGCGATGTGGCTGGTGCTCAACCGCACCGCGCTCGGCATGCTGATCCGCGCCGGCGTCGACGATCGCGAAATGCTGGCCGCGTCGGGCGTGCGCATCAAGCTGCTGTTTCTGACGGTGTTCGCCTTCGGCGCCGGCCTTGCCGGCATTGCCGGCATCGTCGGCGCCACGTTCCAGTCGCTCTCACCGGGCGAGGACACACGCTTCCTGCTGTCGAGCCTTGTCGTCGTGATCGTCGGCGGCATGGGATCGATCGCCGGCGCCGCGCTCGGCGCGCTCATCATCGGTGTCGCCGAGCAAATGGGCTTCGTCTACGCGCCGACCTATTCGATCGTCTTCACCTTCCTGATCATGGCCGCGGTGCTGGCCTTCCGGCCGCAAGGCCTGCTCGGCTCGAGGCGATAGATCATGTCCGTCGCCGACAACGCCCCCCGCATCGCCAGCGTCAACGACCAGTCCACGTGGCTGCAGCGCATCCCCGCCGCATGGTGGGCGGTGGCGGTCATTCTCCTGTTCATGCCGGTCGTGGCCAACGACTTCTGGCTGTTCCAGGTCATGGGCTGGACCTTCATTCTCGGCATGATCGGGCTCAGCCTGATGTTTCTTGCCGGCTATGGCGGCATGGTCAGCCTGCTGCAAATGACCGTCGCCGGCGTCGCCGGCTACATGGTCGCGATCCTCGGCCCGTCCGGCGCCAGTGTCAGCCTCGGCCTTGCCTGGTGGGTCGTCATCCCGGCGGCGTTCCTGATCGCGGCGATTTTCGCGACCATCTCCGGCGCCCTCGCCGTCCGCACCGACGGCATCTACACCATCATGATCACGCTCGCGATCGCGGCGGCCTTTTTCTATTTCACGCGGCAGAACTACTCGATCTTCAACGGCTATTCCGGCTTCAACCTCGTGCTGCCGCCAAAGCTGTTCGGTGTGAACTGGCGCGACCCCATGGCGTTCTACTACCTGTCGCTCGCCTGTGCCGCGCTCTGCTACGGCGCGGTGGTCTATATCGCGCGCTCGCCGTTCGGCCTCGCCTTGCAGGGCGTGCGCGACAATCCGCGCCGCATGGCCGCGCTCGGCTTCAACGTCACCGCCCACCGCGTCGCCGCCTACGCGCTCGCGAGCATCTTCGCCTCGGCGGGCGGCATCCTTCTGGTGTGGCAGAACGCGCAGATCGCGCCGGGCACCATCGGCATCTCGGCGGCCATCGACGTGCTGGTGGTTGCGGTGGTCGGCGGCTTGCGCCGCCCGCTCGGGCCCTTCATCGGCGCGCTGATCTATGTGCTGTTGCAGGTGTTCTCCGCCGATATTCTCGGCTTCTTCGGTTTTTCCGCCGATCGCTTCAAGCTGATCATCGGCATTGGCTTCCTCGCCATCGTACTATTCTCGCCGGATGGCGTGCTGGCCTTGTGGGATCGCTGGCGCGCCCGCGCCGAGGCGCGCAAGGCCGCCCAGACGGGAGGCGCACCATGAACGCGCCCGTCGCGCCGTCCCGCCTCACCCAACTCGGCTCGGGCCATACCAGCTCCGGCAACGCGCTCGAACTGCGCGGCATCTCCAAGTTGTTCGGCGCACTGGCCGCCATCTCGGACGTGACGATCTCCGTTCGGCCGGGCGAGCGGCGTGCCGTGCTCGGCTCAAACGGTGCCGGCAAGACGACGTTGTTCAACTGCATCACCGGCGACTTCCTGCCCACCGCGGGGCTCATCCGCTTCTTCGGCGAGGACGTTACGGTCTTCCCGCCGCATGAGCGCATCCGCCGCGGCCTGCGCCGCACCTATCAGATCTCGTCGCTGTTCGCCGGCCTGAGCGTCATCGACAATGTCTATCTCGCCTGCGTCGGCGTTTCGCGTAACCGCTTCTCGCTGATCCGGCCGCGCACGGACGATGCGCTCATGCATGCCGCAACCACCCTGGTCGACGCCGTGCATCTGACCGCCGAGAAGGATCGGTTGGTCGGCGAACTGGCCTATGGCCAGCAGCGCCAGCTCGAAATAGCCCTCGCCCTTTCGGGCGCGCCGCGCTTCGTGCTGTTCGACGAGCCGGCCGCCGGCCTGTCGCCGACGGAACGCGCCGACCTGATCCACATCCTCACATCGCTGCCGAGCCACATCGGCTACATCATCATCGAGCACGACATGGACGTCGCGCTGCGCGTCGTCGAGAGCGTGACGATGATGCACAACGGCCGCATCTTCAAGGAAGGCCGGCCCGAGGACATCGAGGACGATCCGGAAGTTCAGGAACTGTATCTCGGAGGCGGTCATGATTGAACGCCCGCCGCGTCCGGCCGGTTCGGCAACGCCTATCCTCCAGTTGCAGGGGGTCAACGTCTTCTATGGCCGAAGCCATGCCGTGCAGGGCGTCGACCTGTCGCTGCATTCCGGCGTGCTCTCCGTCGTCGGCCGCAACGGCATGGGCAAGACCACGATGTGCAAGGCCATCATGGGCCTCGTGCCGGTCTCGTCCGGGACAATCCGCTTCATGGGCGAAGAACTCACGGGCCGTTCGCCGACCGAGATCGCGCGCATGGGCATCGGCTATGTGCCGCAGGGCCGCCGCCTGTGGCGCTCGCTGACGGTGGACGAACATCTGCGCGTCATGTCGCGCGGCAAAGGCGCCTGGACGCCGGAGCGCATCTACGAAACATTCCCGCGCCTTGCCGAGCGGCGGCGCAATGGCGGCGGCGAACTGTCCGGCGGCGAGCAGCAAATGCTGGCGATCAGCCGCGCGCTTTTGATGAACCCGCGCCTCCTGATCATGGACGAGCCGACCGAGGGCCTCGCCCCGGTCATCGTCAGCCATGTCGAGGAAACGCTGGTGCGGCTGGCCGCCGAAGGCGACGTCTCGATCCTGGTCATCGAACAGAACATCGGCGTCGCCACGCAGATGTCGGACCCCGTGGCCATCATGGTCAACGGCCGCATTCATCGCGTCATCGCCTCGCAGACTTTGGCCGCCGACCGCGACCTGCAGCAGCGCCTGCTCGGCGTCGGCCGCCACGGCCACGATCAGACCGAGGAAGCCGACCCGGCCACGGCCACCGCCGCGCGCCAGCCGGCCGCCAGCGCGCCGCAGGGACCGACGCGCATTTACATGGCCAACCCGGTGCTGCCGACGCGCTGGTCGCAGGACGTGCCGGCGGCCCGCATCGAAGGCGCGGCGCGCACCGTGTCACGCCCCACGCTGGCAACGCTCGACGGCCGCCGCGTCGGCGACGTCTCGCCGCTGGCCGCGCGCGCGCCGCAGGAGCCGCATGTCATCGTCGCCGGCACGCTCGACACGAAGGGCGACGAGCTTCGCTACATCCGCGACATCATCAAGGCCGCGGGCCTGCGCACGCGGCTGGTCGATCTCTCGACGGTCGGCCGCAACCAGGGCGCCGATGTCTCGGCGCAGGAAGTCGCGCTCGCCTCGCCGACCGGCTCGGCCGGCATCGCTTCGGGCGATCGCGGCACGGCGGTGGCGGCAATGACGGATGCGTTCCGCGCCTGGGTCGGCAAGCAGCAGAACGTTGCCGGCATCATTTCGGCCGGTGGCTCAGGCGGTACCGCCATCGCAACGGCCGGCATGCAGACGCTTCCGGTCGGCGTGCCGAAGATCATGATCTCGACCATGGCGGCCGGCAATGTCGCCGCCTATGTCGGGCCGACCGACATCACCATGATGCATTCGGTCACCGACGTGCAGGGCCTCAACCGCGTCTCGCGCGCGGTGCTCGGCAACGGCGCCAACGCCATGGCGGCGATGGCGCGCAGTTGGATCGAACAGAACGCGCCGGGGCAAGGCCCGCGCGCCGATGCCGATCGCCCGCTGGTCGGCATGACCATGTTCGGCGTCACGACGCCGGCGGTGCAGCACGTCGCCAAACTGATCGAGAAGGAGTGGGAGCCGCTGGTCTTCCACGCCACCGGCATTGGCGGGCGCTCGATGGAGAAGCTCATCGACTCCGGGCTGATCCGCGGCGTCATCGATGTCTCGACTACAGAGATCTGCGACATGATGATGGGCGGCATTCTGCCCGCCACCGAAGACCGCTTCGGCGCCATCATCCGCACCCGCCTGCCCTATGTCGGCTCGGTCGGCGCGCTCGACATGGTGAACTTCGGCGCGCGCGACACCGTGCCGGCGCATTACAGCAGCCGCACCTTCTATCCCCACAATCCGCAGGTCACTCTGATGCGCACCACGGCGGAAGAGAACCGCCGCATGGGCCGCTGGATCGGCGAGAAGCTCAACCAGATGGAAGGCCCCGTGCGCTTTCTCATTCCGGAAGGCGGCGTGTCGGCGCTCGATGCGCCGGGCCAGGCCTTCTGGGATCCGCAGGCGGACGCCGCGCTGTTCGGCGCCATTACCGAAACGGTGCGCGTCACCGCGACGCGGCAGATCATCCGCGTTCCGCACCACATCAACGATCCGGCTTTCGCCGCCGCTTTGGCGCAGCACTTTCGCGCCTTGCACCAGAGCCGCGCGCGCGGCGCATCCGGCAGGACCTGACCCATGCCCCGTTTCTCGCGAACCGATCTCCTTGCCCGCTACCGCGCCATGATCGCGCGCGGCGAGCCCATCGTCGGCGGCGGCGCCGGCACCGGCCTGTCCGCCAAATGCGAGGAAGCCGGCGGCATCGATCTCATCGTCATCTACAATTCCGGCCGCTTCCGCATGGCCGGTCGCGGTTCGCTCTCCGGCATGATGCCTTATGGCGACGCCAATGCCATCGTCATGGACATGGCCGGCGAAGTGTTGCCGGTGGTCAAGAACACGCCCGTGATCGCCGGCGTTTGCGGCACCGATCCTTTTCGCTCCATGGACGTCTTCCTCGACGAGGTGAAGCGCATCGGCTTCTCCGGCGTGCAGAACTTCCCCACCGTCGGCCTGATCGACGGCGTGTTCCGCAAGAACCTCGAAGAGACCGGCATGGGCTACGGCCTCGAAGTCGAGATGGTGGCACTCGCACGCCACAAGGACCTGCTCACCACGCCCTACGTGTTCTCCGAAGCCGACGCCGTCGCCATGGCCAAGGCCGGCGCCGACATCATCGTCTGCCATCTCGGCCTTACCACCGGCGGCTCGATCGGCGCCGAAACCTCGCTCCAGCTCGCCGACTGCCCGGCCATCGTCGATCGCTATGCGCAGGCGGCGCTGTCGGTGAAGCCGGACGCCATCATCCTCGTGCACGGCGGCCCTGTCGCCGAGCCGCCGGATGCCGACTTCATCATGAAGAACACGCGGCACTGCCACGGCTTCTACGGCGCCTCGTCCATGGAGCGCCTGCCGGTCGAAGCCGCGATCCGCGACCAGACCAGGGCTTTCAAGACCATCAGCCGCACGGGCGGCATAGACAACCCGGCGGAGACAACCCGCCGATCAAGCGCCAACCGGTGACGGCCGGACGGGCGGACAGGAGAAACGTGACATGTCGGGGCAATTGATCGGATCCCTCATCCTCTGGCTCATCGTGGCCGTGATCGTCATTGCGATCATCGTCTACCTGGTGAACTGGCTCTATCGCCGCTCCTCCAAGGAGGTGTCGTTCGTCCGAACCGGGCTGTTCGGCGAAAAGGTCGTGATCAACGGCGGCGCCTTCGTGCTGCCGATCATCCACGACGTCACGCCGGTCAACATGAACGTCCTGCGCATGGCCGTGACCCGCGCCAATGACGAGGCGCTCATCACCCGCGACCGCATGCGCGTCGATATCGATGCCGAATTCTATGTTCGCGTCCGGCCGCACCGCGAAGCCGTGTCCGTCGCCGCTGCCACGCTCGGCCGCCGCACGCTGCAGCCCGAGCAGCTCAACACCCTGCTCTCCGGCCGGCTCGTTTCGGCGCTGCGCTCGATCGCGTCCGAAATGACCATGGAGGAGATGCACGAGAAGCGCGGCACCTATGTGCAGCGTGTCAAGGAATCCGCTGCCGAAGCCTTCGACCAGAACGGCCTCGAACTGGAAAGCGTCGCCATCACCAATCTCGACCAGACCGACTTGCAGTATTTCAACCCGTCCAACCGTTTCGACGCCGAAGGTCTCACCCGCATCATCGGCGAGATCGAGGAAAAGCGGAAGCTGCGCAACGACATCGAGCAGGATGCGATGATCAAGATTCGCACCCGCAACCTCGAGGCCGAGCGGCTGTCGCTCGATATCGAGCGCGACAGCGAGTCGGCCAAGCTCGAGCAGCAGCGCGAGATCGAAATCCGCCGCGCCATGCAGCGCGCGGAGGTCGCCCGCGAACGCGCCGCGCGCGACACCGAAGCCGAACAGGCGCTGATCCAGTCCCGCGAGGAGATCGAGAAGTCGCGCATCTCCAACGAGCGCGCCATCAGCGAAGCGCGCATCGCCTCCGAGCGTGACATCCGCCACAAAGAAATCGAGCGCACCCGCGCGGTCGAGGAAGCCGAGA
This sequence comes from Pseudolabrys sp., assembly GCA_035556455.1. Lineage (GTDB taxonomy): Bacteria > Pseudomonadota > Alphaproteobacteria > Rhizobiales > Xanthobacteraceae > Pseudolabrys. The sequence goes on from DATMEX010000066.1 coordinate 88,177, forward strand.
TCGCCGCGCGCGAGCTGGTCGAGAAGGCCCGCATCGCCAACGAACAAACCATCAATGCCGCGCGCATCGCCTCGGAACGCGAAATCCGCCAGAAGGAAATCGAGCGCATGCGCGTGCTCGAAGCCGCGGAAATCGCGGCGCGCGAGGCAACCGACCGGGCCCGCGTCCTTCAGGAAGCGGCGGTGAATGCCGAGCGCATTGCCCGCGAGCAGGAGGTCCGCCACCTCGAAATCGAGCGCACCCGCACCCTCGAACAGGAAGACATCGCGGCGCGCGAAGAGATCGAAGCCGCCCGCATCGCCCAGGAAGAGCGCGTCCAGGCCCTGCAGATCGCGCGCAACAAGGCGATCAACGCCGCCGAGATCGCCGCCCGCGAGTCAACCGAGGCCGCACGGATCGCTCAGGAGAAGGCGACGCGGGAGCTTGACATCCAGCGCACCGCGGCGCTCGAAGCCGAGGAAATCAAGAAGCGCGACAGTGTCGAGCGCCAGCGCATCGCCACCGAGCTCAAGCTCGAACAGGAGCGCATCGCCTCGACCAAGACGCGCGAAATGCTCCAGATCGACCAGAAGAAGACCATCGAGGTCGCCGAGGAGGAGCGCGCCATTACGCTCGCCGCCAAGAAAGCCGAGCGTACCGACGCCGACAAGGCGTTGCGCCAGGCCGAGATCGTGGCACGGCAGGAGGTCGAGAAGATCGACATCGCCCGCGAGCAGGCGCTCGAAGCCGCGCGGGTGGAGCGCCGGCGCGCCCTCGAACAGCTCGAGATCGCCCGTAACCAGTCGCTGCAGGAAGCGCAGATCACCTCGAACGAGGAAGTCGAGCGCGCCCGCATCTCGTCCGATCGCGGCCTCGACGAAGCCCGCATCGGTCGCCAGCGCGACCTGCGCAAGCTGGAGATCGAGCGCGAACTCGACGTCGAGAATGCGGCGATGGAAAAGGCCATCGCTCTCTATGCCAAGTCGCTGGAGGAGTCGGCGGCGCAGGTGAAAGCCGAGCTCGCCCGCGCCAAAGCCGTGGAAGCCGAAGAAGCCGTCAAAACCGTACAAGAGAGCGAAGGCGCGAAGCGGCGTAAGGTGGTGGAAGTCACCCTCGCCGAAAAGGCGGCGGAAGAGATGCGCATCGCCGCCGCGGCCGACAAGGTACGCCGCGCCGTCGAGGCGGAGTCGCAGAAGCTGCTCTACGAGGCCGAGAACGTTCTCTCCGATGGCGCGCGCTACGGCCTGTTCCGCCGCCGCCTGCTCGACCGCATCGAAGGCATCGTGCGCGAGAGCGTCAAGCCGATGGAGCGGATCGAGGGGATCAAGATCCTGCATGTTGACGGTCTTGCCGGCGGTAACGGCGTTGCCGGCAGCGCCGGACGTTCGCCGACGGACGAGGTCATCGAGAGCGCCCTGCGCTATCGCGTCCAGGCGCCGCTGATCGACGAGGTGCTCAAGGAAATCGGCATCGAAGGCGGCAATCTCGCCAAGATGGGCGGCCTGATCCGCGAAGCGAGCGACATGCAGCGCATCGGCAAGGACGCGCCGAAGGACTCCGCGCCGAAGGCCAAGGACGGCGGCGGTGATGGCAGTAGCGGCGGTAGCGGCTCCGGCCGTAAGGCCAAGGAGTAACCGGCCATGGCCCGCGTTTATGCCTCCAGCGTCATCGGCGCCTCCGCAAGCCGGGTCTGGGCCCGCGTGCGCGACTTCAACGGCCTGCCGAACTGGCATCCCGGCATCGCCGAAAGCCGGATCGAGAATGGCGAACCGTCGGACAAGGTCGGCTGCGTCCGCGCCTTTTCGCTCAGGAACGGCGACCGGCTGCGCGAGCAGCTGCTCGGCCTGTCCGACTACGACATGTTCTGCACCTACTCGATCCTGGACTCGCCCATGCCGCTGACGAACTACGTCGCGACTTTGCGGCTGACCCCGATCACCGACCACGACCGCACCTTCATCGAATGGTCGGCCGACTTCGACTGCGCGCCCGACAAGGAAGCCGAACTGGTGACCGGCATCGGAGCCAACGTGTTCCAGGGCGGCTTCGACGCCCTCAAGCGCGCGTTCGGAGGCTGATGTGCCGAAGGTCGTCCGCAGCACGATCATCGATGTCCCGGTCGACCGGCTCTGGGCGGTCGTGCGCGACTTCAACGCGCATGACCAGTACCATCCGATTGTCGCGACCAGCGCCATCGAGCGCGGCTATCCGGTCGACAAGGTCGGCTGCGTACGCCACTTCTTCCTCGCCGATGGCAGCGAGCTGCGCGAACAACTGTTGTCGTTGTCCGATCTGGAAATGACCTACAGCTATTGCCTGCTCGATACGCCGATCCCGCTGTTCAACTACGTCGCCCATATCCGCCTGCTGCCGGTGACCGACGGCAATCGCAGCTTCTGGCATTGGGAGAGCCGCTTCACCACGCCGCCGGGACGCGAGGACGAACTCGCGCAAAAGGTGGGTGAGGACGTCTACGTCGCCGGCATGGAAGCCGTGCGCCGTCTCCCCGAACTGCAACGAGAAGGCATCTGACATGGCGCTCGCAGTACGCGTTGCCACCACCATGGCGGAGGCCGCCGGCATCCTCGGCGCGGACCAGCGCACGCGCCTCATCTCGGGCGGCACGCTGGTGATGCGCGACGTCAACGAGGGCCGCTTCCTCGACGGCACGCTATTGAGGCTCACCGATCCCACCTATCGCCAGATCAATGCCTCCGGCGCGCGCGTCGAACTCGGCGCCGGCGCGACCATGGCGATGGTGCTAGCCAATCGCGATCTGGCTTTCCTGCATCCGGTCGCCCGCGCCGTCGGCGGCCCGGCTATCCGACAAATGGCAACCATCGGCGGCAATCTGTTCGCCCAAACGCCATACGGTGACTTCACCGTCGCGTTGTTGGCGCTGGACGCGCAGGTGATGGTGCAGTCCGGCTACGGCTCGGCCCGCGCCCTTGCCATCGAGGAATTCCTCAACGGGCGCGAACGCGGCGTCTCCGGCCTCGTCACCGCCGTCCAGTTCGCCAAGCCACAAAACGCCGCCGACTTCCGCTTCCGCAAGGTGAGCCGCGTCAAGCCGAAGGGCATTTCGGTGATGAGCATTGCCGCGCACCTGCCGAATTCCGCAAGCCGGATCAGCCAGGCACGCGTCGCCTACGGCGCCATGGCGCCGACGCCCGTGCGCGCGCGCGGCGTCGAACGCGCTCTCGAAGGCAAGCCGCTCGATGCCGCCGCCATCCAGGCCGCGATGGCCGCCGCGCTCGAAGGCACCCGCCCCGCCACCGATGCCATCGCATCCGACTGGTATCGCCGCGAAGTCGCGCCGGTGCATCTCGGCCGGTTGCTCGCCGGCGAAGGACGTTGAGGAGAACTGCATGGCCAAAAGTCCCGTTCAATTTCGCCTCAACGGTTCGGACCGCGCGACCTTCGTCGATCCGGCCGACAATCTGCTGACCACGCTGCGGCGCGGCCTCAACGAGTTCGGTCCGAAATACGGCTGCGGTCAGGGCGCCTGCGGCGTCTGCACCGTATTGATCGACGGCGAGCCACACTTGTCCTGCCTCACTTTGGCGGTCGCCTGCGAAGGCCGGCATGTCGAGACCGTATCCGGCATGGCGGACGGCCCGAACCTGCATCCGCTGCAAAACGCGTTCATGGACAATTTCGCGGCCCAGTGTGGTTTCTGCACGCCGGGCATGCTGATGGCGGCGCGCGCGCTGCTCGAGCGCAATCCGAACCCGACCCGGGAAGAGGTGATCGAGGGCATTGCCGGCAATATCTGCCGCTGCACCGGCTACGAGCCGATCATCAACGCCATCCTTGCCGCCGCAGGCAACCGCGGCCAGCGGCAGGCCTGAAGGAGAACGCGATGCTCGAATTCAGGAAAGATCTTTTTGCCAACGAGCGCGACGACAATCTCAACGTCGTCGGCAAGGGCGTTCAGCGCCAGGACATGCCGGGCCATGTCACCGGCCGCTCGCCGTTCTTCGATGACCACGCCTTCGAGGGCTTGCTGCATCTCAAGGTCGTGCGCAGCCCGCATCACCATGCGCGAATCCGCTCCATCGACACCAGCGCCGCCGAGCGCGCGCCGGGCGTCAAGCGCATCCTGCGCGCCGTCGACGTGCCAGTGAACAAGAACACGTTGCTGAGCCTGATCGGATTCGGCAAGGACGACGAACCGACACTCGCCGTCGACAAGGTTCATTACAAGGGCGAGCCCGTTGTCGCCGTCATCGCGGACAGCGAGGCCGCCGCGCTCGCGGCGCGCAACCTGGTGCGCGTCGATTACGAGACCCTGCCCCATGTGTTCGATGTCGAGGACGCGCTCAAGCCCGGCGCGCCGGTCGTCAACGAGACCTATTCGAACAATTACTTCGAATATCACGAGAAGTTCGATCACCAGAAGCTGCGCTTTGGTGACACCGAAAAGGCGTTCCGCTCCGCCGACGTCGTGATGGAAGAGCGCTACCAGATGTCGCCGATCGAGCATGCGCCGACGGAGACCAATGGCTCGATCGCTGCGCCGGAGCAGGACAACCGTTTCGTCGTGCATTCCTGCGCGCAGGGCCTTTTCTTCTCGCTGGGCACCGCCGCCAAGATCGTCAACCTCGATTCCAACCGGCTGCACTTCATCGGCGGCACGGTCGGCGGCGGTTTCGGCGGCAAGGTGGATTCGATCACCGAGCCTCTCGCCATTCTCGGCGCCATGATGACCGGCCGGCCGGTGCGCTACGTGCTCGATCGCGAAGAGGAGATGCTCTACGGCTCACCGCGCGGCGCCGAGCGTATCTATGTCAAGGACGGCGTGATGCGCGACGGCCGCATCGTCGCGCGCCACATCCGCTCATATTTCGATGCCGGCGCCTATACCCGCCTCTCCTCCTACGCCGCGGTCAAATGCACGGCGCATATTCCGGGCCCTTACTGGGTGCCGAATGTGTCGTCGGATGTCTACGTCGCCTACACCAATCGTTGTCCGTCCACGGCCATGCGCGGCTTCGGCATCACGGCGGTCGATTTCGCCATCGAAGTGCAGATGGACAAGCTGGCCCATGCCATCAACATGGACCCGATGGAATTCCGCATCCTCAACGCCTATCGCGACGGGGACATGAAGCCGCACCGGCGCGTCGCCAAGAACACGGCGCTGATCGAATGCGTGCAGGTGGCGGCCGAAAAGGCGCACTGGCCGATCTCCGACAATGCCAGGCGTCAATCTTCGCTGGTCGGCGGCGGCGAAGGCGAACGCAGCCAGATCCCGGCAACGCCGATCGACCAGCGCGGCCAGATCGGCCGCCCCGAGACGCGCAACGGGCCATCGACGCAGACCCTGCCGGCCGGCACCTCGCGCATCGCGCTGTCGAAGCAGCCCGAGATGGAGGGCAGCCGCGACGCCCGGCCCGCCGCCGCGAACGTGCCGCGCTACGAGCCGGCGCGTCCGATGGGCCAACCGGCCGTGCAGGCGCCCGCGCCGCTGGCGCCGATGCCGCCTTCGGCGCCGCCGGCTCATGCCGCACCGCCGCCGCCGCCTCCACCCGCGCCGACGCCCGGCACGACACCGCAGCACGGTGCGATGCGTTTCTCATCCGTCTTCGGCACCAGGAGGCGCTGACATGGCACGGCACAAAGGCCGCGGCATGGCCTCGATCAACTATCCGATCGGCATGAATCTCGGCGGCGACCCCAGCCAGGCGCTGATCCATTCCAACCCGGACGGCAAATTCACCGTCGCGCTGTCGGCCATCGATCTCGGCCAGGGCATGAAGCAGGTGACGCGGCAGGTGGCGGCGGAAACGCTCGGCGTCCCGGTCGAGGACGTCTATGTCGACACCGCCGACAGCGACACCGGCCCGCACGACATGGGCTCCTTCGCCTCGCGCGGCACGCACCGCATGGGCAACGCCGTGATCGCCGCGGCGCGCGAGGCGCGCGGCGTGCTGCTCGAAGCAGCGGCGGAAGAACTGGAAGTCAACGCCGCCGATCTCGTCACCGACGGCCGCGGCAATATCCATGTGCGCGGCGCGCCATCGCGTTCGATCACCGTGCGCGCCACCGCGCAGGCCGCGCAGTTCAAGCAAGGCAAGACCATCGCCGGGCGCGGCATCTTTCTCATCCCGCTGTCGGCGGTCGATGCCGAGACCGGCGAGATGAACCCCAACACCGCTTTCGCCCACGCCTGTCTCGTCGCCGATGTCGAAGTCGATGACGAGACCGGCGAAGTCGCCCTGCTTGGCATCACCAGCGCCTATGAGCTCGGTCGCGCGCTCAACCCGAAAATGGTGGAGCAGCAACTGGTCGGCGGCGCCTGGATGGGCCAGAGCCACGCACTCTATGAGACGCCCGAGCCCTATTACCCGAACCCGGATCACGGCCCGCGCGACTTCAACGAATATCTGATGCCCGGGCCAGGCGACATTGCGCCATACTCGGTCAGCATTCTGGAACGTCCGGCGCCGGACGGTCCCTTCGGCGGCAAGGGCCCCGGCGAGATGTGCGCCAATCCGGTGCTGCCGGCGGTCGCCAACGCGGTGTTCAACGCCGTCGGCGTGCGCGTTGATGAACTGCCGATCACGCCGGAGAAGGTGCTGCGCGGCCTGCGCGCCATCGGCGGCGCCAAACCGCAAGCGCGGCGGGGCAACTGACCATGGCCTTGCGCACAACCATCGCCGGCATTTCCAGCCCTGAAGCGCTCGCCGATGCGCTCAAGGCGGCGATGTATCTTGCCGACGATGGCATCGCGACCGCCGGCTATTTGTCGCTCGCACTGGGCAAGCCGCTGCTGCTGGAAGGCGCGCCCGGCGTCGGCAAGACCGAAGCCGCCAAGGCCATCGCCGGCATTCTCGGCCGGCAATTGATCCGCCTGCAGTGCTTCGAAGGCATCGATGCCGCCGCCGCGCTCTATGAATGGAATTACCCGCGCCAGATGCTGGCGATCCGCCAGGCGCAGGACGGAGCCAATATCGACATCTATCGCGACGAATTTCTGATCGAACGCCCGATGCTGACCGCCTTGCGCCGGCCGGAATCGACCGTGCTGCTGATCGACGAAATCGACCGCTCCGATCATGAGTTCGAAGCGTTCCTTCTGGAATTCCTCTCCGACTTCTCGATCTCGATTCCCGAGCGCGGCACCTTGCGCGCGGCGGACCGTCCGGTCGTCATCCTCACCTCGAACCGCACGCGCGATCTGCACGAAGCGTTGCGGCGTCGCTGCGTCTATCACTACATCGCCTATCCCGATCCGGCGCGCGAAGCCGCGATCATCATGCTGCGCTCCTCGGCCGTCGCCGAAAGCACGGCGCGCGCGGTGGTGGCGGCCGTCGGCATCCTGCGCAACGAGCCTTTGTCGAAACCGCCCGGCGTTGCCGAGGCGGTGGATTGGGCCGAGGCCGCGACGGCGCTGGCGCACACCGGCGCGTCGTGGCCGGAAGCGTTCCGCCGCTCCATCGGCGCGGCGATCAAGGATGAGGAGGATCTCGCCCATCTGCGGCCGCGCCTCGCGCAATTCATCCCCGGAATGGCGGCATGATCGGGACTATCCCAGGCGCGGTGCGGCCGCTGATCGCCTTTCCGGCGCTGCTGCGCAGCCACGGCTTCATGGTGGCGCCGGAGCAGACGGTCAGCTTCCTTGAAGCGGTCGAACTGCTCGGCCCGCGCACCATCGAGCATGTCCGCAAGGCGGCGGTGGCGACATTGGCGCCGCATCCGGAGCAGCGCCCGCTGTTCGACGCGCTGTTCGACATGCATTTCATCGGCGCCTTCGGCGAACCGGGCGAGGACAGTTTCGAGCCCGACGACGAGATGCAGGTGCAGGACGATGTCGGCACCGAGGAAATCGTCATCGGCGACGAGGTCAACGAGACCGGCCAGACCGCGACTGGCGCGGAAGCGCTGGCCGTGCGCGAACTGCGCGTGCCCGACGACACCGACACCTTGCGGCGCTTCGGCGATGCGTTGCCAAACGCCTTGCCGCGCCGGCGGGGCTATCGCCAGAAGGCCGCGCGCCGCGGCAAGGGCATCGATCTGGCGCGCAGCCTGCGTGCCGCCATGCGCAATGAAGGCGAGGTGATGGACCTCAAGCGGCTGCGCCGCGCCACGCGCCCTCGCCCCATCCTCCTTCTCATCGACGTTTCTGGCTCAATGAAGCAACGGAGCGATGCGCATCTGGCGCTGGCGCATGAGATCGTTCATGCCATGCCGCGGGTGGAGGTATTCACCTTCGGCACAAGGCTGACCCGCCTGACCCGCGCCCTGCGGCTGCGCAACCGCCAGCAGGCGCTTCGCGAGGCTTCCGGCCTGGTCGCCGACTGGGACGGCGGTACCCGGATAGGCGACGCGCTCGAGGCCTTCCTCGCGGTGCCGCGCTTTGCCGGCTATGCCCGCGGCGCCAATGTCATCGTGCTGTCGGACGGTCTCGAGCGCGGCGATCCGTCGGCCATGATCCGTGCGGTCAACCGCCTCGCCGCCCGCGCCCACCGCATCGACTGGTTCACCCCGCTCGCCGTCGACCCCGGATACAGCCCGCAGACCGAAGCGCTGCGCGCCGTCCGGCCGCTGCTGTCCTCGCTCGGCGATGCCAGTTCAACGTCGCGGCTGTGCCGCGCCATCCTCGCCATCGGGGAGACGCGCGCCGCATGACCAGCACCGATCACGCAAACGCTTCAACGAAACCGCGCGCCGGATTAACCGGCGCGGCCATCAATTAAAGAGGAGACTCGCATGGCTTTGGAAATCAAGGTGCTCGATTACGGCGATATCGAGCTTGAATCGAGCTTCCTGGTGCTCGGACGCGATTGCGGCCGGGTGCGCCGCGTCAACACCTTCGGCTTTCTGGTCCTCGGCGGCCCGTGGCCGATCGTCGTCGACACCGGCTACCGCCACAACCAGATCATGGAGAGCCTCGGCATGCGCGGCCTCCAGTTCCACGAGAACATGATCGAGAACCAGCTCGCAAAGCATGGCGTGCGCATGGGCGACGTGCGCTACGTTCTGCACACGCATCTGCACATCGACCACGCCGGCAAGGACGAGCTGTTCCCGATGAACACCACGGTGATCATCAACCGCCGCGAACTCGAATACTCGGTGTCCGGCCTGATGCATCCGCAATATCCGGCGCCGGATATCAAGCATCTGATCGACCGCCTGCACACCCGCGACGCGCTGCGGCTGGAAGATCTCGAACTCACCGGCATGATCGAATTGTTCCCCGGCTGTTACATGGAAATGGCCGGCGCGCACACCGAAGGCTCTATGAACGTCCATGTCGATACCGCCGAGGGCCGCGCCACGATCTGCGGCGACGTGATCTACGACTTCAACGACCAGATCGTAAACCCCTTCCACGAACTGCACGCCAACGAGCCGCGCACCACCGGCAACCACGGCGTCTCCAAGCGCGAGGAAAAGGCCGCGATCAAGAAGCTGCTCAACAGCTCGAAGTTCCTGCTGCCGATCCACGACAAGCCCGCCAAGATCGCCGGCGGCCAGGTCGTCGGCCGCATGGACATGGCCGTTCCGGGCCCGGTGGTGCAAAGCCTGCCGCCGCGCAACTGGTTCGCGGCCTAGGCAACGAATGGGCGCATGAAACGACGCCCAACGCTTCGAGGGGATTCGCCATGACAACGCACGTCGCCGTCCGGCCCGGCTTTGCCGATCTTGTCGATCTGTGGGCCCCGGCCCGCCAGATCGGCACCGGCTTCGAGTTCACCGAAGGGCCGATCTGGCATCCGAAGGACGGCTACCTGTTGTTCTCCGACATGCCGGGCGACGTGCGCCGCCGCTACGATTCAAGCGGCATTCGCGAGGTGATGAAGCCGGCGAACAAATGCAACGGCATGACTTACGATGCCGACCTCAACCTGATCGTCTGCGAGCACGCGACATCCACGCTGGTGCGCGAACGGCCGGACGGACGGCGCGAGGTGATCGCCTCGCATTTCGACGGCATGGAGCTCAACAGCCCCAACGACGTTTGCGTCAAATCGGATGGCGCGATCTATTTCTCCGATCCCTGGTACGGCCGCATGCCGGTGTACGGCGTCGAGCGGCCGCGCCAGCTCGGCTTTCAGGGCGTCTATCGCGTGCCGCCCGGCGGCGGCAAACCGCAATTGCTGGTGGACCGCTATCTGTTCGATCAGCCCAACGGACTCTGTTTTTCGCCGGATGAAAAGCTGCTCTACATCAACGATACGGTGCAGCAGGTCATCCGCGTCTTCGACGTGCAGCCCGACGGCAAACTGTCGGGCGGCCGTATGTTCGCCTCCGGCATCTACTCCCCCACCGAGCCGGGCGTTCCGGATGGCATGAAGTGCGACGCGCAGGGCAATATCTGGGTCTGCGCGCCGGGCGGCGTCTGGGTCTATGCGCCGGATGGCGGGCTGATCGGTAAACTGCGCGTTCCCGAACTTGTCGGCAATCTGACCTGGGGCGGCAGGGATTTCCGCACCTTGTTCCTCACCGCGACCCACTCCGTCTATACGGTGGAGACCAAGGTCGGTCCGCGCACCGAGCCTTATATGAGGCAAGGCGCGGCGAGCACCGCGTCGGCGCCGCAGGCCGGCGCCAGCATCGCCCGCAACGGCACAAAGAAGGCGGCGTCCGGCTACACGCTCGATCCGTCGCGCTGCGCGCTCATCATTCAGGACATGCAGAACGATGTGGTGATGGATGGCGGCGCTTTCGCCGCTTCCGGCTCGCCGGGCCATTGCCGCGAGCAGAACGCCATCGGCAACGCGTCGCGGCTGGCCGCCGCCGCCCGCGCACGCGGCATCCCGGTCATTCATGTCTGGTTCGTGGTCGAGGCCGGCTGCCCCGGCGTCACCATGAATGCGCCTTTGTTCGAGGGCCTGAGCGATGCCAGCGCACTGGTGCGCGGCAGCTGGGGTTCAGCTCCCGTGCCCGGCCTCGAAGCGCAGCCCGGCGACCATGTCGTCGAGAAGCAGCGCATGAGCGCCTGGGAGGGTACACGGCTGGAGACGGTGCTGAAGTCGCTCAAGCGCGACATCGTCATTGTCACCGGCGCCTGGACCAACATGTCGATCGAGCACACCTCGCGCACCGGCGCCGACAAGGGCTACTACATGGTGGTGCCGGAGGACTGCTGCTCGACCATGAATGCCGAATGGCACACGGCATCCGTGAACTACGCCCTGCAGAACGTCGCCGTGGTGACGGACAGCGAGGCCCTGACCGCCGCCTGGTCGTAACGCCTGCCTCCGCGCCGCTCCCCGGCATCTTGGGGGCGCCGGATAGACCTGCTAATTGCCATCCTCTATTCAGGCGCCCGGGCGTCTCCTGAGGATTCGGAAAGCAGATGCAGGTACTGGTAATCGGGGCCGGCGTGGTCGGCCTCGCCGTGGCGCGGGCCGCAGCGCAAAAGGGCCACGAGGTGATCGTCGCCGAGGCGGAGAACGCCATCGGCACCGGCGTGTCGTCGCGCAATTCCGAAGTCATCCATGCCGGCATGTATTACCCGACCGGCTCGCTGCGCGCGCAGCACTGCGTCGTCGGCCGGCGCATGCTGTACGAGTTCTGCGCCTCGCACGGCGTGCACCACCGGAAATGCGGCAAGCTGATCGTCGCCACCAATGACGACGAGACGAAGAAGGTCGAGCAGATCGCCGCGCAAGGCCAGATCAACGACGTCGAAGGCCTGACCATGCTGTCCGCCGCCGAGGCCAAGGCGCTCGAACCGGCGCTGGCCTGCACTGCGGCTTTGTTATCGCCGGAAACCGGCATCGTCAGCGCGCACGACTACATGCTGGCGCTGCGCGGCGACATCGAGGACGCCGGCGGCGTCATCGCCTTCAACACGCCCGTCACCGGCGCGGTGCGCCAGGACGGGCAATGGCTGGTGTCGTTCGGCGGCAATGAGGCCGGCGAAATGGCGTTCGATGCCGTGATCAACTGCGGCGGCCTGTCGGCGCAGAAGATCGCCCGCGCCATGCCGGACTATCCGGCCGACCGCGTGCCCAAGCGCGTCCTCGCCAAGGGCAACTACTTCACCTATGCCGGCAAGCCGGCCTTCACGCGGCTGATCTATCCGACGCCGGTGACCGGCGGCCTCGGCGTTCATGTCACGCTCGATCTTGCCGGCCGCATGCGCTTCGGTCCCGACGTCGAATGGATCGAGGAAGAGTATTATCCGGTCGATCCGAAACGGGCCGATGCCTTCTATGAACGCATCCGCACCTACTGGCCGGCGCTGAAGGACGGCGCGCTGGCGCCGGACTATTCCGGCATCCGGCCGAAGCTGACCGGGCCGGGCGAACCCGCCGCGGATTTCCTGATCGATACGCCGGCGGAGCACGGCCTGCCCGGACTGGTGCAGATGTTCGGCATCGAATCGCCGGGGCTGACCAGTTCGTTGTCGCTCGGCGAATTCGTCGCCAGCGCGATCGAAGGGTAATTCATCCGCCACGTACCAGGCGCGCGGCCGATCGGCCCGCCAGCCGCCCCAGCGTCGTCGCCGTCAGTAGGCCATTGCCGGACAGATAGCCGGCGGCGGTGTCACCGGAAACGCCCGCCGCGGCGCCACCGGCGGCGAACAGGTTCGCAAACAACGCGCCGTCCTGACGCCGCACGCGCGCATCGCCATCGACGACGAGCCCGCCTTGCGTGTGAAACAACGCGCCGGTCACCTTCACCGCATGAAACGGCGACTTGAGCATCTGCCTGTCCGAGAACACGCGGCCGAAACGGTCGGTGCCGTTGCGGGCCTTCAATTCTTCGGTCTCTTTATAGTCGGCGAGCAGCGCGTCCGCCGGCAGGCGCATGCGCGCGGCAAGCTCCTCGAGTGTGTCGGCGGTCAGCAGCGCACCGCCCTTCTCCGCGGCACGGAAGTCCTCGAACTGCCGCGCGATATCGGCAATGCGCGCATCGAACACATCGAAGGCGATTTCGCCCGGCTGGCGGAGCACCTTGGCCGCCTGTTCCGAATAGCCATGCGTCTCGTCGCTGAACCTGCGGCCCTGCGCATTCACCTGAAAGCCGCCTTCGGCGATCACCGCCCAGGTGATGAGAATATTGTGCGGCGTCGCCACCGAGCCGTGGCCCTGATAGGCCGGCAGATGCGAAAGCTGCGCGCCGAGCGCGCGGCCCCACAGCACGGCATCGCCCTGATTGCCCGGATGGCCGAAGTAAAGCGCATCCGCCATCTCCGGGATGAGTTCGCGCACCAGCGCGGCGTTGCCGCCATAGCCGTTGCAGGCAAGCACAAGCGCCTCGCAGCCGATGGTCTCGCGGCCGCCATCGGTGCGCGTGAGTTCAATGCCGCGAATGCCGCCGTCGGGATCGGCGAACAACGTCTCGACGCGGCTCTCGGTCAGGATGGTGACATCGGCCTGCTCGGCCGCACTGCGCAGGCGATCGATCAGTTCCGCGCCCGAACGTGTCGGCAGGCCGTGCATGCGCATCGCCGTATGGCCGGGGTAATTGAAATTGTCGATGACATCGAACGGCAGGCCGTAGGCATCCGCCAGCCACTCAACGGTCGGGCCCGCTTCGCGCGCCACCACATCGACCATGGCGGCATCATTCTCGCCATGCGCCTTGCGCTGGATATCCTGTGCGAACAGCGCGGCGCTGTCCGCGATGCCCTTGGCGCGCTGAAAGCGCGTGCCCGCCGCTGGAATGAGACCCGCCGACAGCGCGGTCGAACCGGCCGGCACGGCATCGCGCTCGATCACGATCGGATCGGCACCCGCCTCCTTCGCCGCCAGCGCCGCGCACAGCCCCGCCGCGCCGGCGCCGATGACGATCAGCGGCACCTCGGCGTCGAAACGCGCAGGCGGCGGCAGGACCCGGCTCATCCGATGTTCTTCATCACCTCGGCGATAGTGGCGATATCGGCGACGGGGCGCAGGCCCTCGATCGCGGCTTTATGCAAAGCCGGCGTCGGCGCGGCGCAGCCGTCTTCCAGCACGGTGACGTCGATATCGCGCACATGCGCGTCGCGCACCGTCGAGGCGACGCCGCCATTGGTGACGATGCCGCCGACGATCAGCCTATCGATGCCGAACTTTCGCAGCAGCCAGTCGAGGCGGCTCATGTAGAAGGCCGAGTAAGCGAGCTTCTCGACCGTAAAGTCGAGCGGCTGCAGATCATCGACCACCTGCTGGCCCCACGAGCCGGGCAGGAAATCGCCCTTGCGCAGGAACGGCCGCAGCTTCTTCAGATGCGGCGAGATGATCGGCTCAGCCCCGCGGCCCGGCACCAAGGTGAACATCGTCCCGCCGACGACGCCGCCTTTGGCGCGCACGGCGTCAGCCAGCGGCTTGAGCTTTGCCGGCAAGGCGGCCGCCCCGGCGCTGACGGCGCCGCCGCGGGCGTAAGCGCCGTTCGGATGGATGAAGTCGTTCTGCAGATCGACCAGCAGCAGCGCGGTTGTCGCCATGCTCATGACTTGCGCTCCACGACGAGATTGCCCAGCGCATCGACGCGGCCGGCGAGATCGGGATCGATGAAGATGGTGGCGTCCGGTTGCTCCAGCACCGCCGGGCCTTCGATCACGCTTCCGGCCGGCAGATCGAGCCTCGACCACACCTTGGCATCGTGCCATGCGCCGCCGTGATACACCTTGCGCGTTCCCTTCTCCGCTTTGGCGAGCGACGCATCCGCCCCCGGCGCGAAAGCCGTGAGATCGAAGGCCGGCCGGCGCCCGACCGCCGCAGTCCGCAGCGAGACGATACGTGTCGGAATGCCCGGCAGCAGCCGGCTGAACGCCGCCTCATAGGTCTTGTCGAAGGCGGCGCGGATCGCGGCTTCGGTGATGCCGGTGCCGTTGTCATTGAGGGTCACCGGCAGCGGCACCGCCACCGTATGCGTCTGACCGAGGTAGTGCATGTCGAGTTCGAACAGCACATCGACGCGCTCGACGGCGATGCCGGCGGCGTCCACCACCGCTTTGGCTTCCTTGCCGGCGGTGACCATGCGCGCATCGAGCGCGGCGATGTCGAGACCATCGACCATCAGATTGACCGTCTGCACCTGATCGTGGCGCAGATCGGCGATGACGCAGCCGAGCGCCGAGGTGACGCCGGGGAAGCGCGGCACCAGCGCGCCCTTGAGCCCGATCTCCTTCACCAGCGCGCTGACATGCAGCGCGCCGCCGCCGCCGAACGGCATGGCGACGAACTTGGCCGGATCGTGGCCGCGCTCAATCGACACCAGACGGATGGCGCCGGCCATGCGGGCATCGGCGACGCGGACGATGGCTTCCGCCGCCGCCATCACGTCGATCTTCAAGGGCTCGGCGACATGCTTGGCGATGGCGCGCTTCGCGGCTGCGACATCGAGCGCGGCGAGCTTGCCGCCGATCGGCCGCGCCGCATTGATGCGGCCAAGCACGACATGGGCGTCGGTCAAGGTCGGGCGCTCGTTGCCCTGCCCGTAACACACCGGGCCCGGCACCGAGCCGGCGCTTTCCGGTCCGACCTGCAACAAACCGCCGCGATCGACCCAGGCGATGGAGCCGCCGCCGGCGCCGATGGTGGTGATCTCGATCATCGGCGTGCGGATGACCATGCCGAAGTCGATGGTGGTCTGCGCCGCCAGCGACGGCTTGCCGCCGGCGACCAGCGACACGTCGAACGAGGTGCCACCGAGATCGCCGGTGATGATGTTGTCGTGGCCGGCAGCGCGGGCGATCGCCGCCGCGGCGATGACGCCCGCCGCGGGGCCCGACAAGGCCGTGCGCACCGGCAGGCGGCGCGCCGTCTTCGTGGACATTACGCCGCCGTTCGATTGCACGATGTGGAACGTGCCCTTGAAGGCGTTGTCGTCGAGCGCCTGCTCCAGCCGCGCGAGATAAGCGGCGACGCCCGGCTGCAGATAGGCGTTGAGGCCGGTGGTCGAGGCGCGCTCGAACTCGCGAATCTCCGGCAGCACCTGATACGAGGCCGAGACATGCTCGTTGTGCCACACCGCTTGCGCCGCCTCGAAAGCGCGCTTCTCATTGTCGGCATTGGCATAGGCGTTGATGAAGATGATGGCGAGCGCCTGCGCGCCCTTGGCCTTCAGCTCTTCCGCCGCCTTGCGCACGGCATCGACATCGACCGCCGTGCGGATGGTGCCGTCGGCGAGCGTTCGCTCATCGACCTCGAGCCGCAGATCGCGGTCGGCGATCGGCGTGAAATTGCCCCACAAACCCCAGGTCTGGCGGCGATCGCGGCGGCGCATTTCCAGCACATCGCGGAAGCCGCGCGTGGTGATGACGCCGACGCGCGTGCCCTTGCGCTCGAGCAGCATGTTGGTGCCGACCGTGGTGCCGTGCACGATGGAGCCGAAGGTCTTGACGTCGCCGAGCGCTTCCAGCCCCTGCATGAAGCCGGCCGCCTCGTTGCCGCGGTTCGAGGGCACCTTGGCGGTGCGGAAGGCGCGCGCCGCCTCGTCGAACAGAAACAGGTCGGTAAAAGTGCCGCCGACATCGACGCCGACGATGGCTTGCTTGTCACTCATCTTGTTGCTCACGCGCGGACACCCCCACGCAACTTCGCCGTCGCGCCGTCATCGACAGTGCCGTCGGGCTTGACCGCCACGCCGTAATCGCTTGCCGCCTTGTCGCGCGACACATAGCCGAGCGCGACGTCGCGGGCGACGCGGGCCGGCTCGCGCGTCGTCGGATCGCCGAAGCCGCCGCCGCCCGGTGTTTCCAGACGCACGCGCTGGCCGCGCCTGATGCGCACATCGGTGATCTTGGAGACGAGATCGGGCGAGCGCTCCCCGCCCTCGCCTTCGAAGAAGAAGCGATTGAGCGCGGCACTCTTGCCGCCATTGACGCCGAAGGGCGGAAACTTGCCGCGCTCGCCGAGCAGGAACACGTCGGTTTCGCCTTCGTTCAGCGCCTCGATCTCGTAGATCGCGCCGCAGCCGCCGCGGTTAAAACCGGGGCCGGCGGAGTCGGCGCGCAGGGCCCACTGCGTGAACATCACCGGGTAGAGCGACTCCAGGATTTCAGCCGGCGGAATGGTCGCGGTGGATATCGGGTTGTTGCCGTGGTTGAGGCCGTCGCCTTCCGGATTGCCGCCGAGGCCGCCGCCGAAGAAGCAGAACATCACCCAGCGCTTGTGATCCGCCCGCCAGCCGGCGAGCGACAGCGCATTGATCGTCGCGTAGGGGCTACCATTGGCCCGCTCCGGCGCCGCCTGCGCGAAGGCGCCGAACACGGTGTCGATGACGCGCAGGATGGTCTCGGTATAGCCGCCAACGGGCTTGGGCGCCGAGACGCCGAGCAGCGTCGTATCGGGAATGACGAACTCGATCGGCGCGAGACACCCCGCATTGGCCGGCACGTCGGTGAACAGGTGCTTGAGCGCGACATAGCAGCAGGCCACCGCGGTGGAGCGCGCGATGTTCAGCGGCCCCCGGCACGGCGGCGCCGAGCGCGAGAAATCGAGCGTCATGCGGTCGCCGGCGATGGTCAGGTCCAGCGCAATGCGCAATGGCTCGTCGGTGATGCCGTCATTGTCGAGGAAATCGTCATACGAATAGGTGCCGTCCGGCAGCGCCGCGATATTGGCGCGCATCAGCGCCTCGGCGCGCTCCGACAAAGCCTGCATCGCAGCTTGAACGGTTTCGTCGCCGTATTCATCGAGCAAGGCGTGAACGCGCTGTTCGCCGAGCTGCAGCGCGTTGAGCTGGCCGTTGAGATCGCCCCAGTTCGATTGCGGCACGCGCGAATTGGCGGCGAGAATGTCGGCGACATCCTGCTGAAACGCCCCGGCGCGCACGATCTTCACCGGCGGCACGCGGAAGCCTTCCTGAAAGCTCTCGGTCGCCTTGGCGTTGAAGTTGCCCGGCACATTGCCGCCGACATCGAGCCAGTGACCGACCGAGGCGAGCCAGGCGAACACCTTGCCGTTGCGCATCACCGGCCGCACCAGCCGGAAATCGTTGAGATGGGTGCCGCCGTCGTAAGGGTCGTTGAAGAGATAGATGTCGCCCTCTTCCAGATCGCCCTGCGCGTTGGCCTTGTCGATCACCGCCTTCACGGCGAAGGCCATGGCACCGACGAAGATCGGCAGGCCCGAGGTGCCCTGCACCAAAGTCGCGCCGGTGTCGGCATGATAGAGGCCGTGGCAGGCGTCATGCGCTTCGGCGATGATCGGGTTGAACGCCGAGCGGAACAAGGTCGCGTCCATCTCGTCGGCGATCTGCACCAGACGACCGTTGAGCACCGCGAGCGTGACCGGATCGAGTGTGCGCATCAGTTCTTGCCCGGTTTATAGTCGGCGTACCACTTGCCGCGCTCCAGGGTTTCCGGCGTGCCGATCAGATCGTTGAGCGCGTTGAAGTCGAACATGCGGTCGCGGAAGGCGTCGGTGGTGCCCTGCGCATGAAGCGTGGCGTAGAAATCCTGCGCCGCTTTGGCGATGGCGCGGACGATGCCACCGGGGAAAATGACGAAGGAGAAGCCGATTTTCTCCAGTTCATGCGCCGGCACGATCGGCGTCTTGCCGCCTTCCACCATATTCGCCATCAGCGGCAGGCCCTTGCCGACGCGCTCGACAACGCGCGCGAGTTCGCCGCGCTCGCGCGGCGCCTCGATGAACAGCATGTCGGCCCCGGCCTCACGATAGATGGCGACGCGCTCGACGGCGCTGTCGAAGCCCTCCACCGCCACCGCGTCGGTGCGCGCGATGATCAAAGTGTCGCGCGACTGGCGGGCATCGACGGCCGCCTTGATCTTGCCGGCCATCTCCATCGCCGGGATCAGCGCCTTGTCGTCGAGATGGCCGCAGCGCTTGGGGAAATCCTGATCCTCGAGCTGGATGGCGCTGGCGCCGGCGCGCTCCAGCAGACGCACGGTGCGCTCGACATTGAGCGCATTGCCGTAGCCGGTGTCGGCATCGACCACGAGATAAGCACCGACCCGGTCGCGGATCAGCGTGACGGTATCGACCACCTCGCTCAGCGACACGAGGCCGATGTCGGGGCGGCCGAGCTTGGTGTAAGCGATCGCCGCGCCGGAGACATACATCGCCTCGAAGCCGGCCTGATCGGCGATCAGCGCCGTGAGCGGATCATAGACGCCCGGCGCCACCAGAATCGGCGGCTGCGACAGGCGCGCGCGCAAGTTCTTGTCAGTCATGCATCATAGTCCCAGATAGGTCCGTTTAAGTTCGGGATCGGCCGCGATTTGCGCGGCCGGTCCAGACATGGCGAATTGGCCTTCGGCGAGGATGTAGGCGCGATCGGCGACTTCGAGGCTCTGAACCACGTTCTGCTCGACCAGCAGAACCGACACGCCGTCGGCGTGAATGCGCTTGATGAGACCGAACAATTCCTCGACCAGCAGCGGCGACAGGCCAAGCGACGGTTCATCGAGGATGAGCAGCTTCGGCTCCGCCATCAGGCCGCGGCCGATGGCCAGCATCTGTTGTTCGCCGCCGGACAGGGTGCCGGCATATTGCGAGGCGCGCTCGCGCAGGCGCGGGAAGATGGAAAAGACGCGCTCGCGGTTCTGCGCCCGGCGCGGCTTGCCGCGCGCATAGCTGCCGAGGTCGAGATTCTCGCGCACGCTCAGATTGGGAAAGACGCGCCGGCCTTCCGGCACATGGATGAGGCCGCGTGACACGATCGCGGCGCACGTCTCGCGCTCAATCGGCGCGCCGTCGAAACGAATGGCCCCTGCCCGCGCGCGCAGCACGCCGGACAAGGTCCGGTTCAATGTCGATTTGCCGACGCCGTTCGAGCCGAGCACGGTGACGATCTCGCCGGCATTCACAACGAGATCGAGGCCGCGCAGCACTTCGGTTTCGCCGTAGCCGGCGCGCAGCCCTTCGATGGCGAGCAGCGCGCTCATGACGCCACCTTGCCGAGCCGTGCCGCAGCGCCGTGGCCCAGATAAGCCTCGATCACCGCAGGGTCGGCGGCGACGGCTTCCGGCGTGCCCTCGGCGATGAGCCGGCCTTCGGCCAGCACGAAGACCTCCTCGGCGAGACTCATCACCGCCTGCATGACGTGCTCGATCATCAGCACCGTGATGCCGCGGCCCTGCAGGCCCCGGATGACCGGAATGATGTCGCGGATTTCGGAGGGGTTGAGGCCGGCCAGCACCTCGTCGAGCAGCAGCAGCTTCGGCTCGGTCGCCAGCGCCTTGGCGAGTTCGAGCCGCTTGCGGCCGGCGACCGTCAAGGTGTCGGCCGGCGCATCGAGCAGCGCCTCGAGCCCCACCTCGCACGCCACTTTCTCCGCCGCCGCCATGGCATCGTCGCGACGCGGGTGCCGCAGGTAAGCGCCGACGCGAATGTTCTCGCGCACGGTCAGGCCAGCAAAGGGCTGCACGATCTGGAAGGTGCGGCCAATGCCGCGCCGCGCCAGTTTGTGCGGCGGCTCGCCGGTGACGTCGCGGCCGTCATAGTAGATCTCGCCCTCGCTCGGCTTGAGGAAGCCGGAGATGAGCGAGAACAAGGTCGTCTTGCCGGCGCCGTTCGGGCCGATCAGCGCGGTGATGCTGCCTTCGTGCACGCTCATGGACACGCCACCGACGGCCAGCAGGCCGCCGAACCGGCGCGAGACGCCTCGCAGATCGAGCAACGGTTCAGCCACGGCGCACCTCCGCGGCACGGCGCTTGAACTTGCCGAGCAAGGTCTTGCGCAAGCCGATGATGCCGCTCGGCGAGAACCAGACGACGGCGATCAGCACCATGCCGAACACGACGAGATCGAGCCCCGGCGCGTGGCCGGTGATCATCAGGGCCCCCTCGCCCAAGGCTCGCACCACCAGCGCGCCGACCAGCGGCCCGAAGATGGTGCCGGCACCGCCGATGATCGGCGTCAGCAACGCCTCGACCGAAATCCAGGTGCCGTAGGCGATGTGAGAATCGACGAACAGGAAATACTGCACATAGAAGCAGCCGGCAGCGGCGGTGATGACGCCGGAAATGACCATGGCGCCGAGCTTGACCGTCAGCGCATTGACGCCGAGCGCCCGCGCGGCGTCCTCGTTCTCGCGCACGGCGATGAGCCAGGCGCCGAAGCGCGAACGTTCGATCAGCCACGTTATAATGAGCGCCGCCGCGACCAGCGACAGGATCAGCCAGTAGAACACCGCCCGGCTCTGGAACTGCATCGCCGAAAAGCGCATGTCGAGATTGACCAGGGTGCCGACGCCGGCGCCGGTGATCGGCGCAACGCTGGCGACGATGCGTAGCACTTCGGCGAAGGCCAGGGTCACCAACGCGAAATACGAGCCACGCAGGCCGGCGCGGAAGGCCAGCCAGCCGACCACGGTGCCGACCACCGCGCCCGCGGCCATGCCGCAGCCGAAAGCCGGCCAGGCATTGACGCCATACTTCACCTGCAGGATCGCGGTGACATAGGCGCCGGTGCCGAAGAAGATGGCGTGGCCGAACGAATACTGTCCGCCATAGCCGCCGAGGATGTTCCAGCCCTGCCCGGCCAGCGCCAGCATCAAAGTCACGACCAGGAAGTTCAGGACGACATTCGACTGCACGAACAGCGGCACCACCGCGAGCGCGGCAATAACCAGTGCGACGGGCACAAACGACTTCATGCCTTCGCTCCGAACAGGCCCTGCGGGCGCACCAGCAGCACGGCGATGAAGATCAGGAAGATGCCGACCTGACCGAGCGAGTCGCCAAGGAACAGGCTGCACAGGCTTTCGACGACGCCAATGGTCAGCCCGCCGATCAGCGCGCCCGGCACCGAGCCCATGCCGCCGAGCACCACGATGGTGAAAGCGACCAGCACGAAGGCATTCCCCGCGCCCGGATTGACGTAATAGGACGGCATCAGCAGACACGCGGCGATCGCGACGCAGGCCGTGCCGAGGCCGAAGGTGACGGCATAGATGTACGGCACGTCGATGCCCTGCAGCTGGGCGCCGAGTTTCTCCTTCGCCACGGCGCGGATGGCGCGGCCGGTGTCGGTCAGGCTCATGATCAGCCACAGCGCGATGGCGACGACGAACACGGCGACGAAGCCGATCAGACGCGGCACGGCGAGAAAGGTGAAGCCGAGATTGATGGTCTCGAAGGCGTAAGGCACGTCGATGGTGCGCGTGTCGCCGCGGAAATTCACCAGCAGCGCATTCTCGATGACGACAGCGAGGCCGAGCGTCACCAGCAGCATGTTGCGGTCCTCGCCATGCGAGGCCGGGCCGATGACGAAGCGCTGCACCACATAGCCGAGCGCGAAGAATACCGGCGCCAGCATGAACAGCGACAGATAAGGATCGATGCCGAGCGTCTTGAAAGCGAAATAGCAAGCGAACATCGCCGCGGTCAGCATGGCGCCGTGGGCGAAGTTGATGATGTGCAGAACGCCATAGATCAGCGTCAGCCCAAGCGCGATCAGCGCATAGACCGCCCCGGTCATGAGACCGTTGAGCAGCACCGGAATGAGAATGACGGGCGACAGCACTATAAATCTACACCGCGAACGCGGACGGCCTCACCGAGACCGCCCGCGCCGCATTCGAGGATCAGGTAACCGGGAACATCGGCTTGGCGTCGGCGAACTTGGCCGGCAGGATGACCTTGATGTCATTGCCCTGCACCTGCGTGTTGCAGGGCGCCGCGCCTTCGTTCTGGCCGTTGACGAACTTGGTCGGGCCGTACGGCATGATGTGGTTCGCCCAGGTCGACGAAGCCAAAGCCTCGGTCACCTTGGCGCGATCGGCGGACGCGGCGCGCTCCAAAGCGTCGGCGACGAGGCCGATACAGGCGTAGTTCAGGTACACCTCGTACGTATAGAACTGGCCCTTCGCCTCGACAGCCTTCTTGAGCGCCTGCGCCTTGTCGCTCAGCGGATTGAACCAGTGATTGCAATCCATGATGCCCTTGGCGGCTTCCGGGAATTCCTTGACGAACTTGTAGGACGAGGCCGCGCCGCCCAGCACCGAGTAGATGCCCTTCGGCTTGACCTGCTGCTGCTGCATGGTGCGGGCGAGCAGGACGTATTCGTTGTAGTAGTTCGCCGGAATGACGAGATCCGGGTTCTGCGCCTTGATCTTCAAGACGATGGTGTTGAAGTCGCGCGTCGGCGTCGGGTGCGAGATCGTCTCCAGCACCTGGAAGCCCTGCGCCGGCAGCTTCTCGTTGAGCAGCTTGGCGAGGCCGGCACCGAACAGCGAGTCCTCGTGCACGATCATCACGGTCTTGGCCGGCTTGCCGGCATTGTTGTTGATCGTGACCAGGTTCTCCAGCGCCGCATTGGCGATGACGCCGAAGCCGGGGCCGAAGCGGAAGGTGTTCTTGAGGCCGCGGGTGACGATGTTGTCGGCGACGCCGACATCGACGACGTAAGGCAAATCGTAGCGCGCCGCCGCCTGCGTGGTCGCGAGACAGATGCCGGAAGCGTAACCGCCGACGATGCACGACACGCCGGCCGCGTTCATCTTCTCGACTTCAGCAGTGCCGCCGGCCGGGGTCGATTGCGCGTCGCCGACCACCGCGTCGAACTTGGCGCCGCCCAGCGACTTGATGCCGCCGGCTGCGTTGATTTCCTCGATCGCCAGCATGGCGCCGAGCTGGCCCTGCGTGCCCGAGTAAGACAGCGGACCGGTGACGGGCTGCAGCACGCCGATCTTGATGGGCGCGCCCTGCGCGCGCAGCACCGCCGGCATGGCGATGCTGCCGGTCGCGGCCGCCGCCGCGCCGAGCGCCGTGGTGGTGATGAACCGGCGGCGGCTCAGCGGAAACTTGGTGTCAGTCATGGTCTCTCCCCTCTCTGTTGAACTCACGTTGCGGCCGACGACCGACCGGATTGGTTTGCTTTGCTTGCTTGGACTTGCGTTTGGGTTTGGAACGAACGATCGGAGTTTTGACGGCATCGATCTGCCGCATGACAGGCGACCACGACAGGCCGGCATCCTCGCCGGACCGCACCAGATCGATCTCGAAGGCGTAGCGATCCGGCCGATACAGAGCGTGCAGATGCTCGACGCCGCGGCCATTACGATCCAGCACGACGCGCACGAGCTCGATGAGCGGCGATCCGCTGTGAACGCCCAGCGCCGCCGCGGCATCCGGTCCGGCGAGCACGGCACTGATGCGCTGGCGCGCGCGATCGACCTTCACGCCGGCGCGGTCGATGAGATCGAGCAACGGACGCGAGGCAAGATCCTGCCTGGAATAAGTGAGCGACAGACTCTCCGGCACATGCGTGGTGAGATAGGAGAACGGCTCGCCGTCCACCGAACGCACGCGCACCGCGCGTTGCAGCATCTCCGTGGGGCCGACACCGAGCGCCTCGGCCACGGCGCCTTCGGCCGGAACATAGTCGAACGACAAAAGCTTGACGCCCGTGCGCCGACCCATCTCGGCGAGATTGGCGAGCACACCAGAGATGTCGGCGGTCATCGGCGCCGGCGCGGGACGATAAATGACACGCGTGCCGGCGCTGCGGCGGCGCTCGATCAGGCGCTCGCGCTCCAGTTCGCCGAGCGCACGGCGCACGGTAACGCGGGACACGCCGTGAATCTCGGCCAGTTCGTTCTCGGTAGCGAGTCTGGTGCCAAAGGCCGCGGCGCCGCTCAGGATCCGGTCCCGGAGAACCAGATAGACCTGCTTTGCTTTCGCTTCGCCGAGCCAGTCGCGCAACAGCCGCTCTCCCGCTTCAAGGCGCGCCGGACGGGCGCCCCTTTACTTGGTATTCTTTAGCATACAATATTAGTTCGCCGCGGCAAGCCCCGCCAGCGCCGCAATTAAGAGCAAGAGACGCGACGAAATGAGGCACACGCCCCAAACCCTGTTCGACAAGCTGTGGTCCAGCCACCAGATTGCGCAGCGCGAAGATGGCGCGGCCTTGTTGTTCGTCGACCGCCATTTCGTGCACGAGGGCTCGTTTCACGGCTTCAGTCAGGTGGCGGCGCGCGGCCGCAAGGTCGCGGAGCCCGCCCTTACCTTCGGCATCGCCGATCATTACGTGCCCACGCACGGCCGCGACAAACCGATCGCCAATCCCGAAATCGCGGAGATGGTGCGCAAGCTCGAACGCAATACCGCCGATAATGATGTCGCCCTGTTCGACCTGCGCGATCCGCGTCAGGGCATCGTGCATGTGGTCGGCCCCGAGCAGGGCCTTACCCTGCCCGGCCTGCTGATCGTCTGCGGCGACAGCCACACCTCGACGC
This sequence comes from Pseudolabrys sp., assembly GCA_035556455.1. GTDB lineage: Bacteria > Pseudomonadota > Alphaproteobacteria > Rhizobiales > Xanthobacteraceae > Pseudolabrys. Next base: position 113,252 of record DATMEX010000066.1, read on the forward strand.
ACGGCGCCTTCGGCACCTATGCCTTCGGTATCGGCGCGTCCGAAGTTGCGCATGTGCTGATGACACAAACATTGTGGCAGAAGAAGCCGAAGCGCATGCGCATCAATGTCGAGGGGAACGCCGCCACCGGCATTGCCGCCAAGGACATTGCGCTCGCCATCATCGCCCGCATCCATGCCGACGGCGCGCAGGGCCACGCCATCGAGTATGCCGGCAGCGCCATTCGCGCGCTGTCGATGGAAGGCCGCCTGACGCTTTGCAACATGTCGATCGAAGGCGGCGGCCGCTGCGGCATGGTGGCGCCGGATGAGACGACGTTTGCCTACATCGAGGGCCGGCCGTATGCGCCGAAGGGTGAGGCTTTCGCCCGCGCCATTGAAGACTGGTCGAAGCTGCCGACCGACGCCGGCGCGGAATTCGACCGCGAGGTGACGCTCGATGCCGCCAGCATTGCGCCGATCGTCACTTGGGGCACCACGCCCGACGATGCGCTGCCGATCGACGCCAGCGTACCCGATCCATCGCGCGAAACTGACGAGACCCGCGCCGCCTATATCCGTGGCGCGCTCGATTACATGGGCATCAAGCCCGGCACGAAGCTGACCGACGTAGCCATCGACCGCATCTTCATCGGCTCCTGCACCAATGCCCGCATCGAGGATCTGCGCGCCGCCGCCGCCGTGCTGGCCGGCCGCACCAGCAAGGTGCCCGGCCTCGTCTCGCCCGGTTCGTCGCTGGTGAAACAACAGGCCGAACAGGAAGGTCTCGACCGCATCTTCAAGAGCGCCGGCCTCGAATGGGTAGAATCCGGTTGCTCGATGTGCGTCGGCATCAATGGCGATCTGGTGCCGGAGGGCGAGCGTTGCGCCTCGACCACCAACCGCAATTTCCGCGGCCGCCAGGGCCGCGGCGCGCGCACGCATCTGATGTCGCCGGCGATGGTGGCTGCCGCCGCCGTCACCGGGCATCTTGCCGACGTGCGTCCCCTGCTCGCCGGACGCAAGGTGTAGCCATGGACAAGTTCACCCGCCTCACCGCCAAGGCCTGCCCGCTGATGCGGCAGAACATCGATACCGACCAGATCCTGCCCGCGCGCTTTCTCAAATGGCCGCGCGACAAGGACCTCGGCACCGTGCTGTTCAACGACATCCGCAAGGACGCGGATGGCAACGACCTTGCCGACTTCCCGCTCAACAGACCGGACTGGCGCGACGCCAGGGTGCTGATCGCCGGCCGCAACTTCGGCGGCGGCTCCTCGCGCGAAGCCGCGGTTTATGCCGTGCACGACTACGGCTTCCGCTGCGTCATCGCGCCGTCCTTCGGCGACATCTTCGCGCAGAATTCGGTGAAGAACGGCTTGCTCACGGCCGCGTTGCCGGAAGCCGAAGTGAACGAACTCGCCGCCGCCATCGAGGCCGATCCGGCGCGCGAGGTCACGGTCGATCTTGAACGGCAGACCATCACCTGCGGCAACCGCAGCTACAGCTTCGCCATCGACCCGGTCAGCCGGAACCAATTGCTCAATGGCTGGGACGACGTCGATCTCACCGACAGCTATCGCGCGCAGATCGAGGCGTTTCGCGCGCGCGACCGGCAGGCGCGGCCCTGGGCACCCTTGGGCGGCGCTTGACCGCTCGACGGCGAAATGTTTTAAGATTGAAACAATTCCAGGGCCTGCCCGGCCGTGGAAAATGCCGCGAGGCCGGCTCCGCCGCCGCCGCTTGAACGAGGCCGGCGCGCCGCCTTCGGGCCTGGAGCCTGAGAATGGCCGAGCGCTCGTTTGCCAAGGAAGTTCAGGACCTCGAACTCGGCGAAGGCCAAGAGTTCCGGGGCGAAGGCATCCTCGCTTTGACCAAAGCCCTGCTCCAGTCCGGCGTCGCCTATGTCGGCGGCTATCAGGGCTCGCCGATTTCCCATCTGATGGATGTGCTGTCCGACGCGCAGGACCTGCTCGGCAAACTCGGCGTACAGTTCACTGCCTCGGCGTCCGAAGCCGCCGCCGCCGCCTCGCTGTCGGCCTCGATGATGTATCCGATCCGCGGCGCGGTGACCTTCAAATCGACCGTCGGCACCAATGTCGCCTCGGATGCGCTGGCCAACCTCGCCTCGTCCGGCGTCGTCGGCGGCGCGCTGATCATCCTCGGCGAGGATTACGGCGAAGGCTCCTCGATCATGCAGGAGCGCAGCCACGCCTTCGCCATGAAGTCGCAGATGTGGCTGCTCGACCCGCGGCCCGACCTGCCCTCGATCGTCAAGGCGGTGGAAGACGGCTTCGAACTGTCGGAAGCCTCCAACACGCCGGTAATGCTGGAGGTGCGCGTGCGCTCCTGCCACGTCCATGGCTCCTTCATCGCCAAGGACAACAAGCGCCCGGCCTACACGCTGCGTGAGGCGCTGGAAAATCCGGTCCGCGACGTCAACCGCATCGTACTGCCGCCCGCCTCCTACATCCAGGAGAAGGAGAAGATCGAGAAGCGCTGGCCGGCCGCGGTGGAGTTCATCAAGAGCCGCAAGCTCAACGAATTCTTCGACGGCGACCTTACCGATGTCGGTATCGCCGTGCAGGGCGGCATGTATAACGGCGTTATCCGCGCGCTGCAGCGCCTCGGCCTTGCCGATGTCTGGGGCAAGACGCGCATCCCGCTCTATGTGATGAACGTCGCCTATCCGCTGATCGACGACGAACTCACCCGGTTCTGCATCGGCAAGCGCGGCGTGCTGATCGTCGAGGAAGGCCAGCCCGAGTACATCGAGCAGGCCGTCAACACCATCCTGCGCCGCCGCGACATCCCCACCCGTATCTACGGCAAGGACGTGCTGCCGATGGCCGGCGAATACACCGCCGATGTCATGCTCAAGGGCGTCCGCGATTTCCTCTCGGCCGCGCTACCCTCCGCGCTCTCTGATGCCAGCCGCGCGCCGAACGTCCCGGCCATTGCCGACGATCCGCGCGTCAAGGCGCTCACCGGCGTTGTGCCGCCACGGCCGCCGGGCTTCTGCGTCGGCTGCCCCGAGCGCCCGATCTTCGCCGCGGTGAAACTGGTCGAGAAGGAGCTTGGTCAGCATCACATCGCCGCCGATATCGGCTGCCACCTGTTCTCGATCCTGCCGCCGTTCAATATCGGCGCCTCGACCATGGGCTACGGCCTCGGCCCCGCTTCGGCGGCGGCATTCAACGTGCCCTCGTCGAAGAAGTCGATCTCCTTCATCGGCGACGGCGGCTTCTGGCATAACGGCCTGACCACCAGCATCGGCAACGCCGTCTACAACAAGCATGACGGCGTCATTGTCGTGGTCGACAATTATTATGCGTCGGCGACCGGCGGCCAGGACATTCTGTCATCGCGCGCCGACAACGCCACGCGCTCGACGCAGCATCCGATCACCAAGGCGGTCGAAGGCATCGGCGCAACCTGGGTACGTCAGGTCGATCGCACCTACGACGTCGGCAAGATGCGCGACACATTGAAGGAAGCGCTCACCGACCGCTCGCCCGGCCCCAAGGTCATCGTCGCCTCGTCGGAATGCATGCTGAACAAGCAGCGCCGCGAGAAGCCGCTGTTCAACAAGGCGGTGAAGGGCGGCCAGCGCATGGTGCGCGAGCGTTACGGCGTCGATGAAGATGTCTGCACCGGCGACCACGCCTGCATCCGCCTCTCCGGTTGCCCGTCGCTGACGATCAAGCACAGCGATGACCCCTTGAAGGACGATCCAGTGGCCGCCGTGGATAATGGCTGCGTCGGCTGCGGCAATTGCGGCGAGGTGGCGGAAGCCGCGGTGCTGTGCCCGTCGTTCTACCGCGCCGAGATCATCCACAACCCGACCGGCTTCGATCGGTTCATGGCGCGCCTTCGCGGCGCGGTGATCGGCTTCCTGCAGCGCCGCCGCGCCCGACATGCGCTCGCTCTTTCCTGACGGCGCACCGATGAACGCCGCCCCCGCAACGACCGCGCTCGATACGACAAAGCCGCTCGCCATCGCCGTGCTGGCCATGGGCGGCCAGGGCGGCGGGGTGCTGGTCGACTGGATCGTTTCCCTTTGCGAGGCCCATGGCTGGGCCGCGCAATCGACCTCGGTGCCCGGTGTCGCACAACGCACCGGCGCCACGATCTATTACATCGAGGCTTTGCCGTTGCCGCCGAATGCGCCGCACGGCCTCAAGCCGGTGCTGTCGCTGATGGCCGTGCCGGGCGAAGTCGATATCGTCATCGGCGCTGAGTTCATGGAGGCGGGCCGCGCCATCCAGCGCGGGCTGGTGACGCCGGACCGCACGACGCTGATCGCCTCCTCGCATCGCGCCTATGCCGTGGTCGAAAAACAGACGCCGGGTGATGGCATTGGCGATGCCGCCACCATGCTCAAGGCAGCGGAAGCCACCTCAAAGAAGCTCGTCGCCTTCGACATGGCCGCCGTCGGCGACAAGACCGGCAGCGCCATCTCGGCCGTATTGTTCGGCGCGCTGGCAGGAGCGGATGCCCTCCCCTTCGCGCGCGAAGCCTACGAGGCGACCATTCGCGCCGCCGGCATTGGCGTTGAGCCGAGCCTGCGCGGCTTCGCCGCCGGCTATGCGCGCGCCAAGGCCGGCACGCCGCTCGAGATCACGCCGCCGCCGAAGAAGACCGCCGCCGCGCCGCAAACACCGCAAGGCGAATACGCACGACTGGTCGCGCGCGCGCAGGCTGAATTTCCGGCCGAGGCGCAGGCGATGCTCGCCGCAGGCCTGCAGCGCGTCGTCGATTTTCAGGATATCGCCTATGGCCGCGAGTATCTCGATCTGGTCAAAGGCATTCTCGCCCTCGATCGCGCCGACAGCGACCATGCCCTGACGCAGGCCGCAGCCAAATACGTCGCCGTCGCCATGGCCTATGACGATGTCTATCGCGTTGCCGACCTGAAGACGCGGGCCAGCCGCTTCGAGCGCGTACGCAAGGAAGTCGGCGTTGCGCCCGATCAACTCATCTACACGACCGAGTTCATGCATCCGCGCATGGACGAAGTCGCCGGCTCACTGCCGAAAGCGCTCGGCCGCTTCATCGAAACGCGGCCCGGCCTGTTCAAGGCGCTCGACAGAATCGTCAATCGCGGCCGCCGCGTGCGCACCGGCACCATCCGCTGGTTCCTGATGCTGTATATCCTCGGCGGGCTTAAGCGCTTCCGTCGTGGCACGTTGCGTCACGCCAACGAAGTGGCGCATCGCGACGCCTGGCTGGCGCGCGTCAGGGAGGCCGCGCCCAAGGATTACGACCTCGCCGTCGAGCTGCTCAATAATCGCCGTCTGGTGAAAGGCTATTCCGACACCCATGCGCGCGGGCTGTCGAAGTTCGACCGCGTTATGACCGCCGCCGACAAGCTCGAGGGCCGGCCCGACGCCGCCGAGTGGGTGCGCCGCCTGCGCGAGGCCGCGCTCAAGGATGAAGAAGGCGTGGCGCTCGACGGCGCGCTCAAGACCGTCGACAGCTTTTTGCACTAGTTTCGGTTCAACGGAGCTGAGCCAAGCTCCGCTCATTCCCGCGAAAGCGGGAATCCAGTTTTCTTCTTTTGTGGCTTAGTCTGGGTCCCCGCTTCCGCGGGGACGAGCGGAGAGCTACCAATCGTCAAATCACAATCGAGCCGACGCTCGAACCGCCGCAGACGAACAAGGTCTGCCCGGTGACGAAGCTGTTCGCCGGATCGGCGAAGAACAGCACGGCGCGGGCGACGTCGTCGCTGCGGCCGAGACGCTTGACCGGGATCGCCGCCGCCAAACTCTGCTCGCGCGGATCGCCCACGGGGATGACGCCGCGGAACATCTCGGTGTCGCCGATAGGCCCCGGCGCCACGGCATTGACGGTGATGCCGGAAGGCGCCAGTTCCAGCGCCCAGCTCCGCACCAGGCCGACAACGCCGGCCTTGGTCGAGCCGTAAGCCGTGCGATTGGCCAGCCCCAGCGCGCCGCGCGTCGACATCAGCACGATGCGGCCGAAGGCGCGCTCTTTCATGCCGGGCAGCACCGCTTGCGTGATGGTCAGCGCCGCGCCGAGGTGAAGCTGTGTCAGCGCCTGCAGATCGTCGATCTTGGTCTGCTCGATACTCGCCGGCCGGATGCTGCCGGCGTTGTGCACGACATGCGTCACGGCAAAGCGCTTCGCGACATCGGCCGCGGCCTGCGCCACGGCATTATTGTCGAGCAGATCGACCTCGACGCCGTGCAGCTTCGCAGCAGCATCCTTCGGCTTCTGCCGGTCGAACACGACGACATCGTAGCCCGCGCCTAGCAACTGCCGTGCGATCTCGGCGCCGATGCCCGATGCGCCGCCGGTGACGATAGCGGTGTTGCCGCTCATGCCCCCTCCACCAGCGCCAGCACGCGCAAGGGGCTGCCCGAGCCGTTCTTGATCTTCAGCGGCGCCGAAAAGATCACCGCGCCCTTCGGCGGCAACTGGTCGAGATTGGTCAGGCACTGCAAACCGAAGCGGCCCTTGCCGTGCATGTAGAAATGCGCCGGGAACGGCGGATTGAAGTGATGGCCCTGCCCGTGATCGGTGCCGATGGTTTCGGTGCCGAAGCCGTGCACGTCACGCTCTTCGACCAGCCACTTGACCGCTTCAGGCACCGGGCCGGGCGTATGGGCGCCGTCCTCGCGCATGCCGGCATATTCGGCGTAAGGCTTCTTCGACCAGTCGGTGCGCAGCAGCACCCACTCGCCGGCGCCGATGCGTCCGTGTTTTTTCTCCCACGCTTCCAGGAACGGCACGGTCAACTCAAAGTCGGCATTGGCCGCGCTCTCGGCCGAGCAATCCACCACATTGGCCGCCGCGATGAACTTGCGCGGTTCGATGGTGTCGACGGCGTTGTTCGGCAGGTCCTTGCCGGAAATCCAGTGCACCGGCGCATCGAAATGCGTGCCGGCGTGTTCGGACACCGAGAAGTTATTCCAGTACCAGGCCGGGCCGCGCTCGTCATAGCGCGAGATTTCCTCAAGACGGAACGGCGCCGCCTGGCCGAATTCCGGCGGCAGCACGATGGTGGGGAATTCCTGCGTCAAAGTCTGCGTGAGATCGACCACCTTGATCGCGCCCGACGCGACGCGCTGCGCCATGCCGAGAAGGTCGGAAGCCGGAGTATTCGCCATGCTATCCTCCTATCCTGCCAGTTCGCGCTCGAGCGCCTTCGGATTGGCGGCGAGCCGCGCGCGAATATCCTCGGCGATATCGCCGACGAACACATCCTCCAGGCCACGCTGCAAAGCCTGCACGACCGCCTTGGCCAATGCCGCCGGCGTTACCTTGGGCGGCGGCACGGTCTGGAACCATTCGGTGTCGAGCGGCCCGAAGAACACGTTCATCACGCGCACGCCGCCGGGCCGCAGTTCGGCGCGCAGGCATTGCGCCGCCGACAGCGAGGCCGCCTCCGCCGCCGAATAGGCGCCGTACTGCGGCCAGTTCATCAGCGCATGCACCGACAAGAGATTGACGAAGGCCGTCGCCGAATTGACGCCATCTGCGCCGCGGCCGCGCATCGCCGGGCCGAAGGCCTGCGCCAGCCGCATCAGGCCGAAGTAACGGACATCCATTTCCTCGCGCGCCACGGTCACGCCATGGCGCTGCATGATGCCGCCGGCGCGGATGTGCTCGGCGGTGTTGACGACGATGTCGATGCGGCCGCCATTCTGCTCGGCCTGCTCGGTGACGGACTCAGAGTCGGTGACGTCGAGCGGCACGATCTCGACGCGCTCGATCTTCTTCAGTTCGTCCTGTCCCGGAAACGGCTTCCACGGATCGGCGATGCCGACGAACACGATGTTGCAGCCGGCGTCCGAAAAGGCCCTGGCCATCGCCTGCCCGACCGGCGTGCGGCCGTCGGTGATCAGGACACGGCGGAATTTCGGATCGCAGGTCATTTCGCGCAAATGCGGATCGTCGGCCATGTTCGGGGTGTCTTTCTCCGGCAGCGCAATCATCACCGGCGCGCCGCCTTTGTCGAGCTTGAGATCGAGACGAACGCGCTGGCCTTCCAGCACATCGCCATGGATATGCGACAGAATGACCGGACCGGCATCGAGCTTGGTCAGGCCCACGCGCCAGGGCGTGCGTTCGCGAAAGTAAGGATCGGTGGAGGTCCGGATCGTGGTTTCGGCGAGCAGCGTACCGCGATTATCGACCGGCTTAAAGGGTACGCAGTCCGACAGGCATTTCGGACAGGCATCGCGCGGCGGATAGAACACCGTACTGCAATCATCGCAAGTCTGCAGCTCGAAGCGGCCTTCCGCCGCCGCCTTGGTCAGCCCATGCGCGGTGCGGCTGCGGACCGACTGCGGATAAAGCGGCTGCTGGGTGCGCTTGAGCGGATCCTTGCGTCTGGGGCGCTTGAGCGGCTCGGTCATGACGCCCTCGCCAGCACGGCGGCGCCCGACGACAGGCCGCGGTCGTAATTGATCATGCCGAATCCGGAGACCACGGCGATCTTCGCATCCTTGACCGGCTTGCCGATCGGCTGGCCGGTCAACTGCCGCATCGCCTCGGTGATGCCGAGGTGGCCGCCTGCGGCGCCCGCCTGCCCGGTCGATAGCTGCCCGCCCGAGGTGTTGTGCGGGAACGTACCGTCGGTGGTGAAGCTGTGTTGGCGGATGAAGTCCTTGCCCTCGCCCTTCTTGCAGAAGCCGAGATCCTCGAACTGCATGGTGATGATCACCGGGTAATCGTCATAAGTCTGCAGCAGATCGACGTCATCGGGTTTCACCCCGGCCATTTGCCACAGATCGTCGACGTCCACCGCCCAGCCGCCGCGCTCCTGAATTGCCTCGTCGGCAAAGGCGTGATGGCGCTCGATGGTGGACAGCAGTTTCACCGCCGGCAGATTGAGCGATTTGGCGACGTCCTCACGGCAGACAAGGAACGCCTCGGCGCCGGCACAGGGCATGACGCAATCGAACAGATGCAGCGGATCGGAGATCGGCCGCGCCTTCATGTATTCATCGAGCGTCAGCTTCTTCTTCATCATGGCGAAGGGGATAGACAGCGCGTTATCGCGCTGCGCCACGCAGATCTTGCCGAAGTCCTCGCGCGTCACGCCATATTTGTTCATGTAGTTCTTGGTGATCAGCGCGAAGGAGGCATTGGCGCCGCCCGAGCCGTAAGGATAGACGGCATCCTGCGCGAAGCGCGAGAAGCTGCTCAGCGTCTTGCGGAAGGAATCGACATGGTTGGTGTCGCCGGCAACCACGGCGACGAACTGCGCATCGCCCGCTTGCACCGCGCGCGCGGCACGGCGCAGGCCGACCACGCCGCTCACCCCGCCCATCGGCACGTGATCGAGCCAGCGCGGCGACAGGCCGAGATGCTGCGTCATGCCGACGGCGCTGTCGGCGCCGGTGGTGAAGCTCGACAGCACCAGGCCGTCAATGTCCTTCGGCGCGATGCCGGCCGTCTTCGTCAATTGATGCAGCGCGCGGCCGATCCACCAATGCGCGGTGTCGGTCGAATAACGCACATAAGGCACCGTCACCGGCGCGCAGACGACGACGTTGTCGTAGGGGCGACGGGTGGTCATGCCTGCACCACTGGCCCAAGCGCTGCTGGCACCGGCCTCTCCGCCGTCATGCCCGGCCTTGTGCCGGGCATCCACGTCTTCGGAGGCGCAACCAGAAAGACGTGGATGGCCGGGACAAGCCCGGCCATGACGAATAATGAGTCAATGCCGAACACCTCTTCATGGATCCGTCGCATCACATGAACAACTGGATGTTGCCGAACGCCGCCTCGCAATTGACGAGATCGACGCGCTTGAGCTTGATCTTCAGAACGCCATCGACCAGGGCCAGCGTGTGCGTCGCCCAGGCGGCGTAAAGCTGCTGCTCGTCGTGGCGCGTTTCGATGTAATGCATCGGCGTCCAGGTGACGTATTCGCCCCTGGCGTCGTCGCGGCTGTCGATCTGCGGCGTCTGCAGCACGTGATGACAGCGGCTTTTCGGCTTCTGCGAGAAGGTGCGGTTGCCCTTGAGCCGCTCGACGCGGATCTGCAGCAGCAGCTTGTCCTCGTACATCAGCGAGCCGACCAGCTTGGGATCGGTCTGCCCCCACTCCAGCGGCATCCAGTAATAGGCGTCGTCGGTGTAGAGCGCGAGCCACTCCTCGAAGCGGTGCTGGTCGAGCAGCCGCGCCTCGTGGATGACGAAATCGATGATCTCTTTGTCGGTCGGGCTGGTCATGAGCATCCGCCTACATCGACATCGTCATGAATTTTTGCCAGGCGTGGAACTGGTTCCGCATCTGCCATTCCGTCGTGCCATTGGTCTCGGCGGTCACATCGACCGGCTCGTTTGGATCGTAGAGCCGCTGCACATTGACCCACTGATTGGCGTCGACATGCAGACCCTCTTGGGCCCGCTCGTACATTTCCAGATCGTCATGGCCGACCACCGAGGTCGGCGCATTTATCAGGCGATTATACATCTGCGTGCGCTCGAGCAGCACGTCCGGCGCGTCGACCAGCCGGAACGTCCAGGATTCCACCAAAGTCTTGTTCGGCGCCAGCGGCTTGAACAGGCGGATGAGCTGGATCGGCCCCTTGATCATCAGGTTCGGGAAATACACGGTGTTGTGCCGGGCCTCGCCGAGGATGTGCTTGGCGCGCTCCTCGCCATAGGCCGCCACCATCTTCTCGAAATAGCCCGGAATCGCCGAATAATCCGAGTGGATCGAATGATGCACGCCGGTATGGCCGTGACCATTGGGCCACACGCGAATGCCCATGTTCTCGAAGAACTCGTAGGGGCTCATGAACGGCGCGAAGATCTCGACCGCCATCGGCTTCTTGGTGCCCGGCGGCGCGTTCTTCCAGACATTGACCGCGGTACCGGCCGAGGATTCGTGCGCAACCATCGGATGACATGTGTCGGTCTGGTTCTCGACCAGCATCTTCCAGTTGCAGTTGTGCATGTAACGCAACGGCTGGCCGGCGACCTCCAGCTTTCCGACCGGCGAGCGGTCGATCATGTTGTCGAAGCTCGACAGGCTCTCGCCAAAGAATTCCTCGAAGCCCGGGCCGAAATCGTTGATCTTGGCGAAGACGAAGCCGCGATAATTGTGCACGTGCTTGACCGGCGCCATGCCCTGCCCGGCGTGGCTCTGCTCCAGGCCGGTATTTTCATAACCCTTCTTCAACGGGATCGCGAGCAGCGAGCCGTCGGTCTTGAAGCTCCAGGCGTGATACGGGCAGCGGAAGAACTTGCCGGTATTGCCGCAGGTTTCCGTGGTGATGCGCGTGCCCTTGTGCGGGCAGCGATTGAACAGCACCTTCACCGACTGGTCGGTGTGGCGCACCATCAAGACGGGCTGCAGGCCGATCGTGGTGCCGAAATAGTCGCCCGGATTGGGCACCTGGCTGTCATGGCCGATATAGACCCAGGTATTGGCGAACAGATGCTCCATCTCGAGTTGGAACACCTCGTCGTCGATATAGACGTCGCGGTGCACTTCGGCCGGACGCACCAGGTTACGGACTGCTTCGACGTTGTCGCGGTATCTCGCCATCGTCCTACTCCGTTTCGGCCGTCACAGATCGAGAACCAGACGCGGGCTCTTGGATCGTGACACGCAAATCTGCATCTTTTTCCCCTCGGCCTTTTCGGCATCGGTGAGGATGTAATCGCGGTGGTCCGGCACGCCCTCGACCACGTCCACCTGGCAGATGCCGCAGTCGCCGCGCTTGCAGTCGTGCAGCGGATCCTTGCCGGCGTCGATCAGCACGTCGAGGATCGTCTTGTCGGCCGGAATTAGAAAGCTTTCACCGGTGTTTTTCAAGACGACCTCGAAGGCCGCATCGCCGGCGGCCGGCGCCGCGGCGGTGAACAGTTCGAAGCGCAGCCGGCCGTCCTGCCAGCCGAGATCCTTGGCGGCGGCGATGGCGGTATCGATCATCGCGCGCGGCCCGCAGCAATAGACCGGCTCGTTATCCGTTAGCGATGCCATCAGGCCGCGGATATCGAACACCTTTCCCGCCGCGTCATCGACATGCAGCGCGAGTTTGTCGCCGCACAAGGCCTCCAGCTCCTTGATGAAGGCGAGCTGTTCGCGCGAGCGCCCGGCATAATAGAGCCGGTATGGCCGCTTGTCGGTGGTCAGAGCCGCTGCCATCGAGGCGATCGGCGTAATGCCGATACCGCCGGCGATCAGCACCACCGCTTCGCTGCCCGGATTGAGCGGGAAATTGTTGGACGGCGCCAGCACCTCGAGGCTGTCGCCGGGCTTGAGCGCATGCATGAAGCGCGAGCCGCCCTGGCTCGGGTCTTCAAGGCGGATGCCGAGGCTGTAGGCCTTGGGCCGCGTCGTCGCCTGCGCATCGTCGCGCAGATTGATCAGCGAATAGGAACGGTCGTCGCCGCCTGGCAATTTGACGCGGATATGCGCACCGGGCTGCCACGACGGCAGCGGCTCGCCATGCGGCCGCGCTAGGATAACCGCGCGGACCAGCGGCGTTTCGGACCGCACCTCGGTCACGGTCAATGTCAGGGTTTCGGACATGGGCGGATTATTTTAGGTCTAAAATAATCCGCTTGGCAACGCCCCGGCTCGTTCTTTTACAGCCCCTTCGGGTTGGTCATGAACTCTTCGATGATCTCCGGCGGCGCCTTGACGAACTCGCCCGCCCGGCTGACGCCGACGCCCGCCAGTTTGCGCAGTTTGACCGCCAGTTCCGCCATTTTGACCGCGATCGGGATGCCGTTGATGACCGGCGCGCCGTCCACCGCGTGACCATGGATCGCCGAGAACAGCAGCATCGGGATGCCGCCGCCCGGTATCAGCACCTCGCAGCCGTCGGCGACCAGCGGCCTAGCCTGTTCCGCGAACAGGTCCTTCACCGTCTCGGCAAGCGCTTCGGACTCATAGGCCTTGAGGATCTGCCCCGGCTCGAACTGCATCGCATGGATGCCGGTGACGCGATGTTCGAGGCCGTATTTGGCGATCTGGTGGCGAAACCACGGAATGTAGCGCGTGTTGATGGTGACGATGCCGGCGCGCTGGCCGAGCTGGCAGCTGTACAGCATCGAGGCTTCGCCGAGCGCGACTACCGGGATGTTCACAACTGAACGCGCTTCGTAGAGACCGGCATCCTGGAAGTGCCCGATCACGAACGCATCGTAGCCCTCGCGCTCGGCGCGCACCGCATTGCAGATCACCTCGCGCGCGCAGCGCATTTCGACGATCGGATGCGCATAGGAGTCGTGCGGCGTGATGCCGTGCACTTCCACCTCGGTTTCCGCGTCGACAATGTTCTTCAGGTGGGCGCGCAGCCGGTCCCAGTAGACCTTGCCGTTATCGTAATCGACGTAGCTTTGATACCAGATACGCATGATGCCTCCCGCGGCCCTGCCCGCTCTTGTGCGAATTCCGTTCCCGGTCCAAGATATTTTAAGTTAGAAATATTTTCCAGAATGTCCATGACATCACAGTTGTTCTCGTCCGAGCCGAATCCCGCCGCCGCGGCACTGGTGCGGCAATTGTCGCAAAGCTTCGCGCCGGGCGATCGCACGGTGCCGGCGATGCTGTCCCGGCAGGCCGCGCGGTATGGCGATAAGCCGCTGGTCGGTTTCGGCGGCAGTTCCTGGACTTATGCGCAAACCCGCGATGAAGTCGCCGCGTTCGGCGCCACGTTGCTCGCCGCCGGCATCAAACGCGGCGATCGCGTCGCGCTGATCTGCTCCAACCGCTTTGAGTTCATGCGCGCCTTCCTCGGCTGCGCCTGGATCGGTGCCGTGTCGGTGCCAGTCAACACCGCCTCGCGCGGCCATCAGTTGCAGCACATCCTGACCAATTCGGCTGCCCGTCTGCTCATCGTCGAAGGCCAATTCGCAGGCAATCTCGAGCATCTCGATTTCGCGGCGCTGCCGCTCGAGGCGGTATGGACCATCGATGCGGACAAGCCGCTGCAGGCCGGCAAGATCGCGGCGCAGCCGATGCCGGCCGCAAGCGGGATGTGCGAGGCGGCTGCGACGCGCCCGCGCGACATGCTGACCATTCTTTATACATCGGGCACGACAGGGCCTTCCAAAGGCGTCTGCTGCCCGCACGCACAATATTTCTGGTGGGGCGCCAACACCGCCGCGCTGCTCAGCCTCGATGGCGATGACCTGCTGCAATCGACGTTGCCGCTCTTCCACACCAACGCGCTCAACACTTTCTTCCAGGCGATGCTGCTGGGCATCGGCGTCACTTACGAGAAGCGCTTTTCCGCATCGGACTTCTACGCCGCGCTGACACGCTCGCAGGCGACCGCCACTTATGTGCTCGGCGCCATGGTGCCCATATTGCTGTCGCGGCCGCGTTCGCCTGAAGAAAGCGCGCACAACGTCAAGGTCGCGCTGGCGCCCGGCGTACCGGCGCGCTTCCACGAGGAGTTCACCGAACGCACCGGCATCAAGCTGGTCGACGGCTGGGGCTCGACCGAAACGAATTTCGCCATCGGCACGACATGGGACCGGCAGCGACCCGGCACCATGGGCACGGTCTTCGCCGGCTTCCAGGCGCGCGTCGTCGATGGCGACGACAATGACGTTCCCGATGGCGAGCCCGGCGAATTGCTGGTGCGCGCCGACGAACCGTTCGCCTTCGCGACCGGTTATTTCGCCGCGCCGGAAAAAACCGTCGAAGCCTGGCAAAATCTATGGTTTCACACCGGCGACCGCGTCGTGCGCGAAAGCGACGGCTATTTCCGTTTCGTCGACCGTATCAAGGACGCGATCCGCCGCCGCGGCGAAAACATCTCGTCATTCGAAGTCGAGCAGGTTCTTCTTAGCCATCCTGCGGTTGCACTGGCCGCGGCTTTCCCGGTGCGCTCATCGCTCGCCGAGGACGAGGTGATGATCGCGGCGGTTCTTCATCCCGGCCAGACGCTTAATCCGCTCGACCTGATCCACTATTGCGAGCCGCGCCTGCCTTATTTTGCAGTGCCGCGTTACGTCGACATCGTCGATGCTTTGCCCACGACCGAGAACGGCAAGGTTCAGAAATATAAACTGACCGAGAAGGGCGTGACGGGCCAGACGTGGGATCGCGAAGCCGCCGGCTACAAAGTTAAACGCACTTAAAAGCGCTTGCGGCGCGGGCGCTTGTTGACTCGCCAAAACCGATCATTTTAAGATTAAAATAATTGCCGGCAGCGGCAAGCACGTGCCTTGGGCGTGGATTGTTGTCCTGCGTCGCGAAATTGGCGCGAGACATGCATGTCGCAGCGGCATGGGGGAGCAGACCGGGGCGTCCGGCCGGCCTCTGACAGCGTGAATTTCTCTGGAAGTCTCGTGAACAGACGACACCATTAAAGGCAGGAAGATCACCATGCGAAAACTTTCGTTCGGCGTTTCAGCGTTAGCCGGTTTGCTTCTTGCAGGTACGGCGCACGCCCAGGAGATCACGGTCGGCTTTGTGACATCGCTCAGCGGCCCGGCTTCCTCGATCGGCCTTAACTACGAAAAGGGCATGAATGCCGCTTACGCCTACAAGGACGAAGTCAGCGGCGTGAAGATCAAGCTGATCAAGCTCGACGACGGCTCGGATCCGTCTCAGGCGACCAAGAATGCGCGCAAACTTGTAGAGCAGGACAAGGTCGACGTCATGATCGGCACGTCGAGCGCGCCCGGCACCAACGCGATGATGACCATCGCCAATGAGTTGAAGGTGCCCTTCTTCGCCGTGTCGCCGGTCAACGTTCCGATCCCGGCGGATGGCCATCCGTGGGGCGTCAGCATGGTGCAGACGCCGCAGCTGATGGTGAAGGTCATCGCCGATCGCATGAAGCGCGACGGCATCAAGTCCGTCGGCTTCATCGGCTTCTCCGATTCCTGGGGCGACCTCGTCTATAACGGCGCCAAGGCGGCGGAAGCCAATGGCGGCCCCAAGGTTCTGACCAACGAGCGCTACGCGCGCACCGACACCTCCGTCACCGCACAGGCGCTGAAGGTCGTTGCGGCGGCTCCGGAAGGCTTCCTCAATGGCGGTTCGGCGACGCAGGCCGCGCTGCCCCTCCTCGAACTGCGCAAGCTCGGCTTCAAGGGTCCGTTCTTCGGCACGCCGTCGCTGCTCAACCGCGACTTCGTCCGCATTGGCGCCAAGGCCGCCGAAGGCACGCAGGTGTCGGCCGGCCCGGTGGTCGTGACGAGCCAGCTGCCGGACGATCACTTCGCCAAGAAGATTGGCACCGCGTTCCACGAGTCGTTCAAGAAGGTGAACGGCGGCGAAGCCGATGACGGCTTCTCCGGCTACGCCTTCGACGGCTGGGTCGTGTTCCTCGAAGCCGCCAAGGTCGCGCTGACCAAGGCCAAGCCGGGCACGCAGGAGTTCCGCCAGGCGCTGATGGACGCGATCTACGCGAACAAGGATGTCGCGGGCGTTCACGCCATCTACAACTTCACGCCGAAGTCTTACTTCGGTGTCGATGAGCGCAGCCTCGTCGTCGTCAAGCTTGCCGACGGCAAGTGGGTCTATCAGCCCTAAGCAACGAACCCGGTATCGCGGCGATTTGAGCACCTCACCATGAACGCACAGATCGCCGCGATATTGGCCATCGATGGCATCGCCTCAGGCGCCATCTATGTCCTGATCGCCATCGGCTTCGTCCTGATTTTCGCGGTCACGCGGATCATCTTCGTCCCCTTCGGCGACATCGCCGCCTTCACGGCACTGACGCTGGCCGGCCTCGAGAACAAGCAATTGCCGGGCACGGTCGGCATGGTCGCCGTGCTCGCCGTCATGGCCGCCCTGATCGAGATATTCAGCCTGTGGCGCAAGGGCGCCCTCGACAAGATCCCACGCGCCCTCTTCTTCTATCTGGTGCTGCCGCTTATTCCCGCAGCGATCATTTGGCTCACGGCCGGCACCATGCTGCCGACGCCGTTGCGCCTGCTGCTCACCGTCGCCGTCATCCTGCCGATCGCGCCGCTGCTCAACCGCATCGTCTATCAGCCGATCGCGGACGCCACCGTGCTGCTGCTGCTGGTCGTTTCGGTCGCGCTGCATTTCGCCATGAGCGGCCTGGGCCTCCTGTTCTTCGGTCCGGAAGGCGTGCGCACCCAGAGCCTCGTCGATTTCACCACCTTCATCGCCGGCACGCCGGTGTCCGGCCAGGCCATGCTGATCCTGGGTTCGGCGATCTTCTTCAGCTTCCTGCTCTATCTGTTCTTCAACTTCACGCTTTACGGCAAGGCGCTGCACGCCACCGCGATCAACCGCACCGGCGCGCGTCTGATGGGGATCCGCCCGCAGCAGGCCTGCACCATCGCCTTTCTGCTCAGTTCCGTGCTCGCCGCGGTCTCCGGCATCCTGATCGCGCCGGTGAACACCATCTTCTACGACTCGGGCTTCCTGATCGGCCTCAAGTCGTTCGTCGGCGCCATCATCGGCGGCATGGTGAGCTTCCCGGTCACCGCCATCGGTGCATTGTTCGTCGGCATTCTTGAGGGCTTCGCCGCGTTCCTGAGCAGCCCGTTCAAGGACGTGATCGTGTTCTCGATCCTGATCCCCGTCCTGTTGTGGCGGTCTTACACGCTGGTTCACGTCGAGGAAGAGGACGAGGAATGAGCCGCCAGATCACCATCGCGATCGGCGCCGTCGCCCTCCTCGCGCTGTTCGGGGCGCCGCTTTATCTCGCGCCGTTCTCCATCACGCTGCTCAATTACATCGGCGTCTATTCGCTGGTGGCGCTGGGCCTCGTCCTGCTGACCGGCAATGCCGGCATGGTCTCGTTCGGCCAGGCGTCCTTCATGGGCGTTGCCGCCTATGCCACGGCATGGACCTCTTCGGTCATGGGCTTCTCGCCATGGCTCGGCCTGATCCTGGCGCTGGTCGCGACCGGGCTCATCGCCGCCATTCTCGGCGCGGTGACCTTGCGTCTCGGTGGTCACTTCCTGTCGCTGAGCACGATCGCCTGGGGCCTCGCGATCTATTTCAGCTTCGGCAACATCCCGGGGCTGGGCGCATTTGACGGCCTCTCGTCCCTGCCGCCGATCTCGATCGGCGGCATCGCGCTCGTGGACAGCGGACAGATTTTCTACATGATCTGGGCGACGCTGCTGCTGTCGATGATCGCCGTTCACAATCTGCTCGACTCGCGCGTTGGCCGCGCGCTGCGGGCGCTGCGCGGCGGCAACGCGCTGGTGGAATCGCTCGGCGTCAACGCGCTGCAGATCCGGCTCATCACCTTCGTCATTGCCGCCCTGTGCGCCGCCTTGTCTGGCTGGCTCTACGCCCATATGGGCCGCTTCGTTTCCCCGACGCCGTTCGATGTGACCATGAGCATCATCTTCCTGATGATGGCGATGATCGGCGGCTCCGGCTATCTGCTCGGCGCGGTGATCGGCGCCGCCATCATCATCCTGCTCAAGAACGGCATTCAGGACGTGCTGCCGAAGATCGCGCCCGGCTCGTCCGGCCAGCTCGAAGTCGTGGTCTTCGCCTCGCTGTTCATCCTGTTCCTGCAGCGCGCGCGCAACGGCATCGTGCCCTTCATCGCGCAATGGATTCCCGAGCCGCATCGCGAGCGCCCGCCGCAGGCCGATGCCTTGCCGCGCCAGCCTCAGCCGACCAAGGACACCGCGCTCATGCAGGTCGAGGCGGTGACCCGCCGCTTCGGCGGCCTGATCGCTATCAACGATGTCAGCTTCGATGTCCGCGCCGGCGAAATCCTGGCGCTGATCGGCCCGAACGGCGCCGGCAAGACCACCATGTTCAATGTCATCACCGGCGCCCTGCAGCCGAGCGCCGGGCGCATAACCTTCGCCGGCAAGGACATCACCGGCGCCAATGCCGCGAAGATCGCCGCCGCCGGCATCGCCCGCACCTTCCAGCACGTCAAGCTGCGGCCGAAGATGACTCTCATCGACAATGTGCTGCTCGGCACCTATGGCCGCACCAAATCCGGCTTCATCAGAAGCGCGCTGCGTCTCGACCGCGCCGAGGAAAGCCGCGCGCGCTTTGAGGCCATGAAGCAGCTCGATCGCGTCGGCCTTGGCGACCGCCCCTACGAACTCGCCGGCAATCTGCCGCTCGGCAATCAGCGCGTTCTCGAAATCGCCCGCGCGCTCGCCGCCGATCCGGTGCTGCTGGTGCTTGACGAACCGGCCGCCGGTCTGCGCCGCCAGGAAAAGCTGGCGCTCGCAGAGCTGCTGCGCAACCTGCGCGCCGAGGGCCTCACCATTCTGCTCGTCGAGCACGACATGGAATTCGTGATGGGTCTCGTCGACCGCATCGTCGTCATGGAATTCGGCTGCAAGCTGTGCGAGGGCGATCCGGCCGCGGTGCGCGCCGACACCCGCGTGCAGGAAGCCTATCTCGGAGGCGTCGCCTGATGGCCCTGCTCTCCATCCAGAATGTCAGCGTCAGCTACGGCAAGGCCGAAGCCGTGCGCAATGTCTCGCTCGAAGTCGATCGCGGCCAGATCGTCACCGTGATCGGCCCCAACGGCGCCGGCAAGACCAGCCTCCTCACCAGTGCCATCGGCATGATCCCGGCCGCCGGCCGCGTCATCTTCGACGGCACCGACATCACCGCGCTGCCGACCGAAGACCGCATCGAAATGGGCTTCTGCCTGGTGCCGGAGCGGCGCGAGCTGTTCGCCGACATGTCGGTCTACGACAACCTGCTGCTCGGCGCCTATACGCGCCGCGACGGTTCGGCGGCGATCAAGGCTTCGATGGACGAGGTCTATGGCCGCTTCCCGCGCCTGCTCGAGCGCCGCCTGCAGAAAGCCGGCACCTTGTCCGGCGGCGAACGGCAGATGCTCGCGCTCGGCCGCGCCCTGATGGCGAAGCCGAAACTGCTGATGCTGGACGAGCCGAGCCTGGGCCTTGCGCCGCTCATCACCCGCGAAATCTTCAAGATCATCGCCTCGCTGCACGAGACCGGCGTGTCGATCCTGCTGGTCGAGCAGAATGCGCGCGCCGCGCTCGAAACGGCCGGCTTCGGCTATGTGATGGAGACCGGCGAGATCGTGACGTCCGGCTCCTCCGCCGCCCTGATCGACGATCCGCGCCTGATCGCGACCTATCTCGGCGGCCACGCCAATCACTGATCGCCGCCGGCCACGGCCGCGGCGATACCCGATCGACAATGCGAGGGGGCCGCTCATGGCCGATATCTCAATTCCCTACGGCGCCTACTGGGCGAGCCCCTTCGCCAAATGGCAGGGCTCGCTGGCGCATCTGCATTCGCTGCGCCTTGCCGCGCATGTCACAAAGCACGCGCTGGCCAAGCGCAACATCGCGCCGGACGTCTTCGACTTCGGCGTGTTCGGAACCACGGTGCCGCAGAAGGGCGCGTTCTACGGCCTGCCCTGGCTGATGGGCGAAGCCGGCGCCGAGCATGTCGGCGGCCCGACCATCAACCAGGCTTGCGCCACCGGTGTGCGCATCATGGAAGTGGCGACCTCCGAGATCGCCGCCGGCCGCGCCAAAGTCGCGCTGGCGGTCGCCGGCGATCGCACCTCGAACGGCCCGCACATTTACTATCCGACGCCGAATGGCACCGGCGGCACCGGCGAGCATGAGAACTGGGTGCTCGATAATTTCATGCGCGATCCTTACGCCAAGCTGGCGATGGTCGAGACCGCCGAGAACGTCGCACGCAAGCACAATGTCGGCACCGCCGAACAGAACGCGGTCACCATGCGCCGCTACGAGCAATATGCGCAGGCGACCGCGAATGACTCGGCCTTCCTGCGCCGCTTCATGGACCTGCCCTTCGACGTGCCGGATGAGCGCTTCGACAAGACCGTCGGCCGGCTCAAGGGCGACGAAGGCGTTCATCCGACCACCGCCGACAAGCTGGCGGCGCTCAAGCCGGTGATGCCCGGCGGCACCGTCACCTATGGCACGCAGACCCATCCCGCCGACGGCATGGCCGCGATGGTCATCACCACCGCCGAGCGCGCGCGCGACCTGTCGCGCGATCCGAACATCGACATCCGCATTCTCAGCTACGGCCAGGCGCGCGTCGATCGCGGCCACATGCCGGAAGCGCCGGTGCCGGCGGCGCGCGCCGCGCTCGACGGCGCCGGCATCGCCGCGTCCGATCTTGCCGCGGTCAAGTCGCACAATCCTTTCATCGTCAACGACATCGTCTTCGCCCGCCACTTCAATCTCGATGTCATGGCCATGAACAATTACGGCTGCTCGCTGGTCTGGGGCCATCCGCAAGCCCCGACCGGGGTGCGCGGCGTCATCGAGCTGATTGAGGAGCTGGTGATGCGCGGCGGCGGCCTCGGCCTGTTCCAGGGCTGCGCCGCCGGCGACAGCGCGATGGCCGTCGTCCTGTCCGTCACCGACCGCCGGCGCTGATCCCATGACCCCGCTTCCATGACCCCGCTCGCATGACCCCGCTCCCATGACCGCGCCCTTCCCGACCGTCGTTCATCTGCTCGCGGCGGCAGCCGTCGCGGCGCCGGATCGCGAGGCGCTACGCTGCGGCGATGAAACGCTGAGCTATTCCGATTACGCGTCTTGCGTCGCCGGCTTCGCCAGCGAACTCGCCGCCGCCATCGGCCCCGCTGTTGCGCAATCGCGCATCGCCGTGGTGATGGCCAATTCGATCGACACCGCCATCGCCATCTATGCCGTCGCCGCGACCGGCGCGCAGCTTGTGCCGCTGAACCCCGCCTATACCGCGCATGAACTCGAGCCGATCCTGAGCGATGCCGATCCCGCGCTCATCGTCTTCGACATTGCGCTCGAAAACATGGTGCGCGGACTCGCCACGCGCATCGGCGTCGAACGCCTCGTCGCCATCGGCCCCGGCAAACGCCTCACCGCCTGGCGCGGCGCGGGCCGCGCCATCGACACCTTCCCCGATCCCGACAGCCTCGGCCTGCTGCAATATACCGGCGGCACCACCGGCCGCTCGAAAGGCGTCAATCTCACGCACCGCGCCGTCGCCACCAATGTGACGCAGCGCGACGCCTTGCTGCCGAGTGAGGATGGCGAGCGCATCCTCGCCGTGACGCCGCTCTATCACTCCTACGCCATGGCGATGGGGCTGCATCTCGCGAGCCACTGCCGCGGCACGCTCGTGCTGCTGCCGCGCTATCATCCCAGAGACGTGCTCGATCTCATCGCCCGCGAGCGCATCACGCTCTTCGCCGGCAGCCCCACTTTGTTCACCGGCCTGATGGGCCACGCCGATTTCGCGGGCGCCGATTTCTCGTCGTTAAGACTGTGCTTCTCCGGCGCCTCGGCGCTGCCGGTCGAGACGCTCAGGCGCTGGGAGGCAGCCACCCGCTGCGGCATTTGCGAAGGCTACGGCCAGACCGAAGCCGGCCCGGTGCTGACCTACAATCCGCGTCACGGCCTGCGCAAGGTCGGCTCGGTCGGCACCGTGTTGCCATGGACCGACGTTCAGATCGTCGATGTCGAGACCGGCACGCAATTGCTGCCGGTCGGCGAAGCCGGCGAAGTGCGCGCCCGCGGCCCGCAGATCATGAGCGGCTATCGCAACCGTCCGGAGGAAACCGCCGCCGCGTTGCGCGACGGCTGGCTCTACACCGGCGACATCGGCGCCTTCGACGAGGACGGCTATCTCTTCATCGGCGACCGCAAGAAGGACATGGCCATCGTCGGCGGTTTCAACGTCTATCCGCGCGAGATCGAGGAGGTGCTGTGTGCGCATCCCGATGTGATCGAGGCAGCCGTCATCAGTGTCGCCGATAGCTATCGCGGGGAAGCCCTGCACGCCTATGTAACGTTGAAAGACAACGCCCGCGCCGATGCCGACAGCCTGCTCGCTTATCTCAAGGAGCGGCTGACCAAATACAAGGTGCCGGCCCGCATCGACACCAGCGGCGCCATCCCCAAGACCAGCGTCGGCAAGATCGACAAGGTGGCGCTGCGGGCGGCGGCGACGTCGCAACAAACTCCGCTCATTCCCGCGAAAGCGGGAATCCAGAGCCAATAAGCAACGTCGTCGATGCGAAGCAATTGCCCGTCATGACCGGGCTTGTCCCGGCCATCCACGCCTGAGAAGCGCCGCCGCTAACACATCTCTCCGTTCGTCCCCGCGAAAGCGGGGACCCAGAGCGGATATTTACAGCCTCAGTTGAATTTCTGGATTCCCGCTTTCGCGGGAATGAACGGAGTATGTCGCAGCTTCGGCGACACGGAGTTTATTACGGCCTCGGCGAGAATAATCCGGCTACCGCCTGACCATCGGCGGCTTGGCCAGCCCCATCTGATCCAGCGCCTTGAGGAAGGCCGAGAGCCGCTCGCGGCGATAAGCCGCCACGTCCATGGTCGAGAAGTCGTAGAAGCCCTTGCCGTCGCGCAGCCCGTTGCGGCCGGCCGCCATGTTGTCCTTGACGATCTGCGGCGCCTCGAAGCGATCGCTCTTCATCGCGTCGGTCATGTAGCGGCTGGCGTAGAACAGAATGTCGCCGCCACCCCAGTCGATGAATTCGAGCAGGCCGAGAATGGCGAAGCGGAAGCCGAAGCCGTATTTTACCGCCTTGTCGATATCCTCGGCCGAGGCAACGCCCTCTTCTACCAGCCGCGCCGCCTCGTTCATGGCGAGCGCCTGGATGCGCGGCACGATGTAGCCGGGCGAAGCCTTGCACTCGACCGGCACCTTGCCGATCGATTCCAGCACCGCCTTGAACTCGGCCATCACGCCGCGGTCGGTGTCGTCGGTCGCACTCAGTTCGATCAACGGCACGATGAAGGCCGGATTGAGCCAGTGCGCATTGAGGAAGTGGCTCGGCCGCTTGCTGTAGCCGGACAGTTCGGTGGACAGGAATGTCGAGGTGGTCGAGGCGATGATAGCATCCTTCGCCGTCACCTTGTCGATCACGGCGAAGGCTTCGCTCTTGGCTTCCACCGTCTCCGGCACCGCCTCGAAAATGATGCGCACGCCGTCGAGGCCGGCGCCGATTTCGGCGAAGCCGTAATAGGAAACGCGCGCCATGATCGGATCGATATCGGCCGCATCAAAGCCGCCGATATCCGCCACCGATTTGAGCGAGGCGCGGATTTCCCGGTCGCAATCGGCGAACAGGCGCTTCTGCCCGTCGCTGTCGCGCGGCTTGCCGTCGATCAGGCGGACGTCATGCCCGGCATAGGCGAAGGCGTGGGCGATACCCCGGCCCATGCGGCCGGCGCCGACACAGGCAATCACCGGCGCGCTCATCAGATGCCCTTTCCGAGCATGGCCGAGAGGCTCTCGCGGCTCTCACCGGCAAGGCCGAGCGTCTCCATGGTGCGGCCGGTCTTGCGGAAATCGTTGCCGCTCGCCGCCCCGGCGATGGCGAGAAGCCCGGCCGCCACCGGCGTCGGCACGCCCGCCCATTCGCCAAGCGAGACGATCAGGGCGAGGCCCATGCCGACATCTTCCTGCAGATAGCGATGCGTCTTCAGGTCGAGATGCTCGTGCCAGTCACCGGAGTCGACCAGCTTGTCATGCGCGAGCTTGCCGTACATCCAGTTCGAGGTCTTGTAATGATCGGCCAGCGGAAAGTGTGGCGCCTTGTAGCCAAGCGCCTCGCGCAGCGCGATGCGTTCGGCGTCGAGCGCGTCGTGAACGCGCCGCACCGACGGCTGCGTGCCTTCCTTGTGAATGTCCCAGCGCGGAAAATGCTCGATCGGCGCCGCGCTCATGATGATCAGCGGCGGATGGATGATCGGCCCGGCATTCATCAGCGCGCCGGACAATGCGTCCTCCACCGGCTCGATGGCGCCGGGGAATGCCGCCGAAATCACCTTGAGCGCCTTGTCGGTCAGCCGCGCCGGGAACACGCCGGTCGGCAGCCGTGTCGCGCGCGTCGTGATGGCGACTTCGTTCGGCCCGCGCTTGCGCGTCAGCCATGGCAGCGTGCCGGTCTCGGCAATGGCGACATCCGCCTTGCAGCCTTTGGCGCGCAGCACCTTCATCATCAAATAGGAGCCGAAGGTGCCGGGCGGCAGATAGATCACCTGCCCGTCGGTCAGATGCGGTGCCAGCGCGGCGGCGAGATCTTCCTGCGCGAAGGCCGGCACCGGCGCGACGATCAGCTCGGCGCCGCGCACCGCTTCGCCGAGATCAGCCGTCGGCTTGGCGATCCTGACGTCGCGCACGCCCTTGAAGTCGCGCACGGTGATGGTGCCACTCTCAAGCACGGGCGCGAGCGCCGCCGCGTCACGCCGCCAGAAGCGGACCTCATGCCCTGCTTCCGACATGTCGACGGCCGCCGCATAGGAGCCGTTGCCGCCACCGAGAACCGCGATCTTCATGAACTTCACCCTCGAAACTGCCCCGGCAGATATTTTAACCCTAAAATAATTCCCGGGGGAAGGCTTCCGGAGCGGAAATCGGCAGCGCCCGATTTGCGTGCCAGGCGAGGAATTGCGCGCAACGCGCTACCACGTTGCGCGTTGGCAAAAGGCGGCCGGCATGGCCGGCGGCCGCCGCCCGCTCTATGGTGGCCATCGCGAAAGGCTCTTGAGGCGATGCGCCACGTCTATCTGGCTTTGGGAATTTTCTTCGTCGGCCTCGGCTTCATCGGCGCTTTCCTGCCCGTGCTGCCGACGACGCCGTTTCTCATTTTGGCGGTGGCGTGCTTTGCCCGCTCCTCGCCCCGCCTCGAATCCTGGCTGCTCGATCATCCGGGCTTCGGCCCGATGTTGCGGGCCTGGCGCGAGAATGGCGCCATTCCCTGGCGCGCCAAAATGATGGCGCTGGCCGGCATCGTTGCCGGCTTTCTCATCTTCTGGTTCGGCCGCGAGCCGGGCTGGCTGGCGGCAACGGCGGTGGCGGCGCTGATGCTGACCGGACTTGTTTACGTCTTCACGCGGCCCACCGCTTGACGAGGCTCACGCCAGGCTGAGCGTCGCGGTGAGCTCGCCTGCCGGCGTACCCTTGTCGAAACCGCGGATCAGCGCGAAGCTCTTTTCCATGCGGTCGGCGGCGAGACCGGACAGCGGCACCAGCGCGCGATACTTGTCCTCGACATCGCTCCATTCGACTCCGCGCGGACCCGAGCCGCGCGGCGCCTTGCAGGTGCTGCGGAATTCCTGGCCGTTCTTCATGGTGATGATGACGGTGCCGCCATGGCGATGCGGGAAGCGATCCGGCAACGGCGTCGGGTTAGGATCGAAGGTCACCTTGTCCTGCAGCGCGGCGATGACGGGATCGGCCATCTTCTCCACCGTCATGTGCTCCCAGCTGAACCGGCCGTCGGCGATCGACGCCGCGACGAAGTAATACAAGCTGTGCGCGGCATCGACGAGATTGCGCGGATGCGGCGCGCCCTTGAACTTGGTCCACTGCACCGACGAGGAGATCATGATCTTCTCGACCTCTTTGGGGTCGACCTTGCCGAGACGCGCCGCGTCGGACGCCGCTTCCGCCGTGGCGTGGAACGGATGCGCGCCGGGCATCAGCTTGATCGCCATGTCGGTGACGATGTCCCACGTGGCGCCGAGATCGCGGGTGATGTCCTCGAAGGCCTGCCCGTTCATGGCGGAGAGGAAGCCGCGCGGCAGATCGAGCACACCGAGTTCACCTTCGAAGCCGGCTTTCGCGGCCAGGGCGGCTTGCAGGCCCGCCGCCGCCGAGCAGCCGGCGTGATATTCGCGGCCACAGCTGGTGTCGGCCGAGATCGCCATGCCGCCGATCGATGTCGCGGCGAGCGCAATAGCATGGCCCATCTGCACGGTGTTGAGGCCCAGCAGACGGCCGGCGGCAATGGTGCCGCCGAACACGGTCGAGACCGAGCCGTGGAAGCCGCGCTGCATGCGGCCCGGCGTCAACGCCTCATCGATGCGGCCGGCGATTTCATAGCCGAGCACCATGGCCGTCAGCATGTCGGTGCCCGACGAGCCGAGCTTTTCGCCGAGCGCCACCGACACGGTCGAAACGATGGTGCCGATATGCGCGATGCTGCGCAGGTCGCTGTCGTCGCTCGCCGCCGCGTCGCTGGTGACGGCGTTGACGCGCGCTGTGGCGACCGTGGGCAGCTTCTTGCCGACGAACCACAGCGTCGCGTCCAGCGTGCCGCCATTGGCAAGATCGAGATCGCGGATGATGCGCGCGGACTTGATGTCCTGCCCCATCGCCGTGCTCGCGACGGTGCTGGCGAGACTCATCTTGGCGCGCTCGAGCGCTTCGGCCGGCAGGCTGGACGCCTTCGTCTCGGTCGCGAATTGGGCGAGTTGCAAGGCGAGAGGCTGGTCGTTGCTCATGGCCGGTCCATTTCCTGCGCGTGTAAACAGCCCGGCAGGATGTAAAGCCCCCCTTGCCGGGGGTCAATACGACCGTCATACAATGTCAGGGAACGGGCGCCGGCCCGCCTCAGCGCAGGCGCTGCACGAGGAAGTCGATGAACAGCCGCACCTTCACCGACAAATGCCGTGTCGGCGCGTAAATGGCATAGAGCGTGAGCTGCGGCGTCCTGTAATCGTTGAGCACGGTGACCAGCGCGCCGCTGCTCAATTCCTGCTCGGCGAGAAACACCGGCAGCACGGTAACACCCCTGCCCTTCACCGCGGCATCGCGCAGCACCTCGGCGTTGTTGACGCACAGCGACCACTTCGGCGCGATCCAGTGATCCTGGCCGTCCGGCCCGGTGAACTTCCACTGATTGCCGGTCGATAGAAAGCCGTAAGTCAGGCATTCGTGCTGGCGCAGATCGGCCGGCGTCTGCGGCCTGCCGTGCTTCCTGAAATAGGCCGGCGCGGCGCACACCACACGCTCGATATCGGCGAGCTTGCGCGCGATTAGCGATGACGGCTCAAGTTCGGCGATGCGCAGCGTGACGTCCAGCCCCTCCTGCACCGGATCGACCTGCTCGTCGGTCAGCACCAGTTGAATCTGCAGATCGGGATAAACATCCATGAAATCGGCAAGCAGCGGCCCGAGCTTAATGGTACCGAACGACATCGGCGCGTTGACGCGCAGCAGGCCGCGCGGCGTCGATTGCAACTGCGTGGCCGCCTGGTCGGCGGCGTCGAGATCCGCGAGCACGACGACGGCGCGCTCGTAATAGGCCTGCCCGGTTTCGGTCGGCGAGGCCTGCCGCGTGGTGCGGTTGAGCAGCTGGACGCCGAGGTCGCGCTCCAGCTCGCCGACATATTTGCTCACCGCCGAGCGCGACAGCCGCAGCTTGCGGCCCGCCTCGGCGAAGGACTTGAGCTCGACGACATTGACGAAGGCGCGGAGGCTGGCGAGCTTGTCCATGGCGGTACGGCGATCCTCGATTGTCGCCAATTCATAGACAATGTCGCCACGAATTACCAGATTGTCGTTCCCGGGAAGACGGGCCACTTTACCGGCACGAGATCAACGTGGGCAGCAAGGCCCTCAGGAAACGGGGCCAGCAAGGCCCCAGAGAAAGGAGCCTGCCATGTCTGGTATCCATCACGTCACGGCGATCGCCGGTAACGCCCAGCGCAATTTCGACTTCTACACCCGCACGCTCGGCCTGCGCTTCGTCAAGCGCACGGTCAATTTCGACGATCCGGGCACCTATCACTTCTATTACGGCGATGAGGCGGGCCAGCCCGGCACCATCCTGACCTTCTTCCCCTGGGAGCATGCCGCCCCCGGCCGCGGCGGCGTCGGCCAGACGCACCAGACTGCGTTCCGCGTGCCGGCCTCCTCGATCGGCTGGTGGACGCATCGCCTCACGGAAAAGGGCGTGGAATATCAGCCGCTGGAGAAGCGCTTCGGCGAACCGGTGCTCGCTTTCACCGACCCGGACGGCATGAGCCTCGCGCTCGTCGGTGTTGCCGACGCAGCGAACGAGAAGGCCTGGGCTGCCGGCGGCATTCCGGCGGAGCACGCCATCCGTGGCTTCCACGGCGTGACGCTGCTGCTCGACAAGGCGGAGAAGACCGGCGCGATCCTCACCGACGTCCTCGGCTATGAGGAAGTCGCGCGTGAAGGCTCGATCATCCGCTACCAGGCTTCGGCGACGCCCGGCGCCTATGTCGACATCTACGAAGCCGGTGGCTTCCTGCCGGGCCGCATGGGTCGCGGTTCGGTGCATCACATCGCCTTCCGCGCGGCCGATGAC
Source organism: Pseudolabrys sp. (assembly GCA_035556455.1). Classification (GTDB taxonomy): domain Bacteria; phylum Pseudomonadota; class Alphaproteobacteria; order Rhizobiales; family Xanthobacteraceae; genus Pseudolabrys. The sequence continues at coordinate 142,247 of DATMEX010000066.1, forward strand.
GCCGAGCAGGCGGCGATGGCGAAAAAGCTGATCGAGAAGCACGGCCAGCATCCGACCGAGCAGAAGGACCGCAACTACTTCCGCTCGATCTACTTCCGCGAGCCCGGCGGCGTGCTGTTCGAAATCGCCACCGACGTTCCCGGCTTCGCCGTGGATGAGCCGGTGGAGACGCTGGGCAAGGATCTGAAGCTGCCGGCCTTCCTCGAAGGCCACCGCGCCGAGATCGAGAAGGTGCTGCCGGCGCTCGAAGAGGAGACCGCGTAATGACTGACTTTATCCATCGCTTCGAGAAGGGATCGGCGGGTTCACCGCCGGTCCTCCTCCTCCACGGCACCGGCGCCGACGAGAACGATTTGATCAGCCTCGGCCGCGCCGTGGCGCCGGGCTCCGCGCTGCTGTCGCCGCGTGGAAAAGTGCTGGAGAACGGCATGCCGCGTTTCTTCCGCCGTCTCGCCGAAGGCGTGTTCGACGAGGCCGACGTGAAGCGGCGCGCCGATGAGCTGGCGGATTTCGTTGTCGCGGCGCGCGCGCGCTACGGCATCGAAGCGCCGGTGGCGATCGGCTTCTCCAACGGCGCCAACATCGCCGCGGCGTTATTGCTGCAACGGCCGGAGGTCCTCTCTGGTGCCGTGTTGCTGCGCGCCATGGTGCCGCTGAGCGATCCGCCGAACCTGCCGATCCCCGGCACGCCGGTGCTCATCCTGTCTGGCGCGCAGGATCCGCTCGCTTCGCCGGACAATCCGGCGCGGCTGGCGGCGCAGCTCAACGAACGCGGCGCCAAGGCCGAGCAACGCATCGTGCCCGGCGGCCATGGGCTGACGCAGGCCGACGTCAATCTGACGGCGGCGTTCATGAAGAGCATGGCCGTGAAAGCACCGGCCTGACCGCCGTCGAACTCTGGCCTCGTCCCGAGCAGGCGCCCAAAGCGCTGTCGCAAAGGACGAGGTCTTTAATCAGAAATGAAAGCGCAGCGATATCGCGCCGGCATCGCCTTCGGTCGTGTTGCGCGCCGAGAATTCGCGATAATACTTGGCTGTCAGCATCACCGGCGCTTTGCCGGCAACTATCGCGTAGCGGATCGCGGGGCCGACGCCGAACACCTGAGCCTTGCGCGCACCGAGCGTATTGCCGGCGCCACTATCGTCCGTCACCTGCGACATGGCATAACCGACGGCGCCAACCCACAGCCGCGGCGCAATGGCCTTCATCGCGGCCAGATCGACATGCGCGATGTTGCCGGACCGGTAACGCGTCGCCGTGTTCTCGTAACTGACCACGTAGGATGCAGCGGCCGAGAACTCCCAGCCCCTCTCGCGATCGAGATAGGTGATGGCGGCCTGCGGCGCCCAGGACCAGAAATTGCGGCCGGTGTTGATCAACCGGCCAGCGTCATAGGTCCCGGCCGGCATCCACACCGAGGCCGAGACATTCCAGTGCCAGTTGCCGCGATGCCAGCCCAGCACCAATGGCGTCACCACGATATCGTTGAAACCCGTGACGTCGCCGCTGGCGCTGTTTCGCCCCAGCCGGTTCGTCACGGTGCGATCGGCCGACGCCGCGGTCGCGGCGCCGCGCAGGGCAAAACCATAGTTGGCGCCCCATACCTGTATCGGGGTCACAAAAGTGAGACCGACAATGCTTGTGACATTACGGACGTCGGTGGCCAGTTGGCCTTGCGGAATTCGCGTGTTTTCCTGGCCGCGATAGATGTGAATGTCCTGGCGAAACTGCACGCCGGGCGGCGGCATGACGCCGCTCAGAAAGTCGCGGTAGCCTTTGATATAAGGACTCTGGCCGCCTTCCATGGCGAGCGCCGCCGGCGCGAAGGTCGCGTCCGGCAGGACAAGCGCCGGCAACAACATGGCCGAACGCAGGAAGCCAGCAGCGAAACCGAAAATCCCGGTGCGCAACAGTTTCTGCAATGCAAAATAAAAACGAAATTGCCCCAACACGGCCTGATAATACCACCGTGTATGGCGCGACAAAAGACGATACGTCGTTCAGGACAAGCTATTTCCCCGGCCAGCCGCGCATGGCGAGGTGCGCCACCTTTTGCAATTCCTCGCGCTTGGCGCCGGCGGCGGCGCGCACCGACAGGCCATCGAGCACTGTCATGAAATAACCGGCGAGATCGCCCGGCTCGACGTCGTCCGGCAGTTCGCCCTCGCTCTTGGCCGTGGTGAAACGGTCCACCAGCATCGCTTCGGCTTCGGCGCGCTTGGCGCAGAGATGCTCGGCCAGCACCTTGTCGGTCTCGGCGGTGGACAGCTTCACCAGCATGCAACAGTTGGGGTTGGCCTCATCGACGTAGAATTCGATGACGCGGTCGAACAGCCGCTCCATCATCTTGCGCGCGGTGGGCTCTTGCATCAGCTCGGCCCAGACCTGCTTGCGAACCTCGCCATACCGGTCGAGCGCGGAGTGGAACAGCTTCTCCTTGTTGCCGAAAGCGGCGTAGAGACTCGGTGGGCTGATACCCATGGCCTGGGTCAATTCGGAAATCGACGCGCCTTCGTAGCCATGGCGCCAGAACACGTCCAAGGCCTTGTCCAGGGCCTTTTCCGTATCGAATTCCCGTGGTCTTCCCATTGTAGCCATTGAAGAATTTTCCCTTTCAGCCGTTTCCCCGCAAACCGGCTTTATTTTTGTAACAGGGACTATATAAGTCCCTTGACTATCCGTTCCAACCGGTACATCTGTAACGCTCGTTACAGAATCTACATACGTGCCGATTGGAGCAATTGCAATGGAAAAGGGACCGAACCGGGCGCGCCTCTGGGGCGCTGGGCTGGTTGCCATCACAGTCGTCGTGGCGGCGGGCGCCTATTTGCTGCTGCCGATGACCAACGCGCCGACCAAGGCTGCGACCGCTGCGGGGCCGCAAGCCATGCCGGTTTCGGTGGCGGTTGTCGAACCCAAATCCGTCAAGCTGTGGGATGAGTTCTCGGGTCGCCTCGAAGCCGTCGAGCGCGTCGAAATTCGCTCGCGGGTTGCCGGCGCGATCGAGTCGGTGCATTTCCGCGAAGGCGCTCTGGTCAACAAGGGTGACATCCTCATCACCATCGACCCCGCCCCCTACAAGGCCGAGGTCATGCGGGCGGAGGCGCAGCTCGCCGCCACGCAGGCGCGCTCGGCGCTGACGCAAACCGATCTCGAACGCGGCAAGCAGCTCATCGATTCGCGCACGCTGTCGCAGCGCGATCTCGATCAGCGCGAGAACGCGGCGCGCGAAGCCGACGCCAATGTGCGCGCGGCGCAGGCGAGCCTTGAGGCCTCGCAGCTCAATCTCGATTACACCAAGATCCGCGCGCCGGTCGCCGGTCGTGTCGGCCGCCTCAACGTCACCGTCGGCAACCTTGTCGCCGCCGGCTCGAGCGGCCCCGTCCTGACCACGCTGGTTTCCGTCAATCCGATCTACGCCAGCTTCGATGCCGACGAAGCCTCGTTGCTCCGTGCGCTCGGCTCGCTGCCGACGCAGGCCGCGCGTAATGAGATCGACCGCATTCCGGTGCAGATGATCCTTGGTGACAGCAACACGCCGCGCCAGGGCAAGCTGCAGCTCATCGACAACCAGATCGCCACCACGACCGGCACCGTGCGCGTGCGCGCCGTTTTCGACAACAGCGACGGCGCGCTGATCCCCGGTCAGTTCGCCCGTCTGTTCCTCGGCCGCGCCGACGACAAGCCGGTGCTGCTGGTGAACGAACGCGCGATCGGTACCGATCAGGACAAGCGTTATGTCCTCGTCGTCGACAAGGAACAGAAGGCCTCCTACCGCGCCGTGAGCCTCGGCTCGCCGGTCGATGGCCTGCGCGTCGTCACCGACGGTCTCAATGCCGGCGACCAGGTCATCGTTTCGGGCCTGATGCGCGTGCGTCCGGGTTCACCGGTCGTGCCGAAGCTGGTGCCGATGCTCGCTTCAAACGACCAGACGAACCGCCAATAAGCGGCGGTTCGCTTCTCTTTTGTTCCTTTCGCGATCGCGATTGAGCGGCAGGTGCCGGATCGCGACGAACAGCTGGTGCTGTGATGAATTTTTCTCGCTTCTTTATTGATCGGCCGATCTTCGCCGGCGTGCTGTCGGTGCTCATATTCCTCGCGGGCCTTCTCGCGCTGCGCGTCATGCCGATTTCGGAATATCCCGAAGTCGTGCCGCCTTCCGTTGTGGTGCGCGCGACCTATCCGGGCGCCAACCCGCGCGTGATCGCGGAAACGGTGGCGACGCCCATTGAGGAAGCCGTCAACGGCGTCGAAGGCATGCTGTATATGAACAGCCAGTCGACGACCGACGGCGTAATGAGCCTCACCGTCACCTTTGCGCTCGGCACCGATCCCGACAAGGCGACGCAGCTCGTGCAGAACCGCGTGGCGCAGGCCGAAGCCCGCCTGCCCGAGGAAGTGCGCCAGCTCGGCATCACGACGACCAAAAGTTCGCCCGACCTGACCATGGTCGTGCACTTGCTGTCGCCGAACGGCCGCTACGACATGACCTATCTGCGCAATTACGGCACCCTCAACGTGAAGGATCGCCTGTCGCGCATCCCCGGCGTCGGCACCGTCATGATCTTCGGCGCCGGCGACTACTCGATGCGCGTCTGGCTCGATCCGCAGAAGGTCGCCGCGCGCAGCCTCTCGGCCAGCGACATCGTCCGTGAGATCCGCGCCCAGAACGTGCAGGCCGCCGCCGGCATCGTCGGCGCGGCGCCCAGCGTGCCGGGCCTCGATCTGCAATTGTCGTTGAACGCACAAGGCCGTCTCAACTCCGTCGAGGAATTCGGCGAAATCATCGTCCGCACCGGAGCCGACGGCCAGGTGACACGCCTCAAGGACGTCGCGCGCCTCGAACTCGGCTCCGCCGATTACGCCCTGCGCTCGCTGCTCGACAACAAGGACGCCGTCGGCATCGGCATCATGCAGGCGCCGGGCTCTAACGCGCTCGATATCTCGGCCAATGTCCGCAAGGCGATGGCCGAACTGAAAACGAATATGCCGGACGGCGTCGACTACGGCATCGTCTACGATCCGACCCAGTTCATCAGCGCCTCGATCGAAGCCGTCGTGCACACCTTGCTCGAAGCCATCGCGCTGGTGGTGCTCGTCGTCATCCTGTTCCTGCAGACCTGGCGCGCCTCGATCATTCCCCTGCTCGCTGTTCCGGTGTCCATCGTCGGCACCTTTGCGGTGATGCACGCCTTCGGCTTCTCGATCAACGCGCTGTCGCTGTTCGGCCTGGTGCTGGCCATCGGCATCGTGGTCGACGACGCCATCGTCGTCGTGGAAAACGTCGAGCGCAACATCGAGGAAGGCCTGCCGGCGCGCGAAGCGACCTACAAGGCCATGAGCGAAGTGTCGGGCCCGATCGTCGCCATCGCGCTGGTGCTGGTCGCGGTGTTCGTGCCGCTCGCCTTCATCAGCGGCCTGTCCGGCCAGTTCTACAACCAGTTCGCGCTCACCATCGCCATCTCGACGGTGATCTCGGCGATCAACTCGCTGACCTTGTCGCCGGCGCTCGCCGCCCTGCTGCTCAAGGGCCATGACGCGCCGAAGGACTGGCTGACCCGCGTTATGGACAGGGTGCTCGGACCGTTCTTCCGGGTATTCAACAAGGGCTTCACGCGCAGCACGCAGGCCTACACCGGCGGCGTCAGGACCCTGCTCGGCCGCAAGGCGCTGGTCATGGGCGTCTATGCCGTGCTGGTGGCCGTCACCGTCGGCATGTTCAACATCGTGCCGGGCGGCTTCGTGCCGGCGCAGGACAAGCAGTATCTCGTTGGCTTCGCGCAACTGCCCGACGGCGCCACGCTCGACCGCACCGAAGACGTGATCCGCAAGATGAGCGACATCGCGCTCAAGGAGCCGGGCGTCGAGAACGCCATCGCCTTCCCGGGCCTGTCGATCGCCGGCTTCACCAACTCGTCGAACGCCGGCATCGTCTTCGTCACGCTCAAGCCCTTCGCCGAGCGCAAGACGCCGAACCTGTCCGGCGGCGCCATCGCCATGGCGCTGAACCAGAAGTTCTTCGGCATCGACGAAGCCTTTATCGCGATGTTCCCGCCGCCGCCCGTGATGGGCCTCGGCACCATCGGCGGCTTCAAGCTGCAGATCGAGGACCGCGCCGGTCTCGGCTACAACGCGCTCGACGAAGCCACCAAGGCGTTCCTCGGCAAGGCCATGGCCGCGCCGGAGCTCGCCGGCCTGTTCACCAGCTATCGCGTGAACGTGCCGCAGCTTTACGCCGACATCGACCGCACCGCCGCGCGCCAGCTTTCGGTCGCGGTGCCGGATATCTTCGAGACTTTGCAGGCCTATCTCGGCTCGGTCTATGTCAACGACTTCAACAAGTTCGGCCGCACTTACTCCGTGCGCGTGCAGGCCGACGCCAAGTATCGCGCCCATGCGGAAGACATCGCCCGCCTGCAGGTGCGCTCGACCACCGGGCAGATGGTGCCGCTCGGCACCGTGCTGAAGATGAAGACCACCGCGGGCCCGGAGCGCGCGCAGCGCTACAACGGCTTCCTCGCCGCCGACGTCTCCGGCGGCCCTGCTCCCGGCTATTCGTCGGGCCAGGCGCAGGAAGCGATCGAGCGCATCGCCGCCGAAACGCTGCCCGCCGGCATCACCTATGAATGGACCGAGCTGACCTATCAGCAGATCCTCGCCGGCAATTCCGCGGTGCTGATCTATCCGATCGCCATCCTCCTGGTGTTCCTGGTGCTGGCCGCGCTCTACGAGAGTCTCGTCCTGCCGGTCGCGATCATGCTGATCGTGCCGATGGGCCTGATGGCGGCGATGATCGGCGTCTGGCTCACCGGCGGCGACAACAACATCTTCACCCAGATCGGCCTGTTCGTGCTGGTCGGGCTGTCGGCGAAGAACGCCATCCTGATCGTGGAGTTCGCGCGCGAATTGGAATTCGCCGGCAGGAAGCCGTTCGAGGCCGCGCTCGAAGCCAGCCGCCTGCGTCTGCGGCCAATCCTGATGACCTCGATGGCCTTCATCATGGGCGTGGTGCCGCTCGTGATGTCGGAAGGCGCCGGCGCGGAGATGCGTCACGCCATGGGCGTCGCCGTGTTCGCCGGCATGATCGGCGTCACCCTCTTCGGCATTTTCCTCACGCCGGTCTTCTATCTCCTGGTGCGCGCGCTGTCGGGCTTCCGCCCGCTCACCAATCACGGCGCGCATCCGGCGCCGTCGGATTCTCCTGCCGCCGCTCACGCCCCCTGAGCGACGGCAGAACGGGCATGATCCCGAAAGATCATGCTCTAAAAAACGAAGCCGCCCTTCCCCGAGGGCGGCTTCGTTCGTTTTTGCGGGAGGTGTCGCTAGCGCCAGCCCATGCCCGGCGCGACGTGCTTCAGGATCGCCTCGATGACATGGGCGTTGTAGGCAACGCCGAGCTGGTTCGGCACCGTCAGGAGCAACGTATCCGCCTCGGCGATGGCCTCGTCGGCCTTGAGCTGCTCGATCAGCTTGTCCGGCTCGGCGGCATAACTCCGCCCGAAGATCGCGCGCTCCTTCTCGCTGAGGAGCCCGATCTGGTCCTGGCTCTCGTCGTCGTCGAAATATAGGCGGTCCTTGTCGCTCACCAGCGCGAAGATCGAGCGCGACACCGAGACACGCGGGCTCCCCGCATGGCCCGCTTCCTTCCACGCCTCGCGATAGAGCCGTATCTGTTCGGCCTGCTGCACATGGAACGGCTTGCCGCTCTCGTCGATCTTCAGCGTCGATGACTGCAAGTGCATGCCGAGCTTGGCCGCCCACTGCGCCGTGGCGTTGGTCGCCGCGCCCCACCAGATGCGCTCGCGCAAGCCTTGCGAGAACGGCTCGAGCCGCAGCAGCCCCGGCGGATTGGGAAACATCGGCCGCGGGTTCGGCTTGGCGAAGCCCTCGCCCTTGAGGAGCTCGAGAAACACCTCGGTATGCTTGCGCGCCATGTCGGCGTCGCTCATGCCCTCGGGCGGCACATAGCCGAAATAGCGATAGCCATCGATCACCTGCTCCGGCGAGCCGCGCGACAGGCCGAGCTGCAGCCGCCCGCCGCTGATGAGATCGGCGCTGCCGGCATCCTCCGCCATGTAGAACGGGTTCTCGTAGCGCATGTCGATCACGGCGGTGCCGATCTCGATCTTCGATGTGCGCGCGCCGATCGCCGCCAGAAGCGGAAACGGCGAGCCGAGCTGGCGCGCGAAATGATGCACCCGGAAATAGGCGCCGTCAGCGCCCAGTTCCTCGGCGGCGACAGCGAGGTCGATGGATTGCAGGAGCGCGTCGGAGGCCGAGCGCGTGCCGGACTGCGGCGACGGCGTCCAGTGGCCGAACGAGAGAAAGCCGATCGATTTGCGGTTGGTCATGGTGTTGTCCTTTGCCGCCTATGTAGGCGCGCGCCCCCGCGCTGTCACCGGAGGATCAACCATGAGCGGAAGGAACAGGCAGGGTACTGCCATCCCCGCTCGTCCCCGCGCATAGCCGTCCGAAGGACGGCGTTCTTGCAGAACGCCTATGGCGGGGACCCAGAAAGCCGCAGGCACAGACGCCGGCCGCCTGGATTCCCGCCTTCGCGGGAATGAGCGGAGTTCGCAGCTTGCCCCGCCCCCGCCTTTCTGCCTATAATCCTAGGAATGAACATCATCCCCCTCCGCAAGCACCCCGCCGCAAAGCCCCACCCCGCGGCGGACCCGAACGCCATCCCCGTCCTGCCGCGCCCGCGCAATGCGCAAGGCAAGGGGAAAGGCCAGGCGTCGCGCCGCCCGCATGGCGACGCCACCGTGGCGGCGGTGCGCGAACTTATCGAGGAGACCACCTTCACCTATAACGAGATTTCGGCGCGCACCGGCGTCGGCCGCGCCTCGATCTCGCGCTGGGCCCGCGACCTCAACTGGACGCGGCCGCTCGACGCGCCGCGGTCCACCGACCGCATGCCGCGCTATCGCCTGAGCCAGAAGCTCAAGCTGCGCCTGCTGGCCGAGCGGCTGCGGCGCCTGGCCGAGCGCCACATCGACGAACTGGAGAAGGCGCCGCAGGTCGATCCCGACAAGCTCATCGCCGCGCTCGAAGTGCTGAAGATGACGCGGCTGCATATCCAGGGCCGCCGGCGCCACGCCGCGCGCCGCGATGTCTGGGGCAAGCTGATGACCGGGCGGCAGTGGCTGGACGAGCGCGAGGCGATGCGCCGCGCGCTGCGCGAGCTCAAGAAAGGCGGCGTCAATGTCGATCTCGCGCCGAACGAGGCGATCGACCTCTATGTCGCCGCCCACACGCCGCCGGACGACAACCCGGCCTTCCGCGCAAGAGGGAAGCGGAAGAGCTAACGCAGGTGACGCTTGATGTTTTATTCATATATGGAAGAAAATAAAACTCCTGCTCCTTCCGCCCCCGCGCAACGCCGGTATAGGAGAAAACACGATACGCGTCGATAGAACAGCCACCGCATCATCGGCATGCCCATCGCCTATGCGGATTTAAGACTTCGTACATAAAATAAACAATAGAGCCATAGGCGCCTCGCCGAAACAACACCCTATTCACTCTACTCTATGCAGACACTTCAACAAACAGATCGCGAAGAAGCGGCGCCGCAAGCTGCACAACCGTCTCATAAGTGACAGGAACTGTCTTTGCAGACGCGGCAACAGCGGCCTCGGCGGGCGTTAATCGGAACGACACTTCTTCATTTTCAAGCTCCTTCGCTCTATCCTGCCGTCCGTTTAAAGTGAGCATTTCGAGAACATAATCACGCCAAGCGACATCGCCTTCCCTGATCGGCCAAGCTGACAAGTTCACAATTGGGAAGCCGACCGACTGAAAAACCGCTGAGATAAACGTTGCGCATGTCAGTCCCTTGGCTGGATCGAGACAATAAAACTGCCCAGAAGGGTCGAAGCCGACGCCCGCCGGGTCGAAACCATAATTTACAGCGCTATTACGAACCACGGATTCAATATAGTTGGCTACAAACTGAGCGCTATCTTTCATTTCCGGATCTGAAAGCCATTCGCAGATCGACCAAAAATATCCCTGCGCAACAGGCGCCGGATCGTTTCGAAGGTCATGATGAAATGCCAGATGAGCGAATCGTATCTCTCCGTCGGAGTGCGCATACAACAACCCAGCATGCATAGCCCGGATGTCTGCTCGAATGACCTTGACTGCAACACCTACGTATTGCTCGCGCAACATCGCATGCCCATCCAGTTTTGCGAACGTCATCCGAGCAGCCCCGTGAGAATCTTATTTCGATCCATCCCTCTCCGATCAAACTCTTGGCCAACCCGATCGCGAAAGCCCTTCCAGCTTCGAAGGCGCCCACTGAAAGAAAAGGTTCCCCTCAAGAATGTGATGAGAGACATCTGAGATAAGGATCGAACGTCGATTCTTTCGAGAACAGCGTCCACCTCAGAGAGATCATGACTTCTGGCAATTCTTTGCATATGAACCAACAGGTTTACGCGAGCTGCATTACCGGGATCTTCGAGCCCCGCCTTGACGATTTCGTTTGCCCACGCAGGAAGACCTTCGGCGATCGGCAGATGAATACGCGGTCGATCACCGAAAACTCGCTGACCAATTAGGCCTTCTGCCGCGTCAACCGATAAAAGTCCGAGCTTTGCACTCCTCGACGAAAGGTAACGAACAGAGGCGTAGTGAGCCAAATCGCCGATCTCAGATTTTTGAAGAACATCGGTTAGCAAAGGCAACGGCACATTAGCCAGGAATCGCGGGCTCATGTCTCTTTGACCACCACGAACGGGGGGCGAGTATCGAGCGATCCGAGAAAAGAACGCCTCAGAATTCAAAACTGCCAGATAAGCCAAAGTAATTTCATTTGGGCGCGCGTCGCCATAAGAGGATACAAGCTCTGACAGCTGCCGTTGCGGCACCCAGCCAAACCCCTGCAATATTAGCGAGGTCCCCGTCTTCGCATTGAGAGCAATGCCGCCAGCACTAGCGAAGTACTTTGACGCAAACAAAACATTGCTATTCTTCAAGCCCGGACGCTTTTCACTTAACGTCCACCACTTTGTAACGCGCGGCCGACTCTTCAATTCTAACTTATGATGAAGAAGGAACTTTGAATAATATGTAGGCAATCGATCCTTCAACTGCCGCTCTGTTAAGAAAACCTCATTTCCATCGGAATCGTAAGGATAAAATACAAAGACAACGCTTTCGACGCGGCCGTTCTTAATTCCCTGGCTTGTGATAGCTGATCTAAAAAAGGCCCTTTCCCCGCGGGGTAACACCTGAAGGTCTCCCTCCGAAAGCACAAATGCCGGATTACAGCCGGTCCTTATGCCCTGCATCAGTCTAAAGGCGTCGCCGACGGTCGACGCGCGTCCGACCCCGGACATCTTCACGCTTTGCGAACGCGATGAGCCTTTGCGAATAATCCAGTCTTCACCCTCTATATCACCGACGCTGCCGCGAACGGTAAGTCTACGAAGCGCCCGCAAGGCATCTCCGGACGCATCTGGCGTCCCGCCAGCACGAAGTTCAATGCATTCGTGCTTTAACGATGACGGAGCCAACACCAGTGCCCCCGGACGAACCGTTGCGTTCGCAAAGATAGAGTGATCGTCAAAGGTCGCCTGAAGTATAATAGCCGCTTTTTCAGTCAATCGATTTCGCCAACCCCGAGATGAATTGGCTGTTAAGAGACTGGCCGGCAACAATGTCGCCAAGACGCCACCCTTGCTCAGCCTTTCGAGCGCGCATGAAATAAACGCCATACTGAGATCCGGACGACCAGAACGTTCGCCAAGGATCCCCTCAACTAAAACACGCCTCTCCGCCGACAAATCTTGCCAAGCTCTGAAGGGAGGATTCATTACGATCAAATCGGGCTTGGGCCCCACTCCAGCAGGAGATTCCAGACCGTCACCCACCTCGATTCGAAACTCAGACTTACCGGTCCACTCTGCGAGCGCATGATTGATTGCAAAACGCGCTGTCTTCACCGCAATCTCGGAAGAATCAACCCCCACGACAACAAGACGACCGTTGTAACCAAACCGCTGCAAGGCCCTAATTGCTTCGATTAAGAATGCACCTGACCCGCAAGCATAGTCTGCGACGATCAAAGATTTCCGACTCATCAAATCTGCGATACCATGGATAGCTTGCTCGGCAATTGATCTTGCGATGGCGGGCGGCGTAAAGTGCACATCAGATTGCTTCAATGCAATTGTCGCAACGGGCGTGACATACCCAAAAAGGTCTGGACCAGTGGTCACGAAGGCATTGTGCGCCTCTTCAAAAATCGCTCCTGACGCATGTCGAATAGCAAGAGAAGTCCATGCATTGACGGTGTGATGTCGCAACTGAACAGAACTGAAATCCGAAAGTGCCCGCTCGATTTGATTCGAGGGCAAAGACTTCAGCAATGTCTTTGCATCAGATGACAATCCTTTCGAGCTAGACGCTGAGCGAGCGGGGCTAAGTTGAGCAAGCAATGCAAGATAGACATCAATTGTGCGGTCATCAGGCACACCAGCGTGATGCAGTATGCCACGCACGCTGCGAAATAAATTCACTGAGTGATTGACGATGGTTCTGCTTTCCCTAACTCGGTCATGTCTCAACGATGCGTAGAATTCGGGGAAGTCGATGAGATCACGACGATGAAGCTGCATAACAGCTTCCGGGGTATCCCAACGCGAGACCGACACGCGGTCGCCCACAATCGAGATATGATGCGGGACGTTCGCGGACCACGCCCACGAGCGGGGGTCCCAATCTCCAGCACGGTCGCTCACGGAGATGGCAAAGCTGCCGTCTTTGCCATCTAGCAAGACCTCGTGGTGCCCCAAACCTGGGACAACTCCCGAACCAAACAGCGGAACTCGCGCCAGTCCGTGGAAATCTGCAATAGTATCAATGATTTGGTCAGTTGGCGACATTTGATCCCGACGGTATCCGAAAGGACGCACGTTACTCGGGACGAAATACAACTACAATAGCAGCGCCGCATCTTTGCTTGGCGATCGCAAAGGCGTTCGGCTATGCGAGCAACATCATAGAAACACGTAAAGGAGCGGTAAAAGCCGCCTGCTCTGGAGCCTGCGCGAATGATCAGCTTCGGCACTTTCGCCTTGATATGGCCGTTCCTGTCCATCGGCCTTGCGGTCGCCTGCGTCCTGGCCTTCCACCGCTATCTCGACAAGCGCGAGCAGCGGCGGCACCGCGCGGCGGAGTGAGCGGGTGCGCTTCCTATAGCCCGGATGCAGCCAGCGGACCGGCGCGAAGCGCCGCCCGATGGCGAAATCCGGGAAGCCACAGGAGAACCCCGGATTGCGCTTGCGCTTCATCCGGGCTACGGGCCCTCGCTCGCGGCCCTACTCCTCCTTGAACCCGAGCTGCATCTCGTTGCCCTTGGCGCCGTAATAGCGGAACGGCAGGAATTTGCCGGTCATGCCGATCTGCACGCGGTCGCCCTTGGGGTCCGCCTTGCGCGTGATGTCCATGTCGAAGTCGATCGCCGACATGATGCCGTCGCCGAACTCCTCCTCGATCAGCACCTTGATCGCCGGGCCGTTCACCAGGATCAGTTCGTAGAAGCGGTAGATCAGCGGGTCGGTCGGCGGCATCGGCGCCGCCTGCCCGCGCATCGGCACCTCGTTGAGCATCGCCTCCTCAGCTTTGGAGAGGCCGAACAGGCTGGCGGCCTTCGCCGCCATCGGCTTCGTCATCTTGTGCTGGCCGAGCACCGCGCCCGTCACCAGGATCGGCGACATGCCGCCGATCTCGTCGCAGATGTGTTTCCAGGTCCAGCCCTTCTCGCGCTTGATGTCGAGCAGCTTTTCGGTGAGGTCGGCGCGCTTCATGAGATGCTCCTTCTGGCGGACGCGAACGATGTGTCGGTGGCGATGGCGGGTTCGGGCAGGCCCGGCGTGACGTGGCGGATGCGGCGCGGGTCGTGGCCGGACTTGTCGAAGCTGCGCGAGCGCTCCACCAGGAAGTCGAGAATGTGGTTGCGCACCGCGTAATAGAGCGGGTGCTTGTGGAAGTCGGTGCGCGAGCGCGCTTTCGGCAGCGGGTTGTCGACGATTTCCGCGAGCACCGCGCCGGGGCCGTTGGTCATCAGCACCACCTTGTCGGCGAGATAGATCGCCTCGTCGACGTCGTGGGTGATCATGAACACGGTCTGGCCGGTATCCGTGCAGATGCGGCGCACCTCGTCCTGCAGCGTGCCGCGCGTCAGCGCGTCGAGCGCGGAGAACGGCTCGTCCATCAGCATGATCTTCGGCTCGATGGAGAGCGCGCGGGCGATGCCGACGCGCTGCTTCATGCCGCCGGACAGTTCGGCGGGACGCTTGTGCTCTGCGCCCGTGAGGCCGACGAGGTCGATGAACTTTTGCGCATGCGCGTTGACCTGCGCGCGGCTCCAGTCGCGGTGGCGGGAGGAGACGGCATAGGCGACGTTGCCGAGCACGGTGCGCCACGGCAGCAGCGAGTGGCCCTGGAAGATCACGGCGCGGTCGAGTGAGGGGCCGTCGATCGCCTTGTTATCGACGATGACGGCGCCGTCGGTCGGCGCGTCGAGGCCGGCGAGGATGTTGAGCACCGTGGTCTTGCCGCAGCCGGAATGGCCGATGACGCAGACGAATTCGCCGCGCGCCATCGGCAGCCACAGGTTCTCGAAGATCGCCGTGGCGCCGAACCTGCGCGAGATGCCTTCGATGGAGATGAAGTTGCTCATTCGGCAAACGTCACGAGTTTGGCCAGCCGCGCCAGGATCAGGTCGAGCACCATGCCGATCACGCCGATCGCCACGATCGCCACAATCACATTCACAATCGAAAGATTGTTCCATTCGTTCCAAACGAAGTAGCCAATGCCAGTTCCACCAACCAACATCTCGGCGGCGACAATCACCAACCAAGCAATCCCGATTGAAATGCGCATGCCCGTGAGGATGGTGCCGGCTGCAGCGGGAAGAATGACGGTTACGGCTTGGCGAAGCCGACCGACTTCGAGCGTGCGCGCGACGTTGAGCCACTCCTTGCGAACTTGCGCGACGCCGAAAGCCGTATTCACCAATGTTGGCCACAGCGAGCAAATGAAGATGACGAAGATCGCCGACAGACTCGAATCCTTGATGGTGTAGAGCGCGAGCGGCATCCACGCCAAAGGGGATATAGGCTTCAACACCTGGATGTAAGGATCGAGCGCGCGGCTCATCAACGGCGACATGCCGATGAGAAAGCCCACCGGCACCGCGACGAGCACCGCCAGCGAATAGCCAATCAAGACGCGCAGGATCGAATACGCCAGCTGAATGCCGAGCCCCTTGTCGTTGGGGCCGTTGTCGTAGAACGGATTTCTGATATGCGACCACAAAGTCGCGCCAACATCGAGCGGGCCCGGCATGGCGGATTTGCCCTGCGTCGCGGTCGCGCCCATCAGCTTGGCGTATTCCGGGTCCATCTTGGCGGTCACGCCCGTGCCCTGCGTGGCGACGTGCCACGCAAGGACGAAGCAGGCGAACAGGGCGACCGAAACGATGGCCGCCCGCCATGTCAGCGAAACGCTCATGAATCCTTCCGGATCTTGAAGCTGTTGAGGTAATCCTCCGGCTTGGCCGGATCGAAGGTCTTGCCCATGACGACGAATGTCTTTGTCGTCGCGGCCGGCGGCGTAAGCCCGACTTCCTTCATTAGATTGGCCGTGTCGGTGGCGAGGAAGACGTCCTTGGCGACCTTGTCGTAGTCGATATCGCCCTTGACCTGACCCCAGCGCTTCATCTGGGTCATGATCCACACCGCGAAGGACTGCCACGGGAACGGGTCGAAATCGATGCGGTTGGCGTCCTTCTTCACATTGCCGAGGCCGTCCGCATAAGTACCGGTGAGGATCTGTTCCAGCACCGTGACCGGCTGGTTGATGTAGTTGGCCGGCGCGATCGCCTCGGCGATCTGCTTGCGGTTCTCCGCCTTGTGGGCGAAGGCGGTCGCGTCGATGATCGACTTGAGCAGCGCGGCATAGGTATTCGGCGCCGTCGTGACGAACTCCTTCGAGGCCGCGAAGGCGCAGCACGGGTGCCCTTCCCAGATCTCTTTGGTCAGAATGTGGATGAAGCCGACGCCGTCATAGACGGCGCGCTGGTTCATCGGATCGGGGCCGAGGAAACCGTCGATATTGTCGGCGCGCAGGTTGGCGACCATTTCCGGCGGCGGCACGGCGCGGATCTGGACGTCCTTGTCCGGATCGATGCCGTGCTCGGCGAGGTAATAGCGCAGCAAATAGTTGTGCATCGAATAGTCGAACGGAACGGCGAACTTGAAGCCCTTCCAGTCCTTCGGATCGCGCTTATCCTTGTGCTTGATCGCCAGGGTGATGGCCTGGCCGTTGATGTTCTCAACTGCCGGCATCGTGTAGGGGATCGGCTGCGAGCCGACGCCCATCGAAATGGCGAGCGGCATCGGCGACAGCATGTGCGCGGCGTCGTATTCCTTGTTCAGCGTCTTGTCGCGAATGACCGCCCAGCCGGCGGTCTTGATCACATCGACATTGAGCCCGTGCTTCTCATAGAAGCCCATGGGCTTGGCCATGATGATCGGCGTCGCGCAGGTGATCGGGATGAAGCCGACCTTGAGATCCTTCTTTTCGACCGGACCGGAGGCGGCAAAGGCCTCGGTCGCGGCCTTGATCGGGAAGAACTGCGACAGCGCCGCGAGCGCGGTCGAGGCGCCGAGCGACTGCAGGAAGGCGCGGCGGCCGACATCATGCGGAAAAAGCTGCCGCATCACGGCAGAAGCGACGATGTTCTCGTAAGCCTTGTCTTCGCTGACGTCGGGCGTCACCGCCCGCAGAGCAAGATCAGCGACGCCATCGTGTTCGGCCTGGGTCGCATGCTGGCCGCAGGAGCAGCCGCTGGAATTGAGACCGCGCTTCGCGTCGAATGGATTGTCGAAGGTGGACATGAATGTCGCTCCCAGTTGGTCCCCGGCAATTACCGGGAGAAAGAGCAACTTCGGTGCCAAGTGGTCGGGACAACCGCTTTCTGAAGGCCGCCCCGGCTAAGTGCCTGTGATTGGCCTACTTCTTGCTAACGATATTTCGTAGTTCACGAATTTTCGTAGTTCGGATGACGGAATGTCGCACGATCTCAAGGAAGACCAAATGAGCGGCGCACCGCCCCTGCCCGCGGATCAGGCAGATGTCAGGTCGGATGCCGCTTTCGGTCGCATCGAGCGCGAGAACCAGCTCATTCTGCGAGCGGCGGGCGAAGGCATCTATGGCGTCAATGCAGAGGGCAAAACCACTTTCGTAAACCCGGCCGCCGAGCGCATGCTCGGATGGTCGGCGGAAGATCTGGTCGGCCACGACATGCACACGCTGGTGCACCACACCCATCCGGACGGATCGCACTATCATGCGCACGACTGCCCGATCTATGCGGCTTTCCGCGACGGCGCCATTCACACGGTCGAGCACGAGAAATTCTGGCGCAAGGACGGCACATCGTTCTGGGTCGAATACACATCGACACCGATCCGCGACGACGGCGTCCTCATCGGCGCCGTCATCGTGTTCCGCGACGTGACGCAGCGGCATGAAACCGCCGAGAAGCTGCGCGCCGCGCATGAAGAAGTGGACATGCTGCGCAAGCGCCTGGAACTGGAGAATGCCTATCTGCAGGAGCAGATCAGGATTGACGGCAATCACCATGGCATCATCGGCCGCAGCGCCGCGATCCAGCAGACCTTGCAACAGGTCGAACTGGTCGGCCCGACCGACGCCACCGTCCTCATCACCGGCGAAAGCGGCACCGGCAAGGAACTGGTGGCGCGCGCCATCCATGACGCCAGCCGTCGGGCGCAGCGCCCGCTGATCCGTGTCAATTGCGCGGCCATCCCGCGCGACCTGTTCGAAAGCGAGTTCTTCGGCCATGCCAAGGCCGCCTTCCCCGGCGCGCTGCGCGACCGCACCGGACGCTTCGAACTCGCCGATGGCGGCACGCTGTTTCTCGACGAGGTCGGCGAAATCCCGCCCGAGCTTCAGGGCAAGCTGCTGCGCGTGCTGCAGGAAGGCCAGTTCGAGCGCGTCGGCGAGGCCCGCACGCGCAAGGTGGATGTCCGCGTCATCGCCGCGACCAACCACGACCTGAAACTGCAGGTTAAGCGCGGGCATTTCCGCGAGGACCTTTACTTCCGCCTCAACGTGTTCCCGGTCCACCTCGTACCGCTGCGCGAGCGCACCGAGGATATCCCCCTGATCGCCATGCATCTCCTCGGCAATGCCGCCAAGAAGCTCAACACCGGCGAATTGCGGATGACGCAGGGCGACGCCCGCCGCCTGACGCTCTACGATTGGCCGGGCAATGTGCGTGAATTGCAGAACGTCATCGAGCGCGCCGCCATTCTGGCGCGGGGCGGCCGCATCCGCCTCGACCTGCCGGAGGTGCCAACGGCAGGCGTTGGCCGGCGTGGCCCGACCGCCGTGGTGAAACCGCAGGTGCTGACCGACGACGACCGGCGCGAGCGCGACCGCAGCAACATCATGGCAGCGCTGGCCGCCTGCGGCGGCAAGGTTTTCGGGCGCGGCGGGGCCGCGGAACTGCTAGATGTCAAACCCACCACCCTCGCCTCGCGCATGAAGACGCTGGGCATTCGCCCGGTGCGCACAAGCCGCCGGCATCAGGAAACGGAGCAGCGCGCACCATGAGCAGGAATCACGTTCTTCGCGGCGATGTCGGCACTGTGCATCGCGGCGTGTTCGACGCGTCCATCAAGCCGGTGCTGCGCATCGAATCGGGCGACACCGTCGAAGTGACGACGATTACGGCCAATGACGAGAACCTGCCGCCGGCCGGCTCACCCTTCACGCTGACGCCGGAACACCAGCGCGTGCTGGCGCAGGTGCCGCGCGGCATCGGCGCCCATTTCATGACCGGACCGATCGAGGTCGCCGACGCCGAGCCGGGCGACGAACTGGTCGTCGAGGTGCTCGAGCTCGGCTTTGCCCAGCCCTGGGGCTGGAACATGATCAAGCCCGGCCTCGGCGCCCTGCCCAACGACTTCGACAAGCTGCGCACGATTCACGTGCCGATCGACGAGGCCCGTGGCGTGGTGACCATGCCGTGGGGCCTGGAGATCAAGGTGTCGCCATTCTTCGGCGTCATGGGCGTGGCGCCCAGACCCGCCGACGGTGCCTGCATCTCCAATATCCCGCGCTCGTTCGGCGGCAACATGGACAACAAGAACCTCGGCGTCGGCGCCACCTTGCATTTGCCAGTGTTCAACAAAGGTGGACTGCTGTCGGTCGGCGACGGCCATGCCGTGCAAGGCGACGGCGAAGTCTGCGTCACCGCCATCGAGACCGCGCTGCGCGGCAGACTGCGGGTCTCGCTTCTCAAGCAGACCGGCATCGATCATCCCTGGGCGCAGACTCCGACGCATATCATCACCATGGGCTTCAACGAGGATCTCGACCTCGCCGCCGAATTCGCGCTGCGCGCCATGATCACGAAGATCGGCGAGATCAACGGCCTGTCGCGCGAGGACGCCTATTCGCTGATCAGTGTCGCCGGCGACTGCTGCGTGACGCAACTCGTCAACGTCGCCAAGGGCGTGCATGTGATGATGGCGAAGGAGTTGTTGGGGCGGTAATCCCCGTTCGTCCCCGCGAAAGCGGGGACCCAGCAATCACAGAACGGGTGGAGGTTTGTGGCTTCTGGGTCCCCGCTTTCGCGGGGACGAACGGAGTGAGTTGCTCCGTCAATGGTGACGGGACAATTGCCGTCATTCCGGGGCGCCGCGAAGCAGCGAACCCGGAATCCATATCCCCTGCTGCAGCGTATGGATTCCGGGTTCGCGGGCTAACGCCCGCGCCCCGGAATGACTAAATGCTCCGATCCACAATCACCGCCTGCGCGGACGATGACGGAGAACTGCCTCTGGGTCCCCGCTTTCGCGGGGACGAACGGAGTGAGTTGCTCCGTCAATGGGGACGGGACAATTGCCGTCATTCCGGGGCGCTGCGAAGCAGCGAGCCCGGAATCCAGCGACAACTGCAGAATATCAGGCTGGATTCCGGATCGCCGCTTTGCGGCGTCCGGAATGACGAGCCAGCCATCCTCCGCCGTCATGGCCGGGCTCGTCCCGGCCATCCACGTCTTCGCTAAACATAAGTAAGACGTGGATGCCCGGCACAAGGCCGGGCATGACGGAGTTACAGAGATCGCTCCACAATCACCGCCACCGGACCGCCGCCATCGGGGCCCTGATGCTCGGCGCCGCCGGAGACATAGATCTCGGCGTGACCGACAAGACCGGCCAGCGCGCCGCAGACGAAGCCACGGGCGTGGCGCGTCGAGGCAATATCGCTGTCGTCGAGCATCGTGTGACGCTTGTCCCGCAGGCGGCCATCGTGGCTGGCTTCGGCCTTGGACAGCAGCGCAACGAGCTTCTGACGCTGCGCCGGATTGAGCTGCCCCGGCGCGCCAAGGCCAAGCCGCGCCAGCGCCGCACGCACCGGCTCGATATCGATCCCATCCGCCATCACCGCGTGATCGACCGCCAGCGGCCCCGACCACGCTTTCGACATGCCGAGCACCACGATCTCGTGATTGACCAGCTCGATGCCGGACGAGGTCGAGGCGCGGCCGGACCACAGCGACCAGTCGCTGCCGATCTGCGCATCGCTGATTTTCTCGCGCGCGATTTCGCCGAGCGCGACCGCGACGCCGAGCGCGCTCGCCGCCCGGGACAGGCCCATCGACTTGAGCGTGTCGCGGGTCGCGACCGAAGCGCCGCGCGCATCGGCTTCGGCAATGCGCTGCGCCGTGAGCAGCGGGCACTTGATCTGCACGAAATGAACGTCGGCAGGATCGATGATGCCGGCATCTTCCATCGCAGCGCGCACGCCGGCCGCCACCTGATCCACCTCGGCGACGCGGCCGAGATGGTCGAATGGCAAGGCCGGCGTATGCGCGCGCCCGATCGCGAGAGAGGGCGAAGCCCCACCTTCACCCTGCCCGCGCTCGAACACGATCCAGTGCGGCGCCATGCCGCCTTCGGTGCCGCCCGACATGACCAGACAGATCTGCGCCGCTTCGGCCTTCGGCAGATGACGCTCGAACAACAGCGACAGGGCCGCGGTGGCGAGGCCGCGGCTGAAATCGTTGACCAGGCCATTGCCTTCGGTCTTGCCGAGCACGGCAATGACGCCCTTCGGATCGATGCGGCCGGCGGCAATGGCGGCCTCGATGCCGCTGACGTCATTCGGGGCGGCAGCGGAGATGCGGTGAACCTTGGCGACAGGCATGGCGTCACGCACAATACAGCGGGCCGATGTAGTGCTTGCGCAAGGCCGATTTCAGTTCCGGCATGACGGCACGCATATCGGCCGTGGTCGGATATTTGGCGCGCAGCATCGCCAGCAGCTCGGCTTCCAGCGCCGGCAGATCGACGCCGGTGACCTGGCCGTCCTTGACGACATCGCGGCCGGCGACGACGAGGCCGGTGATATATTGCTTCACGCCCTTGGCCAGCAGCAATTCGAACGGCGGCACGTCCGGCTCGATCAGTTCGGCCGACAGGGCCTTCCAGTCCAGAGCCAAGAAATCCGCCGGCGCGCCGGGGGCAATGGCCTCGTCCGTCATGCCGGTGACGGCGAAGCGGCCATTGGTGGTGGCAAAGCGCATCAACTCGGCCTGCGACACCTTGACGTCGAAACCGGACGCCTTGTGGACATTGTAGGCGAGCCGCATCTCGCGCAAACCGTCTTCGTCCTCATCGAAGGCGAGGCCGTCGAGCCCCATGGCGACGCGGCAGCCGCGCCTGATGAACTCTGCGAGCGGCGCAACGCCGGAACTGACGATGAAGTTCGACGAGGTGTTGACCACGATAGTGGCGCCGCGCTCGGCGATCAGGTCGATCTCGTCGGGGCGCAGATAGATGCAATGGGCGAAGGACACGCGCTCGTTGACGAGACCGATATCGTCCAGATAGCGCACGATGCCTTGCGGGAACTGGCGATCGGCCCATTGCCGCTGATACTTGGTTTCGAGCAGATGCATGTGAACGCGCCGCTTCGACGCCGCAGATGCCTCGCCGATCAGGCGCAGCATCTCGTCCGTGCACCACTGCACGCCGGCAGGCCCGTATTGCACGGTGACGCCGCCGCCTTCGATATCGCGGGCGACCGCCTCGACCATCGCCACCTGCTCCTTCGCCGGCACCGGCTTGCGCAGGAAGCGGCGCGTCACGCATTCACAGGCCTCGGGCGACAGGTCGGCCAGCAGCTTCTCGTGCGGATCGTAAACCAGCGGATTCATGTCGCGGCAGTGCACCGCGAGCGCCATGCGGATGCCGACATCGCGCGCGGCCTTCGCCACGGCGCGGGCTTCGGTGGGGAAATCGGTGAGGCCCTGCACGCGCGTGTAATGCGCCATGACGGCGCCGACGCCGCCGCGCGCCGAGCGGGCGAAGGACACCGCGCTCGACAGATAAGGATCGACCGCCGGCAGCAGCGTCAGATAGGGCAGCCAGGCCTCGAGCGGCACGTCGTAGCTGCCGGTCTGGCTGAGCCGAGCGATGCGGGCGTGGTCGTGGGCATTGCCGAGCGCCGGCATGACGAGGGCGCCGTTACCCTCGCCCGCCGTGACGGCCTCGATGCGGCCATCGCCGATGGCGATGGCCTGGTTGGCGGCCGCGGCCCTGCCCGCTCCTGAAAGCAGCCAGGAGGCCGCGACTGTCCGTTTCATGGTGTCGTCCCGTGCGTCAGAAGCTGAGCTTGAGCGTGCGCTCGGCCTTGGGCGGCAGGAACGAGCGGTCGAACACATCCTTCACCGCCGGGGTGTTCGGCAGCTTGTAGGTGTCGACGAGCAGCTTGATCGACTTTTCCATGCGCGCGTCGGACACGTCGCCGAGGCCATTGGCGTCGGTCTCCTTGGAGACGAAGTGGGTCTTGAGCGCGTATTCCAGACGCTGGGTTTCGATGTTCGCGTCCATCAGCGGCTCGACCTTGAGCATCTCCTTGACGCCGGCGGCCGGATTGGCGGCGACCTCGATCATCGCCTTGTTGAGCGCGCGCACGAGCCCTTCGACCGCCTTCGGCTTCTCGGTGATCAGCGCCTTCGACACCATGATGCCGTTGGAATAGAGGTCGATGCCGTAGTCGGAATAATAGAACCAGCGGAAGTCCTTGAGCGGGTCCATCTTCATGCCGATCAGGTTGGCGTAGCTGGTGACGGTGAAGATCGCCGAGAAGTCGACGTCGCCCTTGACTAACATTTGCTCCTGAAGCTGCGGCTGCATGTTGACGACCGGCACCTTGTCGGCGTCGATACCGTTGGTCTTGGCCAAGGCCGCAAACAACACACCGGCGGCGCCGCCGGCGGGCGTGCCCATCTTCTTGCCTTCGAGGTCCTTGAGCGACTTGATCGGACTATCCTTCTTCACGATCAGCGCGAAAGGCGGCGTATTGTAGATCATATAGACCATCACCGGCTGCTGGCCCGGCTTGGTTCCGGCCATCTGGATGATGGCATTCATGTCGCCGAAGCCGGCGTCATAGGTGCCCGAGGCGATGCGCGTGATGGTCGCCGACGAGCCGGTGCCCTGATCGATCGAAACGTCGAGGCCTTCCTTGGCAAAGTAACCCTTGTCCTTGGCCCAGAAGATGTAGGCGTGCAGGCCCTGGTACTTCCAGTCGAGGGTGAAGCGGATCTTGGCCGGCTCCTGCGCCTGGGCCGACATGGAGAGGCACAGCGCGGTCGCAAGCGCGATGCCGAAGCGGATGAGAGACATTACGAACTCCTGTTCAGTCGAATAACCGGCAAACCTGTGAAGCGACGGGCGATCAGCCCATCGCGAATTCGTCCTTGCGGTGCGCCCAGCCGGTGATCCGCGCTTCGATCAGCGAGAACACCGCGTAGAGCGCGACGCCCATGATGGCGAGAATGATGAGCCCGGCGAACACCAGCGGCACGTCGAAATTCGACGAAGCGATCATCATGACGTTGCCGATGCCGCGGTTCGACGCCACCGTCTCGGAAATGACGGTGCCGACGAAAGCCAGCGTCACCGCGACCTTCAGCGAGGCGAAGAAGTACGGCATGGTGCGCGGCAGACCGACATTCCACAGAATGTCAAGCTTCGTGGCGCGCAGCGCCTTCATCACGTCCTCGAGTTCCGGCTCGGTGGTGGCAAGGCCCGTTGCGACGTTCACGACGATCGGGAACAGGCTCATGATCATCGCGGTGAGGATCGCCGGAACAGCACCGGAGCCGAACCACAGCACGAAAATCGGCACCACCGCGACCTTCGGGATCGACGCGAACCCGATGAGCAGCGGATAGGCCACGTCATAGGCCAGCCGCGACGAGCCGATCATAACACCAAGCAAAACGCCCGCGACGATACCGAAGGCGAAACCGACCAGCGTCGTATAGAGGGTCTGCACTGCATGCGGCCAGAGCGCGGGAAAGCGCTGAACCAAAGTGACGACGATCTGGCTCGGCTTGGGCAGCACGATGTCGCTGATATGGAACACCCAGCAGAACGCTTCCCACATCACGAAGAAGCCGATGATGAGCAGAACCGACCAGACGCGGCGGCGCAATTGTTGATCCATCACACGGTCTCCCTTACCGGACGGGCCGACACGATCAGTTCGCGCAGGCGCTGGGTCATGGATACGAATTCGGGGGTGTAGGACATGTCGATGGTGCGCGGCCGCGCGAAAGGCACGGCGGCATCGTCGATGATCTGACCGGGGCGCGAGCGCATCACGCAGATGCGGTTGGCGAGATAGCCCGCTTCCTTCAGATCATGCGTGACCAGAAGCACCGTCGGCTTGAGCTTCAACCACAGCTCCTGCATCACCGCCCACAGCTCCTCGCGCGTGAACTGGTCGAGCGCGCCGAAGGGCTCGTCGAGCATCAGGAGTTGCGGCTCGTGGATCAGCGCACGGCACAACGAGGCCCGCTGCAGCATGCCGCCGGACAACTGCCAGGGGTGCTTGTCGCCAAAGCCGGCCAAGCCGACTTCCTTGAGCAGCGCGTCGGCACGGTCGCGAAACTCGGTCTTCTTCTTGCTCTGATACTCCTGCCGGAACGGCGGCACGATCTTGAGCGGCATCATCACGTTGTCGCGCACGGTGAGCCACGGCAGCATGGTCGGGTTCTGAAACGCCATACCGACGCGCACCGGCTCGGCGCCGACTTCACGGCCGGCGACGTAGACATAGCCGGAGGTCGCCGTGATCAACCCGGTCACGAGTTTGAGGATGGTCGACTTGCCGCAACCCGACGGCCCGACCAGCGCGACGAAGTCGCCCTGATCGACACGAAGATTGGTCTCGCCGAGCGCCACGACCTGCCGCTCGCCCCGGCCATAGGCCAAGGTGACATTCTCGAGCTCGATGAAGGTATCGTCGGTGCGCGCATTGCTGTCGCTGGTCATCGCCCTGCCCCTCGCGCTTTGTCCTGAGTGATGGCGTGCATCGTGTGCTCCGCATTCTTCACGGCCGGCGCCGGCATCTCCTGAATGGCATGCACGGAGCGGCCCCAGCCCTTGGTGTCGGAAACCAGCTTGCGGTCTTTCATGACGAAACGGCCGCGCACCAACGTATGGATCGGCAGCCCCTTCACCTTGCGGCCGTCCCACGGCGAGCACTTCGAGCGGGACTGGATGTCGGCGTCGCGAATGACGTGGTCGCGGGAGAGATCGACGATGGCGATATCGGCATCGGAGCCCGGCTGCAGCGCACCCTTTTGCGGATACAGGCCCCAGATGCGCGCCGGGTTGTACGCGCTCATGCGCACATAGTCGGAGATCGTCATGCGGCCTTCGTTGACCATGGTCAGCATGATCGACATTTGCGTCTCGACGCCGGGAAAGCCGCAATCGACAGTCCAGATATCCGGCCGCGTCTTCTCCTCGAGATTGTGCGGCGCATGGTCGGTGGCGATCACGTCGATGGTACCGTCCAGCAGTGCTTCGAAGATCGGCTGCTGGTTCTGCTTCTCGCGCACCGGCGGGTTGACGGCGATGATGCCCGGCACGCGGTCATAATCCTCGGTCGAGAGGACGAGATAATGCGGACAGGTCTCGCCGGTGATATCGACGCCGCGCGCCTTGGCCTCGCGCAACGGCCGCAGTTCTTCCGCCGTCGAGATATGCAGGACGTGAATGCGCGCGCCGGTCCATTCGGCGAGGATCGCGGCGCGGGCGACCGCCTCGGTGGCGACAACGTTGGGCCGCGCCGCCAGATGCGCCCATTGGTCCTTCTTGCCCGCCGCCATCAGCCGCGTCTGCCGGCGCACCATGATGTCGTTGTTCTCGGCGTGCAGCGAAACGCGCTTGCCGGTTTCCGCCGCGACCTCGAAGCACTCCAGGGTCGCTCCGGTGTCGGGCGACGGAATCTTGCCGAAGGTGTTGCCCATATAGAGCTTGAAACCGATGATGCCGTTCTCGATCAGCTCGGGCACGGTCTTGATCGTTTCTTCGCCGAGCAGGCCATAGAGGCCGTAGTCGACATGCGCTTTCGACGAGGCGATCTTGTGCTTGGCGGCGAGGATCTCGCCGGTGGCGACCGGTGGAAGCGTGTTCGGCATTTCGAACACGAGCGTCACGCCGCCGAAGGCCGCCGCGGCGGTGCCGCTCTCCCAGTCCTCCTTGTGCGTCAGGCCCGGATCGCGGAAATGCACATGGTCGTCGATGGCGCCCGGCAGGATATGCAGGCCGCGGGCATCGAAGGTCTCCTTGGCGGACGGCATGGCGCTCGCCTCGCCGACGGCTAGCACCTTGCCGTCCTTTATAGCGATCGAGCCTTCGAACACGCTGTCCGGCGTGACGATCCGGCCGTTGGTAATGACGAGGTCGGCGGTCACGGTCATCGAAACACCTTTGCGGTCATCTGAGCGCCGCTACACACTCCGTTCGTTCCCGCGCAAGCGGGAACCCAATCTTGGGATGCGCCGCACTGGGTCCCCGCTTTCGCGGGGACGAACGGAGAAAAAATCGAGCCCCAACAGGTCATCATCACAACGCCGCCCAGCCGCCGTCGACCGGCAGATCGGCGCCGGTGATCTGACGCGACACGTCGCTGGCAAAGAAGAGACAGGCATTGGCGACATCGGCATCGACGGTGACGCGGCGCAGCGCGTATTCCTGGGCGTGCCGCTCCATCGCCTCTTCGACGGTGATGTTGAGCTTCCTCGCCATATCGGCGCAGACCTTCTCGCGGAAGCGCGGACCATCGACCATGCCGGGCGCGACGTAATTGACGTTGATGTTGTGCTGACCGACCTCGAGCGCGAAGCTCTTGGTGATGCCGCGCAGGCCCCACTTGGAGGCCGAATAGGACATGCGCCCGGCGCGGCCGCGCATACCAAAGGTGCCGCCGACATTGACGATCTTGCCGTAACGCTGCGCGATCATCGCGGGCAGCACACCGCGCATGGTGTGGAAACAGCCGTTCATGTTAAGCGTGACGATCTCGTCGAACTCTTCCGGCGTGGTCTCGACGCCGGTCTTGCCGACGGGACCCGAGCCGCCGGCGACATTGACCAGAATGTCGATGCGCCCGGCATAGGCGTCGCGCGTCTTCTGCGCCGCCGCCTCACACTGCTTGGGATCGGTGAGATCGCAGGCGATGACAATCGCCTCGCCGCCGGCTGCGCGCACGTCGGCGGCGACCGGCTCGATCGCCGCGGTGTCGCGGCCGATGAGCGAGAGCTTGGCGCCCTCCGCGGCAAAGGCCCTGGTGATGGCCGCACCCATCCCTTTGGCCGGGCCAGTGATCATGGCCACGCGGCCGGCAAGCTTCAAATCCATCGTGATACCTTGGTGAGCTGGCCCGTCTCGAATGCCCCGGGCCGAAGGGGCGCCGTCCCCCCTGCGCGGGGGAACGGCCAGTTGGCGGGCAGTTTCTAGAAGAGCTTCTTCGGCAGGTCGGCGACCGGCGGAATGAACTTGTCGGTGAACACCTCATCGACGGTCGGCGTGCGCGTCAGGCCGTTGGCCTCGACCAGAATGTCGATCGACTTCTTCAGCCGTTCCTTGTCCACATTGCCGAGACCGATCTTGGCGATTTCCGGCGCGTTCATTTCGTCCTGTAAGGTCGCCATGAAGCGATCCTTCTCGACGTCGGGCTTGATCAGCGGCTCGCGCTTCACCACCGCGGCAATGGCCGCGTCGGGATCCTTCAGCGCGTCCTGCAGGCCCTGGTTGATCGCGGCGACGAGGCCCTTCACGACTTCAGGCTTTTCGGCGGCCAGTTTCTTGGAGACGATGATGGCGTTCGAGTAGAGGTTCATGCCGTAATCGCCGAAGTTGATGTAGCGCAGGTCCTTGTCGGCGACGCCCATCAGCTTGGCGGAGAAGCGGATGGTGTTGACGTAGCCGAAAACGCCGTCCACCTGCTTGTTCATGAGCATCTGCTCGCGCAGGTTCGGCTGCATGTTGGTGATCTCCACCTTCGTGCAGTCGATCTTGGACAGCTTGCAAAGCGCCGGGAACAGCTTGAGCGCGCCGTCGCCGGCGGCGCCGCCGAGCTTCTTGCCCTCGAAATCCTTCGGCGTCTTGATCGGGCTGTCGGCGCGCACCGCCACCGTGAAGGGCGGCTGGTTGTACATGACGTAAACCGCGATCGGCGCTTCGTCCGGTTTTGTGGCCGCGAACTGGATCAGCGCGTTGATGTCGCCGAAGCCCACGTCATAGGTGCCGTTGGCGACCAGCGGGATCGGCGCGCCCGAACCATTGCCCTGGTCCATCTGAATGTCGATGCCGGCCTTCTTGAAGTAGCCGCGGTCTTCGGCGAGGAAGAACCAGCCCTGCGGGCCCTGATACTTCCAGTTCAGCACCATCTTGAGTTTGGTTTGCGCGGCCACCGGCGCCGGCGCGAGAAGCGGGGCGGCCAGTCCGACGACCGCGGCTGCGGCGACCAGGAAAGAGCGAGGCGAAAACGTCATGTTCGAACTCCAGTCAGGAGGGTGGCGAGAAGCGGTCCCGGTTCCGGCTTACCGTCCGCTATCGTTTCGGAATGCGTCGAAGCTCTTTGGTTCATTTCACTGAAGCGTTCGGCGCGGACCATGCGTCGAACCATGCAAGCGCGATGCCGAAGCTAGCGCGATGGAGTGTTGCCTTCTGCTGCTGATTTTTTGCTAGAGTGGTGCCAAAAAGGCATCACCCCGCGCGCACCCCCTCCGGGCCGGGCCGCCGCGACGGCGGCGTATCTCAGGGCAACCCCATGAAACATCTACGGATTCTGGACTATGTCGATGCCGTCGCCCGCGCCCGCTCGATCCGCAAGGCCGCCGAACACCTCAATGTCACCGCCTCCGCGGTCAACCGCCGCATCGCCGATCTCGAGGATGAACTGGGCGCGGAGCTGTTCGAGCGGCTGCCGCGTGGCGTGCGTTTGACCGCCGCTGGCGAAGTTTTCGTCAATTACCTGCGCAAGCAAGGCGGCGAAGCCGAACGGATGAAATCGCAGATCGAGGATCTCAAGGGCCTGCGCCGCGGCACCGTGCGGATCGCCTGCAGCCAGGCACTGGCGCTCGATTTCCTGCCGCGCGCCATCGCCGATTTCCGCAAGGATCATTCCAAGGTCGCGTTCGACGTCAAGGTGGTGGACCACGAATACGCCATGACCGCGCTGTCGGCGTTCGAAGTCGATCTCGTGCTGGTGTTCCGCCCGCCCTTTCTGGCCAACTTTCAGCCCTTGATGACGCTGGAGCAGAACCTCGTCGCGGTCGTGTCGAAGGGGCATCCCCTCGCCAAACAGCCAAAGGTGCGGCTACGCGACTGCGCCGGCTATCCGGTGGCGCTGGCCGAGCGTTCGATCGGCGGACGGCAACTGCTGGAAGAAGCGATGTCGCGCACCGGGCTGAAGTTCAACATTGCGGCCGAATCCAATTCCTTCGAATTGCTGCGCGGACTGGTGCTGCACGCCAACCTTGTTTCATTTCAGATCGCCATCGGCGCCATGCCGGAGGGCAACAAGCTCGGCCTCGTCGCCAAGGAAATCGACGGCCGCGACGTGCCGCCGGCGAAGCTGGTGTTCGGCCAGTTGCGCGAACGCAATCTCCCGGTCGCCACCGCCGTGTTCGCCGAACATATAAACAAGCGATTGAAGGCCTTGGTTAAGGCCGCGTGACATTATATCGCCGCATACGCGAATGGCGGACATGCGCGAAGACGATTGCAAGTTCAAAAACCGGCGCTATATTTGTCTTTTAAGGGACGTCCTCAACGACCGGATCGCTCGATCCGGCGGGGGAACCGAGGCGGCCTTTAAAACCGAGTAAGCAACCGAACGTGCTGGCCCGTCATCGCAGGCGGGCTTTGTGCTTTTGGTTTTCCTGAATCCAGGCGACAACAACTCCGGTTTTACAAATGACACGCTCCAATCGACCCGATCATATCCGCCTCACCTCGCATCCCGTTCCCGGCGGCAAGCCGCGCTTTCCCATTCACTGGGGCGCAGCAACCGCGCGCGAGCGCGGTCCCATCATCGGCACGGTGTCGCGCCCCGGCGACCGCAATGTCATCGGCACGCATGGCGGCTCCTATTCGGTGTACCGCGCGCTCGCGGTATCGGCCGGCGCGCTCGATCCGATCCGCCGCCCGGATCTGCACAATACGCACCCGGCCGAAGACATCGGCCCCTTCGCGCAATGGGCCGAGAGCAAACGTATTGTCTCCCTCGATCCTTTCGGCCACCGCGTCGCCGAGGACTTCAAGGACGAGATCGCCGAGGGCGTCGATATCCGCCCCAGCATCGCCATCACCAAGGCGCGGCTCGATCTCATCGAATTACAGGACGCCGTCCGCGCCGGCCGGCTGAAGGCCGACGGCGAACTGGTGCGCGAGAACGGCAGCGTCGGCGTCACCAAGATCGCGGTCGATCCGGTGTGGCACCTGCCCGGCATTGCCGAACGCTTCGGCACCTCGGAGAGCACGTTACGCCGCGTGCTGTTCGAGCAGACCGCCGGCATGTTTCCGGAGCTGGTAACGCGGCCGGACCAGCAGGTGTTTCTGCCGCCGATCGGCGGCATCACGGTCTACCTGTTCGGCGACGTCTCGAAGCTGAACCAGCCGGCGACCAAGATCACCTGCCGCGTCCACGACGAGTGCAACGGCTCGGACGTGTTCGGCTCCGATATCTGTACCTGCCGTCCCTATCTCATTCACGGCATCGAGGAATGCGTGCGCGGCGCGCAGCAAGGCGGCCTCGGCGTCATCGTCTATAATCGCAAGGAAGGCCGCGCGCTCGGCGAGGTCACCAAGTTCCTCGTCTACAATGCCCGCAAGCGGCAGGAGGGCGGCGATGCCGCCGCCGCCTATTTCGAGCGCACCGAATGCGTCGCCGGCGTGCAGGATGCGCGCTTCCAGCAACTGATGCCGGACGTGCTGCACTGGCTCGGCCTGCGGCGCCTCGACCGTTTCATCTCGATGAGCGACATGAAGCACGATGCGCTGGTCTCGCAAGGCATCGATATCGTCGAGCGCGTGTCGATCCCAGACGACATGATCCCGGCCGACGCCCATGTCGAGATCGCGGCCAAGAAGGCGGCCGGCTATTTCTCGCCCGATGCGGTTAAGCCGGACGACCTGACCGGCACCGTCGGCCGCGCGCTCAACAAATACTGAGCGCCTCCCTCTCCTCCCGACATGAAAAGGGACCCGATGACTTCGGAGACCGACGCCGCTTTTTCTCTCCTCACCGCGGATGCCGTTCGCACGCGTGCGCACAAGCTGCTGGCGCTCGGCATCGATGGCCGGCTGCCGCACTTCCGCGTCGATCTCTCGAAGCTCGACAAGGTCGCCGACCGCGTCATCGCCACAACCCGCGCCGCCTACCCGTCGCTCGACGTGCCGTTTCACTCGCGTTGGCGGCACTTCGTCCACAATAGCGTCGATCGCTTTGCCGCTCTGACGAAGAAGAACGACAGCGCCGCGCAAGCCCGCGCCGAGTTCGATCTGGCGATCGTCAGCGTGTTTCTCGACGCCGGCGCCGGCGCGCAGTGGCGCTACGACGATGCGAAGACCGGCGAACAAATCGGCCGCTCGGAGGGACTGGCGCTCGCCAGCCTCGACATGTTTGCCGCCGGCTTGTTCTCTGCGGATGGCGAAGACCCGCAGCGCGTCGATGCCGCCAAGCTGGCGCAGCTCACCGCCGACGATCTCGCCCGCGGCTTCCAGGTTTCCGAGAGTAATCCGCTGGTCGGTCTCGACGGCCGCGCCGCATTGCTGCGACGTCTCGGCGAACTGGCTCTGTCCAAACCGGGCGTGTTTGCCGGCAAGGACAACGCTCGTCCCGGCGGCCTGTTCGATTATCTCGCCGCACAACATGGCAGCGCGCTGACCGCGCCCGATATCCTGACCGCCCTGCTCCACGAACTCGGTCCAATCTGGCCGTCGCGCCTCTCGCTTGGCGGCGTACCGCTCGGCGATTGCTGGCGGCACCGGATGCTGGTCACCGGCGATGCGACCAACGGCCTCGTGCCGCTGCACAAGCTGTCGCAGTGGCTGTCCTACTCGCTGATCGAACCCTTGCAGCGCGCCGGCGTCACCGTCTCCAACATTGATGGCCTCACCGGGCTCGCCGAGTATCGCAATGGCGGCTTGTTCGTAGATGCTTCGGTGCTCGAACTGCACGAAGCGCAGCGTATGCAGGAAGCCCACGACGTTTCCTCCGAGCTTGTCGTCGAATGGCGCAGCCTCACCGTGGCCCTCCTCGACAAGCTCGCCGACGTCATCCGCGGCCGGCTCGGCATGAATGCCGAAACCCTGCCGCTCGCGAAGATACTCGAGGGCGGCACCTGGGCTGCCGGCCGCGCCATCGCCCGAGAGAAACGCGAAGGCGGCGGCCCGCCGATCACCGTCGTCAGCGACGGCACTGTTTTCTGAAGGTCTGGAGAGATCAAAATGGAAGGCGTCACCGTCGTCGACCACCCTCTGGTGCAGCACAAGCTCACTCTCATTCGCGACAAGGAACGATCGACCAAATCCTTTCGCGAATTGCTGACCGAAGTCGGCATGCTGATCGGCTACGAGGTCACGCGCGACCTGCCGCTGGAGATGATCGACATCGAAACGCCTCTGGCAAAAATGAAGTCGCCGATCCTCGCCGGCAAGAAGCTGGTGATCGCGCCGATCCTGCGCGCGGGCCTCACCTTCGCCGAGGGCATGCTCGATCTGCTGCCGGCGGCGCGCGTTGCTCATATCGGCATGTACCGCGAGCCGGAAACACGCTCGGCCGTCGAATACTATCTCAAGACGCCGCATGATCTCGACGAACGTCTCGTCATCGTCGTGGTGCCGGTTCTCGCCACCGCCAACACCGCGGTCGCCGCGGTCGATCGCCTCAAGGAACGCGGCGCCAAGGACATCCGCCTCGTCTGCCTCATCAGCGCGCCGGAGGGTCTGGAGCGCATTCGCGGCATACATCCCGATGTGAGGGTCTGGACCGCGGCCATCGACGACGGACTCAACGACGACGCCTTCATTATTCCCGGCCTCGGCGATGCCGGCGACCGCGCCTACGGGACGCGCTAGAAGAAGCTACATCGTTGCGCCGATCTGCCAGGGCACGAATTCGAGTTCGCCATAGCCGAGATCTTCCGACTTGGTGCGCTCGCCGGAGGCGACCTTGAGCACCTTGTCGAGGATTTCCCGGCCCTTGTCCTCGAGCGAGACGCCGTCGAGCACATCGCCGCAATTGATGTCCATGTCGTCGGTCATGGTTTCGTAGACATAGTGATTGGTGGCGAGCTTGA
>DATMEX010000067.1:0-127628 GCA_035556455.1 Pseudolabrys sp.
AGATCGGCGCGCTTCCAGAACGGGGCGGTGCCCGGCCAGGCGAACTCCACCGTGCCGGACAGGCGCAAGCCGTCTTCCATCGGGGCGGCGACGAATTTGCGCGACGCGGAGTTGGTCTGGACGCGCAAACCCGTCCGGGCGCTTTCGACCATGACGTGATAGCCGCGCTCGGAAATCAGCGGCACCGTCGTGCCGACCTGCCGCGCCAGCGGCCCCGAGAAGGCGCCGGCCGCGATGACGAACTGGTCGGCGGGCACGGTGCCGGTCTCGGTGATCACCGCGGTCGGGCCGTTAGCGCCGAAGACGAAACCTTTGGCGCGTGTGCGGTTGAGCCTGGCGCCTTTGCTGACGGCCAGACGCCAGAGGCTTGCGACGAGCCGGCCGGGATTCGGGCATTGTCCCTGTTCGGGCAGGAAGACGCCGGCCTTGTAGGCCGGCCCCAGCGCCGGCTCGAGCTCGTGAATCTCACGGTCGTCGAGAATCTCGACCTTGACGCCGCGGGCGCGCCGCATGGCAATCGACAGCTTGGACTTGGACGGGCCGTCGGGATCTTCGTAGACGAAGAGCTGGCCGTGATAACGGATGAGGTCTTCGCAGCCGGCCTGCTTGATGAGCGGGTTGTAGAAATCGAAAGTGTGGCGGTTGAGCGCGATCATCGCGTCGGAGATGCGCTCGACACTGCTGCGGCGGCTCGACCAGAGAAAGCGGATCAGCCACGGCAGCGCATGCGGCAGGTCGAGAATGCGCAGGCTCACCGGGCCTTCCGGATCGAGCAAAATGCCCGGGAGCTCGGCGATGAGACCCGGCATTGCGTTCGGAATGCAGGAGCCCGGGGACAGGCCGCCGGCATTGCCGTAGGAGCATTGATCGGGGCCGCCCGGCTCGACGGTGTCGATGACTTCGACGTCGAAGCCGGCATCGAGCAGATAATTGGCGCAACAGGTGCCGACGGCGCCGGCGCCGATGATGGCGACCCGTCGACCCCTGGCCGGCGATGCAACATCCGAATTGGAAACTGCCTCGCTCATTGTCGTCGTGCTCCTCAGCGCGTTTCGAGGAATGGCCGCAGCATGTCGGCGGTTTCGTGGAAGCGGTTGACGAAGCTCTTGAGCCGCGGGTGTTCGGGCTTGAGCAGCACGTCATGCGGCGAGCCGTCGGCGGCCACGGTGCCTTCATCGAGGAACACCACGCGGTTGGCGATCTCGAAGGCGAAGCCCAGTTCGTGGGTGACGATGACCATGGTCATGCCAGAGCGTGCCAGCGCGCTCATGGCCTTGAGAACCTCGCCGACCAGTTCGGGGTCGAGCGCCGAAGTCGGCTCGTCGAACAGCATCAGCTTGGGATGCATGGCCAGCGCGCGGGCGATCGCCACGCGCTGCATCTGGCCGCCGGAGAGCTGTGCCGGCCGCTTATGCTCGTGCCCCTCGAGGCCCATCTGCGCCAGCAGGTCGCGAGCGCGGACCTCGACTTCCTTACGGATCTCTCGCTTTACGATGACCGGACCTTCGGTGACGTTGTCGAGGACCGACATATGCGGAAACAGGTTGAATTGCTGAAACACCATGCCGGTCTTCGAGCGGATGCGGTTCACCTCGGCAATGGGGATGCTGGAAACGCCGCTGTCCGCGGTGGCGTCGAAGATGACGTCGCCGTCGATATCGATGCGGCCGCTGTTCGGCGTGTTCAGCAGGTTGATGCAGCGCAGGAGCGAGGTCTTGCCGGAGCCCGAGGCGCCGATCAGCACGACGACTTCGCCTTCATTCACCGTCAGATCGACGCCGCGAAGAACCTCGCGGGAACCGAAGCGCAGACAGAGGTTTTCGATGCGGAGAAGCGGCTTTGATTTCTGGTCAGTCACGGCCGGCCCTCAACGATGCGACGCCTGTCGGCGCTCGACCATGCGCGACAGGGTGGTCAGCGGGACAAGGAACAATAGGAAGATGACGCCGACGGCCGTATAGACTTCCATGGGTTTGAAAGTCTGGCTCGATATGTAGCCGGCCTGATAAAGCAGGTCGGGCACGGTAATCGTCGACAGCAGGCTGGTATTCTTCATCTGCATGATCGACTGGCTGACCAGCGGCGGGATCATGCGCTTGAAGGCTTGCGGCAGGATGATGCGTCGCATCTTCTGCCCGTAGGACATGCCGAGAGCCGTCGCCGCGTCGGTTTGGCCGGGATCGATCGACTGCACGCCCGCGCGGAAAATCTCGGCGTAAAATGCTGCCGAATAGCAGGTGAGGGCGAGGAAGCCCGCCCAGCCCTTGCTGATCTCGATATTGAGGAAGATCGGCAGTGCGTAATAGGTCCACAACAGGATGACGAGAAGCGGGATGTTGCGGAAAAACTCGACGAACAGCCAGCCGAGCCATACCAGCGGCCTGAAAGGCGCAAACTGAATCAGGCCGATAATCAGTCCGAGGATCATGCCGCCGGCAATTGTGATCGCCGTGTAGTAAAGCGTGATGAGAATGCCGAACCAGAGCAGGTCGGCGTGGCTGGTAACGACTGAAAAATCCATGTTCGATCCTTACCGCGTATTCTTGAGGACGGTTTCGCGTCCACCGGTTCGGTGATCAATATTCACTTGCGCCATCATTTGCACAGGAACCCCTGGCGCAGGGGGTCGGTGTCTTCGAGCAGAATGGTGGATTGGGCGACGAGGTGCGCCATGCCTTCGATTTCCGCGACGACCCTGTCGCCCTGTCGCTCGGCAACGCGCGCGATGAAAGGAACGCCCAGAATGTTCTTCGCAACATAGGTACCGTCAGGCTTCAGCCGGCCCTGGCGATCGAGCATGGCGACGCGCGCCGCCGTGCCCGTGCCGCAAGGCGAGCGATCGAACTTGTTCGATTCGAGGACGAGAAAGTGGGTCGCTTCGCCGGGCGCCGTGTCGGAGTAGAAAAGGACGCTGGGAGGCACTGCGCCGGCAAAGGTGGGGTTGTCCACGATGGCGGCCTTGATTGCCTGCTTGAGTTCGCTGCCGAGTGTCATCAGCCGCGAAGCGTGCTCCGGCGCCAGCGACAGGCCAAGCGCGCCCGCATCGACCAGCGCGTACCACATGCCGCCATAGACAATGTCGGTCTGGACGGTGCCGAACGGCTCGAACGGGATTTTCAAACCTTCGATGCCGATGAAGCTCGGAACGTTTTTGATGCGGACGGCCGACAGGCGGCCGTCATCGCTCCAGACGAGACCGACCGTCACGACGCCTGCCGGCGTCTCGAGTGTAAAGCTGTCGCCCTGTGCGCTGGTGATCTGGCCTGTCGAGGCCAGGGTTTTGGCAAAGCCGATCGTGCCGTGGCCGCACATGTCGAGATAGACATAGGACGAAATGAAAAAGGCGCCGTAGTCGGCGACCGTCGAGGGGACCGGCACGAGACCGACCATGGCGGCATGGCCCCGGGGCTCATGCAGCAGCAGGCCGCGCAGAGCATCGAAGCGCCGCCGGAAATCATCGCGTTTGTCGAGAACCGAGGCGCCTTCGAGCTTCGGAATGCCGCTGAGAATGACGCGGGTCGGGTGCCCCGCGGTGTGCGTGTCGATCACCGAGAACGAAGCGTTGAGGCCGATCATGCGGCGGTTCCTTTGCCGGCCAGGCGGGGGCGCCCGCCCGGCTCACCGCGACAATGGGAAAAAACCGCGAGAAGCAAGGGGCGTCCTCGAGAGGCATGTTTTTATCCCGCGACCCGAGCGGAGCAGGATAATGAACTATTGTAGCGCGACAATTTGAAAGTGCTGTACTACACTGCGGCGATATGTGTAGCATGTCAATGCCCGGCTGAGGGCGGCCTCGGCATCGTTGGTCTGCGATGCGCTTCAATTTTTGACAGGGAAACCGAACATGAGACTGAAGGTTCTTGCCTTTTTGGCAGCGCTACTTGTTGGCGCCGTGAATATGGTGTCACTCGCTTCCGCCGCGGATCCGTCCGCGGTTATCAACGCTATCAAACAGCGTGGCACGCTGAATTATCCGGTGATGTCCGGCGAAGAGCCTGACTTCATCAAGGATCCGAAGACCGGCGACTGGTCGGGGATCTACCCCGATTGGGGCCGCCAGATTGCCGACCTGCTTGGCGTCAAGATCAATTTCGTCGAGACGACCTGGGGCAATCTCGCCGCCGATTTCCAGGCTGGTCGCCTCGATATGGCCTTCGGCGTCAATCCGAACCCGAAGCGCGGTCTTGTCGTGGACTACGTCATGGAGCCGATCGTTGAGGGCGTCTGGACCATTACCGCCCGCGATGGCTTCGAACCGAAGACCTGGCGCGATCTGAACAAGCCTGAAGTCCGCATCGCCGCCCAGAGCGGCAGCACGATGCAGACGATCGCCGAGACGATGGCGCCGAAGGCCCAGATCGTCCTGGTCAAGAATCGCGATCAGGCCGTTCTTGAAATGCAGTCCAAGCGCGTCGATGCGATCCTGCTGGCGGATCAGAACTCGGCGCAGCTGCACAAGGCCGGCCTCGGCAAGGCGATCGTGCCGACGCCCGTTCTGCGCAATCCGATGATGACCGCGGTGCCGCGCAAGGAAGGCAATGAAGGCTTCATGAACCTGCTCGCCAACTGGTCGATGCAGCAGCGGACGCTGGGCCTGTCTTGCGCGCACATTACAAAGTACATGCAGGATCGCGGCATTGATCTCTCGGTCGTGCCGCAGTCGGGCAAGTACTGCTAACCGTCGGACAAGTACGGCTAGCTTCTACGGTTACAGGCGCGGGGGAGGAGAGTGTGGATTTCCTTCCCCGTCGCTTGAAACCACGGCGGTTTATTGTACCGTGACAATCTCGCGCATGGATTGCCGGGCTGCTTCGACTGCCGTCGTTGATATTCTGCGCAAAATGAATTCGGACTTGACCACGGGGTTTCATGGGTTCGCGTAAGACATCGCTCATGCGGCCGCCGCCGGCACCCAGGTCTGTGGAACAAGCCTCCGCAACGCTCGACGATGCCGAAGCCGGTTCGTCGCTGAGTTGGATTCCCGGCAATCTCGATCAAACCCTTCCGCCCTATCTGGCGCTGATCGCGGCGCTCGAAGAAGACGTGCGCAGCGGCGCGCTTGCGCATGGCACACAGCTGCCGCCGCACCGCGCGCTCGCCCTCCAGCTGGGCTTGAGCCTGTCCACTGTTTCCAAAGCCTATCGCGAGGCCAATGCGAGGGGCAT
Source organism: Pseudolabrys sp. (assembly GCA_035556455.1). GTDB lineage: Bacteria > Pseudomonadota > Alphaproteobacteria > Rhizobiales > Xanthobacteraceae > Pseudolabrys. Next base: position 5,166 of record DATMEX010000067.1, read on the forward strand.
TGTCACCGGGCGGGTCGGTCAGGGGACTTTCGTTGCCCGCCGCACGGTCTCCGACATGGACGGTCGCGCCGGACGGACGGCGAATTTCAGCGTCAACCTCGCGCCCGATGTCGGGCAAAAGGAACAGCTGCGGCTGGCGATGGCCGACGTTATGCGGTCCGGCGATATCGACCGCATGTTCGCGTACGATGCTGGGCAGGGACTTCGTGAGCACTGCGCGGTATTGGCCGACTGGATATCGACGCCGGGCTTTCAGCCGTCGCCCGATCTGTTGCTTGCAACGAACGGGGCGCAGCATGGTCTCGACCTGGCGCTGAGCATCCTGTGCAAGCCGAATGACACGATTCTGGTCGAGCAACTGACCTATGTCGGCTTCAAGGCGCTGGCGAGTCTGCACCGATACGACCTCTCGCCGGTCGAGATGGATGCGGAAGGCATGGTGCCCGAGGCGCTGGACAAGAAGCTGCAGCAAACCGGCGCGCGCGTCGTTTACGCCATGCCGACCTTGCATACGCCCACCAGCAGAACGATGGGTGCCGGACGCCGGCGGAAAATAGCGGACGTTCTCGTCAAGCATGATGCGATGCTGATCGAGGACGATGTCTACTCGTTTCTGATCGATCCGAAGCCGGATCCGATCGCGGGTTTGATACCGGACCGCACGATTTATCTTGCCAGCCTTTCCAAGGTTTTCGAGCTCGGCTTCCGGGCCGGCATGGCCGTTGTGCCGGCAGCGCTTCTTGAGCGGGCACGACTGGCCATGCGGGCGAGCGCCTGGAGCGCCACGCCATTATTGTTCGAATTGAGCCGCAAGCTCATTGCGTCGGGAGAGCTCGACGATATTGTCGTTTCGCTCCGCAAGGAGACGCGCCGGCGCACCGATCTGTTTCGGAATTATTTTCCGGAGCAGGCCTTGCCTCGCGATGGCGCGCTGGCAGGCTACCACGTCTGGATGGACATTCCTGACGGCTGGACGGCCGACGAATTGTTCTTCGTCGCACGCAACCAGGGGATCATGCTGACGCCGCCCGGATCGGCCGCGGTCGATGGAAAGGGCGAACGCGGCGTGCGTGTGTGTCTCGGCGCATGCGCAGCGCGTGACCTCGACAGCGGCCTGGGCGCGCTGCGGCAGATTCTGAGCCGCCCGCCACGTTCCGCATTCTCTGTGGCGTAACCATCGCGCAAAGCCTCGCGCGGGTGAAGCGTTGTTGGGCGTTGGGCCCACGACGGCCTGCTGCCATGGACCGTTCCCATATCCTTTCGCTATAGATCACCGCAGAACCTATAACGGTATTTCATACGTAGTGCTTATGCTTCTCGCGATGGCATGTCCGCCGAGAAGGAAGCAATGAACATCAATCGATCAATTGAACGGGTCGGAGCGCTCGTCTCACCGCGAAACATCGTGGTCGTCGGTGCGAGCGACCGGCCGGGCAGCTGGCCGGCGACGGTGTGGAAGACAGTCCACGAGCACGGCTTCAAATCGCCGATCTATGCCGTCAATCCAAACCGCGACGCGATCGGCGACAAGCCCTGCTATCGCACCTTCGATGCCCTGCCGGAGAAGCCGGATCACGTCGTGATGTTGACGCCGGCGCCGGCGATACCGGACGCGCTGGCCGAGGCCGCCAAGGCGGGCGCCCGCAGCGCCACGGTCTTCGCCGCCGGTTATGGCGAGGACGGCGGGCCGGAGGGCAAGGCGCTGGCCGCCCGCCTGCGGAAGGTGATCGCCGACACCGGCATCGCCGTGCAGGGCCCGAACTGCACCGGAAACATCATCGGATTCAATGGCTTGTGCACCCTGGTCGATCACCGCAAGCTGGTCGTCGGCCCCGGGCCGGTGGCCCTGATCGGCCAGAGCGGCGGCGTGCTGCTTTACGCCAACCACATCCTCCAGGACCGCGGCATCCAGCCCGGCGCGCTGATCTCGAGCGGCAACGAGATCGACATGAGCTGCGCCGACTACATCGCCTACATGGCCGATGAGCCCCGCATTCAGGTTATCTTTTGTTACCTGGAGTCGGTGAAGGACGTCGGCGCCTTCAAGGCGGCCTGCGCCCGCGCCCGCGACGCCGGCAAGCCGGTGATCCTGTTCAAGATCGGCAGCAGCGAGGAGGGCCGCGAGGCCGCCTCGACCCATACCGGCGCGCTCGCCGGCAGCGCGGAGGCATTCGATGCCGTGATGCAGGACTACGGCGTCGTCCGCGTTGACTCCCTCGACGACGCCATCGAGGCCATCGAGATCGCCGTTCATCTGGGCGTGCCGATCGGCCCCCGGGTTGGCGCGCTCAGCCTGTCCGGCGCCTATCGCGGCATTCTGGTGGACGGCGCCGCCGGCAGCGGGCTCACGTTCCCCAAGCTCGCCCCGGACGTCGAAGGCCGCCTCGCGGCGCTGCTCTCGACCGGCTCGTCCGCCGGCAATCCGGCCGATGGCGGCTTCACCGTGCTGACCAGCGTCGACAAGTATGTCGAGTGCGTCGATATACTGTGCGACGATCCGAACCTGGACGTCCTGATCCTGCAGGCCGAACTGCCGCGCGAAACCGGCATGGCGGCGCACTGGGAAGAGCGCTTCCAGCGCATTCACGATCTCGTCGCCCGGCGCGGCAAGAAGCTCGCTTTCATCTCGATGTTCTCGCGCATGTTCACCGACTACAGCCGCGAAGTGCGCGCCGCGCTGCCGAAGGTCGCCTTCGTGCAGGAGACACGCAAGTCGGTGGCGGCCTTCGCCGCGCTCGCCAAATGGTCGGAGCGCGCCAAGGCGGCCAAGCCGGTTGCGGCTGCACCGTCGGGCAAGCCGCCGGCCATCGTTGCGGACCTCAAGGCGCGGCTCGCCAAGGGCGGTACGCTGACGCTCAACGAGAATGACGCCAAGGCGGTGATCGCCGCCTATGGCATCGGCGTACCGCGCGAAACCGTGGCCAAGGATGCCGACAGCGCCGCCGCGGCGGCCGACAAGATCGGCTACCCGGTGGTGCTCAAGGCGCTGTCCGACAAGCTCACGCACAAGTCGGACGCCGGCGGCGTGCTCATCGGCCTTGCCGATGCCGCGGCCGTGCGCGCCGGCGTCGAGACTATCAAGGCCAACGTCAAGCGATACGGCTTTGCCGAGCCGCTCGACGGCTTCCTGGTTTGCGAGCAGGTCTCCGGCGGCACCGAACTCGTGTTCGGCGCGCAGCGCGATCCTGAAGTCGGGCCGGTGGTTATGGCCGGGGCCGGAGGCATTCTGCTGGAGCTGATGAAGGACGTCGCCTTCGCGCCGGTGCCGCTCAGCCCTGCCGAAGCGGCCGCGAAGATCGAGGGCCTGCGCACCGCGAAGCTGCTGAAAGGCTATCGTGGCTCCGCGGCGCACGACATCGACGCGCTGGCCGACGCCCTGTCGGCGACCGCGCGTCTTGCCCAGGATCTCGGCGATGCGCTGGAGTCGATCGACATCAACCCGATCGTCAGCCGTCCTGGCAAGAAGCCGGTCGCGCTCGACGCTGTGATCGTGTTGCGCGGGAAGGATTGAGCCGATGAGCACGCCAGCCGAAGCGGCGACGCTGCCGCTCAACTTCACTTACGCCACGCTGGCGGTCGGCCAGCGCGCCCGTACCGCTGGCCGCACGGTGACGGAGTCGGATCATTCGCTGTTCATGATGCTGACCGGCGCCTTCCATCCGATCCACAGCGACGAGGTCTTCGCCCGCGGCGCCGGGGTCAAGGGCCGGCTGGTGCAGGGCTCGTTCGGAATCGCGCTGGCGGTCGGCGGCCATCTGGAAAGCGAAGTGCTCAAGTCCGCAGACCCGCTGGTTGCGGCCTTGGGTATCGTCGACTGGCGCTACAAGGGGCCGATCTATATCGGCGACACGCTCCATCTCGAGATCGAGATCGCCGATATCAAGCTGACGGCGGACGAAAAGCGCTACACGGTCGATCGCCGCATCCGCGTCGTCAACCAGGACGGCGCCGCCGTGCAGGAAGGCATCGCCCGGTCGATGTGGCGAAGGGCCTGACATTCCCTCATAAGCAATAAATGAGACTGTCATGGCCGGGCTTGTCCCGGCCATCTCGTTCAGGTGGGCACTGTACTCGCCTAAACGAGATCACCGGGTCTCGGCGCATAGCGCGTCTAAGACGCGCGTAACGCGCTGGTGGCGCCGGCCCGGTGATGACAGTAATGCTTAGCTATTTTTATCCGCGCGCTTACTTCTTGATCTGCGCGCTTTCGTGCCACGGGATCAGGAAGCGGCGCAGGCCGACGACGATGGCGTAGAACACGAAGCCGAGCGCCGACAGGTGCATGATGACGGCGAACAGCGCGGTGGTGTTGTAGGAGTTCATCTCCTTGACCGCGAGATTGCCGAGGCCCTCGCTGCCGCCGAGATACTCGCCGACGACCGCGCCGATGATCGACAGCACGACGCCCATTTCCATGCCGGTGAGGATGTAGGGCAGGGCGCTGGGGAATTCGAGCTGGGTGATCTTCTGCAGGCGCGAGGCGTTGAGGCTCGCCAGCACTTCACGATAGCCGCGTTCGACCGACTTCACGCCGAGCGCGGTGTTCAGCATGATCGGGAAGAAGGCGAGCACCGCGGCGATGACCACTTTCGACGTGATACCGAAGCCGAACCAGACGACGAACAGCGGCACCAGCGCCACTTTCGGCACCACCTGCGTGGCGACGATGAAAGGGTTCAGCATCTTCTCGAGGCGCGGGCTCTTGCCGAGCATGGCGCCGAGCGCGACGCCGAACACCATGGCGAAGAAGAAGCCGAGCATGGTTTCCAGCGCCGTGATCCAGGTGTGGTACCACGTCGATGGCAGCCAGAGGCTGGCATACCAGGCCTCGATGACCAGCGACGGCGCCGGCAGGATCAGCTTGCTGACGTTGAATTCGCGAACGTAGAATTCCCACCCGCCGAGGAACAGAACGAGCAGCGTGACGCTGCCGATCCAGGTCGGGATCTCCTTCTTTCGCTTCTTGGCCGTCTGCTGCGGCGCGACGGTGCTGACGATGGGTGTGTCCAGACTCATTGATCAATGCTCGAGGCGATCGCGCAAGTGATTTGCGATATGTTGAAATTGCGGGTCTTCGTTGACGGAGACCGCGCGCGGCCGCGCGAAGGGCACTTCGACGATTTCCTGAATGCGGCCGGGCCGCGGCGAGAGCAGGGCGATCCGGTCGGCGAGGAACACCGCTTCCGAAATCGAATGCGTCACCAGCACGATGGTCTTGTTGGTTTCCATCCAGATGCGCTGCAACTCGATGTTCATGGCGTCGCGCGTGATCGCGTCGAGCGCGCCGAACGGCTCGTCCATCAGCAGGATTTTCGGATCGTAGCTGAGCGCCCGCGCAATCGAGGCGCGCTGGCGCATGCCGCCGGACAATTCCTTTGGGTAGCGCTTCTCGAAGCCGGTGATGCCGACAAGCTTGCAGAGCTCCCGCGCGCGCTGCCGACGCTCCGACTTGCCGACGCCGCGCAGCTTGAGTGGCAACGCGATGTTGTCCTCGATCGACAGCCAGGGGAACAGGTTGGCTTCCTGGAACACCATGCCCATCTCGGCGAGCGCGACATTGTCGCGCTTGTCGGCGGTCCAGAGATTGCGCCCCTCGACTTCGATGGCGCCGCTGGTCGGCGCCTCGAGCCCGGCGATCATGCGCAACATGGTGGTCTTGCCGCAGCCGGAGGGGCCGAGCAGGACGGTGAATTCACCCTCGCGCACGCTGAAATTGGTAGGCGTGAGGGCCCTGACCAAGCCCTCCGCCGTTTCAAAGTCCTTGCCGGCTTCCTTCAGGGCGATGGCAATGCCACCGCCCTGAACGCCTGCCGGCGCAGTCTGCAAACTCATGACTTCGCGGCCTCATCGACGAACTTGTTGGTGTACAGCGCCTTGACGTCGGCGACCTTGGCGATATTCGCCTCGGCCACCAGCTTGGCGCCGTTTTCCCACACCGCCGGCACGTTGCGCATGACGTTTTCCTTGCCGGCGCTGACGGTCGAGGCATTGTAGGCCTTGATGGCCTCGATACGGAAGTCGCGATCGGCATTGGCCGAAATCTCGAACTTCTTGGTGATGCGATCGAGGATCATGGCGGGGTCTGCGCTGAGGCATTCCAGCGCCGAGTTGCGCATGGCCTTGACGAATTTCGCCGCCGTCTCCGGGTTCTTCTCGGTGAAGGCCTTGGTCATCAGGATGACGCCGCCGGGCATCGAGGAGTTGTCGGTGGCGCTCCAGACGTCGATCGGCTCTCCCGCGCGCTTGAGCAGGATGGTGTTCTCGACCGTGGCGAAGAAGCCGGCGACGCGGCCCTGCTTGAGCAGCTCGACATTGCCGGCGCTGGAGCCGATGGCCTGACGCGGCACGTCGGCGACCGGAACCTTGCCCTCGGCGAGCAGCAGGTTGAGCATGTTCTCCTGGCCGCCGCCGATCGAGGCGACGCCGATGGTCTTGCCCTTCATGTCGGCCGCTTTCTTGATCGGCGCCGATTTGAGGCTGATGAGGCTGAAGATCGGCTGCTGCAGGCTGGTGGCGACGGAAATGAGCGGCGTCTCCTGCGCGCTGGCGGCCTTGAAGAGATCGAGCATGCCGACGCGGGTCATGCCGGCCTGTCCGGCGACCACCTGCTGGATGGCGATGGAGGTGCCGCGCGCATTGTTCACGGTGACGTCGAGGCCTTCCTTCTGGAAGTGGCCGCCCACGACGGCATTCATCTCGTGGAGATATTCGAGGGCGAGATCGAACGGCTCCATGAACAGCAGCTTGGTCGGCGACTGGGCGAACACCGGCATGCCGCCGCTGATCATCGTAACCGTGCCGGCAGCGATGCCGCCAAGCAGGGTGCGGCGGGAGACATCAAGGCTGGAGATCGTCATTGCATACTCCTCTCGTGCGTGAAGGGTTCAGGCTGTTGCTTTTCTGGTTTCCTGGTCTCCCGCAAGCGCGCGGCGGGTCCAGACGTCGTCGTGGCTGGCGCGGATCGCGGCGGCGTATTCACGCGCGAGGCGGTCGATCACGTCAGCGGTTTTCTCGATGCTCTTGGCCATGCCGACGCCCTGGCCGGCGGACCAGATGTCCTTCCACGCCTTGGGTTGCTTCTCGGCGTAATGCAGATCGAAGCTCTTCTTGGCCGGCAGGTTGTCGGGATCGAGGCCGGCATTGACCAGACTCGGCCGCAGCTTGCTGGCGATTGCGCCGGTGACGATGTCGGTCGGCACGATATCCTTGACGGTGCAATCGACCACCATCTGCTTGTAGCGCGGATCGGCGAGGCTTTCCTCGGTGGCGATGAAACGGGTACCCATGTAGGCAAGATCGGCGCCCATGACCTGCGCCGCGCGCAACGTTTCACCCGTCATCATGCTGCCGGCGGCGACGATGATGCCATCCCAGAATTCACGCACCGCGGCGACGAAAGCCGGCAGGGCGATGTGGCCGGTGTGGCCGCCGGCGCCGGCGCCGACCAGAACCAGACCATCGACGCCGCCCGCCGCCGCCTTGCGCGCGTAGTCAGGCGTGCTGACATCGGCGAAAACGAGGCCGCCGTATTCGTGCACCGGCCCGACCGCCGGCTTGGGGCTGCCCATGGCGGTGATGATGAGCGGCACCTTGTACTTCACGCAGAGCGCGAGATCCGGCGCCATGCGCGGATTAGAACTGTGGGTGGTCAGGCCAACGGCGAAGGGGGCCGGCTTGATGCCCTTGGCGCGCGCCGCGTCGAGCCGCGCGGTGAGATCGGCGAGCCACTGATCGAGGATTTCCGGCGTGCGCGCGTTCACCGTCGGGAAGGCGCCGATGACGCCGTTGATGCAGGCCGCGGCGACCAGATCGACATTGCTGACGAGAAACATCGGCGCTGCGATCAGCGGCAAACGCATTCCATCCAACCAGGACGACGGCAACCTGTTCATTCCAGCTTCACTCCTGTTGCCGGGTCGGCTTCTAGATGCCGAGCGCCAGCAGTTTGGTCTCGAGATATTCGTCCATGCCCTCGCGGCCGCCTTCGCGGCCGATGCCGCTCTGCTTGACGCCGCCGAAGGGCGCTTCCGCCGCTCCGATGCGGATTTCGTTGATGCCGACCATGCCGGTCTCGAGTTGCTCGCCGGCGCGGATGGCGCGGCTCATGCTCTCGGTGAAGACATAGGCGGCCAGGCCGTAAGGCACATCATTGGCTCGCGCGATAGCCTCGTCGGCATCGTCGAAGCGGAACAGCGAAGCGACGGGGCCGAAGACTTCTTCATTGGCGGCGCGCATATCGACGGTCATGCCGGTCAGCACCGTCGGCGCGAAGAAATGGCCGTTGCGCAGATCGCCATTGGTGAGGCGGCTGCCGCCGGAAAGCGAACGGGCGCCGCGCGCCACCGCGTCATCGACCATGCCGGCGACCTTGTCCACCGCGGCCTTCTCGATCAGCGGGCCCATCTGCACGCCATCGGCAAGGCCGTTGCCGACCGACAATTTGCCGGCGCGCTCGGCGAGTTCGGCGGCGACGCGATCGTGGATCGAGGAATGCACGAAGATGCGGTTCGCCGAAATGCAGGCCTGGCCGGCATTGAGGAATTTGAGGGCGGCCAGCGCGCCAACGGCTTTGCCGACGTCGCAATCCTCGAACAGGATCACCGGCGCATTGCCGCCGAGCTCCATCGAGACGCGCTTGATATGTTCGGCGGCGCCGCGCAGCAACAGCCGGCCGACGGCGGTCGAGCCGGTGAAGGATATCTTGCGCACGCGCTCGTCCTCGAGCAGCGCCTGACCGATGGCGACCGGATCGCCGGTGACGATGTTGAACACGCCCGGCGGCAGATCGGCATCGAGCGCGGCTTCGGCGATCAAGAGCGCGGTGAGGGGCGTTTCCTCGGAAGGCTTGAGCACCATGGTGCAGCCGACGGCCAATGCGGGCGCGGCCTTGCGCGCGATCATCGCGGCCGGAACGTTCCAGGGAATGATGGCGCCGACGACGCCGACCGGTTCGCGCATGGTGATGAGGCGGCGGTTCGGGACGGGATCGGGGATCCACGCGCCATAGGCGCGGCGCGCTTCCTCGGCGTACCAGCGGAAGGAATCGATGGTGAGCTTGACCTCGACCGCGGCTTCGCGGAGCGGCTTGCCTTGTTCCTGCGTGATCAGGCGGGCGAGGCGGTCTTTCCGCTTTTCGATTTCGTCGGCGAAACGGTGCAGCAGCAGCGCGCGGTCGGCGGCGGTGCGCGCCTTCCATTGCGGATAGGCGGCAGCGGCGGCGGCGATTGCCGCTTTGGCATCGGCAGCGCGGCCCATCGGCGCCTGGCCAACGGTGCCGCCCGTCGCCGGATCGAGCGAGGCGAAGTGTTCGCCGCTCTGTGCTTCACGCCAGGCGCCGCCATACATCATGCCTTGGGCCGTGAACACGGGCTCGGTCTGCAATGCGTCGTTCCTTTGCTGGGCCACCTTCTGCCGCGAATATTCTTCACCCCCGGTGTGGAGGGAGAATGGGTTTTCTGGGAGGCGCTATTCCCTTTGGAAATAGCTGGGGCGATAGGTAGCGCCAAAGGGCAAGGCTGCGATTTGCGCGTTACAGGGGTCGAGCGGGCGGTTGGCCTCGATGGACGGCCATGGCGTAGGAGCTATAGCCATGAGGAATGCCCGGCCACGGTTCTATTGTTCCGGGCGATGGCTGACTGCGCGAAGGTGTCGTAATGGAAGCAATGACGGCCAAATCCTGCGATTTTATCGTGATCGGCGCCGGATCCGCGGGGTGCGTCCTGGCTAACCGGTTGTCCGAGAACGGACAGAACTCCGTCCTGTTGCTCGAAGCCGGCGGCTGGGATCGCCACCCCTTCATCCAGATCCCGATCGGCTGGGCCAAGGTCGCCTACGGCCGGACCTACGACTGGCAATATATGAGTGAGCCGGTGGCCGGCGCGGCGAACCGCCGCGTCGAATGCCTGCGCGGCAAGGTGGTCGGCGGATCGTCCTCGATCAACACCATGGCCTATGTGCGCGGTCACCGCGCCGACTTTGATCGTCTCGCCGAGCAGGGCCTGCGCGGCTGGAGCTATGCGGACGTCCTGCCTTACTTCCGCAAGCAGGAAAGCTGGCAGGAGGGCGCCAGCCTCTACCGCGGCGGCGACGGGCCGCTCGCGACCATGCGATCCGATTATGAGGACCCGCTGATTGACGCCTACGCGCAGGCCGCCCAGTCGCTCGGTTATGACTGGATCGACGACTACAACGGCGCACGCCAGGACGGCTTCTCCCGGATGCAGCTCACAGTCGGCGGCGGCAAGCGAGCCAGCACGGCGGTCGCCTACCTGCGGCCCGCCTTGAAGCGCGCGAACCTGCGCGTCGAGACGAAAGCACTGGTCACCCGCCTGGTGCTCGACGGCAAGCGCATTGTCGCGGTCGAATACACCCAGCACGGCCGCTCGCACCGCGTGACCTGCAATCGCGAAGTCATCTTGTGCGGCGGCGCCTTCAACTCGCCGCAGATCATGATGCTGTCGGGCATCGGCAATCCGCAGGCGCTGGCCGCGCAGGGTATCGAGGTCCAGCACGCCTTGCCCGGAGTCGGACAGAACCTGCATGAGCATGCCGGCACATCGCTGGTTTACAAGCGGCGCGCGCCCGGACCATTTCACGCCAATATGCGCTTCGATCGCGCGGCCTTCGGCGTTCTGTCCGCTTATCTGTTCGGCAAGGGCTTTGCGACGCGGCTACCCGGCGGTCTCACCGGTTTCGTGCGCAGCACCGACGCCGAACCGGTGCCGGACATCCAGTTGCTGTTTCTCGCGGCGCCGGTCGACGCGCATCTCTATTTTCCGCCATTCGTGAAGCCCTACAAGGACCGCTTCGTCTGCCGCGTGGTGCTGGTGCGTCCCGACAGCCGTGGCGATGTCGGGCTGCGCAGCGCCGATCCCGCCGACAAACCGATCATCCGTCAGAACATGCTCGGCACCGACGCCGACATGCGTCGCGCGCGCGAAGGCGTGAAGCGCTTCCGCGCCATCGGAGCCGCGCCTGCGCTTGCCAGCATTGTGGAGCAGGAGGCGTTGCCTGGCGCGGCCTGCACGAGCGATGCCGAGATCGACGCGTTCATTCGCAATACGGTGACGACGTCGTTCCACCCCGCCGGCACCTGCCGCATGGGCCATGCCGGCAGCAGCGGCGCCGTCGTTGACGACGCGCTGAAAGTCATCGGCCTCGACGGCCTGCGCGTGGTGGACGCCTCGATCTTTCCCGAACCGATCGGCGGCAACATCAATGCCGCGATTATCATGGCAGCGGAACGCGCTTCCGACCAGATTCTCGGACGCGCAATGCTCCCACCGGAAACACGCGTGAACGGATGAGCGAGCACATCTCCATTGCTGCCGAAGGTCTTGGCAATGCCGAGGCCTACAAGCTTATTTCAGGCGCGGTCATTCCGCGGCCGGTCGCCTGGGTCGCCAGCACGAACGAGGACGGCGGGGTCAACCTCGCGCCGTTCTCGAGCTTCATTTTTCTGACTTACGACCCGCCCAAGATCGCCATCAGCATCGGCCCGGGAACGGTGCGGCTGAAGGACACTTTGCGCAACATCGAGCGCACCGGCAATTTCACGGTGAATTCCGTTTCGGTCGATCAACTCGGGCCGATGGCCGAGTCGTCACGGATCTATCCGGCCGGCGAAAGCGAGGCCGTTCACCTCGGTATCGCGCTGGCGCCGAGCGCGCGGATCGAGGCGCCGCGTATCGCGGAGAGTGACGTGTCGCTCGAATGCGTGCTGGAGCGCGTCGTGCCGATGGAGGATCGCGACGCGCACCGGCTCGTCATCGGCCGTGTCGTCAATTTCCAGATCGCGCCGCGCGTTTTCCAGGGCGATCGCATCGATCCGGCAATGTACCGGCCGGTCGGCCGCATTGGTGGGCCGCTCTATTTCATTCCCGGCGAGGTTCGCCGCGTGCAGGCAACGCCCGATCCCCGTTTGAGCGAAAAGCGTTGAACAGAACCAGAGGCATGAGTTCATGGCACCCTTGAGAATCGTCGACGCGCATCACCACCTCATTGATCTCGATCATGCCTTCTATCCGTGGCTGTCGCCGAAGCCGACGCCGCCGAGCATGGCGGGCGATACCTCGAAAATCGCCAAGCCTTATCTGATCGACGATTATCGCGCCGAGTTCGGCCATCACAACGTCGTCAAGTCCGTACATGTCGAGGCCGGCTACGATCCGGCCAATCCGGTTGCCGAAACCGAGTGGCTGCAGGGTATCGCCGACAAGAACGGCTTTCCGCACGCCATCGTCGCCAAGATCGAACTGCAGAGCGACGATGCCGAGGCGCTGATGGAACGGCACAAGGCGTTCCGCAATGTGCGCGGCATCCGCCACATGCTCAACTGGCACGACGATCCGTCGAAGACCTACACGGGCGAGAAGTTTCTCGATAACCCGAAGTGGACGGCGAACTATCCCAAGCTGGCGAAACACGGCCTGTCGTTCGATTTCCAGCTCTATGCCGGACAGATGGCGCAGGCGGCCAAACTGATTGCCGCCAATGAAGGCGTTCCGGTGGTCATCGACCATGGCGGCATGCCGATCGACCGCTCGCCGGAAGACATCGAGCGCTGGCGTCAGGGCGTCAGGACGCTGGCCGCCGTGCCGCATGTGTCGATGAAGATCTCCGGCCTCGGCATGTGCGATCACACCTGGACGGTCGAGAGTATCCGGCCCTTCGTGCTGACGCTGATCGAGACGTTCGGGCCGGCGCGCTGCATGTTCGGCAGCAATTTCCCGGTCGATCGACTGCACTCGACATTCGAGGCGCTGTTCGACGCCTTCGACACCATCACCGCGGATTTCTCGGACAGCGAGCGCGCCGACCTGTTTGCCGGCACTGCCGAACGCTTCTACCGCATCTAGAGCGGTAGAATCTAGCGCGCCTTGAAGGGACCGGGTGCGCGCTTCTCGGCGAAAGCGCGCACCGCTTCCTCGAAGTCCTCGGTGAGGTGCAGGCGTGTGTTCTCGGTCTGGAAGGCGATCTCGCGCGTCGTCTTGTGCATATGCCAGCGCCGCACGCGTACGGTTTCACGTACGCTGAGCGGCGGGTTGATGGCGATACCTTGCGCCAGCGCCAGCGCGGTCTCGCGCGCCTTGCCCTTGGCGGCAAGGGTGGTCACGAGACCCGCGGCATGCGCTTCGGCGCCGGAGAAGGGCCGCCCGGTGAGGCAGACCTCGTCGGCGAACATGCCGGCGCCGCGCGCCTTCATCAGCGCCCAGTGGCGATAGCCGCCAAGGCCGCGCGGCGTCTCCGTCACCTGCAGGCGGGCGTCGTCCTCGCACACCGACAGATCGCAATCGAGCATCAGGCCGAGCGACATGCCCAGCGCATAGCCATGCACCGCGGCGATGACCGGCTTCCAGTTGCGGCAGCGGTGCAGCAGTTCGGCGAAGGGATGGGCGAGGCCGAGCGGATCGCGCGATTTTTCCATATCGGCGCGGCTCGCCATCTGGCTCTCGCCGACATCGGCGCCGCTGGAGAACGCCGCGCCGGCGCCACACAGGATGGCGACATCGGCGGTGTCGTCCTCATCGAAGCGCGCGAAGGCGTCGGTGAGCGCCGCGGTGACGGCGCGGCTGACGGCGTTGCGCTTGTCCGGCCGATTGATCTCGATCCAGACGATGCGGCCTTCCGGCGTGTAGTTGATCAACGGCGTGCTCATGGTGCGATCCTCCGGCGTGCCTGTTAGCGCGGCCCGCGGCGGCGGCGAAGGCGGACCTTGGTGCCGGCCATAACCGATGGCGATGTGGGCTACTTCTTGCGGCCGATCTGCAGCTCGTTACACACCGTCTTGATCGAGCGCAGCAGGGCCTCGCCGGCCGGGGTGAGATCCGACACCGCCGAATGCACCACGCCCATCGGCCGGGCGAGGCGCGGCAGCACGCGATGTTCGCTGATGCGCTCCAGCGGGATGAGGGCGAGGGCGCCGCTCTCGGCGCCGATTTCCGCCGCGTAACTCGGCAGCACGCCGATCGCATCCGTGCGCGAGGCAATGGTGCGCACGAAGACGACCGAATTCGTCTCCATCGGCGCCAGCGGGGTGATCTGCTGCTGACGGGCGAGGTCTTCGACCGCGTGCCACAGCGAACTGGCGTCCTGCAGGAACACCCAGCGCCGCGTCGTCAGATCCTCCAGCGTGATTTCGCGCTTCGACAGCAGGGGATGGCGCCGGTTGACCACCAAGACGAAGTGATCCTCGAATAAAGGCTCGACGCGCAGATCGGGCCCGCTGCCGTACTCGTCGAGCACGGTGAAGATGACATCGACTTCGCCTTGATGCAGCGCGGGAAACAGCTCCTGCGCGCTGCCGCTGCGCACGGTGATGCGCAATGACGGCCGCTTGGCGGCGATGCGCCAGATCGCCTCCGGCACAATGCGATCGAGAACGCCGGGTCCCGGCGTCGCGCCGAGTGTGACCTGGCCGGCGGTCGAACCCTTGAGATTGTCGAGATCTTCCCAGGTGCGCCGAAACTGCGAGATGATGGTGCGCGCGCGCTTGTAGAAGACATCGCCGAACCGCGTCGCCCGCACGCCGCGCGGGCCGCGCTCCAGCAGCTTCATGCCAAGTTGTTCTTCGATGAGCCGCAGACTTTTGCTGAGCGCCGGCTGGGAGATGTTCAGACGCCGCGACGTGCGGCTCAGGCTGCCGCTTTCGACGACGTCGACGAAACGCTCCAACTGACGCTGATCCATCATATTTCCTAAAGTTATGGCTCGGAGGATATTATCGCTAGGCGGTTTTAGCGCGCAAGGCTAGCGTCGCGTCGGTTACTCGATATAACCCGCTGAAATCGCAACCGAAGGTCTTGGGAGATGCTGCGTTATCCTAACACCCCGCACGCAGCGGCCGAGCTGGTGCCGCTGTTCCGCGATGGACTGGTGACGTCAAAGGTCAGTCCCGGCGAAACCGTACTCGTGTACGGTGATACCTTCACGTTGCCGAGCTATCCGGCGGCGTTTCTCGCAGCCGCCCGCGATTGTGGTGCAGACGCCCTGCACATCGTGCAGCCGCTGTTGCCGCAGGATTTCGCCCAGCCGATCGGCCGCGCGAAGCCGACGCCGCTGATCATCGAGGCCATGAAGAAGGCCGACTTCGTCGTCGATGTCTCGAACGGCGGCATGCTCTATTCCTACGAACAGGAAGCCATCCTGGCGGCGGGCACGCGCATCCTGCGCGTCCGCGAGCCGGATGATTGCCTGTGGCGCCTGCGTCCGAGCACGGACGTCAAGGATCGCGCCCTGCGCGGCGTCGCCCGATACCGCGAAGCCAAACAGGTGCGGCTGGTTTTCGAGGACGGCTCGGTTCTCACCATGGACCGCGGCAACCGTCAGCCGGTGACGCAATACGGCGTTGCCGACGAGAAGGGGCGCTGGGACCACTGGGGTACCGGGCTGATCTGCATCGCGCCGATGGAGACGAGCGTGAACGGCACGCTGGTCGTGTCGCAGGGCAGCATCCTGTTCCCGTTCGAGTTCTACATGACCGAAGCGATGCACATTCATTTCAAGGATGGCGTCGTCACCGGCATCGATGGCGGCCGCGAAGCGCTCATGCTGAAGGGCTTCATCGACAAGCATGGCGACGCCAATGCGCGGCGTCTGTCGCATGTCGGCTGGGGCCTCGAGAAGCGCGCGCGCTGGGAGACATTGGCGATGCGCGGCTGGGACAATGGCGGCGGCGTCGAGGCGCGGTCGGTCTACGGCAACATTCTCGTCGCGCTCGGAGAGAACGGCGATCTCGGCGGCGTCAACAATTCCAAGCTGCATATCGACATCGCGATCCGCCACGGCCGGCTTGAACTCGATGGCAATCCGATCGTCGACAATGGCAACTTCCTCGCCACAGACGTCGCCTGACGCGCATGATCGGTCAACGTGTCCTGCGGGTGGAGGATAAGCGGTTTCTGCGCGGCGAGGGCCGTTATGTCGCAGACATCGCGCTGCCGTTCATGCGCGAGGCCTATGTGCTGCGCAGCCCGCAGCCGCATGCGAAAATCGTCTCGTTCGACGCCAGCGCGGCCCTGGCGCTCGAAGGCGTCGATGCCGTCTATACCGCTGCGGATCTGCCGGCCAGCCTGACGCCGATCCCGTGCCGCATTCCGACGCATGGCGACATGACGCCGTTCCTGCAATATCCGCTGGCGCGCGACATCGTCCGTTTCGTCGGCGAGCCGATCGCGGTGATCGTGGCCTCGTCGCGGGCGCTGGCCGAGGATGCCGCCGAACTCGTTACTATCGAATTTGAGCCGCTGCCGGTGGTGGCGGATGCCGCCGCCGCTCTCAACCCGGCGACGCCGAAGATGTATCCGCCGGGCAATATCGCGACGCAGTGGGGCTTCGATCTCGGCAAGGTCGATGACGCCTTCGCGCAGGCCGACGTCGTCGTCGAGAAGAGCTTCTCCATCCAGCGTCATTCGGCCATGCCGCTGGAGACGCGCGGCCTCATCGCTTCCTATGACAAGGCGCGCAGCTATCTCGAAGTGTGGGGCCCGACCAAGGTGCCGCATACCAACCGGGCGATGCTGGCCCGCATGCTCGGCATGAGGGACGGCGATATCCGCTTTGCCGAGCCCGATGTCGGCGGCAGCTTCGGCGCGCGCGGCGAGTTCTATCCGGAAGATATCTTCATCCCGTATTTCGCGATGAAGCTCGGCAAGCCGATCCGCTGGATCGAGGACCGCCAGGAGCACTTCGCCTCGATCAATCACTCGCGTGAATGCACCTTCGAGGTGAAGGCGAGCGCGACCAAGGATGGCCGCATCACCGCGTTCGATGTGGTGCTGGTGGCCGATCTCGGCGCCTATATCCGCACGCATGGCGATGTCGTGCCCTCGCACGCGGCGGCGTCGTTTCCCGGGCCCTATGCGATCCGCAATTATCGCGTCGCCGCCACCGCGGCTTTGAGCAACAAGACGCCGAGCGGCACCTTGCGCGCGCCCGGCATGTTCGAAGCCAACTTCGCCCGCGAGCAGGTCATCGACATGCTGGCGGAGAAGCTCGGGATGGATCGTGCCGATATCCGCCGCCGCAATCTCATCAAGCCGGACGAAATGCCGTGGTATGTCGGCACGCAGAGCGTCAACCGGCCGACCTTGTTCGACAGCGGCGATTTTCCCGGCCTGTTCGACGAGTCGGTGAGCCACTTCGGCTGGAGCGCGCCGCTGGCCAAGGGCGAAGGTCCGGTGCGCCGCGGGCGCGGCATCGTCGCGCTGGTCGAGCCGTCGGGCTTCGGTCCGTTCGAAAGCGCGCGCATCGAAATCGATCCCGCCGGCTTCGCCACCATCTTCACCGGCGCCAGCAATCAGGGGCAGGGCCACGAGACCATGCTGCCGCAGGTCGCGGCCGATGTGCTCGGCATTGCGCACGACCGCTTCCGCGTGCGCCACGGCGACACCGCGATGATCCCTTACGGGGGTGGCTCTTATGCCAGCCGTACCGCGGTGATGGGTGCCAATGCGGTGCATCGCGCCGCGCTGGCGGTGAAAGCCAAGGCGTTCGCCGCCGCGGCGCAGATGCTGCAGGCGAAAGAGGACGAACTCGCCCTCGACGATGGCAAGGTGATTGTCGCCGCCAATCCGAGCCGCTTTGTCACGCTGGCGCATATCGCGCGCGTGCTTACGCCGGGCAATGCCGAACTCGTGCCGGCGCCGAAGGACTTCATCAAGGACGACCATGACGGTTTGACCGGCGAAGTCTTCCTGCGCGCCATTCCGAGCGGCACCGCGGTGTTCTCCGTGCACATGGCCGACATCGCGCTCGACACCGGCACCGGCGAACTGAAGATCGAGCGCTATTGCGTGTCCGGCGATGTCGGTCGCGCCATCAATCCGATGATCGTCGAAGGTCAACTGGTCGGCGGCGTCGTCCAGGGCATCGGCGGCGCGCTGCTCGAAGAGCTGGCCTATGACGAGGACGGCAATCTGCAGACCGGCTCCTTCGCCGACTATCTGCTGCCGTCGTCCCACGAGGTGCCCCACATCGAGGCGCTGGTTGTCGAGAAGGCGAAGTCGCTGTCGAACGACCTTGGCGTCAAGGGCTGCGGCGAAATCGGCATTTCCGGTGTCGCCGCCGTGCTGGCCAATGCGATCGCGCATGCGCTCGGCACCGGCGCGCGTCCGACCAAATTGCCGCTGACGGCGGAACGGCTGCTCGATCTGGTGGAGCCGCGCCCATGAAGCCGGCTCCGTTCGATTACCAGGCGCCAACGACCGTCGCCGATGCGCTGAAGCTGCTCGGTAGCCATGAGGATGCGCGGCCGATCGCCGGCGGCCAGAGTCTGGTGCCGATGCTCGCCTTCCGTCTGGCGCGGCCGTCGCTGCTGGTCGATCTCAACCGCATCCCGTCGCTTGCCGGCATCGAAGAGAAGGGCGGCGTGCTGCGCATCGGCGCCATGACCCGTCAGGCCAAGGTGCTGACGTCGGACGTGGTGAAGCGTCACGCGCCGCTGCTCGTACAGGCGCTTGAGAATGTCGGCCATCCGCCGACGCGCGCGCGCGGCACGATCGGCGGCTCCTGCGCGCATGCGGATCCCGCCGCTGAACTGCCGTCGGCCATGGTCGCGCTCGACGCCACGATGGTCATCGCCGGAGCCGGTGGCGAGCGCCGTGTGCGCGCCGATGACTTCTTCATCGGTGCATTCGAAACCGCGTTGCAGCCCGGTGAAATTCTGGTCGCTCTGGAGTTGCCCGAACAACAGGGCGGTTCCGCTTTCCTCGAAGTCTCCGCCCGCAAGGGTGACTTCGGCATCATCACGGTGGCCGCGCGCATCGCGGTCAAGGACGGCCGTTGCTTTGACGCAGCCCTGGTTCTCGGCGGCATTACCGAACGCTCGGTACGCTGTGCCGAAGCCGAGCGCATTCTCAAGGAGCAGGGCTTGTCGTCCGAGGCCATCGACGCCGCGCTCGCGGCGTTGCCGCTCGATGCTGTGACGATGGACTCGCGCTCCGCCAGCGCGGCTTACCGCCGGCGCCTTATTCCCGAACTCTGCCGCCGCGCCATCGAGGCCGCGCTCACGTCAAAGGTGGCGTTATGACGACACGGGACGTCTCCTTCACGCTCAACGGCAAACCGGCCACGCTGACGGTGGAGCCGCGCCAGACGCTGGCCGACGCCGTGCGTCAGCATCTCGGTCTCACCGGTACGCATCTGGGCTGCGAGCACGGCGTTTGCGGTGCCTGCACGGTGCTGCTGGATGGCGATGCCATACGCGGTTGTCTGATGCTGGCCGTTCAGGCCGAAGGCTTGTCGATCACCACGATCGAAGGCGCGTCGCCGCCGGAAGGCTTGAGCGTCATTCAGGACGCCATGCAGCGCCACCACGCGCTGCAATGCGGCTTCTGCTCGCCGGGCATGGTGCTCGCGCTGGAGTCGCTGTTCGCGCACACGCCTTGCCCCGGCGAGGATGACATCCGCGAGGCCATTTCCGGCAACCTGTGCCGCTGCACCGGCTACCAGCCCATCGTCGCCGCCGCCTTGTCGGTCGCAGAGAAAAATCGCGCCAATCTCGGCGCCGCCGCGCCGTCGGCTTGAATTTCGGAAAAGGAGATAGAAATGGCCTTGCACGCTAAAGCCGATGAAGTGCTCGAAGGAGAAAACGTCCTTCAGGTGCGCGGCGGCTCGATGTCGACCAAGATGGTCTATGGCAACGACTGCAACATGATGGTGGCGACCCGGGCGCCCGGTTATCATTCCAACCCGCACCGCCACGACTGTGAGCAGATCAACTACGTGCTGTCGGGCGAGGTCTGGGTGTTCTGCGACGGCAAAGCCTTCCTGATGAAGAAGGGCGACTTCTCGCGCATCCCGCGCAACGCGCTGCACTGGGCCTGGAATCGCGGCACCGAGGATTGCGTGCTGGTCGAATGCCACGCCCCGGCGGCCGATCCGACCGTGCGCAAGAATGCCTATGGTCTTTACGCCGAGGGTGAGACGCCGGACCTGTCGACCGCGGTGAAGACCTATCGCACCGACGACGACCCGAGCGTGATCGAGCGTCAGATTTTCGGCGACAAGCTGTAGGGAGCCGATGCCTCGGTCGGCGAGGGCCTCAAAGGCCCTTCGCCGCGTCGAGGAAACACTGCAGCGGAAAGCTCTGCGTCCCGGCGCCGATCTGCCCGGCGCCTGGCACGCGCGAGGCAACGCCGGTGTTGATGAGGGGCGCCAGACCATTTTCCGCAACGCGCCGGACGTCGATGCCGCAGGCCGTGCCGCGGAAGCCGAGCGCCGGGATCAGGAAGTCGGGATGCTCCGACACGGTGATGGCGCGCATGGATTCGGAGCGCGCGATCAGTTCTTCGACGGTGCCGCCGATGAACTCGGCAATGGCCGGCGCGGCCGATAGCGCGAAGGCGCCAAGCCCGATCACTTCCGTTACATAGGAATCGCCCATGGTCGGCGTCGCATCGGCGATCGACTGACCGGCGAACAGCTTGACGTTCGCGACGCTGGCCGGCGCGGTGTACCATTTCTTGCCAGTGGCGCTCAGGCGAATGCCGACATTGCGGCCGTTGCCGGCCATGGTCGTCACCAGGCTGCCGCCGCCGACGGCTTCCATGGCCAGTGTTGTCGCCTTGGCGTGGCCGATCGACAGGCTGAGAAAGAAATGATCGTTGCCGCCGATGAAGCGCAGCGCTTCGGCGATGTCGGCGTGCGGTGCCTGGGTTTCCACCAGGGGCGCGGCGATGGCGCGCAGGAAACCGCTGGTCGCCGCCTTGTTGCGGTTGTGACACTCATCGCCGCGGCGCAGCGCCTCGGAGACCTGGCGTTTGATGTCCATGGCGCCATGGATTTCGAGGGCGCGCTTGAGCAGGGGGGCGAAACGGTCGCGAATCCAGCGGAGGCGCTCCAGCACGTCCGGGCCGTTGGCGCCGAACCGGAGCGTCTTGCCGAGGCCCTCGTTCAGGGTGACGTAGGCGCGCTCGCCGGAGACCTCGTCCTCGAATACCAGCACCGGCATGGTCGCCGTAATGATGCCGGTCATGGCGCCGGCGGCGCGGTGGTCGTGCGCCGGGGCGAAACGGATCGCCCCCGAGCCGGCCAATTCATGACCGAGGGTCAGGTCTTGGGCCTTGCCGTCGAACACCAGCCCCCCCGCCACCGCGGCTTTCATCGCCGGCACCATGTCCTGCCATTCGATCGGCGGGCCGGCGTGCAGCACCAAGCCGCTATCGAGTTCGGGAATGACGTCTCCGGCGCGCTCAAGTCCGATCAGATGCGGCCTGGCGCTGTGCAGGGCGCCGATAACGGCCTCATTTTGCTGATCGATGGACACCAAAGCTGCTTTTTGCATTCAGCCATCAAGCGAGTGCGGCTCCCGCCTGTCCAGTTTCTTTTGGTAATGCCCATACCTGGTGGCTGCGGGCCGTTGCTTACTTCTGCTTGGCTGCGCGCTTTTTTGCCGACCCAAGAAAAGCCTCCGATTGGAGCACCTCTCTGACGGCATCTCTGGCATTCAATTCAGACCTCGCCTCGCTGTCGGGGCGTGACGCCGTCAATCAGCGGCATTGACCGGGGAACACGGAAAGGGCGAGGCCATCGGCAGCGACACCGGCGGCTCGATCCGCATTCCGGCAACGGAATTCGGATCGCCGATTGCTATCGGTGGCCGCCCGCATTGAATTGTCGCTGCGGGAACTTGGCGAACCGCGATAGGCGGCAAGCCGCCGCTTCTCGAGGGCGGATTCCTGATCGAGGCGATACTTCAGTAATGCGGTGTGGGGCAGTTGTCGGGGGCCTTGGGCAATGACCTGCGGGAGGTTGTCCCGCAGGTCATAAGGCTGGTCGCGACCGGCGCGGTCGGCTCAGTTGGTCGGCGCCTGCCAGATCGCGACGTCGAGGGTGTCTACCGTCTTCGGCAGCACGCCTTCGGCGTGAAAGGCGTCGGCGATCTTTTTCTGTTCGGACAGGCCGTCCCTCGTGACATAGCCGACCTTGTAGCTGCGGTTGGCGATGGACTCCTCGGCGATGGCAGCGTCGATCTTCCAGATTTCGCCGAGAATTTTGCCGGCTTCCTTCGGATTGGCCTTCACCCATTTGCCCGTCTTGTCCAGGTTGTCGTAGACGACCTTCAGGACATTGCCGTTCTTCTGCGCATAGCTCTCGGACGCCAGGTAATAGCGCTTGTAGCTCGCCAGACCATTGGCGCCGTCGGCCAGCACGACTGCTTTGTTCTGGTGGCGGGCCGTGGTCAGGAAGGGGTCCCAGGCCACCCAGGCATCGACATTCTTGCTGACGAAGGCGGCGCGGCCGTCCGCAGGCGTGAGAAACGCCGGCGTGATGTCCTTGGCGCTGAGCCCCGCCTTGGCGAGTGCGGCCACCAGCAGGTAGTGACTGCCGGCGCCCTTGGTCACCGCGACCTTCTTGCCCTTGAGGTCGGCCACGGTCTTGATGGCCGAAGCTGCCGGAACAAGAATAGCCTGCGCGGCGGGCGAGGGCGCCTCCTCGGCGACATAAGCCAGCTTGGCGCCGGCGGCCTGGGCGAAGATCGGGACGGTGTCCGCGACATCCGCGCTGAAGTCGATATTCCCCGTGTTCAGAGCTTCGAGCTGCGGCAGGCCGCTGGTGAATTCGTGCCAGGTGATGCTGACGCCGAGCGGTGCCAGCGACTTTTCCAGTTCGCCATTGGTCTTCAGGAGCGCGATCAGCGTGGAGGACCGCTGATAGCCGATGCGCAAGGTCTTGGCGTCCTGCGCGGCGGCGACGCCGCTCGCAAGGATGACCGGTACCATTGCGAGCGCGAGGCGACGGGTCATGCTGAACGTCATTGTAATTCGTCCTTTAAGGTTATGGCGTGAATTCGCCGGAATGCCCGATGCTGAAGAAGGCGCGACGCCAGTGCCCAAGTGCGTCGCCGTTCTCGTCGACCCGCACGGCCGCCACGCGGCCGATCAGAATCGAATGCGTGTGCCGCTCGATGTTGTCCTCGATTTCGCAGTCGAGGCTGGCCAGCGCGTCGACGAGCACAGGCGCGCCGGAGACCAGCGTCGTCCAGTTGCCGTCCTCGAATCGCTCAACGCCGTTGATGCCGGTTTGTCCTGAAAAGCGTTTGGCGAGAGGTTCTTGAGATGCACGAAGGATATTGGCGCTGAAATGTCCGTAACGCTTGAGCGCAGGCGCGATCGATGAAGTGTTTGCGATGGCCACCAGCACAGTAGGTGGCTCTACCGAGAATGACGTCAGCGACGAGACTACGATACCGGCGCGATGGAGGCCGCTGCCTGCCGCGATGATGCTGACGCCGCCGGCCAACTGCCGCATTGCGGAGCGAAACGCGTCCTGCCCGGCGCTGTTTCGCGCGGAGAGGTCGATAGTGCTGCCGTCGGTAATCACGTTCACGTTATTCGCCCATCATGCGCTGCTTGAACTTGTAGACAGAGGGCGTAGATCCTTCGCGCTCTAATCAGCCCATGAAGGTATGACGATGCTTGAAAAAGCCAATAGCAAACTGTTCGAGCCCTATCAGTTTGGAAAGATCACATTGCGGAATCGCATCGTCATGGCACCACTGACGCGCAACAGGGCTTCTAAAGGGAATATTCCGTCACCACTCTCGGTCGAATATTATGCTCAGCGCGCATCCGCCGGTCTGATCGTGACGGAAGCGACGCAGATCATGGCCGAGGGCCAGGGTTATGAAGCGACGCCCGGCATTCACTCGCGCGAGCAGATCGAAGGCTGGAAGAAAGTGACGCAGGCCGTGCATGCCAAGGGCGGGCGTATCGTTGTGCAGCTCTGGCACGTCGGCCGCGTGTCGCATGTCGATCTGCAACCGAACGGGCAGGCGCCGGTGGCGCCATCGGCGATCCGGGCAAAGACAAAAACCTTTCTCAACGGCGAGTTTGCCGATGTGTCCGAGCCGCGCGCGCTGCGCCGCGACGAGTTGCCGGGCATCGTCGCGGCCTATCGACAGGCGGCGAAGAACGCTGTGGAGGCAGGCTTCGACGGCGTCGAGATTCATGGCGCCAACGGTTATTTGCTCGATCAGTTCCTGCGTGACTCCAGCAATAAGCGCGACGACGATTACGGCGGTTTGATCGAAAATCGCGCGCGCTTGACGCTGGAGGTGGCGGGAGCCGTTGTCGATGAAATCGGCTCCGAGCGCACGGGCATCCGCATTTCGCCGGTCACCCCGGCCAATGATGTCTCCGACAGCAGGCCGCAGGATCTGTTCAACTACCTCGTGACGGAGCTGGACCGCATCGGCCTGCTGTTCATTCACGTCATCGAAGGCGCCACCGGCGGTGCGCGCGATAATCTGCCGTTCGATTATGCCGAATTGCGCAAGCGGTTCCGCGGCACCTACATCGGCAACAACGGCTATACGCTCGATCTGGCGAACGAGGCTCTCGCTGCGGGCCGCGCCGATCTCGTCGCTTTCGGCAGGCTGTTTATTTCAAATCCAGATCTCGTGGAGCGGCTGCGCCGAAACGCGCCGCTGGCGTCGCCTGACAAGGCGACGTTCTACGGCGGCAATGAAAAAGGCTACACCGACTATCCAGCCCTCGAGCCCTCGGCCGCCTGATCGGACGATTTGTCTCAAGATCTCGGTGAAGCGAAGCATCATTTTCCCGCAACAGCATGCGGGAGAGAGTTTGCGTCGCTTATCCGGCATCTTTGGTTTTCCATTTCATCGACAAAACCGGCGTATTTGCCGACATTCGTGCCCCTGCCCGAATTCGTCATGAACGGGCATATGGAGAGGATGTCATGTCGATCGGCAGGTTCGTACTCCGTGGCGTCATTGGTGTCGCTCTGGCGCTCGCCGCTATTGGCGGGGCCCAGGCCAGCGACAAGGTCGTCCGCATCGGCTTTCAGAAGTACGGCAAGCTCGTTCTGCTCAAGAGTAAGGGCTCGCTCGAAGGCAAACTGAAAGACATCGGGTACGCCGTCGAGTGGAAGGAATTTCCGGCCGGTCCGCAGATGCTGGAGGCGCTCAATGTGGGCGCCATCGACTTCGGCAACACCGGCGAAACGCCGCCGATTTTCGCGCAGGCCGCCGGCGCACCGCTCGTGTATTTCGCCTATGAGCCGCCCGCGCCGAAAGGCGAGGCGATCCTCGTGCCCGAGAACAGCCCGATCAAAACGGTCGCCGAACTCAAGGGCAAGAAGGTTGCCCTGAACAAGGGCTCCAACGTCCACTTCCTTCTGGTCGAGGCCCTGAAGAAGGCAGGCGTCAATTACACCGATATTACGCCGGTGTTTCTGGCGCCGGCAGACGCCCGCGCTGCATTCGAGCGCGGCGCGGTCGATGCCTGGGTGATCTGGGATCCCTTCCAGGCCGCCGCGGAAAAGTCGATCAAGGCGCGCGAACTGGTCAATGCCGAAGGCCTGGTGCCGAACTATCAGTTCTATCTCGCCTCGCGAAAGGCGCTGGACGATCACGCCAAGGCGCTCGATGTCGTTCTCACCCAGCTTCGTGAAGTCGACGACTGGGCCAAGGGCGACATCGATGGAGTTGCCGTCCAGCTCAGCCCGTCGATCGGCATTCCGACCGACGTGCTCACGGTGGCGTTGAAACGCCAGTCCTACGGCATCCGGCCGATCGACGCGAAGGTCATTGCCGATCAGCAGAAGCTCGCGGACGTGTTCTTCGGGCTCGGCCTCATTCCCAAGGCGTTGAAGATCACCGATGCCGTGAGGTCCGGATCATGACGGTTTCTCCGGCCCAGGCAGCGAACGTCCTCTGGTTTCTCCCCACCCATGGCGACGGACGCTACCTGGCGACGCAGGAGGGCGGACGTCAGGTTGACTTCCGCTACCTGCGCCAGATTGCGCAGGCCGCCGACGATCTCGGCTATTTCGGCGTGTTGCTGCCGACCGGCCGCAGTTGCGAGGACTCCTGGGTCGTCGCGTCGGCGGTCGCGCCGCAGACCGAGAAGCTGCGCTATCTCGTGGCGGTGCGCCCTGGATTGCAGTCGCCGGCGGTTGCCGCGCGCATGACGGCGACGCTGGACCGCGTCACGGGCGGGCGTTTGCTGATCAATGTGGTGACCGGCGGCGATCCCGCCGAGAACAAGGGCGATGGCGTCTTCCTGCCGCATGACGAGCGCTATGAGGTCACGCGCGAGTTTTTGCTGGTCTACAAGGACCTGCTCGCAGGCAAGACCGTCAATTTCACCGGCAAGCACATCCGCATCGAGGACGGACGTCTGTTGTTCGAGCCGGTGCAGGCGCCGCATCCGCCGCTGTATTTCGGCGGATCGTCGGGGGCGGGCACGGCGGTCGCCGCGGAAATCATCGACAAGTATCTGACCTGGGGCGAGCCGCCGGCCGCGGTAGCCGTAAAGGTCAAAGGTGTCGCGGCAGAAGCGCATGCGCGCGGCCGCAAGCTGTCCTTCGGCATTCGCCTCCACGTCATCGTGCGCGAGACCAATGAGAAGGCGTGGGCGGCGGCGAACGACCTCATTCGTTATGTCGACGATGCCGCGATCGCCAAGGCGCAGGCCGCATTCGGCAAGATGGACTCGATCGGGCAGCGGCGCATGGCCGAACTGCATGGCGGGCGTCGTG
Source organism: Pseudolabrys sp. (assembly GCA_035556455.1). GTDB lineage: Bacteria > Pseudomonadota > Alphaproteobacteria > Rhizobiales > Xanthobacteraceae > Pseudolabrys. The sequence goes on from DATMEX010000067.1 coordinate 31,668, forward strand.
ACAAACTCGAAGTGAGTCCCAATTTGTGGGCCGGCGTTGGTCTGGTGCGCGGCGGCGCCGGCACGGCGCTGGTTGGCGATCCGCAGACGGTTGCGGCCCGCATCAAGGAATACATGGACGTCGGCGTCGATACCTTCATCATGTCCGGCTATCCGCACCTCGAGGAAGCGTATCGCTTCGCCGAGCTCGTTTTCCCGCTGCTGCCGCTCGCGCATCAGACGCGCTTCGGCAAGGCTTACAATGGCGGCCCGTTCGGCGAGATCATCGGCAATCACTTCCTGCCGGCCAAGCAGGCGTCGTCGTCATGAGCGCGAAGCGTGCGGCGTTCGACCTCAAGAATCTGACCCAGTGGATCCTGCCGGTCGCGATCATCGCGATCTGGCAGCTCCTGTCGTCGGTCGGCTTCATTCCGGAGCGCGTTCTGCCGTCGCCGGCCGCGGTCGTCCTCGCCGGCTGGAAGCTGTTACTGAGCGGCGAACTGCTCACCAATATGTGGGTCAGCTTCCGCCGCGCCATCATCGGTCTCGTCATCGGCGGCGGCATCGGCTTTTCGCTGGGGCTGGCCAATGGCCTGTCGCGGCGCTCGGAGCGGGTGCTCGACAGCACGCTGCAGATGGTGCGCAACATTCCGCACCTGGCCATGATTCCGCTGGTCATTCTCTGGTTCGGCATCGACGAGACCGCAAAGATATTCCTCGTCGCGGTCGGCGTGTTCTTCCCGATCTACATCAACACCCAGCACGGCATTCGCAACGTCGACGCCCAGCTTGTCGAGATGGGCCACACCTATGGCATGACGCCGGCCGAATTGTTCTGGCGCGTCTATCTGCCGGGCGCCTTGCCGTCGATCTTCGTCGGATTGCGCTACGCGCTTGGCATCATGTGGCTGACGCTGATCGTCGCAGAAACGATCGCGGCCTCGTCGGGCATCGGCTACATGGCGATGCAGGCGCGCGAATTCCTGCTCGTCGATATCGTCGTTCTCAGCATCGTCATCTATGCGCTGCTCGGCAAGCTCGCCGACTCGCTGGCGCGTCTTCTCGAACGCGCGTGCCTGTCGTGGCATCCGGCGTTCCAACGCAACTAGGCCATGCCATGAACACCCGTGTCGAAATCCCGTCGATCCAGCGCGAGACGCTCAAGCCCGCGGCGCGGCCGATCGCCGGCCTGCCGATCCAGGTCGAGGGCCTGAAGAAGTCCTTCGGCGACAATGAAGTGCTGCGCGGGCTCGAATTCGAGATCAATGCCGGCGAATTCATCGCCATCGTCGGCCGCAGCGGCTGCGGCAAGAGCACGCTTCTGCGCCTGCTGGTCGGACTCGATGCGCCGACCGGCGGCTCGTTCCGCATCGGCGACGACGAGCCCAACGCGGTCGATCGCGATCAGGTGCGGGTCATGTTCCAGGAGCCGCGGCTGCTGCCTTGGGCCTCGGTGCTGGCGAATGTAGAGGTCGGCCTCGGCGCGCAGCGCCGCTCGCCGGACGGGCGCCGCCGTGCGCTCGACACGTTGCAGCGTGTCGGTCTGCTGGAGCGCCGCGCCGAATGGCCGTCCGTGCTGTCCGGCGGGCAGAAGCAGCGCGTCGCGCTGTCGCGGGCGCTGGTCAGCCGTCCGCGCGTACTCGCTTTCGACGAGCCTCTGGGCGCACTCGACGCGCTCACCCGCATTTCGATGCAGCGCCTGCTCGAGCAGGTCTGGGCCGATCAGGGCTTCACCGCGCTGCTGGTGACGCACGATGTCGCCGAAGCGGTGACGCTGGCCGACCGGGTGCTGGTGATCGAGGACGGCCGCATCTCGCTCGACCTGCGCATCGATCTGCCGCGGCCGCGCGAGCGCGGCTCGGCCGACGTGGCGGCGCTGGAAGGGCGCATCCTGCGCGAGCTGTTCAAGAACGCCCGCGCCGGCGACGACGCCTGATGGGAGGCCGTGGGTTCGCCATGACCAGTCCGACGCTCGATTCGGCCGACGACCGGGATCGCTTCGCCAGCATCCGCGAAGCCGATTTTGATCGCCGCGACGCGGAAAACATCGTTGGCCCCGTCGCTGGCCTCGCCTGGCTGGCGATGGCGGGCGTGGCTTATCTCTCGCCCGCGCATTTCGGCGCTGGTGCGGCCTGGGCGCAGGGTCTCATCGCCGTCTTCGGCCTTGTCGGCTTGCTATTGCTCGCCGGCAGCGCCGGCCCAAAGGCCATGGCCGGCAAGGTGAAGCGCGCGGCGCCATGGTTCCTGTTCATCGTGCTGGCTGTTGAGATCTGGCTGATCGGGCCGGTCAAAGCGCCGCTCTGACCGGCCGCAGAACAACTAACCCGTCAACTTGAACCAGTCATTCGCAGGAGCGCGTTTGCGTTCATGCTTGGCGTGTTCGCGCGCGGCCGCCTCGGCGGCGCGCGCCGAGCCGAATTGACGGCCTTCAAGGGCGTCGAAACGACGGTTCGACGAGAAGAACTGAAACTGTTGGCCGTTGCGCACAACGATGCCGGCCGTCTCGGAATGTACTTCAATGATGTAAGCCTGGGACATAAAAATCCTGCCGCCGGCTCGCGCCGGTCTCCTGATCGTGTCAGCGAAGGGGATGGAGAAGTACGTGGCCGGTGCGTCAACACGCGCCGGCCGCGTGCGAGGCGCGGCGACAGGACAAGTTTTCCAGGGAGGAATGGACTGACATCCGACGAACGATCATGAGTCTTCTCCAGCAGAAGGAGCCCACGAATCCATTCGTGGCGCTTTAGCGATTAACTCCGCGGCGCAAGCTGCTCCGTCAAATCCCGCGGCCCACATGCAAAGCATGTCGACATCGCTACTTTGCCATCGGACGGGGCGCAGTCAATTCATCCGGAAAAATAAGACGCGCCGTTTCGCTGGCGGGCCGCTACTTGGATGTATTTCGTTTTCGCCTGCTGCGATGGAGAAGAAACGCGCGCTATCTGGCGGTATTTAGATGCGCGGGGCGCCCGTCCTTAGCGGCGATGATGCAGGCCGCATTCCTCTTGGTTCCATCTCCACCAACTGCCGGCGCGCAGGGAAGGACAGGGGCTTGGAGCAGCCAATGCAGACCGAGCAGTAACTTCCGATGCGGTGCGAGAAAATGTGTTGCGGAGATCGGGACGACGCATGAAGTCGTCAGACTCACATCGGCGTGGTCCTGAAGCTTCTGCCTGACGCCGGGGAGATCGAGAACCGGCGAGATCGTGGAACGGTTGATAGAGCTTCATCCCGTGGCAGAGATCGGACTCCATCCACGCGAACTCGCGTACCGATCCGTCGAATGTCAGAAAGTCGTTCTCAAAAATCTAGACGCCATCGAAGTACGCGGCGGCAATCGCTCCGAGCTTGTCTCCGTCGGCGCCGGTCAGTGACAACCATGGCGATTAAGCACCTCATGCCGGTATTCGCTCTTCTCCGGAATTCAATGCCGCTCGCAACGGCGCCTCGGAAATGGCGAGGCCGGTGAAGTGCCGGAAGGCATCGACGCCCTGATAGAAGAACAACTCATAACCGCTTAGAAGTTCCAGTCCGGCTGACGCGGCAGCCGCCATGAACGGCGTTTCGACCGGCGTATAAACGGCGTCGAAAGCCCAGCGGCGCCCGGGAATAGTGCGCAGCGGAAACGGACAGCCCCCGATGCCGACCATGCCGATCGGCGTCGCGTTGACGAGGCCGTCGGTATTGGCGGTAGCGGCCTCGATAGTGGCAGCGGCCGTCACGACGGTCGATGACGGCAATTGCTTCAGCGCGGCCGCGAGGGCTTGCGACTTGGCGAGATCGAGATCGAAAAGGCGCAGTTCGGAAGCGCCGAGTTGGCACAGCGCAAAAGCAATGGCGCGGCCGACGCCTCCGGTGCCAGCCATGGCGACGCGGCCCGGCGGTTTGTCGCCGAAACGGTGGCGATAGGCAGCGATGAAGCCGGAATAGTCGGTATTCCAGCCGACCGGCCGGCCCGAGCCGAAGAGGACGGTGTTGCAGGCGCCGACGGCGCGCACCGCCGGATCGGGCACATCGAGATGGGCGACCACGCGCTCTTTATAGGGATAGGTGATGTTCAGGCCGCGGTACCCCGAGGAGTCGGCCCAGGCCAGCACTTCCTCAAACGACCGGTCGAGATCGGCTGGCCGCAGCAGGTCGTACGTGACGGTCAACCCGGACAGCCGCCCGGCTAGGCGATGCAAAGCGGGCGAACTGGACGCGGCGATGTTGTCGCCGATCAGCCCCAGTCTGATGGGGGAGGGGCTCATGCGAAATCTCCACGGGATGGTCATGGCCAATCTCGCATAGGAGAACTTCAAGAACAACTGATATTTTTGATTTACTCAGGCGATCTTGCCGACAGCCAGAGCGTGGTCTACGCCGCCGTTTATGTGCGCCTTGAGCACCGCGCCGGCTTTGGCGGCGTCGCGCTTGAGCGCGCATTGCATCAACTGCTTGTGCTCGCGGGCGGCGATGTCGCCGCGGTCGGTCAGCGCCAGCACCTGATAACGCAGATATTTGTCGAACACGGCGCCATGCGTTTCCATCAGCTCGCGCGAGCCGCAGGCCGAAATCAGCGCCTGGTGAAACTCCCAGTCATAGCGCTTCCAGGTTTCGGCATCGGGGCTGCCTTCGCTTTTCTTTCTGTCCTCCATCGCCGCGAGCTTGTGATGGGCGGCGACGACGCGCGCCTCCCATTCCATGTCGCCGCTCTGGAAGGATTGCGCGATGGCGTGCACCTCGAGCAGCAGCCGCAGCGAAGCGATGTCCTTGAGATCGGCGGCCGAGACCGGCGCCACCTCGAAGCCGCGCTGGCCTTCGGCCACCACCAGTTTCTCCGACGCCAGCCGGCTCAGGACCTCGCGCAAGGTGCTGACGCTGACCCCGTAATCGTCTTTCAGCCGCTCCAGCTTGAGCTTTTCGCTCGGCGCCAGCCGGCCGAATAGAATGTCGTTGCGGATGCGGCGATAGGCGCGCTCGCCGATGGTGCCCGATTCCTGACCCACGGTCATGAATCCAGCGCGCCGGTCTTGAGGGTGTACTCGACGCAATCGCGGATGTGGGTGACGAGAATTCGGCTTGCCGTCTCTCCGTCACGCGCAAGCGCCGCGTCGCGCAGTTCGCGGTGCTCGCGCGCGGGTACCTCGCCGCGAAACACCACGGCGATGATCTGGTAGCGCAGATACTTGTCGAAGATCGCCGAATGCGCGTCGAGCAGGGCCGCGGAGCCGCAGCACGAGATCAGCGCGTGGTGGAATTCCCAGTCGTAGCGTTTCCAGATTTCGGTCTGGTCGCGGGCTCCGGCCATCAGCCGCTTCTCCAGCGTCGCCAGCTTGTGGTGCGCGGCGACGACGCGGCCTTCCCACTCGACGTCGCCATTGTCGATCGACTGGCGCAGCGCGTGGCACTCCAGCAGCTCGCGCATCTGCGCGATTTCATGCCAGCGGTCGGCCGATACGGGTGTCACCTCGAACCCGCGCTGGCCCTCGGCGACGATCAGGCCCTCGACCAGCAGGCGGTTCAGTAGCTCGCGCAAGGTGGCGATGCTGGTCTCGTATTGGGCGCTAAGCCGTTCAAGGCGCAGGCGTTGTCCCGGCTGAAGGCGGCCGAAGATAATGTCGGAGCGGAGCTGCCGATAGGTCCGTTCCCCGACGGTTTCCGCAATATCCTTTACTGGCAGCACGGCAGAGCCTCATCTGATAAAACGGGGAATGTACGATCCATATCACGAATATTCGGAAGTCCTCAACTTGGGCCGCACGTCCGAGAGTTCGCGCCAGCGGAGGACCAGAGGACCATACGGAGCGAAAATCATCGGATATTTTGAAAATTGACTATTGATATTCCGGTAGTGGGAGGGATAATTGCGCCACCCAAAAAATGAAAAGGGGAGGACCACATGAATAAGCCCATCAGCCGGCGCAGCCTGCTCGCCGCTACCTCGGCCGTCGCCGTTGGATCGATGCTTCCGGCGACCGCCTTCGCCGCTCCGACCAAGATGAAGATCAGCGGTGCCTTCTCCGACACCGATTTGCGCGTGCAGGGTTACAAGGCCTTCGCCGAGGCTCTCAAGGGCGATATCGAGCTCGAGACCCACTGGTCGAACTCGCTGTTCAAGCAGGGCACGGAGTTGGTCGCCTTGCAGCGCGGCAATCTCGAACTCTGCAATCTCGCGCCCGCCGACATTTCCAAGCAGTTGCCGGCCTGGTCGCTGATGACCTCGGCCTACCTGTTCCGCAACTACGATCACCTCAAGAAGACCTGGGCCAGCGACGTCGGCAAGCAATTCAAGGACATGGCCCGCGAAAAGCTCGGCGTGGAAGTGATCCGCCCGGTGTATTTCGGCGCCCGCCAGATCAACCTGAAGCCGGACAAGCAGATCAAGACCCCGGCCGACATCGCCGGCATCAAGCTGCGCATGCCGCCCGGCGAGTACTGGCAGTTTCTCGGTGAGTCGCTCGGCGCGCATCCGACGCCGGTCGCCTATGCCGAGCTTTACACCGCGCTGCAGACCGGCGTCGTCGACGGCCAGGACAATCCGCTGGTCGCCGGCCGCACCATGAAGTTCTACGAGGTCACCTCGCAATTCGTGCTGACCCGCCACGTGCTCGGCTACGACATGCTGACCGTCGCCGGCAAGGTGTGGGACGGCATGAGCAAGGATCTGCAGGCCAAGTTCCGCGCCGCGGCCGATACGGCCTTCGACGCCAACGCGGCCGAATACGACAAGCAGGAAGCCGAGGCGATCGAGTTCTTCAAGTCGCAGGGCAAGAAGGTCTACGAGCCGGACCAGAACGCCTTCCGCGAATTCGCCCAGAAGAAATATGTCGCCACCTACGGCAAGGAATGGCCGCAGGGCGCGATCGAGAAGATCAACGCGATCAAGTAGACTGGGGCTTTTTCCCTTCTCTCATCGGCCGGCGCCTTGCGGCGCCGGCCGTGCTTCACCTGAACGCCCTCGATTCCATCGATCAGAAGGACGAGCATCATGCCCACGGCAACCGCTGCCGCGCGCTGGCTTCGCCGCCGGGCCGACAACGTCATTGTCGGCCTGATCGGAACGATGTTCCTGACGTTCCTGCTGCAAATCTTCTTCCGTTACGTGATCGGCCGGCCGCTCGGCTGGTCCGAGGAAGTGATTGTCACGGTCTGGCTTTGGACCGTGCTGTGGGGTGCGGCCTTCGTCATCGGCGAGTCCGAGGAAATACGGTTCGACATCGTCTATTCGAATATTTCGGAAGGCTACCGGCGCATCTTCACGGTCATCACCGGCGTCATCCTGATCGTCGTCTACGGCATTTCGCTGCCGGCGGCCTACAGCTATGTGAGCTTCATGAAGGTCGAGCGGTCGGCCTATCTGCAAATTCCGATCAACGTTCTCTACTCGATCTACGTCATCTTCGCGGTTGCCAGCATCGTCCGCTATGGCTTCCTGGTTCTGCGTGCCATCAAGGGCACGCCGTCGCCACAGACCGACCCCGCCGAACTGAGAGATTGAGCGATGCCGATCAGCCCATTCGCGCTTTGCGTCGTCGTCATCGTTTTCCTCAGCATTCTCGGGCTGCCCATCGGGCATTCGATGATCGTCGCGACGACGATCTATCTCCTGGTGTCGGGGCTCGACCTTGGTACCGCGGCCGAACAGATCCTTAACGGGCTGTTCAATTCATATGTGTTGATCGCTATCCCGCTGTTCATCCTCGCCGCCGACCTGATGAATGTCGGCAGCCTGACCGACAAGTTGCTGCGCTTCTGCCTGGTGCTTGTCGGCCGCTTCCGTGGCGGCCTCGGCCACGTCAATGTCGTCGCCAACATGATCTTCGCGGGCATGTCCGGTTCGGCGATCGCCGACGCGGTCGGCATTGGCAAGATCATCGTCGGCATGATGGCCAAGGACGGCCGCTATCCGGTCTCCTATGCCGCAGCCATCACCGCCGCGGCGGCGATCATTGGCCCGATCATCCCGCCGTCGATCCCGATGGTGGTGTACTCGCTGGTCTCGGATGCTTCGATTGGCTACCTCTTCCTCGGTGGTGTCGCGCCCGGTCTGTTGCTCGGTATTGCCTTCATGATCACCAACTCGGTCATGGCGCGCCGGCGCAATTTCCCGATCGAGGAGCCGGTGCCGCTGCGTGAAGTGCCGCAGATCACCATCAAGGCGTTTCCGGCGCTGCTGCTGCCGATCATCCTGCTGTTCGGCATCTATGGCGGCGTCATGACGCCGACCGAAGGCGCGGCGGTTGCCGCATTTTACGCGCTGTTCGCCGCCACCGTGATCTATCGCGCGGTGACATGGCGGCAGCTTTACGAGGCGCTGCTGTCGAGCGGCAAGTCCGCGACGTCGATCGGCATGCTGATCGCAGGCGCTTTCGCCTTCAATTATGTGGTGACGCTGGAGCGCGTGCCGGATTCCCTGGCGCAGCTGATGTCGCATCTGGAGCTGGGCAGGGCCGGCTTCCTGTTGATGGTGAACCTGCTGCTGCTGGTGCTGGGCTGCCTGCTCGAAGGCACGACGATCCTGCTCATCATCGTGCCGATCTTCATCCCGACCGCCAAGGCACTGGGCGTCGATCTCGTGCACTTCGGCGTCGTCGTGGTCGTCAACATCATGATCGGGCTGGTGACGCCGCCCTACGGACTTCTGCTGTTCGTGATGGCCAACCTGACCAAGCAGCGGCTGGGCAGCATCGTCAAGGAAGCCGTGCCCTTCATCCTGTCGGCGATCGTGGTGCTCGCGATCATCACCGCCATTCCCGAGACGGTGCTGTGGTTGCCGCGCATGTTGGGCTACAAAGGATAAGCAACACGATGGCCAAGCCGATCTACGTCATCAACGGGCCGAACCTCAACCGGCTCGGCCTGCGCGAGCCGGAAATCTACGGCACCACGACCCTGGCCGACGTCGAGAAGATGTGCCGCGCGGCGGCAGGCGGCCATCCGGTCGAATTCCGCCAGAGCAACAGCGAAGCCCAGATCATCGACTGGGTTCACGAAGCGATCGAGCAGGGCGGCGGCATCATCATCAATCCGGCGGCGTTCACGTTCGTGTCTATCGCCATCCTCGACTCGCTGAAGATGTTTCCCGGGCCGATCATCGAGCTGCACATCACCAACATTCACAAGCGCGAGCCGATCTACCACAACTCGCTGGTGTCGAAGGTGGCGACCGGCGTCATGGCCGGATTCGGCGCCGAGGGTTATCCGCTGGCGATGCGGGCGATCCTGGCCATGGTCGCGGCAAAGGCGAAGTAGCGCTCGCGCGGGTATCGGCGCGGACTATCACTCGAGGTTGGAATGCCGCTGTTAGGCCAGGCCGCTGTCGCTATGTGGTGGACGATCCTGCCCGAACGGCGCGCGGAGTTCGGCGATTGGCACTCGCACGAGCATTTTCCCGAACGCATGAGCATTCCGGGTTTTCACCGTGGGTCACGCTGGACCAGCTTGGGCGGGGACGGCGGCTTCTTCGTGCTCTACGAACTCGACAGCTATGACGTCCTCACATCCGACGGATATCTCGCGCGCCTGAACGCACCGACGCCGTGGTCGCAAAAGATGATGCCGCACCATCTCGGCATGGTGCGCAGCCAGTGCCGCGTTGCCGCCAGTTTCGGCGGCGGTGTTGGCAGCGCGCTCGCCACGGTCAGGCTGTCGCCGCGCGCAGGCGGCGCAGAGAAACTAATGCGATGGCTGGAAGGCACGCTGGCAGATTTGCCGTCGCGCGTCGGCATTACGGGGGCGCATCTTTTGTTGACGGCAACGCCCCACACAGACGGCCCGACTGTCGAGCAGAGCATCCGTGGGTCGGACAAGACCGCCGACTGGATTGTTCTCGTCTCGGGATATGAACCCGACGCCGTGTCTGAGGTCGTGTCACGGCACTTCGCAGCTTCATCGCTGACGGACGCGGGCGGGCAGGGCAGTCACAGCATTGATCGGTACAGTCTGGCCTTGGCCATGACGCCGCAGGATCTGGCTCCTTCGACCTCAGGCTGACACGACCTGGTTCTGGGATGGGCACAGATCAATGTGCATGGCGTCTCGATAAGCCAAAGCAGCGACAGCGCGTCGTATCTAATTGGCAAAGCGAAGCGCGCGCGGCGTCTGGGCTGCGCTCGGCCCCAAGGTCGGCGGACTCGACAAGATCGAAGCGATTGCCAAGACTTCGTGATCGGTGCCTGCGGCACGGGGAAACGAAATGCCCGATACCAAGCCGATTGATTCAAAGAGGTTCTGGCAGACGCTGGGCGAACGGGCCACGGGCGTCACGATTGTGACGGCCCGCGGCTCGGCCGGTCCGGCGGGCTTTCTCGGCCTGTCGGCGTCGCATGTTTGCGCTGACACACCGACGATGCTGCTATCGATCGACGACAGCACGTCCGCCTTGGCTGCGGTGCTGGAAAGCCGCGCATCAAAAGGTCACTGTACGTAAGTCCCGGCTCATTGACGTCGATCGGCGTTGAGGCGACGCCGATCGCCATCGGACCGGCGGGTCTCCCGGACCCGGACTAGTCAACTGCCTTGCCAATCTGCACAACGCGCGGCGCGCCCGTACGCCAATGATCAACGTTGTCGGCGATCATGCGATCTACCATCTCAAATACGACGCGCCGCTGACGAGCGACAGCGTGGTGTGTTGGAGCTCTTCTGCGCGACCGCACCGACACATTGCCGAGGTCATGGCCCGCGAGACCGGCAGCGCTGCGCTGATCTTCGTCGTTCACGACTCTGATCTTATCGCGCAACAGGCATTCCAAGTGGGCGCACTCGCCTTTAAAACTTGAATATGTCTATGGTTCGTTTGGACCTGGCGGCGCCGCCATGTCTTGGGGGCGCGCGCCGAGCGCAGATTGCGGTCCTTAGGAGGGCGATAGGCGCCAGGTTGGCCAGAGCCCACCTGCGACCCCGGCGTTTACGCATTGATAGCCGCTCTCCCTTGTAGAGGCGGTCGAGCTTTCATGGTCAACGAGCCGACGGGCCAGCTGCTGCGAGTAGCTCTTTTCTAATATCAAGGCCGCCGGCTTCGATTGTCGAGTGTCATTCCGTCCCAACGAGTTTTCGATCGAGGCATTGAAGGACCGACGTCCGTTCTCTGGCTCATGAAAGGCAACAACTACCAATTGAAGCACTAAAAGTTTTCGGTACGCGGGCGGTCGCATGTACTTGGCGACGCAATGACTGAAATTGTCTCCATTTGACTTGGATCTCAGCAAGCGCAGTTGCCTCGCCTCCATAGGGCTGATATCGTCTCAAAATATGGAATGTGATTCCGTTAAACGGAACGCGACGGTTCGGGAGTGAAGCGCGAGTGTCATCGACGGTTGTCAGTCTCATTCAGGCCCTGGCCAGCGGGCTTCTCGTTGGCGGCGTCTACGGCCTGTTTTCCATCGGATTCAGTCTGGCGTTCGGCGTGATGCGCATCGTGAACTTCGCGCATGGCGAGCTCGTCATGCTGGGCATGTACGCCGCTTATTCCGTTTATCTGCTCACCGGTGCCGATCCGCTTCTCGCCATTCCGATCGTCGGGATATTCCTCACCGTCGTCGGCGCGGGGCTCTATCTCGTCGTTTACGAACGTTTTGTCGGCAAGGCCACGTTGCAGCAACTGCTGGTGGCGATCGCCATCTCGATGGTGATCCAGATTATCCTGCAGATGATCTACGGTCCCGAGACGCGCGGCGTTCAGTCCGTGCTCGGCTCGCAATATCTGATCTACGGCCCGTTCTTCTTCTCCTACGGCCAGATCGCCGCCTTTATCGTCGCGGTCGTCTGTGTCGGCGTGCTCGAACTGCTGCTGCAGAAGACGCGCTGGGGCAAGCTCATTCGCGCGGTCGCCGACGATCCGGAGGCGGCGGAGATTGTCGGAGCCAATTCGCGCGCCATCAACACCATCGCCTTCGCGGTGTCATGTTGTCTCGCCGGCATCGCCGGCTGCGTGCTCATCATCTATTACCCGGTCAATCCGGCGACCGGCATGGCCCTGATGCCGATTGCGCTGATCGCGACGGTGATCGGTGGCCTCGGCAGCATCAAGGGCGCGTTCCTCGGCGGCATCATCTGCGCCATCGTACAGCAACTCACCAGCACGTTCTGGAGCCCGGCGTTGCAGGACGTGCCGCTTTACGTGCTGCTGCTCGTTTTCCTCGCCTTCTTCCCCTTCGGCCTGCTTGGCCGCAAAACGGCGCATTGAGGCGGCCATGAGCGACACAGCCATGTCTTCCGCCCCATCGCAAACGCGCAGTGCCAGTTGGCGCATCATCGTGCCGTTTGTCGTCATCGCGTTGATGGTGCTGCTGCCTTTTGTCGTCGGCACCCAGTCTTATCTTCTCGGCATCGCGGTTCGCGCCATGCTGTTCATCGCGCTCGGCCAGGCCTGGAATGTGGTCGCCGGCATTGGCGGGCAACTGTCGCTCGGCCATGGCGTGTTCTTCGGCGTTGGCGCCTATGGCACGGCGATCCTGTTCAACAGCCTCGGCCTGACGCCATGGATCGGCGGCGTGCTCGGCGCAGTTGCCTCGATCGCCGTCGCCGGCCTGATGGGCGCGGCCACCTTCCGCCTGCGCGGCGTCTACTTCGCGCTGGCGACGGTGGCGATCTCGCTCTGCCTCGAGAAACTGGCGCGGCATTTCATCGGCATCACCGGCGGCGATGCCGGCCTCGCGGTGCGCTTCATCGGCGACTCGCTGTCGGCGGCGCAGTCGCGCAGCCCGCTGCCGTTCTTCTTCGCCTCGCTGGTCATGGTCGTCGCATATTACGTGCTGACGCGCCGCCTGTTGCGCAGCAAGTTCGGCTATCAGCTTCAGGCCGTTCGCGATGATGAAGAAGCGGCGGCCGCCTCCGGCGTTCCGGTGTTCCGTACCAAGATGTGGGGTCTCATCCTGAGCGCCGGCATGACAGCGCTCACCGGCGCGCTCTATGTGCAGTTCTATCTCGCCATCGATCCCGGCGCGGCCTTCGGTCTCGGCCAGGCGATCCAGATTCAGCTGCCGTCGCTGATTGGCGGCCTCGGCACGGCGGGCGGCCCGGTGATCGGCGGCGCCATCATGATCCTCGTTTCGGAAGTGACCAACTGGTTGTCGGCGCGCACGGCGATCCACGGCCTCGACATTCTGGCTTACGGCGCGATCCTGCTGATCGTCGTGATGTTCGTGCCCGGTGGCTTGCTCGGTCGTACGCGGAGGGGCGCGTGATGACGCAGGATGAAGTCCTCCGGGTCGAAGGCGTCAGCAAGGTGTTCGGCGGCCTCAAGGCGCTGAGCAATGTGTCGATGTCGGTGAAGCGCGGCGAGGTGGTCGGGCTCATCGGCCCGAACGGCGCCGGCAAGTCGACCTTGTTCGAGGTGATCAGCGGCAACATGCGCGCCACAGCCGGCCGTATCGTTCTGTTCGGTGAGGACGTCTCAACCGTGTCCCCGGACCGCCGCCGCCGCGCCGGCATGAGCCGCACCTTCCAGAAGGTCCGCCTGTTCGAGAGCTTGACGACGCAGGAGAACATCGCCATTGCCGCCATGCAATGCGCGCGCGCCGGCGACGACTGGCGCGGCGAAGTGCAGAACGTCATGGAGCGCCTCAAGCTCACGCATCTGGCGCAATTCTATCCGGCCGAACTGACGCTCGCCGACCGCAAGAAGATCGAGATCGGCCGCGCTATTGTCGGTCGCTGCCGGCTTCTGCTGCTCGACGAGGCGCTGTCGGGCCTGACCATGGACGAGGCCGACGAACTCGTCGGCGTTGTGCTGTCGCTCAACACCGAACTGGGCGTCACCATTGTCGTGGTGGAGCACGTGCTGCCTGTGCTGGTGTCGATGGCGCAGCGGCTGGTCGTGCTCAATTTCGGCGAGGTCATCGCCGACGGTGCGCCGCGCGAGGTCGCCAGCAACGAAAAGGTGATGACCGCTTATCTCGGCAGCAAGCGGGGAGCCTTCTCATGACATTGCTCACCGTCGATGGCCTGAAAGTCGGCTACGGCGATCTGATCGCCGTCCGTGACGTCTCGTTCGTCGTGAAGCCGGGGGAGATCTTCGTGCTGCTCGGCGCCAACGGTTCCGGCAAGACGACGACTCTGCGTGCCATCTCCGGACTGATCAAGCCGATCGCCGGCCGCATCGCGCTGGAAGGCGAGACGCTCGGCGCGATCAAGCCGCATGCTGTCGCGCGACTCGGCATCTCGCATGTCCCGGAAGGCCGCCGCATCTTTCCGAACCTGTCGGTCGACGACAATTTGACAGTGAGCTATCTGCCAAACCGTACCGAAAAGCCGCTGCGCGCCGTTCTCGACGAGGTCTACGGGCTGTTTCCGCGCCTGCGCGAACGGCACAAGCAGATGGCCGGCACGATGAGCGGTGGCGAGCAGCAGATGCTGGCCATCGGCCGCGCGCTGATGAACGGCCCAAAACTCCTGATGCTCGACGAGCCATCGCTCGGCCTGTCGCCGGTGATGACCGATCTCGTCTTCGAACGGCTCGAGGCGATCAGCCGCCAGGGCCTCACCATCCTGCTGGTCGAGCAGAACGCTTCGGCGATCGATCTGGCCACTTCGGGGGTCATTCTCAGCAATGGCGTCGTGTCGATGGCGGGCGACCGCGCGGCGCTGAGCAGCACGCAATACATCCAGAAGGCTTATCTCGGGGTGTGAATTCAAAAATAACCAGCGGAGGAAATTGAGACCATGAGCAAGTTCGTCAGGAGTTTAGGAGCGCTCGTCGCAGCGATGACCATCGCCGGCGCGGCGGGTTCGGTGTCGGCGCAGCAGCCGGCTGAAGTCATTATCGGCGCGCCGAACGCGATGACCGGCAGCTTCGGCGAAGCCGGCCGGCGCGTTGTGACCGGCCTGCAGATCGCCGCCGAGCAGATCAACAAGGACGGCGGCATCAAGTCGATGGGCGGCGCCAAGCTCAAAGTGCTCCCGGTCGACACCGGCGACAATCCGACCCAGGCCGCCAGCGTGACGCAGCGCCTGATCAACGAGAACAAGTCGCGCATTCTGGTCGGCGCCAATACCAGCGCCATGACCCTGTCGGTGCAAATCGAAGCCGAGCGCGCCGAGATTCCGCTGCTGACCACGTCCTATGCCGATCCGATCGTGCAGCGCGGTCTCAAATACACCTTCAAGCTGCCTCCGCAGGGCAGCGGTCTGGCCGAACTGCAGATGGCTTATATCGGCGAACTGATGAAGGAGCTGAAAGGGCAGGCGCCGAAGCGCGCCGCCGTGTTCGTCGGCTCCGACTCGGCGAGCCAGTCGCTGCTCAAGGCGACACTCGATCTTGCCGGCAAATACGGCTTCGAGATCGTCTCGCAGATCTCGTTCCAGTCGGGCCTCACCGATCCGACCCAGATCGTTTCGGCCTCGCTGCAGAACAAGCCGGACGTCATCTTCCTGAGCTCGTTCACGTCGGACGTGATTTTGGTCACTCGGGCGCTGCGCGCGGTCAACATCACCGTGCCCGTGATTACCGGCGGCGGCGGCGTATCCACCGACACGATCGGCGCCACGCTCGGCAAAGCCTCGGAAAACCTGATGGGCATCGTCTGCTGGAACTGGGACTTGCCGATCGACGGCGTCAAGCAGGTGCTCGACGGCTACAAGGAACTGGAGCCGAAGGCGCCGTTCCCGCCGGCCTCGGAAACCATCGGCACAGGTTACACCCTGGGCATGGTGATCCGCGCCGCGCTTGAAAAGGCCGGCACCGACGATCCGAAGAAGGTACGCGAAACGCTGGCCTCGCTCGAAGTCGCGGTGCCGATGCCCGGCGGCAAGATCGCCTTTGCCGAGAACGGCCAGAACAAGTTCATTCAGCCCATCATGGTCGGATGGATCGACGGCCAGCTGCGTACGGTCTGGCCCAGGCAGTACCAGGCCGCCAAGCCGAAGCTCTGAAGACTTGACTTCGCCGCCGGCGATTCACGCCGGCGGCACTGCAACCGACAGGATGGTATGACGTGACGGATCGTTTGAAAGGCAAAGTCGCAATCGTGGTCGGCGCCGGCAGCTCGAAGGGCGGCCTCAGCATCGGAATGGCGACGGCGGTGGTGTTCGCGCGCGAGGGCGCCAAGGTGTTCGCCGTCGATGTCGGGCTCGATCATCTCGCCGAGACGAAGCAGCGCATCGAGGAAATCGGCGGCGAGGTCGCGTTGCACGAATACGACATCGCCGACGGCGCCGCCGTCGACGCCATGGTCAAGGCTTGTGTGGCGCGTTGGGGCAGGGTGGACATCTTGTTCAACAATGTCGGCATCCAGGCAGTCGGTGGGCCGCTTGAGTTGTCGGAAGAGAATTTCGACCGGCTGATGCGCGTCAACGTCAAGGGCATGTACTACACCTGCCGCGCCGTGCTGCCGCACATGATCGCGCAGGGCGGCGGCGCCATCGTCAACAACGCCTCGGTCGGCGCCTTGCGCTACTCCTACCCTGCGGTCGGCTACATGGCGTCGAAAGGCGCCGTGCTATCGCTGTCCACCGGCGTCGGCCTGCAGCACGCCGCGCAGGGCATTCGCTGCAACGCCGTCGTGCCCGGCTACATTACGTCCGAACGGATGACCGCGCGCTTCAAGCAGGAGCTCGGCGACAACTGGATGGACGAGGTCCGCAAGCGCGAGAAGAACGTGCCGTCGGGCAAACTCGGCGAGCCATGGGACATCGCGCATGCGGTGCTGTTCCTCGCCTCGGACGAGGCCAAATATGTCAACGGCACCAAACTGGTCGTTGACGGAGGTTTGTCGATGACCACGACCGGCCGGGCCTGATCTCCGGCCGCCCGATCAACGCCAATGGATGGAATGCATCATGTGTGACGTGTGCGAGAAGAGAGGTCCATGGAAGGGCTGGCGCGACCTGCCGGCAAGCAAGCCGGGGCGTCCGCTCGGCGAATGGGTTGATTTGTCTCATGTCGTCACGGCGAACCTGTCGCGCTCGCCAGCGTTTCCGCCGCCGGTCATCCGCAAGATCGTGGAGATGCCGCGCGACAACGCCAATGTGACCGACATTCACATGGTCGTGCACCACGGCACCCATGTCGATGCGCCGAGCCATTTCTTCATCGACGGTCCGACCATGGATCAGATCCCGCTCGAGCGGTTCCACGGCGCCGGCGTGGTGTGGCAGATCCGCAAGGGGCCGGAGGCGGTGATAGAAGTCGCCGATCTCGAGCGCGCGACTCCGAAGGTTCGTCCTGGAGACATCGTGATGCTCGACACCGGTTGGGCCGAAAAGGTGAACACTCACGCCTACGAGGATCATGCCAGCATCTCGCGTGAGGCGGCGCAGTGGCTGGTCGACAACGGCGTGAAGATGGTCGGCGTCGATTTCAGCACGCCGGACCTGAGTTCGCACCGCCGCACCAAGGACTACGACTTCCCGGCGCATGTCACATTGCTCGGGCAGGGCGTGCTGATTGCCGAGCATATCAACAATGTGGCCGGGCTCGCCGGCCAGCGGGTCGAGTTCATGATTCCGGCGATCGCCATTGCCGGGGCCGACGGTGGATTTGCCCGGCCGATGGCGCGCGTTGTCGAGGCGTAAGGAGCCGATGCCGACGTCGAACTTCAGCCTGGAAGGCCAGGTCGCGATCGTCACGGGCGCGGCGTCGGGGCTTGGCGCGGCGGGTGCCGCGGCGCTAGCCACGGCGGGAGCCAATGTGGTGGTCGCGGGTCTGCAACCTGAGAACTTGGCGTCGGTCGCCGCGGATATCGAAAAGGCGACCGGACGTCGCGCGCTGGCTGTGCCGACCGATGTCACGGATGGGAAAGCAGCCGATGCCTTGGCCGCCGCGACGCTCGACATGTTCGGCCGTATCGACATCCTGTTCAATTCGGCCGGGGTCATCGCCGGCCATGCTGCAGTAGATTATCCGGCGGAAGATTGGGCGCGCTTGTTCGAGGTGAATGTCACGGGCACATTCAACGCGATCAAGGCCGTGCTCCCTGACATGACAGAGCGACGTCGCGGCCGCATCATCAATATGGCCTCGGTGCTCGCGCATTTCGGCGCGCCGAACCGCTCCGGCTATTCCGCGACCAAGGGAGCGGTGCTGCAACTGACGCGGTCGCTTGCCGTGGAACTCGGGCCGTCCGGTATCACGGTCAACGCGCTGGGACCCACGGCGATCGCCACCGATCTCAACCGCGAGCTCATGCAGTCCCAGCCGCAGCTTTATGCGGGCCTGCTGGCGCGCACGCCGCTCGGCCGTCATGGCACGCCGGATGATCTCGCCGGCCCTTTGGTTTTTCTTGCATCGCCAGCCGCAGCCTTCGTCACGGGACAGATCCTGTATGTCGATGGCGGCTACACGGTGCACAACTAGCTTCTGAATAGTGACGACAACGGAGTTGAAAGTGACGCCCAATCTTGCCGACATCACCAAGGTGTTCAAAACGCCGCTGACGCTGAATGCGAAGGCCGGTGACAGACTCCTGATCATCACCGATACGGCGATGGATCCCATTCTCTGGCAGGGCCTGTCTCAGGCCGCGCGTGAGATGAATATCGAGCCCATCGTTACCATCATGCAGCCGCGCGCGACTCATGCCACCGATCCGATCGAGCCGATCCGACGCGCCGCGATGGGCGACGACGTGTCGCTCACCGTTTATCTGACCAGCACCGCGATGGCGCATGCGCCGATCACCGAGGATCTGGTGCAGCGCGGCCAGAGCTTCATCCTGATGGAAGAGCTGACCCCGGCGATGCTCGGTCCGGATGGCCCCGCCGGCGCCGACTATCACGCCATCAATGCGCTCGGGCAGAAGGTGGCGAAAATCTTTACCGAAGGCGAAACCGTGCGGGTGCGCTCCTCGGGCGGCACCGATCTGACCGCGAGCATCAAGGGCCGGCCCGGCCGTTCGATCGCCGGTATGCCGCTGCGCCTGCGTCCCGATGGCGGCGGCGGCTGCGCTTTCCCGGACGGCGAGTCGCACGTTTGCCCGGTGGAAGGCACTGGCGAGGGTACCGTCGTGTTCGATCTGACCGCGCACTCGGTCGGCGCCATCAAGGAGCCGCTGAAGCTGACCATCGAAAAGGGCTGGGTGACCAAGATCGAAGGCGGTCGTGAGGCCAAGATCTGGCAGGAGATCCTCGAGAAGCACGGCGACCGGAACAGCTATAACGCCCCGGCGGAAATCGCGCTCGGCCTCAATCCGAAAGTCACGCCGACGGGTGTCATGCGCACCGACAAGAAGATGTACGGCACGTCGCATATCGGCATGGGCGACACGATCGCGCTCGGCGGCACGTGCCATGCGCGGCTGCGTCTCGAGGGCGTTATCCGTCAGCCGGAGATCACCGTGGACGGCCGGGTGATCGCGCGCGACGGCAAGATTCTGGTGGAGTAGGGACGGCGGATCAAGTCATGGCAATTCTGCGCCTCGATGACGGATGCGAGCTCTACTACACGGTGGACGACTTCACGCCTCCGTGGACGAAGAGCGATGTCGTCGTCCTGCTCCACGGCGTCGCCGAGTGCGGCGACGCCTGGTTCGGCTGGATGCCGGAGATGGCCGCTCATTACCGGGTCGTGCGGCCGGATATCCGCGGCTTCGGCCGTTCAACGCCGATGCCGCGTGACTTCGCCTGGTCGATGACACGGCTGAACGAGGATCTGCTGGCGCTGTTCGATCATGTCGGCGCCGAGCGTGTGCATCTCGTCGCAGCCAAGGTCGGCGGAACGATGGCTATGCACTTTGCCGCGCGGTACAGCGCCCGGCTGAAGTCGCTGATCATTCTCGGCTCGCCGATTTCGGGAGGCGACATCCGCAAGGCCGGCTATTCGGCGAAGGAAATTGAAACCCACGGCGTCGAACACTGGGCGCGGCGCACCATGCTCGATCGTCTCGGCAGCGGCATGCCGCCCGAGGCTCATGATTGGTGGTCGCGGATGATGGGGCGCACGCCCGCCAGCACGCAGATCGGCATTTTCGGCTTCGTGCCGACCATTGATGTCACCGCGGATCTGCCACGTATCGGCTGTCCGACGCTGGTGATCACCACCGGATCCAAGACCAATGCGGCTCAGAATCTAACCAGCGAGGCGGTGGTGCGGGCCTGGCAAAGCACCATCCCGGATTCCGAGTTGGTGGTCCTGCCGAGCGACTCGTTCCATGTCGCAGCGGCCGATCCTTCTGCGGCCGCGGTCGTGACGCGGGATTTCATCAAACGACGTGGCAGCGGATCGGAGACTTAGGCCCAGTTCCACAATCAGAAAACAAACCAACATAATATGGGAGGATTGCACATGACGAAATGGATCAACGCAGGGCTGCGCGGTGTGGCCACGGCCGTAGGGATCGCCACTATGATGAGCGGCGTCGCCGCGCAGCAGGCGGCACCGGCGAAATACAACATCACCATGGCGACATCCGGCGATGCGATGCACTGGTACCCGGCCTATGTCGCGCGGGCGGCGGGGCTGTTTGCCAAGGAAGGCGTCAATATTGACTGGATCGACGTCGGCTCAGGCACAAAGCAGGTTGCCGCGCTGGTTAGCGGGGCTTCTCCGTTCACGCCGCTGGGGCTGCAGACGGCCTTTGGCGCCGCGGCTCAGGGCGCCGATATCGTCGCGGTCTCGGCTTTGTTCGACCGCTTCGCCTTGCAGCTTGTTCTCAATAACGCGGCGCTCGAGAAATCCGGTATCAAGCCCGGCATGAGCACCGATGAAGTCGTGCCGCGGCTCAAAGGCATGCGCATCGCCATAACCGGCGTCGGTAGCTCGACAGACGCGCTGCTGCGCAGCCTGCTGCAGGCCAGAGGCCTCAATCCGGACAGCTCCATCACCATTCAGCCGCTCGGCAGTCCGCCGGCGATTCAGGCGGCTTTCGAGAAGGGCGTGATCGACGGCTACATCCTGTCGGCGCCGTTCCCCGAACTGGTCGAGATGCGCAACCAGGGTCGCATCGTCATCGATCCGCTCAAGGGCGGCGTGAAGGAACTCGAGGACGTGCCGTACAGCGCGATGATGACGTCACGGAAGGTCATTCAAGAGCAGCCGGAGATGGTCGCTGCCGTCGTCCGCGCGTTGACGCGCGCCATGATCTACGCGAAGGAGAATCCAGTCGAGACGCAGAAACTGGTCAAGACGCTGTTTCCCAAACTCGACCCGGCGATCTTCGAAGAGGCGGAGCCGAACTATCGCGCCGCCGCGGCAACGACGCCGGTCATTACCCGCGAACAGTTCGACAAGATGGCCGCCTGGATGAAGCTCGCCAGCAAGGATGCGCCGTCGCCGAAGTTCGAGCAGGTGGTCGATGACCGCTTTGCCAAGGCCGCGGCCGCCGAATTGCTCAAGGGCAAATAAATCCGATGACGGCAGCCCTCAAAGACGTCTGGATCCCCAGGGCCGTGCTGCTGGCCCTGGCGCTTGCCTTGTGGGAATGGGCCGGTCACTCGGCCAATGGCGAGTGGGTCAGTCGTCCAAGCGCGATCGTCATGCGGCTCGGCGAGATGATGGGTGCGGGGCTGCCCATCGACATTGCCGTGACGCTCGGCGAAATCGTCGCCGGTCTCGCCATTGGCGGGCCGGCTGGCGTGTTGCTTGGACTCTGGCTTGGCCGCAACCCGCTGGCGGCGGGACTCGTCAGCCCCGTCGTGGTTGCCCTGAACAGCATTCCCTTCGTTGCTCTGGCGCCGCTGATGATCATGTGGTTTGGTCTCGGCGTGTTGCCGAAGATCGTTCTGGTCGCGCTGGTTTCCTTCTTCATCATGTTTTTCAACGCTTATTCCGGCGTCCTGGCTGTCGATCGCGATCTCATCGACAGCCTGCGCCTGATGGGCGCGGCGCCCGACGAGACGTTCCGCAAAGTCGTGCTGCCGGGCGCGACGGCCTGGATCATGTCCGGGCTCAAGAGCGCCATGCCCTATGCGCTGATCGGCGCGACGGTCGGCGAGATGATGCTGGCGCGCCGCGGCATCGGCCATCTCGTCACCCAGGCCGCGTCGCAATTCGACATGACGGGCGTCTATGCGGCACTGTTCGTCCTGATGCTGCTCGGTATTGTCCTCAATGAAGCCGTGGTCCTGACCGAAGCCCGGCTGCTCCGCTGGAGGAAGTCGCGATGACTGTGTCCCGTCTGTCGGCCGACGCGCAGCCTCGTTTGCAGGGCTCTGACATCACGATCGCTCTCAAGGGCGTTTCTAAGTCGTTCGAGACGCGTGGGCGCACGGTGAAGGCGCTTGATACGATCGACCTCGTCGTCCGCGAACACGAATTCGTTGCCTTGGTCGGGCCGAGCGGCTGCGGCAAGTCCACCGTGCTCAACATGCTCGCGGGGCTGATGGAGCCGACCACCGGCGAGGTGACCTATCGCGGCGAGCGCGTCAGCGGTGCCAATCGCCGTGTCGGTTATATGACGCAGAAGGATACTTTGCTGCCGTGGCGCACGGTCGAAGACAATATCGGCATTGCGCTCGAACTGCGCTGCCGGTCGTCCGAGGCGGGCGAGCGCGGCGCGCGGCTAGGCGAGATCATCGACCTCGTCGGCCTCAACGGCTTCGAAAAACACTATCCGTCGGAAATTTCCGGCGGCATGAGAAAGCGCGCGGCCTTGGCGCGGATGCTCATTTACGAGCCGGAGACGCTGCTGCTCGATGAGCCGTTCGGCGCTCTGGATGCGCAGCTCAAGATCATCATGCAGCGTGAGCTTTTGCGCATCACGCGCCTGCGCAACATGACCGTGGTGTTCGTGACGCACGATCTCGCCGAGGCGATCACGCTCGCCGATCGCGTCTGCGTCTTCAGCGGCCGGCCAGGAGGCATCCGCGCCGAGCGCGAGGTGCTGGCGACCGAACCGCGCGATGTCGTCGGCATGCGCTTCACGCCCGAATTCGGTGCGCTTGCGGAGGATCTCTGGAACGAACTGAAGGATGACGTCGGCAAGGAACTGGCGACATGACCGTCAGCGCCGCTCCGGACCGAAGCGCGACGTCGATGGCAACGATGATGCGATCGGGTGTCGGCCTGACAATTGGTCGGATTGTCATTGCCCTTGCGCTGCTCGCGGCGTGGCAGTTGGCCTCGGGAACGATCATTCCGATCTTCTGGATCAGCAATCCGGGGCGCATTCTCGAGCGGTTGTGGACCTGGGCCGTGTCCGGCTCAGTCTGGCCGCATGTCTACGCGACCGTCCTGACCACGTCCCTCGGCTATTTGATTGGCGGCATCCTCGGCGCGGCGCTGGGTCTCATGCTCGGCGCCTGGCGGCGCGCGGAACGGATCGTCGCCCCGCTCATCGCCGCGCTGTTCTGCCTGCCGAAGATCGCGTTGCTGCCGCTGTTCGTCATCGCCTTCGGCATCGATATCGAATCCAAGGTGGCGCTGGTCAGTGTCGTCGTGGTGTTTCTGGTGCTGTACAGCACGATCGACGGCGTTCGCGACGTCGACCTCGACCTGATTGACGCATTGAAGCTGATGGGCGCCAGCCGCGACGAGATCGTGTTCAAGGTCATTCTGCCATCGACCTTGCCGTGGATCTACAACGGGCTGCGCGTCGCCGTGAGCTACGCGCTGACCACCGCCGTCGTCGGCGAACTTCTTTCGTCGAACCGCGGTATCGGATACCTCATCGAATCCTCGGCGGCGCGGTTCGACTCCACCGGCGTCTTTGCCGCCGTGTTGGTTCTCGTCGTGCTTTGCGTCGTTGTGACCGAAGGACTGACGCTGCTGGAGCGCCGGGCCTCGCGTCATAGGATCTGAGTGATGTCAGTCATGCGAACGGGATCAAGAGTATGAAGATAGGATTTATCGGCTGCGGTCATATGGGCGGCGCCATGGCGAAGCGCCTCATCGACAACGGCTATGAACTCGTTGTTCTCGATCGCAATCCCGCCGTGCTCAAGCCGCTGGCCGAGCAGGGCGCGATTATTGCTGCGACGCCTCGCGAAGTCGGCGACCGCGCCGAACTGGTGTTCGCCTGCCTACCGTCCCGCGAGGCGAGCGTGGCGGTGGCGACCGGCGAAGACGGTATCGTCGCCGGCAAGGCCGTGAAGATCTACGTGGAGTCCTCGACGCTGGGGCAGCCGACGGTGGATACGATCGCCGCCCGCCTGGCGTCGGCGGGTATCGCCATGGCCGATATGCCGGTGAGCGGCGGGCCGAAATGGGCGGCCGAAGGCCGGCTGACGGCGATTTTGGCCGCGGGGCCCGACGTTCGGGCCAAGCTCGATCCGGTGCTGGCCGATCTCGCCAAGCAGGTTTTCGTCGTCGGCGACAAGCCCGGCCTCGCCCAGGTCGCCAAGCTGGTCAACAATGCGATTTCGATCGCCGGCATGGTTGTCGCCAGCGAGGCGATCGTCATGGGCGTCAAGGGCGGGGTCGATGCCGACGTGCTGCTCGATGTGATCAATGCCAGCACCGGCCGTAACTCTGCGACAGTCGATAAATTTCCGCGCGCGGTGCTTACCCGGACCTTCGACTATGGCGGGCCGCTCTCGATCGGCACCAAGGACCTCGAGCTGTATCTCGAACTCGGCGAGGCGCTGCATTATCCGACCAAGGTCGGCGCGCGAATTGCAGAGATCTGGGAGGATGCCGTGAAAGAAGGCGGCGCTGAACAGGATTATTCGGAAATGGCGCGCTATTTTGAGAAGAAGGCCGGTGTCGAGGTCAAGGGCAAGAGCAAAAGGTCGTCATGAGCACGGATAAAGCGAACGGCGAGGCGGGCGGTCGCAGCCTGACCGGCTGCACCGCACTGGTCACCGGCAGCGCCGACAATATCGGCCGTGCCATTGCCTATGCGCTCGCCGACGCCGGTGCATCCGTGGTCGTCCATGCGCGCCGCTCCCGGGACTTGGCGGAGCAGACCGCCGCGGGCGTCCGCGAGCGGGGCGGCTCTTCCGGCGTCTCGCTGGCCGATATTTCGGTCCCGCGGGAGGCGCAGCGTCTGGTCGCCGAAGCGGTGCAACTGACGGGCCGGCTGGATTTTGTCATCAACAATGCCTCGGTGCGTCGCCAGCAGAAGCTCGCCGACATCACGCCGGAGGACTGGCGCGAAGTGCTGGGCGCCACGCTCGACGGCTCCTTTTTTGTGTCGCAGGCGGCGGCGCCGCATCTGGCGTCGTCGGCTCGCGGCGCGCTTGTCTATATCGGCGGCGTCGCCGCGCATCTCGGTGTCGGGCAGCGGGCGCATGCCGTCAGCGCCAAGGCCGGGCTGATCGGCCTGACCAAGGGCCTGGCGGTGGAACTGGCGCCCAAGGTCACCGTCAACTGCGTCGTGCCGGGGATGATGGACACCGTCCGCCGCGCCAGCGCCGGTGGCAATATCCTGCCGGCCATGCCGGCCAATCTGGCCGGCCGGCTGGGGCAGCCGGATGAAGTCGCCGCAATGGTCTGCTTTCTGTGCGGGCCCGCGGCGCGTTTCGTCACCGGGCAAACCATTCATGTCAACGGCGGAGGCTATCTGCCGTGACCACCGCCGCCGACCAGGTAACGCCGCCGGTTACGCGCGAATTGGCGGCCTTCGCCGTCGGTCTGCGGCCGGACGACCTGCCGGCCGAGGTGAGGCGCGAGGCGCCGCGGGCGCTGCTCAATATTCTCGGTTGCATGCTGGGCGGCTGTGACGAACCGGTGGTGCTGGCGACGCTTGCCGCCGCGCAGCGCTGGAGCGGGCCGCCGCGAGCGAGTGTGATCGGACATCCAGTCCGCGTCGATGTCTTGCATGCGGCGCTTGTTAACGCCGTCAGTTCGGCAGTTCTGGTGTTCGACGATACCCATTTGGGGACGGTGCTGCACCCGAGCGGCCCGGTTGCGGCGGCGCTGCTGGCGGTGGCCGAGGAGAGCCCGGTGAGCGGCGCGGACTTCGGCACAGCGCTCCTGGTCGGTATCGAGGTCGCCTGCCGTGCCGCGGTGATGCTGGCGACGCCGCCGGCGCATTGTTCGACCGGCTTCTCCATGACCGGCCTGGTCGGCGGCATCGGAGCCGCGGCGGCGGCCGGCAATCTCCTCGGCCTTGATCGGGACCAGATGGAGGCTGCGCTCGGCACGGCGGCGGCCCAGGGCGCCGGCTTCCGCCAGACGCATTCGAGCATGGCCGGCTATGTGGTGCCGGCCCAGGGCGCCAGAACCGGACTGATGTCCGCGATGCTCGCCAAAGACGGCTTCACTTGTTCCGCGCAGTCGCTGGAAGGGCCGCGCGGCTTCGGCCATGTCTTCGCCAGTCATCCGAATTTCGCAGCGGCGCTCGACGGCCTCGGCACGCGCTTTGAATTGATTTCGAATACCTACAAACCCTATCCCTGTGGCGTTGTCATTCACCCCATCATCGATGCCTGCCTTGAGATCGCTGCGACCCCGTCTGCCGCGCCGATCGATGCCGTTGATATCGAGGTCAATCCGCTGGCGATCGAACTGACGAACCAGCGTCATCCGGCCGACGAGCGCGAGGTGCAGGTCAGTCTCTACCATTGGGCGGCCGCCGCCTTGCTGCGCGGCCACGCCGGACTGGCCGAGTCGCAGATGGGAGCGATCGCCGATCCGGGCATCGCTGCCTTGCGCGGCGGGATCGAAGCCCACGCGAGCGCCGGCATTTCGCGAGAAGCGGCCCGCGTTCGCGTGCGGTATGCCGATGGCACGAGTCGCGAGGCCAACGTAAAAGTCTGCCGTGGCACTGTGCAGCGTCCGATGAGCGATGCCGATCTGGCGATCAAATTTCGCGAATTGGCAAGCCGTCGTCTTGACACGGATGCGGCCGAACAACTCCTCGAGCAATGTCTGTCGCTGGAGCGGCAAGGGGATATCGCTTCGTGCTTGCAGCCATTTCTGCACCACGCCGCGCAACGCCGTCATTGACAGCCGGGCCTGAAACTTCGCAACGCCAGGAAAACAACGATCTCGACCATGGCAAAAGCCACAGACGCAAAATCGACAGGAACGGTCCTGCGGGTCGTGCGGGTGCTGCGCTCGATCGCTGAAGCAAAGCAGCCACTGTCGATCAAGGAACTGTCCGAAGCACTCGACCTGCCGGCCAGCACCGTGCACCGCCTGCTCAATCTGCTCGCTTCCGAAGGTCTCATCGAGAAGGACGACGAGTCGCGCAATTACCAGAGCGGTGCCGAGCTGATCCGGCTGAGTTCGCTGCTCATTGCCAACCGCAACCTCAACGACATCGCGCGGCCGTTCATGCAGGAGGTTGTCGATCGTTGCAACGAGGCCTGTATGCTGGTCGCTTACCTGCCGGCGACGCTGCAGGTCAGCGTGTTGGCGGCGATCAATTCGTCGCACCCGTTGCGCTACGACATGCAGCTTTACAACGCGCACACCCTGTTGTGGGGCGCGACTGGACGCTCGGTGCTCGCTTTCCTTTCCGAGGAAGAACAGGCGGCGGCGTACAAAGCCGGTGCGGCGGCGCCGGGTAGTGGCCGCAAGCTGCCAAGCTTCAAGACATTGCAGCAGGAACTCGAGGAAATTCGCGAGCGTGGCTACGCGCTGTCTTACGGCGAGAAGATCAGCGGCGCGCTCGGCATGGGCTCGCCGATATACAAGATGGACAACCGGGTGATCGGCAGCCTGTGCATCACCTTGCCGCAGGTTCGCTTCGATCCTGCCAACGAGAAAAAGCTCGGCGGCCTCATTCGTCAGCAGGCGGAACGGCTAAGTCATGCGCTCGGCTATCAGGGCCTGTACCCACGGCCCCCGACAAGGCATGCGAGCGACCGATGACCAGTTTTATTGACCGTCTCGTCTATGCCGTGTTGCGCTGCGAGGTCGCCGACGGCGACATGCGGCGGTTGGCGACACGGGCCATTGCCGACACGATATGCGTCGCCGCACCCGGTGCATTCGAACCGGTGATGCGCAACACGCTCGCGGCCTATGGCGGCGGCGCGGCGACCACATGGTCCGGCGAAGGCTGCGAAAGCCTCGAGGCTGCGGTGTTGATCAACGCGGTGGCGGCTCACGCGCTCGATTTCGACGACGTCTATCTGGTCAGTCTGGCGCATGCGAGCGCGGTCATCGTGCCGGCCATTGCTTCGGAGCCGCTCGAGACGTGCGCGCCGGACGATGTGATCGCCGCTTTTTGCGCCGGCATGATCGCTGCGCGCGCGGTCGGGCAGCGGCTGGGCCAGGGCCACTACAACAAAGGCTGGCATGGCACCGGGACGGTCGGTGCGTTTGCGGCCGCAGCCTCGGTGGGGCGGTTGATGAAGGTCACGCCGGATCAGTTGAAGTCGGCTTTTGCGCTGTGCGGTTCGATGTCGGGTGGCCTGCGCATCAACTTCGGCACGCAGGCCAAGCCGGTGCATGCCGGCTTCGCCGCCGTGGCGGGCCTGCGCGCGGTGCGGCTGGCGCAGGCGGGTGTTACCGGAGCGCCGGATGTATTCGGCCGCAACGGTTTCATCGACCTTTACGGCGGCGCCGACGGCGTCGACATGCCGGAGGATGCTGCCTTCGTCGCGCATCCCGGAGACGTTTCGGTCAAGCTCTATCCATGCTGCTATGCCGCCCATCGGCTGATCGGCGTCGCGCTCGATGCCCGCGAACGGCTCGGTGCCGAATTCGCCCGCCGCGATGACGTCCATTTCAGAGTTACGCTGCCCGCAGGCAGCGTCGAAGTCCTGAAATACGACCGGCCGGCGACCGGCCTGGAAGCGAAGTTCTCCGGCCCCTTCAACGTCGCGGTGGCGATCCTCGACGGCGTGCCGACTTTGCAGAGCTATGCGGCGGAAACGGTGCAGCGGAGCGACATTGCCTCGGTGATGCGGCGACTGACTATCGTCGAAGACCCAGGACAGCCGAGCGGCGGCGATATCGAGTTCGGCATGGTGGCGCTGGAGATCAGCGGCAGCACTGTCGAACGCTTCGAACGCGCAGCCATTCCCGGTTCGCCCGACGATCCACCGGCGCCGGAAGCCTTGCATCAAAAGTTGCGCGGCTGCTTGCGCGATTTCGAGGAGCGGGCCGGAAAGCCATTTCCCGCACTTTCCTATCTACGCAGGTTGGGGGCAGAGGGCTGGATTTTCGGCTTAACTTGATTGACCGATCTCATCGCGCCACCGGTTGCCGAAGGTCTGAAAATGTGGCTTGGCATTCGTTCTGTGTCCTGCAGCAGGCCCGGCTTGCCGAGATTCAGGTTCGTAAATCTTAGGTCGTCTTCCGCGCGCTGTTGTCTGCTTTGTCGAGCTCGTTGAGGACCGCAGCGAGATCGCCCCCTCGAGCGAAATTCCGAAGATTGTCGAACACGGCGTCCGTGCCGAGGCCCAGCATCGGTTCGACAAGGCCGACGAATTTGGCGCGGAGGTCATCCCATTTCATCGGATTGCCAGGGTTGCCAAGCGCCAGAGGCGTATCGGTCGCGACAGTCGCGCCGTCCGACAATGTGACGACGATCGAGGCTGCCGTCTTCTCCATCTCAGGCGCGACATGGAGCGTCACGCGACCGGCGAGGTCGCGCAGCGCAGGGTCGCTCAGGCGTTCGGGAGAGAAATCCGGTGCGGCCGCGGCGTGGCCGCTCAGCGCCAGCGCGGCACAATAAGCGGTGCTGAATTTACCCTGGAGAGGCGTCTGCGGCGCCGGATTGCCGGCGAGCTGAACCGCCATCGGATGGACGTTCACCTGGACGCTGGCAACGGTGCGGCCGGCGATCTGCGTGCGCGCCTTGCGCGCCGAGTCGATCACCGGATGCGTCAGCAGGCACGACGCATAGGGCTTGAAGGTGTTGCGCAGGATCTCCCAGTCGTCGTCCGCGAAACGCATGGGAGCTATCGCCCGCGAACGATCCTGGATCAAGGCCGTCGACAGGCCGGTGCCGGGCTCTATCAAGTCCTGCGCCGCGACGAAGCCGGCCTTGGCGAGCTGCGCCGACAGCACACCATTGAACGCGGCCTTGCCGGCGTGGAACGGCTTGCTCATGGTGCCGAACGAGCCGGTCAGGCCGGAAGCCTGCGTCGCTGCGGCGCCGATGGCATTGAGCGCCTGCGGCGCGTCGAGTTCGTAAAGGGCGCCCGCCGCGGCAGCGGCGGCAAAGCAGCCGCAAAATCCGGTGGAATGCAGGCTGCGCGTATTCAGCGCGTCACCGAAGTTGTCGGCGCCAATCCGCGCGCCGACCTCGAATCCGGTGACGAAGCCGCGCAGGATGTCGATCGGTCCGGCCTTCACGGCTGTACCCACGGCGAGCGCCGCGGCCCAGGTCGGTCCGCTCAGATGGGCCAGTGAGCCGACATGGGTGTCGTCGAAGTCGAGGCAGTGCGCCATGGTGCCATTGATCAGCGCGGCGTAGGGCTCGTCGGTCGGTACGCCGAACAGCACGGCGGCGTCGCCTTTGCGCCCTCCGGCGACCTTGCGCACCACCTGCGCCGCACCTTCATCGCGCGCGGCGATGGCGACACCGAACCAGTCGACCAGACACATGCGCGCCGCCTCGAGCACAGGCTCCGGGACCGCGCGGTTGCTGGTGCCGGCGATATAGGCGCTGACGGCGTCGGCGTTCGGCGTACGCGACATGAGTGGCTCCCGGTCAGGTTCCGATGATGTTGTCGCTGCGCAGGCTGGCGCGCTCGGTCTCGTCAAAGCCGAGTTCGCTCAGGATGGCGTCGTTGTCGGCGCCCAGTGCCGGGGCGACGGAACGCTGCGTATCGGTCAGGCCGCTGACACCCAGTGGATTGGCGATCTGCGGAATACGGCCTTCGAGAGGATGCTCGACCCATTCGATCAACTTGCGGTCACGGACGTGCACGTCCTCTAGCGCCTCGTCGGCGCTGTTGACGAGCGAAATCGGAATGTCGGCGGCGAGCATCTTTTCTATCAGGATGTCGCGCGGCATCGAGCCGCAATAATCCTGAATCGCCTTGCGATAGATGGCGGCGCGCTCGCCATGGCTACTGTGGCGGTCGCTGTGCGATTCGTCGGCGGACACCAGATCGGGGCGGCCGATCAGGTCGCAGAATGATTTCCAGATGCGTGCTTCAAGCAGCGACACTGCAACAGCGCGTCCGTCCTGCGCCGTGTAGATCGAATAGCGCGGGTTGCCACCCCAGACCTCCATCGCCTGGGCGCCGCGATTTCCGGCGATATGCGCCATACCGGACGTCAGCACGATGTTGCACATGCTGAACAGGCTGTCGAACATCGAGGTGTCGATGTAGCAGGGCATGCCGGTGTCGCGGCGGCGGTTCAGTGCGGCAAGAATGCCGATGGTCGCGTAAGCGGCGGCGGCATAGTCGCCAGCCTGGAAGCCTGGCACGGTGGCGGTGCCACCGTTCGCGGCCGCGGCGATCAGGCCGGTGGCGGCCTGGACGACGAGGTCATGGCCGGGAATTCCGGCATAGGCGCCTGTCTGGCCGAAGCCGGTGATCGAGCAGTAGATGATGTCCGGCTTCAGCTTGCGCGCGGTGTCGTAGTCGATGCCCAGCTTGGCCGGCACGCCGCGCCGGAACGACTCGATGACGACGTCCGCCTTGGCGATGAGGCGATGCGTCACTTCGCGGCCGGCCGGCTTCGAGAGATCGAGCGACAGGCTGCGTTTGTTGCGGTTGACGCTGTTGAAGTAAACGCTGCTCTCACGATACCTCGGTGGATTGTGCCGGGCGACATCGCCCGCGCCGGGCTGCTCGACCTTGATGACCTCGGCGCCGAGATCGCCCAGCATCTGGGTGCACCAGGGTCCCGGCAGCAGCCGGCTGAAATCGACCACGCGCACGCCGGCGAGCGGAAGGCGCGTTTCGGTTCTGGATTGGGCCATGTCCTGTCGTTTCCGTTGCGATCTTACTTGCCCTGGAACTTGGCCTGACGCTTCTCAAGGAAGGCGGAGATGCCTTCCTTGCGGTCCTGCGAGCTGTAGATGGTCGAGACCAGAAACGCCTCGAATTCGAGCGAGGAGGCGAGATCCATCTGCAGGCCGCGGTAGACGACGCGCTTGATGAAAGCGAGGCTCAGCGGCGCGCGGTTCTCATAGACCTTGATCATCTTCTTGGCTTCAGCAACCGCCTGGCCCTTGGCGACCTTGCGGTTGATGAGCCCGATGCGGTGCGCCTCGGCGGCGTCGATCGGGTCGGCCGAGAACATGATTTCGATCGCTTTGGACGGGCCGACGAGGCGGGCGAGGCGCTGCGTGCCGCCGGCGCCGGCAACGGTGCCTATCTTCGAACTGGTGATGGCGAAGGTCGAATCCTCGGCCGCGATGCGGATGTCGCAAGCCATGGCGAATTCGCAGCCGCCGGTCATGCAGAAGCCTTCGATGGCGGCGAAGACCGGCTTGGTCAGGTTTTCGTAGACATCGCAGAGCCGGTGCCAGCGCTTGAAATAGGCGAGGCCATCGGCGGCGCCCTTGATCGCCAGGGCATCGTTGAGGTCGGCGCCGGCCGAGAAGTATTCCATGCCGCCGGTGAGGATGATGCCAAAGACATCCGGTATTGCATCGGCTTCCTGGCCGGCGGCGATCAGTTCGTCCATGGTCTCGACGCTAATGGCGTTGCGGCGCTCGGGGCGATTGAAGGTGATGATGAAGGCGGCGCCGTCGCGGCTGGTCTTGATGTTTTTGTAGGTCACGTCGTGGATCCTTTGTCGTTAAGTCCGTTCAATTTCTGCGAAGGAAATCCAGCAGCAGCGCGTTGACCGCGTCTGCCGCTTCATACTGGACCCAGTGGCCGGCACCGGGAACGATGGTCAGTTCGAGATCGGGCCGAACGGCCTGGCAGTCGGCGGCGCGCGCCTGCGGACTGGGATAGGCGACGGTGTCGTTGGCGCCCCACACCATCGCCAGCGGGCAGCTCATCGCCGCGATATCGCCGATCAGCGTCGGCCGCAGACTGACCTTGAGGCTGTTGAAGCGGCCGCGCGCGATGTTGTGACACTGGATGTCGATGGTTTCCTCGCTGACGCCGGCCGGATCGTGCAGCATCATTGCGAGTAGATTGTGCCTGATCACGGCGCGGTATCGCGGGTCGATATCAATGGCCTTGGGCGCCGGCTTGAGATCAAGCACGCGGCCCGTCGCTTCGCCGAAGCCGCCGGGCCCGAGCAGGGCCAGCCTGCGGCACTGATCGCCGAGACGGCGGGCGACATGCGCGGACACC
Organism: Pseudolabrys sp.; assembly: GCA_035556455.1. Lineage (GTDB taxonomy): Bacteria > Pseudomonadota > Alphaproteobacteria > Rhizobiales > Xanthobacteraceae > Pseudolabrys. Next base: position 64,613 of record DATMEX010000067.1, read on the forward strand.
GCGCCGCCGAATGAGAAGCCGACGATCGATGCGGGGCGGTCGCCGATCAGCCGGCGGATGCCGTCCACCACCAGCGACAGATAATCGTCCGCTCCGATGTCGCCCGGTACGTCCGGTGAATCGCCAAAGCCGGGCAGGTCGAGCGCAATGATCCGGTGCTCCCGCGCCAGCGGCTCGATATTGCGAACCCAGTGCGTATGCGAGCCACGTCCGCCATGAATGAGGACGACATCGTTGCCGGCGCCGGCGATCTGCGCTGCCATCTGCATGTCTGTCGTCGCGGTAGTCATCGTGACGTTCGCGGTCAACTTTCGGCGGCGAGGGCTTCGAGCGGCTTGCCCAGGTAGGATTCGATGACTTCGGGATGCGAGATCACATCGTTCGGTTTGCCCTGGAACAGTTCCTGACCGAAGTTCAGCACGAAGACGTGTTGCGCCAGCGCGATGATGACGTGGACGAGGTGCTCGATCATCAGGATCGTCACGCCCTTGGCATGAATGCGCTGCAGGAGCTTCATCAGATCGTCGATGTCGGACTGCGGCGAGCCGGCCATCACCTCGTCCAGCAACAAGAGACGCGGTTGTGTCGCCAGCGCGCGGGCAAGCTCGAGCTTCTTCTTGGCGCCGAGCGTCAGCGCACCCGCCATCACATCGGCCTGATGGGCGATATCGACCATCTCGAGGGCTTCCATCGCGCGGTCGCGCGCCTTGCGGATTGTGATGCCCTCGCGTGAGAACAGTGCGCCGGTCATGGCGTTGTCTAGGACGCTCATCTCGGGGAAGGGCTGCACGACCTGAAAAGTGCGGGCGATGCCGAGGCGGCAGATTTCATAGGGCGCTTTGCCGTCTATACGTTCACCCTCGAACGTGATCTTGCCCTGGCTCGGCCGGAAGTAGCCGGTGATCACATTGAGCAGCGTGGTTTTGCCGGCCCCGTTGGGGCCGATGACGCCGAGCAGCTGATTTTTCTTCAGCGACAGCGTCAGGTCGTTGATTGCGTACAATCCGCCAAAGCGCTTGGTGACGTTCTCGATCTCAAGCATGTCTGTCTCCCGGCGCTACGCGGTCGCGGCTGGCTGGTGTGAGCCCAGGAAGGAGCTCTGCAGCGCGCCGGACTTGGTGAGTTCCGCGATCGAGCCGCTGGCCGTCACGCGGCCCATCGAGATGGCATAACCGCGGCTTGCCACGGCAAAGGCCGCTTGTGCATTTTGTTCGACCAGCAGAATGCTGATGCCGCTCTTGGCGACCTGGGCGATGGCGCCGAACAGGATCTGCACCATCTTCGGCGACAGGCCGAGCGAGGGCTCGTCGAGCAGCAGCATCGTGGGCTTGCTCATCAGGGCGCGACCGACCGCGAGCATCTGCTGCTCGCCGCCGGACATGAGGCCGGCTTTCTGCTCGCGCCGTTCCGCCAATTTGGGGAACAGCGAATAGACGCTGTCCAGCGTCCGCTTGCGATCCGGGCGGGAGCGTTTGCAGAACGAGCCGAGGAATAGATTTTCCTCGACGGAAATGTTCGGGAACACCTGACGTCCTTCCGGGCAGAGCGCTATGCCGAGATCGACGCGCTTGTGCGGCTCGACGGCCAGCAGGTCCTGGCCGGCGAAGGTGATCTTGCCGCTGAACGGCCGGATCAGGCCGGTGACTGCGCGCATGGTCGTCGTCTTGCCGGAGCCGTTGGCGCCGAGCAGGGCGACGACCTCGCCTTCGTTCACCGTCAGGCTGATGTCCTGCAGCACGATAGAGTCGTCATAGCCGGCGCGCAGGCCTTCCACATCGAGCAGGGTCTTCATAGCGGGGCCGCCTTCGTCGTCTCGATCTTGGCGCCGGCGGTGCCACGCGACCGGTATTGAACCCAGCTGTTCCAGGTGCCGACAATGCCTTTAGGCATGTAGAGAATGGAGAACACCAGGATCAGGCCATACACCAGCAGGCTGACGCCTTGCTCGCCGAGCAGGGTGCGCGTCGCCTCCGACAGACCGATGGTGGCGAAGGCGCCGATGATCGGACCGGCCAGCGTATGGATGCCGCCCAGGATCGGCGCGATCTGAGCCAGGATGGTGACGTGGAGGTCGAAGCCGATCATCGGGTCGAGGAAGCCGCTGTACCAGATGTTCACGCCGCCGGCGAGGGAAGCCATCGCGCCGGACAGGCTGAGCACGGCGATCCGAAACCGCAGCGGATTGATGCCGAGCATTTCCGCCGCGCTTTCATTGTTCCGCATGGCGCGGCAGGCGTAGTGGAACGGCGTCAGCGAAATCCAGTACGCGATGAACCCGCAGGCGACGGCGCAGAACGCCGTGACCATCGCGACGGTCTGCGTGCTCGGCCGCAGCGCCTGGTCGATGAATACGCCGGCGCCGCCGCCGGTGAAGCCCGGCGTCATCACGGCGATGACGCGCAAGCCTTCCGACAGGGCCAGCATCGAGATGGCGAAAAAGATGCCCTTGAGCCGGCCGGTGATCACCGCGATAGCCACGGCCGATATTGCGCCGACGATCATTGCCGGAATGAGTGAGGCGAAGAATGGCCATCCTAGCTTGTTGGCGACCAGAAGCGCCGCATAGCTGCCGAGCCCCCAGAACGCCGAATGCCCGAGCGAGATGAGTCCGGCATTGGCCGCGAGATTCCAGCTGATCGCTAGCATCACGAGGCTGCCAACGCGAAGGATCATGTTGTTCATCACGGGTGGCGCGATGAGCGGAAGCAGGATTACCGCGACACCGAGAACCAGAAAAATAGCAATCCGGGCCTTCATCAATGCACCGCCACGGCTTGTCCGAGAATTCCCTTCGGACGGATGATCAAAACGCACAAAAGAACGACGAAGGCGACGCCTTCAGCCCATCCGTTTCCTTCAGGCACGTAGTAGCTTACCCAGGTCTCGGCGAAGGCCAGCGCGAAGGCGCCAAGGATCGTTCCGGTCACGCTACCCAGGCCGCCCAGCACCACAATCGCGAAGGCCTTGATCAGCATGTGGAAGCCCATGAAGGGCGTGATGGTCAGCAGGAACGCGCTGATGGCGCCTGTCGCTGCGCCGAGGGCGGCGTTGATGCCGAATGACAGCATGTACATCCGCGAGACATTGATGCCCATCAGCGTCGCTGCCTGGCCGTTCTCGGCGACCGCGCGGGTCGCGCGGCCAAGCTCGCTGAAGCGGAGCCAGCAGAACAGCGCGACGATCAGGACCACGGCGGTGGCGAATGCGATGACCCGGCCGTGCGGAACGAGAAGGGCCTCGAACTCGAAGGCCGTCAGCGAGTACGGCGTCGAGACGGAGCGCGCGTCGCCTGTCCACAGGATGGCGGCGACGTTCTGCAGCGCAAGGCTGATGCCGAACAGCAGGAGGATCTGATTGATGTGGGGTGCGTCCAGGACCTTCTCGATGAGGGCCTTGAACACGACGGCGGCCGTGACCGCGACGAGAATCGCGACAAGAGGCAGCGAAAGCAGGGGATCGACGCCCAACAGGACGGACCCGAAATAGGCGCCGTAGGCGCCGAACATGATCATCTCGCCATGCGCGAAATTGATGATGCGCGTGACGCCGAAACCGAGCGAAAGCCCGATCGACATCAGGCTGTAGAGACCGCCGAGCAACAGCGAGTCGACGAGGCATTGCCAGAAAAGAGACATGAAAATCGGCTCCGGAAAAAGTTCGACCCGGAAGGACCGGCCTGCGACGACTTCGCAGGCCGGTATAGGGGCTATTGCTTGAGCTTGAGTTTGCCGTCCGCGGCGTCGGCCGGATACAGCACGACGAACTTCTCGCCGACGCGCTGGAACACGACCATGTCGTTGAACGCCTGATGCAGCGCGCCGCCCGGCGTCGGCACGAAGTTGGAGGTGCCGAGCATGGTCTGGATGTTCAGCGTGGTCAGTTCCTTGGCGACCTTGTCCTTGTCGGTCGAGCCGGCGCGCTCGATGGCGACGAGGAGCAGCATCGCCGAGGTGTAGTTGGTGACGTCGAGGAATTCCGGTTCGCGATTGTAGCGCTTCTTGAAATCGGCTTCCCAGTCGGTCAGCGACGGAAACAGCTTCGCAAGCTTGGGATCTGCCGCGCGCTTCATGCCCGGCAGATAGGTGGTGGCGCCGATCCAGCCGTCGGCGGCTTCGCCGGTGGCCTGCGACCATTCCTGAAGCTGCGGGTAGGCGGTGCCGACAAGCACAGGGATGTTCAGCTTGGCGACGTGGATTTGCTTTGCCAGCTGAATGCCGTCGGTCGTCTGCACGATGCCGACGAGAACGTCGGGGCGAGTCAGACGAATCTTCTGCAGCACCGGATTGAGATCGGCGGCGCCTTCGCGAACGAGTTCGGTGGCGACGACGGTGAAGCCGTTCTTGGTGTAGAACTCCTTGGCCCAGGGCAATTGTTCGCGGCCATAGGCGCCGTCAGAATAAACGATGGCGACCTTCTTGCCTTTGCCCATCGCCTCGGCGAGCGCCTTCGCCGTGCCTTCGTGATACTGGTAGGCCCACGGATAGGTGTGGAAGAACAGCGGTTCTCCCTTCATCGCTTCTTCGAGCTGCGTCGAAGAGGATCCTGGAACGATCCAGAGCGGCTTGCTTTGACGCCACGCGGGAACGGACGCCGCGACGATGCCGGACGCGATCGGGCCGATGACGAAATCGACCTTCTCCTGCTGGGTCAGTTCGGTGAACGCCGTCACCGCGACCTGGTTGTTGCTCTGCACGTCGCGGAACAGAACCTCGATCTTCTTGTCGCCGATCTTTCCACCGTAAACATCGACGGCCATTTCAACGCCGCGCTTTCCTTGCGCGCCGTAAGCAACGAAACGACCGCTCAACTCCAGCGGCGCGCCGATCCGAATCGTATTTTGTGCCGACGCATGGGTCGACACGAGCGCGCCGGCGAGCGCGACCGTGATTCCCACCGACTTGATAAGTGAAGACATGTCCTCGGTTTCCTCCGCATTTGCTCGCGATGCCCGTTTCTATCGTCGGATCGTCGGGAGCGTTGACAAACTGTCGAAGCGAATTCTATGGTGTGGAACGCGTTCCGTCTAGTGGACTATATGCCACAGGCGTAAAAACAATGGTTCAGATCGTCTGAGTGCACCAAAGACTTCTCGTCACGGTGCGATAACCGCCGGTCATGGCAGAGCGAAAATGACCGCAATATCGGGTGGAAACGGAATGGTTCAGTTCGACGACATCACGTACGCAGCGCAGGGCGGCATTGCCAATATCGTCATCAATCGTCCCAAGGTTCGTAACGCGGTGCGTCCGCAGACTTACGAGGAACTGACGCGCGCGATTTCGATCGCGGCCGATGATCCGGAAGTCGGCGTCGTCGTCCTGTCCGGCGCCGGCGACAAGGCGTTCTGCGCGGGCGGCGATGTCGGCGATCAGAGCAAGCGCTATCCGGAAGTCGGCCGCACGCATATGCGCCGCCTTATCGCGCTGTCCACCGCGATGCGCATGATCGACAAGCCGGTAATCGCCAAGGTGCGCGGCTATTGCGTCGGCGGCGGCAACGAAATCCACCTGTTTTGCGACCTTTCGGTCGCTTCCAGCGATTCCAAGTTCGGTCAGACCGGCCCTCGCGTCGGCAGCATTCCGATCTGGGGCGCCTGCCAGTTGCTCGCCCGCTATGTCGGCGAGCGCAAGGCGCGTGAGATGGTCTACACCTGCCGGCTTTACACCGCGCAGCAGGCGCTTGACATGGGTCTCGTCAACGAGGTCTGCGAGCCGGAAGAACTCGACGCCCGCGTCGATGCCTTGTGCCAGGACATTCTCGACAAGAGCCCGCAAAGCCTGCGCATCGCCAAGCTGGCGCTCAATGCCGGCTCCGATCAGGAGTTCTACAGCTCCTATTTCCCGACTGCCGAACTGCTCGCCTCGATATACGGCAACACGGAAAACATGGAGGGCATCCGCGCCTTCCTGGAGAAGCGGAAGCCGAATTTCCGCCAGTATCGCGCCAAGCGCTAACGCACCGCGGTTGGCGGCGCTTTTTTTCAATCAGAGGTTATTGTGGATTACGGAATCAAGGGACAAACCGTTCTGATCATCGGCGGGGCGCGCGGCATTGGCTATGCCGCCGCCGAACTGCTGGCCGCGGACGGTTGCAATGTGGCGCTCGCCGATATCAATGGCGAAGCCGCCAAGACGTCGGCGCAGAAGCTCGCCGCGAGCAGCGGCGCCAGAACTGCCGGCCTCAAGGCCGACGTCACAGATCTTGAGCAGGTCAAGGCGATGATGGCCGCGGTCGAGAAGGATCTCGGCCCGCTGTCCGTCGTGGTGAATTGCGCCGCCGTGCTCGACGACAAGCTGTTCGCAGACTCCGGTCCGGCCGACTGGAAGCGCATGGTCGATGTCTGCCTGTATGGGCCGATGAACGTCATTCATGCGGCTTTGCCGGGGATGAGCGCGCGCAAATACGGCCGCATCATTTGCCTCGCGTCGGACTCGGCGCGCATTGGCCAGGCGCGACTGTCCTATTACGCCGCGGCCAAGGCCGGCGTCATCGCGCTGGTGAAGTCGGTGGCCCAGGAAGCCGGCAAGGACGGCATCACGCTCAATGTCGTCTCGCCGGGCGCGACCAACACCGAACTGCGCCAGGAGCGCGAGGAGGGCATGCGTGCCCAGATGGGCGACGAGAAGTACGCCAAGCGCGTGCAGGCCGTCCTCAAGATGTATCCCACCCGGCGCATCGGCGAGCCGACCGATATCGGCGCCGCCATCGCTTTTCTTGCCAGCCGTAACGCGTCCTGGATCACCGGCCAGGTTCTCAGCGTCAACGGCGGCTTCGTTATGCCCTGATCGGACACCAAGACATGCAATTCACACTTTCCGACGAACAGACCATGGTGCGCGATTCCGCCATCCGCATGGTGGAACGCGACATCCAGCCGGTGCTCGACCGTAACGATGCTGACACGCCGCTGCCGAAGGAAGAGATGCTGCGCATCTACGGCGTGCTGGCCAGCCAGGGGCTGACGGCGCCGCGCTTGCCGGAATCGGCCGGCGGCTCCGGGATGAGCATGCTGAACTACGGCCTGATGTTCGAACAGCTGCCCGCCATGGTGGCGATCTCGCTTCTGGCGCATGAGTGCACCATTGCGCGCATCTACGCCGAAAGCACGCCGGAGCAGCGCGAGCGCATTCTCACGCCGCTGTTCGAGGGCAAAAAGATCTGCTGCACCGGCACCACCGAGCCGGATATCGGATCCGACCCGCGCGGCGTCAAAACCCGTGTGCGCGAGGACGGCGACATGCTGGTGATCAACGGCAGCAAAGCCTGGATCACCAACGCCTCGATCTGCGACACCATCAACGTCACCTGTGGCGAAACCCAGGCCGACGGTTCGATCCGCATGCGCCGCGTCGTCTGCGAGCGTGACAAGTCCGACTTCAAGACCCAGGAAACCGCGACCCTCGGCCTGCGCCAGGGGCACCTTGCCGAAGTTTTCTTCGACAACACCAAGACGTCTAAGAACAACGCGCTCGGCTCGGCCGGCGACGCCGCCAAGGTGCTGACACTGACCTGGAACGGCAACCGTCCGCTGGTCGGTCTTGCCGCGACGCAGCTCGCGCAGAAGGCCTTCGATGCTGCGGTCTCCTATGCCGGCATGCGCAAGCAGTTCGGCAAGGCCATCGGCGGCTTCCAGTTGATCCAGAAGAACCTCGCCGACATTCAGACCGCGATCACCACCAGCCGTCTGCTCTGCTATTACGCGCTCGACGCCATCGATCGCGGCGAGCGTGCCAACGGCACTTCGGCGATGGCCAAGCGTTACGCGACCACCGCCTGCCATGACGCCATTTCGCTGGCGATCCAGGTGCACGGCGCCATGGGCATCAGCCGCGAAGCCAAGCTCGAGGCGATGTATCGCGACGTGCGCATGCTGCCGATCCCGGACGCCACCAACGAGATCCTCGCGCTCATCCAGGGACGCGAACTCACCGGGCTCGACGCATTTCGGAGCTGATCGCAATGGACGCCGAAGCGGCGCTCAGCGGCATCAAGATCGTGCAGGGTGACGGCCGTTACGCGGCCGCCGTCTGCGCCGGTCTGCTGGCGCGGCTCGGCGGCAGCGTCGTGCGCGACGTGGCGAGTGCGGGGGCGCATGCCTATGTCGGTGCGCGCGATGCGAGGCTGCCTCGCGCGGTGGGCGTCCGTTGCTTCATCTCGGCGACCGGCGCGCTGCGGCATCCCTCGATCGCGGCCGACGATCCGGAAATCGTCATGCAGGCGCTCGGCGGTTTGATGGGGACCAGCGGTCTGGCTGACGGCCCGCCGCAGCCGGTGATGGCGCCCGTGCTCGAGGTCTTCGCCGGCATCGATGCGGCGGCGGCCATTTTGGCGGCGCTGCGTGTCGTCGAGGCCGGCGGCCCGGAGCAGGATATCGACGCCTCGCTGTGGGATACCAATGCCAGCCTGCTCGGTACATTCATCGCGCAGGCGATGGCCGGCAAGGGCTCCGGCTATCGCGAAGGCGCGCGCCATTCGATCTGCGCGCCGTGGAACGCTTATGCCGCGAGCGACGGCTTCATCATGATCTGCACCAGCTCGGACGCGCAGTGGAAGAAGCTGCTCGGTCTCATGGGGCAGGCCGACAAGGCGGCAGAGGCTGCTTTCATCGATATGAATGCGCGCCGCGCCAATATCGCCGCAGTCGATGCGTTGGTCGAAGCGTGGACGCGCACGCAGCGCGTGACCGAACTTTCGGCGCTGCTGAAGAAGAGCGGTATTCCCGCCGGAGCCATTGCGGCCGGCGCGGGCGAGGGCGGCAGTGCACTTCCCTTCGGCCTTGTCGCGACGGCGCGAGCCGGCAAAGCGGCACGTGCGGCGAAGACCGCTGGTGCCTTGCCGCTCAAGGACATTCGCGTCGTGGAAATCGGCCCTTTCACCGCAGGCCCGATCACCGGCCGCTCGCTCGCCGACCTCGGCGCCGACGTCGTCAAGGTGGAGCCGCCGGGCGGCGAGGTGTCGCGCGCCTGGTCGCCGCGTGCCGGTCATGTCAGCGGTTATTTTGCGCACTACAACACCGGCAAGCGCTCGGTGGTGCTCGATCTGTCGAAGGAGGGCGACCGGTCGGTTCTCGATACGCTGCTCCGTCATGCCGATGTACTGGTGCAGAATCTCAAGGCCGGCGCGCTTGACAAGCTCGGCTTCGGTGTCGATGCGGTCGCGCGTCGCCATCCACATCTCATTTACTGCTCGATCTCGGGATATGGCCATCACGGTGCGCAGGACGCGGCGCTCGACACCGTGATCCAGGCCGAAAGCGGCATTATGACACGGGTTGGCGGCGGCGCGGCGCCGTGCAAGGTCGGCTTCTCCATTGCCGATCTTCTGTCCGGCCATGTCGCGGTGCTCGGCATTCTCGCCGCGCTTCGGCTGCGTGATCGTACCGGCTTCGCGTATCACGTCGATGTGTCGATGCTCGCGGCGCTGAAATGGCTGATGGAGCAGGGCGCGCAATATCCTGTCGCCAGCTTTACAGGCGATGTGACGCGCGATGACAAAGGCCGCTGGTTGCTGCGGCGCGCCGGCGCGGACGACATCGTCATTCGTGAACTCGGCGAGGTGTTCGCCGATGAAACACTCGCCGCGCGCGGCATGTTGCGCCGGATGCCGACATCCGGCGGCGCCTTTGCGAATGTTCTGGGGGTGCCATACGCGCTGACACTGACACCGCCGGTACCCGGTGCGATGATCGGCGAAGCCGGCGCAGATCGCGACGGCGTTCTGCGGGAGTGGACGAGCCGCTCCGCCGCGCATGGAGAAGTCGCATGATTCGGGTGCTGCAAAGGTCGCTGGCCGTGCTGGAGTGCTTCAGCGACGAAAAGCCGCGCATGTCGCTGCAGGAGATCTCGCAGGCCATCTCGCTGCCGAAGACGACGACGTTCCGAATTCTCGCGACCCTTGTGGGTGCCGGTTATCTGATCCAGCTCGAGAACCAGTCTTATGGGCTATCACACAAGCTTATGACGCTGGCGAGTATTGCACAGAAATCGCTCGGCATTCGCGACATCGCGCATCCGCATCTGGAGATGCTGGCGGCCAAGACGGGCGAGACCGCCGAGATCAGCATGCTCGACGGCGATCATCGCGTCTGTCTCGACGCGGTGGAGAGCAAGTCGTCGCTCAAGTCGATCGTCACGCCGGGCGCGCGCCTGCCGCTGCTGCACGGCGCGACCGGCAAGGTGTTCCTGTCGCGGATGAAGGACTCTGAGGTCGAGCGGGTCATCAAGTCGCAAGGCAAGCCGACCGAAGTCGACAAGGCGCGTCTCAAGAAGGCGCTCGTGAAGATCAAAAAGCAGGGTTACGCCGTCACCCAGAACGAGCGCGTGCGCGGCGCGACCGCTATCGCCGCGCCCGTATTCAGCCACGACGGCAACGCTTATTGCATCACCGTCACCGGTCCGAGCGGGCGTTTCGACGATCGCGAGGACAAGCTGCGCGCTTTGGTGGTCGAAGCGGCCGCGCAGCTTTCGAGTCTCCTCGGCATGCGGCTGGGGGGCACCGGATGATTGGCGGCACGACAGATGACAAGGCGCTCGCGGGTCTCCGCGTGCTCGATCTCACGCAATCTCTGGGTTACGCCAGCAAGCTGTTCGCTGATCTCGGCGCCGACGTCACAATGGTCGAGCCGCCCGGCGGCATCGATGCCCGCCGTGAGGGCCCATTCCTCGGCGACAGGCGGGACGACAACGCCAGCCTGCACTTTCAATATCTGAGCGCCGGCAAGAAAAGCGTCGTGCTCGACCTGTGTGACGAACGCGACCGCGCGCTGCTGCGTGGCATGCTGCGCAATGCCGACATCGTTCTCGACGACCGCCTGCAAAGCGCGCGCAAGGCCGACGGCCTCGCATATGAGCAGGTCAGCGCACTCAACCCCGATATCGTCTGGTGCAGCGTGACGCCGTTCGGCCAGAGCGGCCCGCGCGCGCAGGACGCCGGCGACGACATGGTGGCGATGGCGGCCGGCGGCATGGCGTGGCTGACCGGTTATGCCGATCGCGGCCCGCTCGTGGTGGAGGGCGAACTCGCTGTCTACAGCAGCGCGCAATACGCCGCGGTGATGAGCATGATCGCTTATCTCGGCCGGGAGGCGGTGGGCGGGGGCCAGTTCATCGACGTCTCGATGCAGGAAGTGGTCGCGCTGGGCACCGAAACCGCGCCGCAATTCCTGACGCTGAAGGGTATCGAGCGGCGGCGCCTCAGCGAGGGCGAGCGCCAGGCCGGCATCGGCATCTACCCGTGTCGCGATGGCTACGTGCTTCTCTACGCCGCCGACTCCGGGCTTGGCACCGGCTGGTCCGACGTCGTGGCATGGCTGCGTGAGAGCGAGGTGCCGGACGCCGACAGCCTCAGCGCGCCGGAATGGTTCGACAACGCTTTCAAGGCGAAGCCTGAAAACAAGGCGAAGTTCCGCACCATCTTCACCGCCTTCGCCGCGACGCGCGGTAAGCAGGAACTGTTCGAGCAGGGCCAGGCTCGCCACATTGCGATTGCGCCGATCAATGACAGTCGCGAGGCCTTCAACGACGCCCATCTTAATGCCTGCGGGTTCTTCACCCGCATCGGCGAAATCGACGGTACCGAACTGAGAGGGCCCGGCGCGCCCTATCATCTGTCGCAAACGCCGTGGGCCGCCGGCTATCGCGCGCCGCTGCTCGGCGAACAGACCGACGCGATGCGCAAGACGCTGCTCGCCGACGAGGCCCTGGCATGACCGCCAAACTTCCTCTGTCTGGTATCCGCGTCATCGACTTCACCTGGGTCGGTGCCGGGCCGTTTACTACCAAGATCCTCGCCGACTTCGGCGCCGAGGTGGTCAAGATCGAGTCGCGGACGAGACCGGACCAGTTGCGCCGCGCCGAACCGCTGGTCGGCAAGCGCAGCCTGGAGGAAAGCGGCTATTTCGCCGTGCGCAACACCAACAAGAAAAGCGTGTCGATCGATATGAAGGCGCCCGGCGCGCGCGAGCTCATTCTCGATATGGCGCGCAACGCCGATGTCATGGCCAATTCGTTCTCGCCTAAGGCGATGAAGAAGTTCGGCCTCGAATATGCCGACGTCGCCGCCGTCAATCCGCGCATCGTCTTCCTGTCGATGCCGATGGCCGGCGCGAGGGGACCTTACCGCGACTATATCGGCTACGGCATGAGCATCGCCGCCATCATCGGCATGTTCGGCCTCGGCGGCGCGCCCGGCCGCGTGCCGGTCGGCACCGGCACCAATTTTCCCGATCATCTGCCCAATCCGCTGCACGCTACCTTCGCGGTGCTCGCGGCGCTGGCATGGCGGCGGCGCTCCGGCAAAGGACAGGAGATCTCGATCTCGCAGATCGAGTCCACGATGGCCGCTTTTCCCGACGCCGTGCTCGACTATGCGGCCAATGGTCATGTGGCGGCGCCGGGAGAGGCCAAGGACGGCTATGCCCTGCGCGGCACGTTTCAATGCGCCGGCGACGACCGCTGGTGCGCCATCGCCGTCAAGGCCAGCGCACCGCTTGATGCATTGTGCGAACTGCTCGGCTGCGCGAACGCATCCGACATCGGTTACGCTCTTGCCGCCTGGACCCGCGCGCGTCCTGCCGAGGAAGCCGAGCGCCTCCTGCAAGCCGCAGGCATCGCCGCCGGCGTCGTAGCGAGGCCGGCCGCTCTTGTCGGCGACGACGCCCATCTCAAGGCGCGCGGCTTCTGGCAGAACCTCGAACACCCCGTCATGGGGTGCACGCTCTACCACGGCATCGCCGCCAAATTCTCGCGCACGCCGACGGCTTACCGGACCTGCGCGCCGCTGCTCGGCCAGCACAATGACGAACTGCCGGCGCTTGCCGGCCTGAGCGTCGAACAATACGAGGCGCTCGCCGCGCAAGGGGTCATCAAATGACCGACGCCATGAATTTCGATCTGCCCGAAGACATCCGGATGGTGCGCGACCTTGTCGCGCGCTTCACCCGCGACAAGCTGTTACCGCTGGAGCAGACGGTGATCCGCCGCGATGCCGAACGCGGCTTTACCGACAACCCGCTGCTGCCGCCCGAGACCGTGAAGAAGCTTCAGGAAGAGGCCCGCGAAATCGGCCTCTGGGGCATGGATGTACCGGAGGAGTTCGGCGGCCAGGATCTCGGCGCGCTCGCCAAGATCGTCGCCATCGAGCAGCTCAAATATTCGATCACGCCCTTCGTGTTGCCGCCGGACAGCCCGAACCTCCATTTTCTGAAGGACTGCTGCAAAGGCGATCAGATCGAGCGCTATCTGCTGCCTTACGCCAGCGGCGCCAAGAAATCCTGTCTCGCGCTTACCGAACCGGGCGCCGGTTCGGACGCGGGCGGCATTTCCATGAAGGCCGAGCGCCGCAATGGAAAATGGGTGCTCAACGGCACCAAGATATTCATCAGCGGCGCGCGCGACGCTGATTTCATCATCACCATCGCCGTTACCGATCCCGCCAAGAAGGCGCGCGGCGGCATGACGGCCTTCCTCGTCGATCGCAATACGCCCGGCCTGACGGTGCCGAGCTCGTTCCCGATGATCGGCGAGTATCACCCTTACGAAGTTCACTATGGATCAGTCGAGCTCGACGACAGTCATGTGCTGGGCGAGGTCGGGCAGGCATTCGCGCCGTTGCAGCGCCGCCTGAGCATCCGCCGTGCTGAAATTGCCGCCCGCTGTCTGGGGCTCGCCCGGCGTTGCATCACGATGATGATCGAGCAGGCCAATTCGCGCTCGACCTTCGGCAGCAAGCTTGCCGACCGCCAGACGGTGCAGTTCTGGATTGCCGACAGCTATCAGGAGATGGAGGCCGTGCGGCTCGCGGTGTACCGGCTCGCCAGCCGGGTCGACCGCGGCGATAGCGACATTCGTCTCGATGGTTCGATGGTGAAGGTGCAGGGCCCAGAAATGGTCGGCCGCGTCATCGACCGCGCCATCCAGTTGTTCGGCGGCATGGGTGTGAGCAAGGAACTGCCGCTCGAATACATGTCGCGGGTGACGCGCGCCTATCGGATCGTCGAAGGCCCGTCGGAAATCCACCGCTGGACCATCGGCCGCGATCTTCTCCGCAACGGCCTGCCGGAGGTTCGCTGATGGGCATCACGGTCGCTTCCCACGATCTGGTATCGCTGATCACGCTCGATCGGCCGGACGCGCGCAACGCGCTGTCGCTCGACATGCGCGATGCGCTGGAGGCGGCATTGCTGGCCTTCGACGCCGATGCGGGCAAACGCGTCGCCGTGCTCATCGGCGCGGGGGACAAAGCGTTCTGCGCCGGCGCCGATCTCACCGCCGCGCCGCCGCCGGCCTCGGGCCCCGCGGCGCAACTCGACCGTAACAACCGCGCGCTGGTGCGCGACCTCAATCTGTCGAAGCCGGTCATCGCCGCCATCAACGGCATGGCGTTCGGCGGCGGGCTGGAACTGGCCTTGCTGTGCGACATCCGCATCGCCGCGCGCAACGCCACCTTCGCGCTTCCCGAGGTCAAGATCGGCAGCATGCCGGGCAGCGGCGGCACCCAACGCCTCGCGCGCATCGTCGGCATGGGACGCGCCATGCATCTGGCCTTGAGCGGCGACCGGATCGGCGCCGATGAGGCGTTGGCGATTGGGCTGGTCAGCCAGGTGGTGGAGCAGGGTGAGCTCGTCGCTACCGCCAGCCAACTCGCCGACCGCATCGCCGCCAACGCGCCGCTGTCGGTGCAGATGACTCGCAAGGCCATTCGCGACGGCATCGATATGCCGCTGACGCAGGGGCTGGCGCTCGAGCGGACCTTGTTCACCATCATTCGCGACACGCAGGACCGCGCCGAAGGCCGGGCGGCGTTCCGCGAGAAGCGCAAGCCTGACTTCAAGGGACGTTAGACGACATGAGTATTGCCGGGCGTATCGCCATCGCCGGAGTTGGCGCGACTGAGCAGGGGACGTTGCAGGGTCGCACGCCGCTCGATCTCGGCATCGACGCGTTCAAGCGCGCCATTGCGGACGCCGGGTTGCGCAAGGAAGACATCGACGGCATTCTCACCATGCCGGGCACGACGTCGCCGGAAGGCAGCCTGCATTATCTTCGCTTCGGCGAGGCCGTGGGCATCAATCCCCGCTACACCGGCAGCATGACCATGGGCGGCGCCACCGGTGGCTGTCTCGTGCAGATGGCGGCCATGGCGATCCATGCCGGGCTCGCCACGACGGTCGCCTGCATCTTCGGCGACACCGCCAAGACCGGCGGCGTGACCTTCAACCGTGCCAGCGGCGGCGAACTGAGCTGGGGCCTGTGGGGCATGCTCGGCGCGGCGGCTAACAGCGCCATCGCCGCCGATCGCCACATGCATGAATACGGCACCACCAGCCGGCATCTCGCCGAGGTTGCCGTCGCCTGCCGCAAGCATGCGTCGATGAACGAGCATGCGGTGATGCGCACGCCGATTACGATCGACGAGCACCAGAATTCGCGGCCGATCGTGCGGCCGCTGCGGCTGCTCGATTGCTGCCTGATTTCCGACGGCGGGGTCTGCGTGATCGTCACCAGCCTCGATCGCGCCCGCGACCTGAAGAAGAAGCCGGTGGTCATCGCCGGCATGGGCCAGGCGCACACCACCATGAACATGGAGCACGAGCGCTGGTGGTACGTGCCGCACCAGAAGCAGGCGCTGGCGGATGCGTTCCGCACCGCCAAGCTCGGTCCGGCCGATATCGACGTCGCGCAGCTCTATGACAATTTCACCATCTCGGTTCTGCTGTGGCTGGAGCACGCCGGCTTCTGCAAGGAAGGCGAAGCGGGCAGCTTTGTCGAAGGCGGCCGCATCCAGCTTGGCGGCGATCTGCCGGTGAACACCGCCGGCGGCAATCTGTCCGAGAGCTACATGGAAGGCTGGCTGCACATCGTCGAGGGCGTGCGCCAGGTGCGCGGCGAATGCGGCGCCCGCCAGGTGCCGGACGTCGACAACTGCCTCGTCACCGGGCGCGGCATGTCGCTCAATTGCTCCAACGCCATGATCCTGCAGCGCGGATGATCGCCATGAACGCTCCCACAAAAAAGCCCGCGCCGCAGATCAATGCCACCACCCAGCCATTCTGGGATGCGGCCAAGAAGAACGAACTGCGCATGCAGAAATGCGCCGATTGCGGCCACATCCGCTTTCCCATCGGCCCGGTTTGCACCGTGTGCCTCAGCGACAATTGCGAGTGGGTGAAGCTGTCCGGCCGCGGCACGGTGTTGTCGCATCTCGTGTTCCACCGCGCCTATAGCCCGGCTTGGAAGGAGCATGTCCCTTACAGCGTCGCCATGGTTCAGCTTGCCGAGGGCCCGCGCATGTTTACTGACATTGTCGATCCCGAGCGGCGTTATATCGACGAGGATCTGGTTGGCCGTCCGGTCGAGGCCTGGTTCGATCCGGTCGAGGGCGATGTCGTGGTGCCGCGTTTCAAGGTGGTCGAGCGATGAGCGGCAGCCCGTTGCAGGATATCGTCGTCGTCGAGCTCGGCCGCCGGGTGGCCTGCGGCGCGGCCGGTTCGTTCCTGGCGCAGCTTGGCGCCAGCGTG
Source organism: Pseudolabrys sp. (assembly GCA_035556455.1). Classification (GTDB taxonomy): domain Bacteria; phylum Pseudomonadota; class Alphaproteobacteria; order Rhizobiales; family Xanthobacteraceae; genus Pseudolabrys. The sequence goes on from DATMEX010000067.1 coordinate 81,129, forward strand.
TTCGTGGTTGAAACGAACGCCGCGCCCGATGCCGCCTTCGAGGACAAGTTCAGCCAGCGCGATGTGTTTGCCTACGGCAAGAACAGCCTGCGCTGGAGCGGCGATGCGGGCGATACGGCGCTGCAAAAGCTGATCGAGGCTGCGGACGTCATCATCACGTCAAGCGACGCTGACTTGAAGGCTTTGCCGGTCAAGCCGCCGTCGGCCGCAATCGTTTGCGACATCACCGCACTCGGCACCGGCACCAGCGGTCAGCCCGTGTCAGACATTTTGCTTCAAGCGATGAGCGGCATGGTTGATACGACCGGCGACAGTTCCGGCCCCCCGGTTGCGATCGGTGCGCCGGTGGTTGAACTGTCGAGCGCGCTTTATGCCGCCGCCTCGATCGTTGCGGCCTTGCGCGTGCGCCGCATGAGCGGCACGGCGCAGGCCATTGACATGTCGCTGTACGACTGCGCCGTGAACGCCATGGCAACTTTCTTTCCGTCGCATTTCGGCGGCGGCAAGCCGCGTCGGCTGGGTAACCGTCACTCCATGGCGGCGCCGTGGAACGCCTATCGCGCCAGCGACGGCTGGGTGCTGATGTGTTCGGCCTCCGAGGCGCATTGGCAGAAGATCTGCGAAGTGATCGGCAAGCCCGATCTCGGCCGCGATGCGCGCTTCGGTTCGCTGGCCGACCGCATGGCGCGCCGCGATGACGTTGATACGTATGTCGGCGACTGGATGAAGGCGCATCCCGTGAGCGAATGCATCGCCGCGCTCGGCGCCGCGAATATCGCCTGCGGCGAGATCGTGCCGGTCGGCGCGCTCGCCGACGAGCCGAATTTGCGCCACCGCCACATGACTCAGGATGTTGCCGCGCCGGACGGCAGAATTCTCCGCGTCGCCGGCCATCTGTTCGACCCGGGGCAGGCGGCCTACGGCACCGGGGCGATCCCGGCGCTGGACAACGGCCGCGCCGCGATCCCCGTGAAGCCTGCCGTTTCCGTCGGCAAGACGAGCGCCGCGCAATTGCCGCTCGCGGGCATCCGCGTCGTCGAGCTTGGCCAGTACACCACCGCGCCGCTGGCGGGCCGGCATCTGGCGACGCTTGGGGCCGAGGTCATCAAGGTCGAGCCCATGGAAGGCGACTCGGCGCGGCAATGGGCGCCGCATCGCGACGGCATGAGCTACTTCTTCGTCATCAGCAATGCCGGCAAGCGCGCGGTCGGCGTCGATCTGCGCAGCGAGCAGGGCCTCGCATTCTTCCGCGATCTACTGCGCAGCGCCGACGTGCTGGTGGAGAACATGAAGCCCGGCTCGCTGGCGCGGCTCGGCTTTTCCGCCGAAGTGCTGGCCGACCTCAACCCGCGTCTGGTCTATACATCGATCACCGGCTTCGGCGCCGATTCCGCCTATCCACAGCGGCCGGCCTTCGACACCGTGGTGCAGGCGATGTGCGGCTTGATGGACGTGACGCGCTACGACGGCATGCCGCTCAAGGCCGGCATTTCCATCGCCGACATCGGCGGCGGCCAACTCGGCCTACTCGCCATCCTCGCCGGCCTCGAACTGCGCGATCGCACCGGCCGCGCGCCGCGTTACGACCTGTCGATGCAGGACGTCGCCGCCTGGCTGACGCAACTTAGCTGGAATGGCGCGCGTCCTGCGGCCGGCAGCATCGTGGCGGACGGCGATGGCTTTGTCGCTATCGATGCCGCCGGCAACCGCGAGCCGGTCAAGAGCGTTGCCGAGGTCGCCGCTGCGCCGCGCACGGCCGCGCGCAAGCTCATCATCCAGTCGCGCGACGACAAACCCTGGCCGCTGCTCGGCTCGCCGCTCGGCCTGACCGTCACGCCGCCGCGGGTCGATCGCGCCATCGGGCAGCCCGAACCGCTCACCGCGGCGTTGACGCGCGAATTGGGCCTCGAACAGCCGTCCGCTTCGCGCGCGGCCCGGAGATAACCATGCCGAGTGCGCTGTTCTCGCCGATTACCCTGCGCGGCCTGACATTGCCGAACCGCATCGTCGTGTCGCCGATGTGCCAGTACAGCGCCGTCGAAGGCAGCGCCACGGACTGGCATCTGATGCATCTCGGCCAGTTCGCCGTGTCCGGCGCCGGGCTCGTCATCATCGAGGCGACCCACACCGAAGCGCGCGGCCGCATCACGCATGGCTGCCTCGGCCTCTACAGCGACGACAACGAACGCGCGCTCAAGCGCGTCGTCGATTTCTGCCATCAGGCCGGCGCGGCGAAAATCGGCATGCAGATCTCGCACGCCGGCCGCAAAGGCTCGGCGTGTCTGCCGTGGGTCGGCCGCGGCGAGTCCCTGCCGGCCGACGAGCAGCCGTGGGAGACCATCGCGCCGTCGGCGGTGCCGCACGGCCCCGGCTGGCCGGCACCAATAGCGCTCGACGATGCAGGTCTCGCTGTCGCCAAGGAGTCTCACGTCGAGTCGACGCGCCGCGCGGCGCGCATCGGCATCGATCTCATTGAATGCCACATCGCCCACGGTTACTTCCTCCATGAATTCCTGTCGCCGCTGTCGAACAAGCGCACCGACAAATACGGCGGCAGCCTTAAGAACCGCATGCGCTATCCGCTCGAGGTCTTCGCCGCGATGCGCGAGGTCTGGCCGTCCGATCGGCCGATGGGCGTGCGTCACTCGGTGACGGATTGGGCCGAAGGCGGCTGGACGCCGGAGGACGCCGTAATTTTCGCCGGCGAGCTCAAGAAGCTCGGTTGCGACTACATGACCGCGACCACCGGCGGTCTCTCGGTGCATCAGAAGATTCCGATCGGCGAGGGGCATCAGGTCGAGTTCGCCCGTCTCCTGCGCGGCAAGACCGGCATGCCGACCGTCGCCGTCGGCATGATCTTCGATCCGCATCACGCCGAACGCATCCTGCAGGAAGGTGACGCCGACTTCGTCGCGCTGGCGCGCGGCGTGCTGTCCGATCCGCACTGGCCCTGGCGCGCGGCGGCGGCGCTCGACGCGGAGGTTGAATACCCGGTGCAATATGTCCGTGGCTACAAGTCGAACTGGTTGCGGTCGATGCGTGCCGGCGGCGCGCGCGAGGTGACGTCATGAGCAGCACTGCCGCCGTCGAAAAGCGTATCATCGAGGCTTTCGAAAAGCTGCGCACCGCCAAGCTGCCCGATGTGGCCACCGACGCCGGTAAGCAGCTGATCATGGACTGGCTCGGCTGTGTGCTGATCGGCGCCGAGGCGCCGCCGGCCGAGGCGCTGGTCGCGGCCCATGCCGACGAGATCGGCCACGGCAAGGCGACCTGTTTCGTCGGCTCGACCGTCTGTCATCCCGGTCTGGCCGCGCTGATATCGGGCACGGCCTCGCATACGATCGAACTCGACGACATCTATTCGCCCGCGCTTTACCATCCGGGCGTGTGCGTCATCTCCGCGGCGCTTGCGGCCAGCCAGCTTGTGGCGGCGCCGGGCGACCGTTTCTTGCGGGCCGTTATTGCCGGCTACGAAATCTCAAATCGCATCGGCGCGGGCGTCAATCCCGACCACTACAAATACTGGCACACGACCGGCACGATCGGCACGTTCGGCGCGGCCATCGCGGCCGGCATGGCGTTCGGCCTCGACGCCAAACAGATGGCGGACGCCATCGGCAATGCGGCGTCGATGGCCGCCGGTCTGCAGCAGGCCTTCCGCAGCGATGGCATGACCAAGCCCTTGCATGCGGGGCGTGCCGCCGAGGCGGGGCTGCTCGCCGCGCGCATCGCCCGCAGCGGCTTTACCGGTTCGTCAGACATGATCTCGGGGCCGGTCGGCTTCGTGCAGGCGATGAGCCATGGCCGCGACATTGCCGGCAAGTTCGACGATCTCATGAGCGAATGGACCGTGACGCGCAGCATGTACAAGCGCTTCTCGTCGTGTGGCCACATCGCCGCGCCGATCGATGTTGCCATGGATCTGAGCCAGCGCAGCAAGATCGATCCGGCGGAGATCGCGCGCATCGATGTCGCGACCTATGCGGTGGCGTTGAAGGCGGCCGGCATCATCAAGCCGGCCAGCGTGTTCGAGGCGAAATTCTCTCTGCCGTTCTGTGTCGCGGCGTCCTTGCTCGGTCACGATCTCACCGACCCCACTTCATTCGAAAGGCTTTATGCGGATCGCGATATCGCAGCGCTCATCGACAAGGTGACTTTGGCCGAGGACGCGCAGATCACGGCGGCGTTCCCCAAATTGCGCGGCGGCCGTGTGTCGATCACGATGAAGGATGGCACGGTGCATGCCGATGTCGCGGTGACGCGCAAGGGCGAGCCGACCAATCCCTTCACCGCCGGCGAGTTGCGGGACAAGTTCAGGCGTCTCGCCGGCGCTACACGCCATCGTGGCAATGTCGATGCATGGCTCGCCTGGATCGATGCTTTGCCGCGTGGAGCGTCGGTTGCGCATGATGCGTTACCGGCAGGGGCCCACTGATGTAGGCTCCGGTCTTGAACCGGAGATGATGCCATGGGACGACGTTTTCCGCCGCTGAATCCGTTGCGCACCTTCGAGGTGGCGGCGCGCTGCAAATCGTTCACCGAGGCTGCTGACGAACTTGGCGTCACGCAGGCGGCCGTCAGCCGCCAGATCGGCGTGCTCGAAGGCTTCTTCAAGGCGCGGCTGTTCGAACGCAATGTGCGCTCGGTGACGCTGACGCCGGTCGGTCGGCAGCTTTACGACGACGTATCGTCGGCATTTCAGATCATTCGCTGGTCCACCGACCGCATCTTCCAGGAGAACGTCCTGGTGCGCGTACAGACCTATCCGACTTTCGCGGCGCGCTGGCTGATGCCGCGCCTCTCGCACTTCATGACCAAGTTCCCGTCGGTCGATCTGCGGGTGCAGACGGCGATCAAGCCGGTGGATTTCAGCAAGACCGATACCGAAATCGCCATCCAGTTCGGCCGCGGCGATTGGCCCAACACGGTGGCGCATCCCCTGGTGACGGATGCCATCGAGCCGGTGTGCAGTCCGCATCTGGCCTCGGTGCCGTCGCGCGGCGATCTCACGGCGTTGCTGCAGCAAACCCTGCTGACGTCGAAGTACCGCTCGCGCGACTGGAACGATTGGTTCGAGCACGTCGGAATTCAGCCGGGTTCCGAGAAGCGCTGGCTGGCCTTTGAAAGCTCCATTCTGACCTACCAGGCGGCGATCGAGGGCCTCGGCATCGCCATGGGGCAGACGGCGCTGTTGGGCGCGGAACTCAAAACCGGCGTCCTGATCAAGCCGTTCGACATGCCGCTGCGCCGGGAACTCCAGTACTGGATCGTTTGGCCCACCGGCCGGCGGCTGTCGCCGGAAGCGCGCAAGTTCGTGGACTGGATCATCGCCCAGGGCGAATCCGAGCGAAAAGGGCCGGTGGCGGTTCCCGCACCGGTTGCGGTTCGCCGTCCGGGGCAGAAGCTCGGCACATAACCGGACTGCATGGCTCGATGACCGCAACGAACTGGCCTCGGAGACGGAAAGTCATTGGTATGCCTTCGGGCGAAAGCCCGTCATTCATCTGTTATTGCGGGGCGAGATGGACTTCCGGCTGACCGAAGAACAGCAGTACTATAAGGATACCGTCCGCAAACTGGCGCAGAAGCACCTGGCGCCCGGAGCCGTGACGCGCGCCAATTCCGACAGCTACCCGTGGGATGTGGCCAAACTCCTCGCCGATAACGGCCTCATGGGAATAACGATGCCGGAAGCCGATGGCGGGCAGGGCGGCACGCTGTTCGATGCTGTCCTCGCCATCGAAGAGATCGCGCTGGCTTGCCCGCGCAGTGCGGACGTCATCCAGGCCGGCAATTTTGGCGCTATTCGTACTTTCTCCGAATACGCGACACCTGAACAGAAGAAGCGTTTTCTGCCCGATCTGTTGTCCGGCAAGAAAGTCATCTCGGTGGCAATGACCGAACCGGAGGCCGGTTCTGCCGTGACGGAATTGAAGACCTCCGCAACGCCCGACGGCAATGGTTATCGCCTCAACGGCACCAAGGTCTTCGGCACTTTGAGCGACGAGGCCGAGCTGTTTCTGGTTTATATGCGGTTCGGCCCCGGCACCGCCGGTATCGGCTCCGTGCTGCTTGAGCGCGGCACGCCCGGCTTCACCCTCGGCCAGAAGACCCGCTTCATGGGCGGCGATGCGTGGCAGCAGCTCTATTTCGAGAATGTCTATATTCCGCCGGAGAACGTGCTGTTACCCGCCGGCGGCTTCAAGAAGCAGATCGCCGGCTTCAACGCCGAGCGCATTGGCAATACTTCGCGCGCGCTGGCCGTCGGGCGGCACGCCTACAATGTGGCGCGCGAGCATGCGCGTAACCGCCGCCAGTTCGGCCAGTTGCTCAGCGAATTCCAGGGCATCCAGTGGAAATTCGCCGAGATGGCGCTCAAGCTCGATGCCGCTCAGTTGCTGCTCTATCGCGCGGCCATGAATGCCGCCGAAGGATTGCCGTCGGAGTACGAAACGGCCACCGCCAAGGTGGCCTGCAACCGCGCCGGTTTCGAAGTTTCCAATGAGGCGCTTCAGGTCATGGGTGCGCTCGGCTTCACCGAGGAAAGCATCGTGCAGTACTGCCTGCGCCGTACGCGCGGCTGGATGATCGCCGGCGGTTCGATCGAGATCATGCTCAATCGCATTGCCGGGTCGATTTTCGAGACCAATACGCGGCGCAAGCCGGCGGCGGAATAGATGAGCGACCGCGACGACCTGCGCAAAGCATTGTTCGAACCGGCGGCCGTCGCGGTCATCGGCGCTTCGGACGAGGTGGGCAAGATCGCCGCGCGGCCGGTCGAGTTCCTGATGCGGCATGGCTTCGCCGGCGAGATCTTCCCGATCAACCCGCGCCGTGACACCGTGCTCGGCCGCAAAGCCTTTGCCGGCCTCGATGCGCTGCCGCGCAAGGTCGATCAGGCCTACATCGTGCTGCCGACCGGACCCGCGATGCAGGCGGTCGAGGAATGCGTGCGCCATGGCGTAAAGGCGATCTCCATTCTCGCCGACGGCTTCGCCGAGGTCGGCGAGCCGGGGCTCGAACTTCAGCGCAAGCTGATTGCCCTGGTGCAGGGCTCAGGCACGCGCGTCGTCGGCCCCAACAGTCTTGGGCTGGTGCGCACCTGGAACGGTTTGTCGATGACTGCGAACGCAGCCTTCGCCCACGACAAGCTCAACACCGGCGGCTGCACGGTGCTGTCGCAGAGCGGCAGCCTGATCGGCACCTTCGTGTCGCGCGGCCGCACGCGCGGCATCGGTTTTGCCAATCTCGTTTCCGTCGGCAATGAGGCGGACCTCTCGATCGGTGAAATCGGCGACTGCCTGATCGACGATCCGAAGACCGACACCTTTTTGTTGTTCCTCGAGACCATCCGTCATGCGGACAAGCTCGCGGCCTTCGCGCGCCGCGCGGCGGCGGCCGGCAAGCCGGTGCTGGCCTATAAACTCGGCCGTTCCGATATCGGCGCCGAGCTTGCGGTGTCGCACACCGGTGCCTTGGTCGGATCGGATGCGGCGGCCGACGCTCTGTTGCGCGATCTCGGCATATCGCGAGTCAATATCTTCGAGGCGCTGCTGGAAGGCCCGCCGCTTTTGCGCGGCCGTGCGCCGCGCAGCGCCAGGCCGGCCGTGACCATGCTGACGACGACCGGGGGCGGCGCCGCGATGGTCGCCGATCAGCTCGGCACCTTCGGCATTGATGTCGAGGGCGTCGGAGAGGCGAGCCGCGCCGTGCTCAAGGACAAGGGTATTGTCATCAAGCCGGGCCGCATCGCCGATCTCACCTTGACCGGGACTCGCTACGACACCGTGCGCACCATCATGGATGAGCTCCTGGTCGCGCCGGACACGGACATCATCGTGTCGGTGATCGGCTCGTCGGCCGAGTTCTTCCCGGAGCAGACGGTGGCGCCGATCGTCGATGCCGTGAAGGCGGCAAAGCCGGGGCATGCGCCGGTCGCGGTGTCGCTGGTGCCGCAGGCCGAGCAGGCGATGAAGATGCTGGCCGAGGCGGGCATTGCCTGTTTCCGGACGTCCGAATCCTGTGCCGATGCCATCCGTGCCTGGGCCGAAAGGCGCCCGCCGCGCGTGCCCGCCGCGCCCGAATTGCCGGCGCCTGCGGCGGCGCTCATTGCCGCGCAGAAGGGCGCCTGGACCGAGCGCGACGCGCTTAATTTGTTCGCCGTCTGCGGCATCGCCACGGTGAAGCAGGACATTGTCTCGATCGAGGATGTCCGCAGCGGCAAGCCGCTGGATTTGTCGTTTCCTGTCGTCGCCAAACTGCTGTCGGCGGACCTGCCGCACAAGACGGAGGCCGGCGCGGTCGCGCTCGGCATTGGTTCGGCGCAGGAATTGCGCACCGCCGTCGAGCGCATGCTGGTTTCCGCAAAGGCTTATGCACCGGGGGCGCGGATCGATGGTGTGTTGCTGCAGCAGCAATTATCCGCGGTCGGGGAGGTCCTGGTTGGCCTGCGCGAGGACCCTTCGGTAGGGCCGGTCATCACGGTCGGCATGGGCGGCATAACGACCGAGATTTATCGGGACATCGCGCTGCGTCTGGCCCCGGTAACGCCCGCCGAGGCGGCTGAGATGCTCGACGAGGTCCGTGGCTTCGCGGTTCTCAAGGGTTTTCGCGGCCGGCCGCGCGGCGATCTGGCCGCGCTGGCGGAGGCGGTGTCGCGGCTGTCGCAGCTCGGCGGCCTCCTCGCCGAGGCGGAGATCAACCCGCTGCTGGTCATGACCGAAGGTCATGGTGTGAGCGCCGTCGACGGCCTCGTGGTCCCCACGCCAGCTGATTTATAATTTCTGTCGTCTGTTTGACGGAATGTCTTTCGATACGACATTGCGTCGTGATGTCATACTTTAAGGGAAATGTGCGAAGACGGTTGCAAGGAGTGGAATCGTGGCTTTGCGCCGAGTTGGCGGAACGTGGTCTACGCTGGTTATGAACAACCGAACAGCCTCAGCTGAATGAAGCTGCTCGGAGCTAGCTCCAATAGGCGGTGGCGGTCATGCAGAGACCTCCGTTTGCCTTTGCGGTCCACAGCTCCAATGTCTCGCCAGCCCCGGAAGCGTGAAGGGCGAAATCATCGTCGTCGAACAAGGCGACATCCCGCGGAATTTGAAACGCGTCGGCGGCAAGCCGTGTAGCGCCGTGGCGTAGTCGCAAAGCATCGCGGCCTGCATTGGCCCGTGCACGACCAGTCCCGGGCAGCCTTCGATCTCGTGCTGGTGCGGCCTCCCTCGGCGGCGACGTCGGCGATGCGCGACGTACGCCGAACCCTCAGGCGGAGTTTCGCGATGCCGTGCTGGCGAAGAACAAGCTCGGCCGCATCGGCCAGTCGAGGACCCGAGCGGGGCTGATCTATTTCGCCAGCGATGCATCCTCACTTGTGACGGGCACGTCGCTGGTGATCGATGTTGCAAGGACACTTGCGGTTTGTGCCAGCCATTGCTGATCGGGCCTTAGTAGTCCAATCGTCTCGTGATTGGCTTGGTTCACCGCTAGGGAGCGCGCTGATCGTAGTTCACGATCGTGAACGCGATTTCTCGCATGTTCACAAAACTGAACCAGTAGCGAGGTTCTTCGGGCTTCTCCAGCATAGGATTTGCCGTTTTTCTTACGTTTCGCAGTGGTCCGCTGCATTGGCATGAATCTTCCTAAGGGGTATTCAACAACGGAAACCCGACGAATGATTCTGCTATCCATCGTTGCCTCAGCCTTCATCTTCGCGCCGCTTGTTGGATGGGCGGATAAAGGCTCCATGCGTTTCATGGCGGCAATACCCCTGGCGCTGTTCATCGCCTTCGGCGTGTTGCTGCCGGGAGTTGCCGCGGGGGATGTGCTGCTGGAGGTGAGCCGCTGGATACCGAGCCTCGGCATTTCCGCCTCGTTTCGCCTCGATGGACTATCGCTCACATTCGGGCTGCTGATTACTGGAATTGGTGCGATTGTCTTTTTGTACGCCGCAACCTACCTCGAGGGTGCGGACCGGCTGCCTCGCTTCTTCACCGTCCTCACCTTGTTCATGGCTTCGATGCTGGGCGCGGTGCTGGCGGACGACATTGTCCTGCTCGTTGTTTTCTGGGAACTGACGAGCTTGACGTCCTTCCTGCTGATTGGCTTCACTCCGGAGAAGGCGGAAAGCCGTCGCGCCGCCCAGCAGGGCTTTCTCGTCACCGTGGCGGGCGGGCTGGCGATGTTGGCGGGCGCGATCCTTCTCGGATCGGCGGCGGGCACATATTCGATCTCCGCAATCCTGGAGCGCGGTGAGATCATTGCCGCTCATGCCGCCGCGCCGGCCATCGTCATTCTGATCGCCGCCGGCGCCTTTGCGAAGTCGGCGCAGGTGCCGCTGCATTCCTGGCTGGCAAACGCCATGGTCGCTCCGACCCCCGTATCCGCTTATCTCCATTCTGCGACCATGGTGAAACTGGGAGTCTACCTGTTGGCGCGGCTCGATCCGGTCTTCTCCGACCATGCGCTCTGGATTGTGCTGTTGTCCGGGTTCGGCGTGGCGACGATGTTGGTGGGAGCCACGCTGGCGCTTCGCGAGACAGACCTGAAGCGTGTTCTGGCCTATTCCACCATCGTGTCGCTCGGCACGCTGGTGATGCTGATCGGGTTGCCGGGAGAACTTGCCGCCGTCGCTGTCGTCACGTTCCTGATCGTGCATGCGCTCTACAAGGCATGTCTGTTCCTTGTCGCGGGCATTATCGACCACGAAACCGGCACACGCGATAGCTCGGCGCTTGGCGGCCTGCGCCACGCCATGCCGGTCACGGCTGCGACGGCCTTGCTCGGCGCGCTATCCATGGCCGGACTTCCGCCTTTCGTAGGCTTCGCCGCCAAGGAACTGGTCTATGAAGTCGGACTGACGAATGCCGCATCCTGGCTTCTGATCGCGGCTGCGTTGCTCGCCAATGTCTCCATGATCGTCGTGGCGGGCATCGTCGCGGTGCGATGTTTCGCCGGCTCTCCGGTCGTAACGCCGAAAGCGCCACACGACCCCTCATGGCCGATGCTCGCGGGACCGGTTCTGCTGGCCGGGTTGGGGTTGATATTCGGCTTGTTTCCCTGGTTCGTCGGCGGCAGCTTGATCGTACCGGCCGCGAGCGCCATTGCGGGAGAGCCGGTCGAGTACGCGCTCTCGCTATGGCACGGTTTCACGCCGATGCTGGCGCTGAGCGTCGTTACCGTCGCTTTGGGCATCCTGAGCTTTCGAAACTGGGACAGGCTGCGAACCCGCTTGATGGCAATCGATGCCTTCGAGCGTTGGGGGCCGGACGCCTTCTACGACAGGCTCATGGATGGGCTGCAAGCCGTAGCGCGCTGGCAGACAGGCCTCATCCAGCAAGGTAGCCTGCGCGTCTATGCCGGCCGCACCTTCCTCGTGCTGGCGATTGCCGCTCTCGTGACCATCATGCTGCGCGGAGGCATTGCCTTTCCATCATTCGCCAACGTGCTCGTGCCGGAACTGATCCTGGCGGTGGTGCTCGTTGTGGCAACGCTCGCGGTCGTCCAGGCGCGCAACTTCACCGCGGGTATCGTCGCCGCCGGCATGGTGGGCTTCGCAGTGGCGCTGATCTTTCTGTTTCGTGGAGCGCCCGATCTCGCGTTCACGCAGTTCTCAGTCGAGGCGCTGGCGGTCGTTATCTTTCTGGCGATCGCCGGACGTATGCCATTCCGAGAGCCGGATTTCCGTGGTCGCTCCGATCGGCTGCGCGACGCGGCGATCGCCGGCCTACTGGGCATCGCCGCCGCCCTTGTTATGCTCTCGGTGCTCGCGCAGCCCTTCGATGCGCGGCTGTCGGATTTCTTTCGCGAGACAAGCGTGCCCGGCGCGCATGGCCGCAACATCGTCAACGTCATCATCGTCGATTTCCGCGCGCTGGATACGCTGGGCGAAATCGCCGTGCTCGGACTGGCGGCGTTGGCGACCGCGGCAATCATCGCTGGTCTGCGGATACGGACAACGGAGAAGATCCGGTGAATTCGCTGATCCTCAAGACGTCGAGCCGGCTCGTCCTTCCTGCCGCCATCGTCTTTTCGATCTACGTGCTGTTGCGCGGTCATAGCGAGCCGGGAGGGGGCTTCATTGGCGGTCTCATCGCAGCCGCCGGACTCGCCGTCCATGCGCTGCCGCGCGGAAGGGACTCTCTGCTGCGGACCTTGTGCGTCTCGCCGAAGATACTTATCGGTGCCGGTCTGGTGCTCGCGCTGGTCTCCGGAGTCCCGGCGCTGCTTTTCGGCACTGCCTACCTCACGCATCAGTGGCCGTTTCCATCTCTTGGGCTGGGGACGACGCTGATATTCGATGTCGGTGTGTACCTCTGCGTCGTCGGCTCTGTCCTGAGTTTCCTCGCTTATTATTTGGAGGATTGACGTGGAGCCAGCCTTTGCACTTGCGTTTGGCGTCCTGGTGGCAGTCGCCGCTTATTTGATCCTGTCGCGCAACGTGCTGCGCGTCGTGCTCGGCCTTCTGGTGCTCAGCAACGCGGCCAATCTGTCACTGTTCGTGGCCGGGCGCATGGAAAATGCGACCCCCCCACTTGTCGCCGCTGGGGAAGCGGCCATCGGGGTGAGCGCAAATCCGTTGCCGCAGGCGCTCATCCTTACGGCCATTGTCATCTCCTTCTCTCTGGCCGCCTTCACCATCGCCTTGTTCGAGGCCGCGCACAGGAGACTCAATACGGTCGACAGCGATCGCATGCGCATTGCCGAGCCAATCGCCGGAATTAGCGAAGGCCCTGCCACAGGGGCGCGCCGTGCCAAGGAGCCCGTGCAATGAGCGCCCATTTTCTGCTCACGCTTCCGATCGTATTCCCGCTCGCCGGGGTGGCGATCTGCGCCTTGCTCTGGAACCGCCCTGGCGCGCAGCGGCTGGTCAGCCTGGGAGCAAGCGCCGGCCTGTTCGCTGCGGCGCTGTTTCTGCTTTATGCAACGTTCGACGGGACGGTCCTGACCACGCAGTTCGGGTCCTGGGCGGCGCCATTCGGCATCAGCTTCGTCGCGGACATGCTGGCGGCTGCCATGGTGACGATCACCGGTCTGATGGCTGTGGCCGTGGGCGTATACGGACTTGCGGGTGATGCGCCGCGGCGCGAACAAGCGCTGTATCATCCATTGTATCAAGGATTGCTGCTGGGTGTCACAGGAGCATTCCTGACCGGCGATATCTTCAATCTCTACGTCTGGTTTGAGATCATGCTGATCTCGTCATTCGGACTGCTCGCCTCCGGAGGCGGCCGAGCGCAACTCGATGCCGGCGTGAAATACGTCACGCTCAACCTGATCGCGACGACCTTCTTCCTGATGACCGTCGCCTTTCTTTACGGGCTCACGGGCACGCTCAACATGGCGGACCTCGCGCGGACGCTGCCGAAGGTCGAAAATCAGGGGCTGGTGACGACCCTGGCGATCCTGTTCCTGGTGACGTTCGGCGCCAAGGCGGCCGTGTTTCCGATGTTCTACTGGTTGCCGGCCGCCTATCACACGGCTGCCGCGCCGATCGTGGCGATCTTCGCAGCGCTGCTGACCAAGGTCGGCGTCTACGCGATCATCCGTACCTTTACTTTGCTCTTCGACGGCGATGCCGGCTACACAGGACCGATCGTGGCAACCGTCGCCATTCTGACCATGGTGACTGGCGTGCTGGGCGCGGCCGCTCACTTCGACGTGCGCCGTATCCTGTCGTTCCACATCATTAGCCAAATTGGCTACATGCTGTTCGGTATTGCGATTGCGACGCCGCTGGCAGTGGCGGGATCGATCCTCTACGTCATTCACCACATCGTGGTGAAGGCGAACCTTTTCCTGATTGCCGGCGTCATCCGCGCGGCGGGCGGGTCGTTTGCGTTGAAGGAAGTCGGCGGCCTGTACCGAAGCCTGCCTTGGCTCGGCGTGCTTTTTCTTATCCCCGCGCTGTCCCTGGCCGGTCTGCCGCCGCTATCCGGGTTCTGGTCGAAGTTCACGGTGATCAAGGCGAGTCTTGACGCCGGCCACATCGCGCTCGCGGCGAGCGGTCTCGTGGTCGGGCTGCTGACGCTTTATTCGATGATCAAGATCTGGAACGAGGCGTTCTGGAAGGCCGCGCCGGAAGAATCACGGGTGGCACTGGCGGTGTGGCGCGCGGACGGCCGCGCGCGGCTCCTGATGCTGACGCCGATCGTATCGCTTGCGGCGGTCACCCTGACCATAGGTCTCTTCGCGGAGCCTTTCGTGGACTACTCGATGCGGGCTGCGGCGCAGCTTCTCGACAAGTCAGTCTACATCGATGCCGTCTTCGGTCCCCCACAAAATGTTTCGGAGGTCTCCCGATGAACGCTCTGGGCGCCTGGGCGCGGCTGGCCGCGCTCTTTTTCAAGGACCTTGCGCTCTCGGTGCGGGACGTCGCGATCCTCGTCCTTTGGCCGCGCAGGCCTTATCGCTCGGCGATCATGGCGGTGCCGCTCGATCTAAAGAGCGAGGAGGGAATAACGCTTCTCGCCAACATGATTACGCTGACGCCAGGGACCACGAGCCTGCATGTCAGCAAGGATCGCTCGACGCTTTATGCCCACGTCATGAACGCATCGGACCAGAGCGTCGCCCAGATCAAGAGTGGATTCGAGAGCTATGTGCGGGAGGTGCTGCGGTGAATTTCGACGCTCTTCATGACATCGCGATAGCCGTCACGACAGGCTTGCTCGTCATATCCGTGGTTTGCGCGGGCGTGCGCATTGTGCGCGGCCCGGGCGCGCCCGACCGCGTCGTTGCACTCGACATGCTGGGCCTGCTCGGCGTCGCGGCGACAGGAATGGCGGTACTGGTTTCCGGCTCCGTCGCGTTTATCGACATCGCGCTCGGTGTGGCGCTTGTCGGATTCCTCGCCACGGTCGCCTTCGCAGGTTTCATCGAGCGTGGATCGATCAACGAAGAGGAGAAGCGATGACGAACGTTCTTTCGGCGCTCTTCCTTCTGGCCGGCGGCACGATCTGTCTCATCGCGGCGCTGGGCGTGCTGCGGCTGCCGGACTTCTTCCTTCGCATGCACGCGGCGACGAAAGCCGGTGTGACCGGCGCCGGGCTGGTTCTGATCGGCGTCGCATTCGCCGAGCCATCCGTCGGGATGTCGCTGAAGGTCGCGCTCGCGATCACGTTTCTGCTTCTAACCACGCCAGTCGCCGGCCATCTCCTGGCACGCGCGGGATATGTTGCGGGGGTGCCGCTATGGGGCGGGACCTATCAGGACGAACTGGCGGGTGAATTGCCGAGGGGCAAATTCGAGGTCCCGGCGGCGCGCGCGCGCGCCCGGCGAGGCGAGCCGCGGAGCGGCGGCGTTGTGGTTGCGCTGACTTCGGGACGTGGCGGCGAAGCGGCGATGGCGCTTGCTCTTGAGCTTGCCAGCGTCGGCGACCGGCCTTTGACGGTGCTGGCGATAGTCGACACCAAAATGCTGATGAGCGTCGGACCAGTGCCGCTCGGCGCCAATTACTACGCCAGCCGGCTGCGTAGCGGCAGGATCGAACAAGCGCGGCGTGCGCTCGCTGGAGTAGTGCAGGAGTTCGAGGACAAGGCCGGCGCGGCGGGCGTTTCCTATTCCATCGCAATGGAAGAAGGCGATCCGGCGAAAATTTTCAGGTCCCGGATAGGATCTGCCTCCGCCGTCGTCGTGGCCCGCGACGGCTGGTTCGACCATGGCGCCGCGGGCGGCAGGGCCGACACGCTTGATTATCTCGTACAGCGCGGCGTCTATCCGCTGATCGGCGTGGCGTCCCATCCCGCCGAGTTGCGATCGGTTACATTTGTCCATGACGGTACGCCTCACAGCGACAGGACGCTCGACTGGTTTCTGGATCGAAACCTGTGGCCGAATGCCGCGGTTCACCTGGTGCCGGACGCGGCGACAAGGCAGGCCGCTATCGCCAGTGCCACGGACAAGGCGGCGGCTGCCTTGGGCGCAAGGCTGGCCAGACCGGTCGCGGAAGGCATGGACATCAGCAGCTCGCAGGTTCTCGTTTTCGGCAACGAAGGGCATAACGGCTGGATCAACATGATGCGGGCGTCGTCGCGGCCCCGCTTCGACGACGTTCCGATCGTGGTTTTCGGTTGAGTTCGGGGGCAAGGCCTGCGACTTCTCTGGTCTGTGGAATGGCCGGAAGGACGCCGATTGCAACATCGACTGGGGAATTTGCCGGTTACCGTAAGGCTGCCTTTGTTTGCGGCCGTGATGATCTTTGTTGCCGCCGTGGCCTCGACGCAGGCCGCCATCTTCTTCATGGGCCGGCAGTCCGACCGGCAGATCGAGACGCTCGGGCAGGTGTATCTCGACGGTTTGTCCGCGGCGCTGCTTCCATACGCAGCGGGCAAAGACGCGGCTGGTATCAAGGCCGCACTGGATCGCGCGCTTTCCTTCCACGACGGTGTTGTGGATCGCAGGCTGGCCTTCATCACGGCCGATGGCGCCGCTGTCGATGCGGTGCGCGAAGGGATTTCGTCGGACCAGACAATCCCGATCGACAAGCGTAGCCTGCCGGACGGCTTCCTTCGCGCGAACGACGGCACCATCTGGATCTGGCGGCAACTCGGAACGAATCCGCCCTTGGGTACCGTGGTGGCCAACCTCGACACTTCGCCTTTCGATGCGGCCCGGTGGCAATTGCGCTGGCTGCTGGTCGCGTTCGACCTCCTGTTCAGCGGCGCTTGCGCTGTAGTGGGGTTCTTTCTCGTGCGCCGAATTCAGCAACCCGTCACCACGGTCGCGCGCCACCTTTACGACGCGGCTCTTGGCGTGTTGAAGCCGATACCAAAGGGTGCGATTCCTGCCGGCGATCTTCCCGCCGAACGCATGATCCTTGCCTTCAACGCGATGGCGCATGCGACAGGAGAGCGCGAGAGCCTGCTGGCGCACATGGCCGAGCAACAGCGGCAGGCCGATTTGGGACGGCTCACGGCCACGATCGCCCACGAGATCCGCAATCCGCTCGGCGGCATGCGCACGGCGGTAAGCACTTTGCGCCGGTTTGGCGACAAGCATGAGGCGCGCCAGGAGTCAGTCGACTTCCTCGACCGGGGAATTGCCACACTAGAAAATGTGGTCAACGCGACGCTGGAAAACTTCCGGACCCGGCCGGAATGGCGCCCGTTGTCCCGTCTGGATTTCGATGATTTGCGGCTTCTCGTCGATGCGGATGCGCGCTCACGCGATGTGGCGCTTCGCATTGAACTCGATATTCCCGACATCGTCCCGGTCGCGGCTCTTGATGTGCGGCAGGCGCTGCTCAATCTCTTATTGAACGCGGTGCGGGCATCGGCGAAGGGGACGGAGGTGGTTCTGGCAGCACGGATCGAAGATGAGGAACTGCTCCTCAGTGTGAGGGATCAGGGGGCGGGCATGGCTCCCGCCATGGTCCGGGCGATGGAAGACGGCGCCGCCGCGTCGAGCGGCACAGGCCTGGGTGTCTCCGTGGTGATCCGACTGGTCGAGCAGCTCCAGGGGCGGATCGCAATCGAGTCCGATCCGGCCGCCGGCACCGCTATTACGTTGCACTTTCCCTTACAACCAACGGAGCGCGGCTGATGGGCACTCGGAGATTGCGGGTTCTGATCATCGAAGATGACGAGATCGGTGGCGGGGCGATCGTGCAGCGCCTTCGGCTGGAAGGCTTCGAGCCTGTGTGGGCCAAGACGCGCGCCGAAGCCATGAGAGCTTTGAAGCGGGCGAGGCCGGATTTCATCGTGTCCGACATCGTTCTCCCGGACGGGTCGGGAGAAGATATCTACCGCGAGGCGCAGCCGTGGCTGGGTGACACGCCGATCGTGTTCGCCACGGCTTTCGGCGAGATCGATCAGGCCGTCCGCCTCGTGAAGACTGGCGCGGACGATTACCTGACAAAGCCCTATAATGCTGACGACCTCGTCGAGCGCATCGGACGGCATGCACCGAGCCACCCGGCTCCGATGATCCAGCATGCCGGCAGCTTCGCCCTATCGCCGGCCACCGAAGAGATCGCGGAGCAGCTTCGCCGCGTGGCCGACACCGACCTGCCTGTTCTCATCACCGGGGAGACGGGCACGGGCAAGGAAGTCGCCGCACGATACCTCCATCAGGTCTCGCGCCGCGCCGGGCTTCCGTTCGTTGCCGTCAACTGCGGCGCAATCCCCCGAGAGCTGATGGAAAGCCAATTCTTCGGCCATGAACGCGGTGCATTCACCGGCGCCGCCCAGACCCATGTTGGTTTCTTCGAGGAAGCCGAAGCGGGCACCTTGTTTCTCGATGAGATTGGCGAACTTGACGCCCAACTGCAGACGGCGCTTCTGCGTGTGCTCGACGATCGCACTTTCCGCCCCATGGGCGGCCGTGCCGACAAGGCTTTCAAGGGCCGTGTCGTGGCGGCGACCAATGCCGATCTGAGATCGATGCGTCAGGAGCGGCGTTTCCGTGACGATCTCTATTTTCGGCTGTCCCTCATTGAGATTGCGTTGCCGCCCTTGCGCGAGCGCAAAGCAGAAATCGAAGCTCTTGCCGTTCAGTTTTTACAGGAGGCTTCGGTTCGCCACGGACGCTCCGCCATGAAGCTTTCGAATGATGCCCTCTCGGCGCTCCTGGAAAGCGATTGGGTTGGTAATATCCGCGAATTGCGTAATCGGATAGAGCGAGCGATCGTCCTTGCGCGTTCAGGCGAAGTGAATCATTCCGATCTGTTTCCAGAACAACGGCTGGAACGTTCTCAACCTGCGACGCTTTCCGTGGCCAGACAACAGGCGGAAAGGGATGAAATCGAACAGGCGCTCGCGATATCGGGTGGACGGGTGGCCGAAGCGGCAAAGCGTCTCGGCATCTCGCGAACTACGCTTTGGAAAAAGCGCATGCGGAGGAAGGACTAGCCGAGTTCCGTCTGATGTTGGATGCTGAAGCGCGCGGATTTGCCATAATTCCCTGGGCACGCACAAGCGTCAAAATAAGATGGCCTGCGTCAGGTGTTCGCATGCGTTTTTTGTCGAATGCATCTCCGATTAACACCACCAAGGGCTTCTCTATTTCTGTCTGGGCTATGCAGCGCCCGGCACCTGGATGACGGCCAATGTCGCGCATAGCCGCTTCGGCCGCGCCCTGATCACCATCCGTGATGCCGAGGTGGCAACGGATTCGTTCGGTATCTCCAAGCCGAAGATGCTGGTTTCGATCTCTCTTCTGGCTGGCGCCCTTGCAGACTTACATCACGCCGGAAGCCTTCAGCTTCGATCTGTCGGTGCTGTTCTTTATCGTCATCCTGATCGGTGGCCGCGGCTCGATCCTCGGGCCGCTGCTGGGAACCGTTATTCTTACGTTTCTGCCGGAGTTCGCCGCGCCGCTGGCGGCCTGGTCGACGTTCCTTTATGCGATCCTGCTGCTGGCGGTCGTCCTTGTCGCGCCCGGCGGTATTGCGGCGCTCCTGGATCTCAAGAACGGGCGGCCGCAGGAATCCAATCGCGCCATCGAGGGCGTCGACCTCAATGTCGAGCCTGCCCGCATCTACGGCCTCATCGGTCCGAACGGCAGCGGCAAGACAACCATGATCAACGTCATCTCTGGCTACTACCGGCCGCAAAGCGGGCCGGTGATACTGGGCGGTGCGGAGCTTGAGCCGGCAGACCGGAAACCCGCGTCGGTCATGGTATCGCGCGCACGTTTCAGACGTCGCGCATTGTGGGTGAGGGCTCGGTCCCCCAGAATGTCATGATCGGCGGCACGATTGCGGGGCAGCTGTCCTGACTCTAACGGCGTCAGGCCGCGGAGACTTCCGGGACGGCCGAGATTATGATCATCTCGACCTTGAGCGCGGGGCTGGCAAGCGCAGCGGAAAAGCAAGCGCGCGAGGGCGGGGCGATGCCGCCGACCCATTCGTCCCACACCTCGTTCATCTCAGCGTAGCCCGCCATGTCGGCGAGGATGATGGCGACGAACAGCAGCTTGTCCTTGCCAGTGCCGATCTCGGCGAGCCGGGCGTCGGCCTTGGCCAGCAACTGGCGCGTTTGCTCGGCAACGCTCAGCGATGCGTCATAAGGAGCTTGCGGCGTGCAGGCGAAATATCCGGTGCCGTTGTGGACGACGCCGGTGCTCGCGCGCTTTCCGATGCCGAAGCGCTGGATCAGGCCTTCGAGGCCAGCAGAAGACGCATTCATCGTTCAGTCTCGACTTTCGTGAGGGTCAGTGCGCGATCGGATAGACGGCGTCCGGCATCCAGCTGATGTGACAATCGTCACCTTCCTTGAGGATGACGACATCGGCGCCGAGCACGCGCACCCGCATCGGAACGCCGCCGCTGCTGCCGATAACCAAAGCGTTGTCACCGTAGTTCACGATGGTGTCGATCTTCATTGGCGCGTTGTGACGCCCCTCGATCGACTTGCGCGACAGCTTGATATGCTCGGGGCGGATCATCAGAGTCACAGGCTGACCCTGTGGCGCCTTGTCGGTGGCCGCATATTCGACGTTGCCGAACACGGGGCTCGACGCGATGCGCGCCGAAGAATTGCTGATCACGGCATCGATCAAATTGCTTTCGCCGACGAAACCCGCGACGAACCTTGTTTGGGGGCGGTGATAAATGTCGAGCGGGGTCGCGGCCTGCTCGATGCGGCCCTTTTCGAAGACGACGATGCGATCCGACATTGACATCGCCTCGGACTGGTCGTGGGTTACGAAAACGGTGGTCACGCCGAGCGCGCGCTGGATGCGCTTGATTTCGATTTGCATCTGCTCGCGCAGATTCTTGTCGAGCGCCCCGAGCGGCTCGTCGAGCAGGAGCAGGGACGGTTCGAACACCAGGGCGCGGGCGAGCGCGACGCGCTGCTGCTGGCCGCCAGACAGCTCCTTCGGAAAGCGGCCACCGAGATCCTTGAGGCCTACCAGATCGAGCATGGCTGCGGCCTTGCGCAGGCCTTCGTTGCGGTCGACATTGCGCATTTGCAGCGGGAAGTAGACGTTTTCGATCGCCGTCTTGTGCGGAAACAAGCCGTAGTTCTGGAACACGATGCCGATGTTGCGCTCATGCGGCGCCATGGCGCTGATCGAGCGGCCCTCAATCAGGACGTCGCCGGTGGACGCCTTTTCGAAGCCGGCAATAATCATCAACGTCGTGGTCTTGCCAGAGCCCGAGGGGCCGAGAAAGGTGATGAACTCGCCTTTGCTAACGGCGAGATCGACTTGCGACAGGGCGGCGAAGTTGCCGTAGTTCTTGGAGATGCCAGTGAGCTGTAGATAGCTTGTCATGATTGAAAATCGCCGCTTGCGAGGGCCGGAGCTTTCATTCGGGTGCGTAGCGCTTTCCATAAAGGCGGCGCAATGATGCCGGCGAGAACAAGTAGGAAAAGCAGGGTGGAGACCACGGCGATGACCGGGTCGGCCTCCTGGCGGATGCTGTCGAACATCTTGCGCGGCAGGGTCGCTGCGTCGCGGCCTGAGATGAAGATGGCGACCACCGTTTCGTCGAAGGATTGAACGAAAGTGAACAGGGCGCTGACGACGAGACCCGGCTTGAGGATCGGCAGCGTGACATGGATGAAAGTACGCCACGGGCTGGCACCGAGGCTGATCGCCGCGCGCTCGAGAGTTCGGTCGAAGCCCTTGAGGTTGGCCGACAGCACCAGGAACGCGATCGGCACGGTCAGGCAGGTGTGCGCGACGATGACGCCGAGATGGGTCTGCACGATGCCGATCGTGCCGAGGAACGAGTAGTAGCCGACCGCCATAACAATGTGCGGCACGGCGAGGGGCATCAGCAGCATCAGGTCGGCGAAGCTCTTGCCCCCGAAACGGTGGCGGACCAGCGCGAAGGTCGCCGGCACGACAAGGGTCATGGTTAGCACGGTGGTGCCGGCGGCGATGATGATGCTGTTCCAGGTGGGGCGCAGCCAGCGGATGTCGGTGAAATAGGCCTGGTAGTAGCCGAGCCAGTAGCCCGGCGGCGGGAACTGCAACGAGCGAGCGTTGGAGAACGACATCGGCACGACGATGACAAGAGGTGCGACGATGAAGATGACGGCGAGGACGCCGATGGTGAGGAGCAGGCGGTTCATCGTCAGCCCCACAACTTGTCGAGGCCGAAGCGGCGATGATAGATCGTCAGGATCGTCAGGGTGATGATCAGCAGAATCACCGCCATGGCCGAGCCGAGGCCGAAAGCCAGGAACTCGTCGATCTGATGGCCGATCAGGCCGGCGATCATCTGTTCGCGCGGGCTACCGAGCAGGACGGGCGTGACGTAGAAACCGAGGCAGATCACGAACACCAGGACCGAGCCGTTGGCGATGCCGGGCGCCGTGAGGGGCAGATAGACGTGACGGAACAGCGAGCCGCTTTTGGCGCCGAGGCTTTGCGCCGAGCGGATCAGAACCGGATCGATCTTCCGCATCACGGAGTAAATGTTCATGATCATATAAGGGGCGAGGATGTGCACCATCGCCAGCGTCGAGGCGAATCGCGTGAACAGAAGGTGCGGCGGGTTCTGGATGCCGATTGCCTTGATGAAGGCGATGATCGGCCCGCTGTCGCCGAGCAGAACCATCCAGGCATAGGTGCGCACTAGAAAGCTGGTCCAGAAGCTCATCGTCACCAAGGTCAGGATCAGCATCGCGTTGCGCGGGGACACGCGAGTCATCAGATAGGCGAGCGGGTAGCCTACGAACAGACAGACGACGGTGACGAGCAGCGCGGTGGCGAAGGTATTGATGAAGACCCGCTGGTAGAGCGCGCCCGTCAGCACATGGGTGTAGTTGGCCAGCGTCAGCTTCGGTTCGGTGAAGCTCATGACGACGACGTCGACCAGCGGTACGACGAAGAAGATTGCCAGATAGAGCGCGAGCGGCGTCAGCAGCAGCCAGGGCCACAAAGTAGGCCGCTCCATAAGCCGTGTGATCGACGCCTGCATCCGTCCGGTCACCTTTGTGATTGAGTGAGACGGGCGCGCGGCAGGGAAGGCCGCGCGCCCGCGCTTTCATGTCAGGCGGAGAGCCATTCCTCGAAACGGCGCGAGATGTCGGCCGGGTCGGCGCCGAGCCTGGCGATGTCCTGGTCGAAAATCTTCGACGCGTTCTCCTTCGAAGTCGGCATGCGCGCGGCCTTGTCGGCGGGAATGAACTCGTTCGCCGCCGGATTGGCCGGGCCGTAGGCCGCCGCCGAGACGAAGCCTGCAAGGGGTTTGGCCGACACGGCGAATTCGATGAACTTGCGGGCTGCGGCCTCGTTCGGCGTGCCTTTGGCGACGACCCAGTAGGCAACGTCGGTTTCGCCCTGGTTCCAGGTCATGCCGACCGGCGCGCCGGCGTCTTCGGCGTCGTAATAGCGCCCGTGCCAGATACCGATCATGTCGACTTCGCCGTCGCGAAGAATCTGCGTCGACTGGTTGCCGGCGGTCCACCACACGCGGACGTGCTTCTTGATCTTGTCGAGCGACTTGAAGGCGCGATCGACGTCGAGCGGATAGAGCTTGTCCATCGGTACGCCGTCGGCGAGAAGGGCGAAGGGCAGGACGCGCACCGGATAGCGCTGCAGCGAGCGCGGCCCGGGGAACTTCGCGACGTCCCAGAAATCCTTCCAGTCCTTTGGGCCGCCATTCGGGTATTTGTCCTTGCGATAGCCGATGATGGTGGCGAAGGCGTGCGAGGCAACGCCGTTCTCGAACACCGCGCCCTTGAACGGCTCGTTCGTCCACGGCTCGATGATCTTGGCCTGGTTGGCGCGCACCAGTTCGCCGCCGCCCAGCGTGGTAATGTCGAACTCATACGCACCGGTCTTCACTTGCGCCGCGAGTTTCGCAAAGGATACCGGCGAAACGGTACGAATTTCGATGCCCGTCTCCTTCGTGAACGGATCGAAGAGGTGGGTCTTGGCGGCCGCTTCCCAGGGCCCGCCCCAGGTGTTGATGTACAGCGGCTTGGCCTGCGCGCGCGCCATGTGCGGCATCATCACGGCGGTGCCGAGTGCGGCGCCGCCGGCCTTGATGAAGCTGCGGCGGCTGGGAATGAGCAGGCCTTGGGTATCCGGACGGTATATCGTCATGTCGAGCCCTCCTGGTGTTACGCGAAAGTCGCTTCGTAGAGACGAAGCCAATTGCCGTGGGTTATTTTTGCGACCTCTTCTTCCGAGAAGCCCACGCTGCGGAGGCCGTTGGGGATGATTTTCATGTCTTCGACCCTGGGGAACCACTCCGGCGGCGGTTGCTTGCCGGGGCGCGCCGCCGAGCCGGCGCCGTAATCGACGCCCCGCGTCCAGCGGCCCTGGCGCATCCAGGCGTAGTCCGCCGGCATGAAGTTGTGGCTGCGGTCGGTGCCGATCGCGACGGAGTCGATACCGGCGATCTCCACGGTCTTGGCGACCATGGTGCACCAGTTCTCGATGGTCTTGCAGTAGAAGTCGCCGGTGATGTTGCGGTAGGTGGCGCAGCCGATGACACCGCCGGTCTCGCGCAGTGCTTTGAGCACATCGGTCGACTTGTTGCGGCTATGGTCGAACACGGCGCGTGCATTGGCGTGGGTGACGGCGATCGGCTTCTCCGACGCTTGGATGGCGTCGAGGGTGGTGCGGTCGCCGACATGGCTGCAATCGACCAGGATGCCGGCCTTGTTCATCTCGCGGACGACTTCCTTGCCGAAACGGGCGAGACCGGAGTCTTCCTTTTCGTAGCAGCTGCCGCCGAGCTCGTTCTGGTTGTTGTAGGTGAGCTGAACCACGCGGACGCCGAGCTCGGCGAACAATTCGACGAAGCGGATGCGGCCCTCGAACAGGTTGGAGTTCTGGAAGCCGAGGATGACCGCGACCTTGCCGGATTCCCCAATACGCTTGACGTCGGCCGAGGTCAGGGCGATCTCGGCGACGTCGGCGTTCTCCCGCACCAGATCGCGCCAGCGACCGAGCGAGTCGAGGGATTCAACGGTGCCTTCCCAGAAACCGCAGGTGACGACCACGCCGCCGACCGTGCCGGCCTTCAACGCCTCGAACGTCGGACGGTCGAAATGTCCGCACTGCAAACCATCGATGATCATTGGCCGACGCCTTCCGTCTTGGTCTTCTTGTCGAGAGGAGTGATGAGGAAACTCACGTCGGTCTCATCGTCGCTGTCCTTGCGTCCGATGATCGAGCCGTCATCGTTGACGATGATCGGGCCGGCATGGCGGCGCGACACGACGCTGTCGGGCGCCAGCGCCGTCTGCGCCAGGCTGTAGACGCGCCACCACAGCTCGGATTCGAGCATCAGGCCGTTTTTCAGGAGATCCCAGAGCATGGGCTCGTCGGTGCGCATATCGCCGGTCACGGCTTTGACCTTGGCGGTGAGCGTGGGCTGCACGCCGGCGGCGAACGATACGGCGAGGCCATTCCGCGCGGCCATCGCTTCGACGACCTTGAGCTCGCCGGGATCGACGGCGTTGGTCACAGTGACTTCCGCGCGGCCGTGGCGGTGAGCAAGTTCGCCGAGCAGGTCGACAACGGTCGGCAGAATGAACCAGGCGTGCTGCTGGCCGCAGTCGAGAGTAAGTTTTTCGCCGACCTCGTTCAGAATCGAAACCCGCGAAGGATCGGCCATTTTGAGGTCCGGCGAGCGGCGCTCCAGGAGGGCAAAGCCGCCGAGGCCGAGCTTCTGGGAGTACATCACGACGTCCTGCACCATCAGGAAGAAGCCCTTGGGCTGACCCGACAGGGAGAACACGCGCTCTGTCATCATGCGCATCTCGCGCGGCATAAGCCGGAGCATGAGTTCGGACGGTGCGCAGTTCATCGGGTCGGCTCCGCAGGGTAGGCCCAGAAATCTTCCTTGCCGGCGCGGATGTCGTCCGGGCTTGGCGCGCCGTGGTAGAGCACGCCGCGTAGGTTGCGGCGCAGGAAGTCGCGGGTCTTGTCGACGCCGTGCAGGCCGGAATTCATCAGCCGCACGATATCGATGGGTGTGAAGCTTTCCGCGTTAATGTTGCCATGCGGCGTATGGTAGGCGAGCGATTGCAGCGCCTGGATGCGCGCGACCAGATAACGGTGCGCCGGATGACGCATCAGGAAGCGGGCGACGGAAACGGACTTGTTTGTTTCGGCGCGCAGGTCCGCCAGCAGATATTGAACCCCGCCACAGATATCGAAGCCGAGATCGAGGGCCTCGGGCACTTCGACGCGGGCGCCCCGCCGCGGCTCTTCGGCCGTCTCGGACTTGTACCAGATGTATTTGTAGGCATCGGGACCGGACATTTCGATGTCGAGCGCCCACTGGTACTGCGTCTCAATGAGTTTGATGAGTTCATCGAGAATTTGCGTCGGCACGACGTTGACCTCATCTGCACCACCGACCGAAGCGGCGAGTGCGTCGGCCTTTTCCGGCACGAGTTCGATGAGCAGCGAATAATAGGTCTCAAGCGCTTCGGGCTTGATCTTCGGCTCGAGGCAGCGCGCGATGGCGTGCAGCGGATAGGTCTCGCTGCGGCCGCCGACGAGGCCGGTGGCGTGCAGGTCGGTGAGCAGGGCGGCGATCTTCGTGAGATCCTCGGCGATATCGCCGCTGTTGGTGATCGCTTCGTACATGACGCGATCCTGGCGGCGGAAGTTGATCGCCCGGTTGACCAGCGAAAGCAGCTTGTCGACACGTGCATCGCCCTTGCCGACGGGGAGGGAGGATGCCTCGACAATCGCCGCTTCCCGCGCCGCCAGCCAGTTGCCGATGACACGCGGGTGGCGGTGCACGAAGAAGATGAGGCCCAGCGCCGACCCGTTGCCGACGCCGAGGAAGCGCCGCAGCCCCGGATCGAGCGGCACCGCCTTGTCGGATTGATGGCGGGCCAGGTGCTCGACCAGGTCGCAGGAGTACTCGCGCATGAGATAGGCGACGAGCATTTGCGCCTGGAGCAGGCCGCCAAGGGCATGGTCGGGACCAAGTGAGGGAAACGAGCGCGTGCCGAAGGTGCCGTTGCCGTCGAGGCCGGTATTGCGCATCAGGTAGCAGACCTGCGCCAGCAACTCGACGGGCGGCTGCTTGCCGGATGCGAGCGCTGAAAGCGTCTGGTCAAAGAAGCGCATTGAGCGGTTAGCGCGGGCCCAGACGAGAGCCTTGGGCGTAGCGCGGCCACGATAGAGCTTCGGCAGTTCGCGGCGCGCCAGTTCGACGTCGGCATCGGTCGCGGGGCCTTCATTCAGCGTGCCCATCATGTCCCAGGCGCGGCCGATGATGCGGCCGGTTCGCGCGGTGCGGCTCGGCGGGAACGAGAAGGCGATGAAGGAGAATTCCTGGGTCGGCGTCTTGATCGAGTAGACCACGGTGCCGTTGGCATTGGCATCGACATCAAAGCGCTGTTTACGGATGTCCCAGCGCTCGCGGAGCATGCGGTTCATTAGCGAACGCGTAATGCTCATGCGGCTCGGCTGGATGGCGGCGAGGCGCTCCGGCCGCATCAGTTCGGTCGCGGGGCGTGGCCGCGGCGTGTCGGTCGGAACGATCTGTTCGCCGGAACGGGGCATGGCTAACGCAATCCTTGCTGGAGCTTGGTGATTTCCTCGGCGGCGCGTAGCAGCGGCGTCTTGAACGGTTCGAGCTTGAAGCGCGTTTCCGGCATGACGAGTGAAATCGTCGCGGTGCATTTGCCGTGCAGATCGAGCACTGGCGCCGCGATCGCCCTGACGCCGGCCTGGGTGTAGCCGCTCGACAGCGCATAGCCGTTGAGCCGCGCGGCGGCGATGATTTCGTCGGACGCAAGTTCCTCTCCGCTTTCCTTGAGGCGGCGCAGCGTAGCGTCGTCGGCGAAGGCGGTGAGGATGCGGCCCGAGGCCGAACCCTCGAGCGACATGGTGGTGCCGATCTTCTGTTCGGCGCGCAGCACGCTTTCGGATTCGACGCGCGACACGATGCAGGGCAGCCCGCGGTCGAGCACGGCGAGAGAGGCGGTCTCGCGGACTTCGTGGACCAAGTTCTGAAGGATCGGCAGCACACGGGTGCCGAGATCGGCCTGCTCGAGGGCCGCTGCAGCAAAGCGGCACATGTGCATGGACAGGCGGTAGCGCGACTGCTCGTCCTGCTCGATGAGGCCGGCTTCGACCAGGGTGAGCAGGCGCTGATAGGCGGTCGGGCGCGACAGGCCGAGCGAGTTGGCGACCTCGGGCAGCTTCATGCCCCGCGGGCTCTTGGCCAATACTTCCATCACCGTGATCGTCTTGAGCACGGTCGACAGGGGCCGTACGCCGCCCTCGGAGTATATTCTATCTGAATATGACGTATCCATGTTAGATATAGCATTCGATGAACTTTGATCTGTGTCAACAGGCACTGCTCAATATTTTTTACAAAATGCGCAGCTGCGGCTAGGTTATTGACCGGCCTTTGAAACGGTCTTTGTCGATGTGGGCTGAGCAGAACCGCTGCGCGAGCGGGCTGACGCGCGCGACCGGGCCGCGAAAGACAGGGCGATAAACAGGTGGAAACGGATTTCGATATCGGAGCGCGGCTGAAGGCAATGCGATCGGCTTCGGCGTTGTCGCAGCGGCAACTGGCCGAGCGCGCCGGCGTGCCGCATGCGCAGATTTCAAATGTGGAGAAGAACAAGGTCAGTCCCTCGGTCGCGACCTTGCGCAAGATCCTGGGCGGCCTCGGCGTGGGCATGGCCGACTTCTTCGAGCCGGAGCGGCAACTGCCGCCGGGCCCGTTTTTCAAGGAAAATGAGCTGGTCGACCTCACCTCAAAGGTGGCGGCGAGCGCCATCGGCGACGGCGCCGGCCGCATGACCTTCCGCCAGGTCGGCGACGCCAGGGCGCTCAATCTGCAGATCCTGCACGAGGTCTACGAGCCGCGCGCCGACACTGGGGAGACGCGGCTGCAGCACGGTTCCAGCGAAGGCGGGTATGTGATCGAGGGCGAACTGGAAGTGACCGTCGCCGACGAGGTGCGGGTCCTCAAGGCCGGCGAAGCCTATCTCTTCGACAGCCGAATCCCCCACCGATTCCGCAACGTCTCCGATGACCGGACAGTCGTCATCTCGGCTTGTTCGCCGCCCTACCTCTAGGAAAACGGCCAATATTCTCGCCGTCGCTTGCTCAAAATATTGAGCGATGTTATGGCCGGCCGTCATCCAGTGGAAAGGCGGCTCTCCATGACCATTTCGGCAAATCTCCTCCAGCGGCAGAAGGCGGCGGTCGCGGGCGGTATCGCCACTCGCGGCATTTTTGCGGAGCGCGCGGAGAACGCGCAGCTCTGGGACGTCGACGGGAAACGCTACATCGATCTCGCCGCCGGCATCGCGGTCAACAATACGGGGCACCGCCATCCGAAGGTGATGCAGGCAGTGGCGGCGCAGACCGCTCGCTTTACCCACACCTGCTTCAACGTCGCGCCATTCGAGGACTATATCCGGCTCGCCGAGCGTCTCAACGCGCTGGTGCCGACCGGCGCCGAGAACCGCACCATGCTCTCCACCACCGGCGCGGAAGCCGTCGAGAACGCTGTCAAGATGGCGCGCGCCGCGACCGGGCGGCCGGGCGTGATCGCTTTTTCCGGCGCGTTTCACGGCCGCACCTTGCTCGGCATGGCGCTGACCGGAAAGGTGCAGCCCTACAAAAAGGGCTTCGGGCCATTTCCGTCCGACATCTATCATGCGGCGTTCCCGAACGCCTACACCGGGCCCAGCGTCGAGGAAGCTATCTCCAACCTCGAACGGCTGTTCGCATCTGATATCGATCCCGAACGCGTTGCCGCGTTCCTCATCGAGCCGGTGCAGGGCGAGGGCGGCTTCAATGTCGTGCCGCGCGACTTCCTCACGAAGCTGCGCGAGATCGCCGACCTCCACGGCATTCTGCTGATCGTCGACGAAATCCAGACCGGCATGGCGCGCACCGGGCGCATGCTGGCGATCGAACATTTCGGCGTGCGGCCCGACATCGTCACCATGGCGAAGGGTCTCGCCGGCGGTTTCCCGCTGTCCGCGATCACCGGGCGCGCCGAGATCGTCAATGCCGCGCATGCCGGCGGCCTCGGCGGCACCTTTGCCGGCAATCCGCTGGCGGTCGCGTCGGCCAATGCCGTGCTCGACGTGCTGGAGGAAGAGCATCTTTGCGCTCGCGCCACCGTTATCGGCGACCGCATCGTTGCGCGCTTGCGCACTTTGGCGACCCGACAAGGCAACGAGCGCATCGGTGACGTGCGCGGCCTCGGCGCCATGGTGGCCTTCGAACTTGTGGAGGACCGCGCCAGCAAGGCGGCCGCGCCGCAGCTCACGCATGCCATCGTTGCCGAAGCCGAAAAGCGCGGCCTCATCGTGCTGCCTTGCGGCACGCGCGCCAATGTCGTGCGCCTGCTGCCGCCGCTCACCATCGAGGACGATACGTTGACCGAAGCGCTCGGTATTCTCGAAGCGTCGATCGAAGTCGCCTTGTCGCAGCCATAAGGCTGCGGCAGGGTAAGCGGACGATCATCGACTCTCGGGTGTGACATGAACGGCGCCGATCTTCTTTGCGATGTGCTGCTCGCTAATGGCGTCGATGTGTGTTTCGCCAATCCGGGCACGTCGGAGATGCATTTCGTAGCCGCTCTCGACCGCAAGCCGCGGATGCGCTGCGTCCTCGGCCTGTTCGAAGGCGTCGTCACCGCAGCGGCCGACGGTTATGCGCGTATGGCCGATAAGCCGGCCGCGACCTTGCTGCATCTCGGTCCCGGCCTCGCCAACGGTCTCGCCAACCTGCACAACGCCCGCCGCGGCCGCACGCCGATCATTAATGTTGTCGGCGATCATGCGACCTACCACCTGAAATACGACGCCCCGCTGGCCAGCGACATCGACAGCTTGGCGCGGCCGATGTCGCACTGGGTGGGCCGCGCGATGAACGCCGACGATGTGCGCGGCAAGGCGGAAGCGGCCTATGTCGCGGCCGTGCGCGAGCGCGGCGTCGCCACGCTCATTCTGCACGCCGACGCCGCCTGGGGCGAGGCGGCCGCGCAGTCGCCGTCGCCGGTGACGCTGCCCCCGAAGCCGGCGTTTTCGCGCGATGCGCTCGTTGCCGCGGCACGGGCGCTCAAGGGGAACGGCACGACGGCGATCATCCTCGGCGGCGACGCCATGCGCGCCGATGCGCTCGATCTTGCCGGCCGCATCAGCGCCGCGACCGGTGCGGCGCTGTTCACGCAGCGCGCCGCGCGGTGGGAGCGCGGCGCCGGCCGCGTCACTCCGCAGGCGGTGCCGTATCCGATTGATCTAGCGGTCGCGGCGTTCAAATCATTCGCCTCGGTGATCCTGATCGGTGGGCGAGCGCCAGTCGGCTTCTTTGCGTATCCGGGCAAGCCGGGGTATCTGCTGCCGGAAGACTGCGAGGTGATCGAACTCGCCGGTGTCGAACACGATCTTTACGCGGTGCTCGATGCGCTGGCCGGCGAAATCGGCGCGGTGACGACGAAGCCCGCCGGCATTCACGGCTTCACCGCGCGCGATCTGGCGATGCCAACCGGCAGACTGACGCCCGATGCCATGTCGATGATGGTGGCAAGTGCCATGCCGGAAGGCGCCATCGTCGTTGAAGAAATCCTGACATCGATCGGCAAGCTCGGATCGCTGGCGCCGACCATGGCGCCGCACGATCACTTGCCGCTGACCGGCGGCTCGATCGGTATCGGCATTCCGCTCGCCGCCGGCGCGGCGATCGCCTGTCCGGATCGCAAGGTTGTGTCGCTGCAGGCCGACGGCAGCGGCATGTACACGGTGCAGGGCTTGTGGACGCAGGCGCGCGAGCGCGCCAACGTACTGACCATCATCGCCTCGAACCGCGGCTATTCGATCCTCAAGGGCGAGATGCGCAATGTCGGCGTGAGTGACTTCGGCCGCAATGCACAGCGCATGCTCGATATCGATGATCCGGCGCTCGACTGGTGCGCGCTGGCGAAGGGTATGGGCGTGGACGCGCTGCGCGCCGAAAGCTGCGAGGACTTTGCCCGCGCCCTGAGGCATGGTTTGGGTGTGAACGGTCCGTTTCTCATAGAGGCTATCCTCTAGCAAGCACGGCGCAGAGGCCGGGTCCAGTTTTTCTCGATCGACACGCCCGGCGCGTCCATGCGCACCAGAAAGGATCCGACGCGGGGTTCGTCTTCATCAGTGCTTGCCTAGATCGCGCCCTATGTAAGCCCTTCGGAGCCGGTCGCATAGATATTGCGCCCGGAGAGCCGCCAGCCGCCATCGACGCAGCGCGCGATGGTCTTGGGCAGGCCTCCGCACATCGGCGTGCCCAGTTCGGGCTCGACGCGCAGCCCGTTAATCAGTGCGCCTTTGTCGACCGCGCTGCGCATGTGCATGACGAGGATGAGCGCCGTGGACGGCTCGCCTTCGGCAATCTTGCCGATCACCTCGACCGCCGTCGACAGATTAGCGCCGCCGCCGCCATAGTTCTTCGGCGCCGTCATGGACAGGAAGCCGGCGCCTTCAAGAAGACGGAAGTTTTCGGCAGAAAACGAACCGAACTGATCGAAACGCGCCGCACTCTTTGCGAACTCGACCGCGAGAAGCGCGGCTCTCTCGGACCAGGATAGACGACTGAGCATGACGAATGGCTTCCAAAAGCAGCCCCGACTATCGTTCGGAATCCGGCATGCGCAAAGTAGATAGTTTTCGCAATTAACCGTGCTTATGAGGAAGCACGGTTCAATGATCGCCGTTGAATAAGAAGACATTTATCGCCGAAAGGAATGGCGAGATTAGCCCGTACGGCTATACGTGAATTCATACATTAACATCTCGGATTGTGCTCGCGCCGAAGCATCGCATTCCATTCGATGCGAGCCCCGTATCGCCAAGTCAAAAGTGAAATCTGTCGAAGGCGTGCTAAAGTGAGTGCGTCAATCGTTACAAAAAAGAATCGCCAGGATTTATGAGCCTTCAGCGTTTAAGAGATGCCGTGTCTGGATTTGCGAGATTGGCGGAGCGCGAGACTATGCCGGTAATATCGGCCGGCTGTCTCGCCACACACTTGATCCAGAGACCGGGGTGTCCAAGGTCAGTCGTGCGTGCGCATTCGGCTCGGCAGCAGAGCCTATCTGCGTGCCATCACCGCGCTGCCCGCTGAATTTTCCAGAGCGCATGTGCGGCGAGTGATCCAGCATTTTTTCGCCAACACTTGAGCGCGTCGTAGCCATCGTGCTCCAGGCAGATATTGCACGAAACGCAGTCGACGACACCTGTTCGCCCGGCCATCAGCTGATTTGGAAAGTCCGGCTCCCGCACGAATGGGCGTGCAAACGACAGGAATTCGACATTGCCGGAGTCGAGAGCGGCAGCCATTGCATTCGTGCTACGAACCCCGCCGACAAGAATGATCGGCACGTCGCTCGCGCGTCGTAGCGCCGCGGCAAAGGGGAGGTAGTAGGCCTCGGCCGAAGGCTTGCGCCAAAGCCACGGCAGCACCCAGTCGGAAACCGCGCGTCCAAGCGTCAGCCCGACATAGGGCCTGATGTTGGAGAGATAGCTGTCCATGATGCCAAAGCTGACTTCGATTGCGTCGATGCCGGCTTGGCGCAGCAGAACGGCGCGATCGATGCCTTCCTTCATTTCGAGGCCGCCGGTGATCGCATCGGCGATACCGTAGCGGGCGCTGATTGGAATATCCGGGCCGACCGCCAGGCGGATAGCGCTATAAACCTCGACGATGAAACGGTTGCGGCGGGCGGCATCGCCGCCCCATTCGTCGGTGCGACGGTTTGTGTAAGGCGAGGAGAATTGGGAGATAAGGTAGCCGTTGCCGCCATGAATGTGGATGCCGTCGAAGCCAGCTTTGATCGCGCGCCGGGCGGCTTCGGCAAAGGCTACGATGAGCTCATCGATCTCTTGTGCCGTCAGCGCGCGGGCCGCGGTGCCGAAGATGTCGTTGCGCGCCGCCGAGGGCGCCACCGGCTCGATATGCGCCATGCCGCACTGGCTGCCGGCATGCGACAGTTCGGCAAAGATCCTTCCGCCTTGGCTGTGCACGGCGTCGGTCAGCCGCTTCAGGCCGTCAACCTGACAGTCGCTATAGATTCCGATCTGCCGGTCCGAGCACTGTCCGCGGGGCTCGACATAGGCGTGTCCGGTGATGAGAAGACCGGCGCCGCCCTTGGCCAGATTTTCATAGAGCGTTACGAGGTCGTCGGTAACGTCGCCCTCGACGGTACACATCGTCTCCGACGTTGCCGCGCGGATCAGTCGATTGCGCAGATGAAGATTGCCGATGCGGCCGGGAGACAGATAGGGAGGCGAGGACACGTTACCTCCCTTGTCTTGCCGTGCCTTACCGCGGCTGCAGAATGCCCATCGCGGCATCGCCCAGCGCTTCCACCGTCATCTCGTCGCCATCGTCGACAAAGCAGACGATACGGCACGGGCAGCCCTCGAGGCCTTCGTAGCGCCACGGAAACGCGCCGATGACGCAGCGTTTGTTGAGCATCAGCTCGATATCGCCGCCGATATTCTCGGCATGCAGCAAGCCTTCGTTGAACGCCATGTTGTGGAACGGGAACACGTTGTCGGAGACGACGCGGCCGGAGCGCTTGTGCGTATAGGTAAAGGTGCCGAAGAACTCTCCCGGCGTCTTGCCGTGCTTCTTGGTGAACTCCTCCGCCAGATCGGGGCGCATGAAGCGGATGGAGGTGTTCATGGCATGATCGCATGAGCCGGTGTCCATACCCCACCACTTGATCTTCTTCTTGAGCATCCAGTCCATGGTCTCAAGGCTGGGGCCAGGGTGGTAGCAGAAGTACTTAACCAGGTCCTGCTGCTTCTGGCCTTCGTAATGCCTGTGCCAGCCGGTGTGCAGAATCAGGATGTCGCCTTCACGAATGTCGGCGCCGGCGGACTCGATGATCTCGGGCGTGATCACCGCCCAGTCGTGCATGTGCTTTGAGATGTCGACGACGATACCGCGGTTCATCAGATAATCGAGCGGCAGATGTGCCATATCGCCGGTCGGGTTATCTGTTGCGTGCATCGCTCCGTCGAAATGCGTGCCGACATGAAGCGCGGTATCGATGCGTTGGGCTACGATGCGCACGGTCTGCAAATTCTGCGCGTAGTACATCTTGTTGCCGGCATAGCCGACCCAGCCGGGCGTATGCACATTCATCACATGCGAGAGATCGACGATTTTCATGGCACTGGTCCTGAAACAAGATAGTTCTTGATAAATCGGTGGCTTTGATTGGTCAGACTGAGGCGGGCGCCGCCGCGTCAGGTTCGAGCGCGCCGACGGTCTTAAGCAAGCGAATATCCGCCGGAGCGGGGCCGCCGACGCTCACGACGCGCACTCCTTTGTTGGCCGCGACCGCGTGCTTGACGCCGACAGGCACGTGCACGGCACAGCCAGCGTGAAAGGGCAAAGCGATGTCATTGGTGTGGTCGTAGATCGTACCTTCGCCCTCCAGGATGAAAATCGTGTCCTCAGAATCGGCATGGATATGCGGGACATTGGCTTCGCCCGGTTCAAGGCGGACATAGTTCATATTGGCGTTCCAGGCGCCGATTCCGGGCCACACGACGAAGCGGGCATCCTTGGAGATGAGGGGAATGTAAAGACTGGGATGGTCGCGGTGAAAAACGCGAATGCTCATGGCTGACCTATCAATTTGATTTCGCGGCGCTGTACCAGCGCTCGTCAGCGGGGCAGGGGCCGCCCAGCAACTCAAGACCCGTCCCACTCGCCTTGATACGGTATTGGTCGCCGGCGTCGATGTGGATCATTGACCCTTCGACGATCTCCGTATCGGTCCTGGTTTTGACGTCCTCGACAGTTCCCGCGCCCCGCATCACGTAGTAAACGCTGTCGGTCTTGTGATCGAGGCTACGGGTGGAAGAGCCGGCATCGAGATTGATGATCTGAAAGGTCCGGTACCGCGCGCCATTGCCTGGAAAGATGACGGCTTTGGCCCAGCCGGCGCCGTCGACAATGTCGACCTCGGGCAGCGCGCCCTGGCTATCGATCACGCGTACCTTGTCGAGCGGTTCAGCCTGCGACATGCCTTGCCTGTTTTGTTGATATCAAACGAGTTTGAAAACTATCAAACTCGTGGGCGTTGGCAAGGCCAAACTTCCTGTTGGCCGCGGGGCGCGGCGGCGGGCACAGGAAATGTGTTGAGTGCGGTTAAATGTGGAAATCCGCGAGCGTCGTAGCGGCGTTTTCTCACTCGCGCTTGAGGTTTATCCAGAGTGCCCGCGCCCGCTTGCTGCCGCTGTTGACGATGCGGTGGGGGTGCGTCGATGGATAGGAGATCAGGTCGCCAGCCATGAGGGTGTTCTTGACGCCGTCGACGGTGATCTGCAGTTCGCCCTGGAGCACAATGCCGTACTCAAAGCCTTGATGTTTCACCGGCTTCGGGCTGTTGGCCGTCGCCACATCGTACTCGTTGATCGCGATTTCGATGCCGTGCGTGGCGTCGGTTTTGACGATGCGGCGCATGACGCCGTCATTTGTCTGCACGACCTTTTGCTCTTTGGCCCGCGAGACCAGCCGATCGGTCTTCGAGGAGCCGTTTCCGATCAGGTCCGTCATTTCCACGCCGAGGGCGGAAGCAAGAACCACCAGGCTTCCTATCGAGGGGCTCGCTTTTCCTCGTTCGATAAGGCTGAGCATGGAAACGCTGAGATTTGCGCGCTTGCTCAAGGATTGAAGCGTGAGGCCTTTGGCTGTGCGCAGGCTGTTCACCGTCTTGCCGATCGAGGCGATGACATCGCCGGTGCCGCCTTTGGCGCCTTTCGTG
This sequence comes from Pseudolabrys sp., assembly GCA_035556455.1. Taxonomy (GTDB): domain Bacteria; phylum Pseudomonadota; class Alphaproteobacteria; order Rhizobiales; family Xanthobacteraceae; genus Pseudolabrys. Next base: position 117,790 of record DATMEX010000067.1, read on the forward strand.
CGGAACGCCGCGGCATTTTTCTTGTTCTTCTTCAAATGCTTGGTCCTTGTTTCAGTGCAGGCGCGAAAGCCCGAACGGCAAGCTTATGTCTAGCATCGGCTGGCGGCGGCGCGCCAGCGCGTCATCGCCCGGGAAGCTCATTTGAGCACAGTTCAACAAAAGCGTGTGGATTTTAAGCGTGGGCTCCGGCGCTGGTTGAATTGCTGCGTTGCGTCAGCCGAAAGCCTTCTCTTGAGGCAGGATGACGCGCATTTTTGCGTGGCTGAAAACAATTTCAGCGAAAATAAAACTCTGCGTGACTTGAATGAGAATAGAATTCATTTAACGTGATTGCGGTCGGACCGGGCGCCGAGATGCGAACGGGTGCCGTGACGGCACGACTGCAGCGTCTGGTGAGACGGGAGCGCTCGCGATGACGATAGCCGAGATGGTCGAGTTGCTGGTCGCCGGTTTGGCCATTGGCTGCATCTACAGCCTGATCGCTCTCGGCCTCTCGATCATTATCCGTGCCACCGGGGTGCTCAATTTCGCGCAAGGCGAGGTCGTCATGCTGGGAGCCATGTTCGGGCTCGCGACCTACCGATTGGTGCCGCTGCCGTTTCCGGTGCTGTTCGTGGCCGGCGCGCTTTTTGCCGGCGTGATGGCCGTGATCATCGAAATCCTGATCTATCGCACCTTACGGGTCAGGCGCGTTCCCATGGTCAATATCGTGATTTCGACCATCGCCATGTCAATTCTGCTGCAAAACGGCGCGCAGTTGGTCTGGGGTTCGGAGCCAATTGCTTATCCACGCTTGTTTGCTCTTGATAGCCTCCAGCTTGGGCCGGTGAGAATTGCGCCTCAGTTGGCTTGGATCGTCGTTTTGGCGCTCGGCATGATGCTGGCGCTTCAGCTATTCCTGCGCTTCACGCGAGCCGGTCTGTCTGTGCAGGCGGTGGCGCAGGATCCTGAAGCCGCTCAGTTGATGGGCATCAATCTGACGCGGGCGGTGGCTTCGACTTACGGCATCGCCGGGATACTTGGAGGCGCCGCTGGCGTGTTGCTCGGCTCGATGTTCTATGCCTCGTTCAATATGGGTTTTCTGCCGGGTATCAAAGCCTTCGTCGCAGCAACCCTTGGCGGGCTTGGGAGCATTGGCGGCGCCATGCTTGGCGGCGTGGTTTTCGGTTTAATCGAGACCTTCACCGCGACTAGCATATCGACGGCCTATAAAGACGCGGTCGGCATGGTTTTGCTCATCGTGATTTTGCTGGTGTTTCCGCAAGGCTTCGCAGGTGCGATGAGGCGGGGACGATGACATGAGCGAACCCGTCGCCAGATTCTCGCCCTTTGCGATTGCTGCAATTCTCGTTGGCCTGCTGGCGCTGCTGACGTTGCCGCTGTTTCTGGGAAAGTATCATCTTCATATCGTTGGCGTCGCGATGATTCTGTCGATTGCGGCGGTGGCGTTGCAACTGTTGCTTGGTTTTACCGGGCTGCTGTCGCTGGGGCAGGCGGCATTTTTGGGCGTTGGCGCGTACACGTCTGGCCTGCTCGCAACCGGATTGAAGTTGCCCTTTGAGCTGACAATCGTCGCAGCCGGATTGTTGAGCGGCCTCTCCAGTCTGATCTTGGTGCCAATTCTGCGGCTGAAAGGCACCTACCTCGGTGTCGCAACGCTCGGTTTCACCATTATCGTGCATTTGGTCATTCTGAACGAGGAATGGCTTACGCACGGCTCTCTCGGTCTAATGGGTATTCCCCGCCCGAGCATCGGGCCGTGGCTGCTGCGCAGCCCCACCGCTGCTTACTATCTTTATCTCTCTGTCCTCGGGGTGGCGTGCTTTGTGGTCTATCGCTTGGCCACCGGGCGTTTCGGCCGCGCCTTGAGCGCCATCATGCTCAATGAAGAAGCCGCGCAGGCGAGTGGCGTAAACGTGACGCTCTATAAAGCCCAGGCCTTCGTGGTATCGGCGGTCATCACGGGTATTGCCGGCGCGCTTTATGCCCATCATACGCAATACCTCAATCCCAACGACTTTTCGCTATGGCGGTCGATCGAAATCCTGCTCATGGTTTCGGTTGGCGGTATCGGCAGCATTGGAGGCGCGGTGCTCGGCGCCTTCGTGGTGATGCTTCTGCCGGAAGCGCTGCGGTTTGCCGCAGAATACCGTATGCTGATTTTCGCTCTCCTTCTGATCGTCCTGATGGGGTTGGGTCAAAACGGGATTGCCGGGCTTTGCGTTTCTTTGGCCCGGGCAGTCGGCCGGCGCGCGAGTGCCGGCCCGGGTCGCTTCGAGCGACGGGAGCCGGCCGAATGAGCGCGCTTCTTCAGATCAGCGGCTTGGCTAAGCATTTTGGCGGCCTCGTTGCTACCGACAGCATCTCAATGACGGTCGCGCGTGGTCAGGTACGTGGCGTTATTGGCCCGAACGGCGCCGGCAAGACGACCTTGCTCAATCTTATCGGCGGAACACTGCAGCCGAGCGAAGGCTCGATTGTGTTCGACGGTATCGAGCTCTCAGCGATGCCGACGCATCGACGTGCAGAGATGGGCATTGGCCGTACCTTTCAGAACATCAAGTTGTTCGACAGCATGAGCGTGCTGCGAAACGTAATGGTTGGTTCACATTTGCGCGGCAGCGCCGGCATTTGGGGCGCAATGCTATGCCTTACTTCGGCCGCCGCCGAGGAGCGACGCCTGCGGGACGAAGCTCTGACGGCGCTGCAAACCGTGGGGCTGCTTGGCTTGGCGGAGGCCGAGGCGGGATCGCTGTCTTATGGACAGAAGCGGCTTCTGGAAATCGCTCGCGCGATGGCATCGAAGCCGCAGCTCCTGCTTCTCGATGAGCCTGCCGCCGGTTTGAACCCGACGGAGGCGGTCGCGCTGACCCAGCTCATCAAGCGCATTAGCGAGGCCGGCGTGACCATCATCCTCGTCGAGCATCACATGGATGTCATTATGTCCACGTGCTCACAAATCAGCGTACTCAACTACGGAAAACTCCTGGCAGAGGGCTCGCCGAGCGAGGTCCAGAACAACGAGCAGGTTGTTGAAGCCTATCTTGGCCGGCCCGGCCTTGAGGAAAGGCTGGCCGCCTATGCTTGAGGTCGAAGATCTCACGGTCGCTTATGGCGAAATCGTCGCACTGAGGGGGGTATCTTTCTCGGTCAAGCGTGGTGAAATCGTCACGTTGGTTGGCGGTAATGGCGCCGGCAAGTCGACATTGCTGCGCACGATTTCCGGCATGACCACCATCGAACGGGGCTCCATTTCCTTCGAGGGTAGGACGACGAGCGGTGCGCCTGTCGATCGGGTTGTCTCGATGGGCATTGCGCATGTCCCCGAAGGCCGCCGCGTTTTCCCGAAGCTCGCGGTCGAGGACAACCTGATTGTCGGCGCGCATCTGATCGTCTCAATGGCGCAAATCCGGTCCGATATCGAGGGGATCTACGACACTTTCCCGCGGCTGAAAGAGCGCCGTCGGCAACTGGCGGAAAGCTTGTCCGGCGGTGAGCAACAGATGCTGGCCATCGGCCGCGCCATGATGAGCCGGCCAAAGCTTCTGTTGCTCGATGAACCCTCTCTCGGACTGGCGCCGATAATCGTTGAGGACGTCGCGCGCACTATCCTGTCGTTGCGCAAGCGCGGCATGACCATTCTTCTGGTCGAACAGAACGCGCGCGTGGCGCTCGCGATCGCCGATCGAGGTTATGTCATCGAGAACGGGCGCATCGTCTTCAGTGACGCCGCATCGGCGCTGCGGCGGGATCCGCGGGTCGTTGAAAGTTATCTTGGCGGACGCGCGTCCGCCGACATGAGGCCCATACCTGCGGTTTCCTCATGAAGCGGTCTCTAGCGATGTTCACGAACTGTCAACGAGGGGAGTCAAGGCGATGAAGTTACGGCATCTGGCGATTGCTCTAGGTCTGTCGGCGGCTTTTGCGGTCACGCCCGCGTCCGCCCAAATCAAGCTCGGTGTATTCGGCCCGTTCACGGGTGACGCCGCCGCTTACGGTCAGAGCCAGAAGGAAGGCATCGAGATCGCGGTCAAGGAAGTGAATGCTGCCGGGGGAGTTCTCGGCAAGAAGCTCGAAATCGTCTATGCCGACGATGCGGGCAAGCCGGAGCAGGCGGCGGCCGTCGCCTTGCGGCTCGCCAACCAGGACGAGGTCACCGTCCTGCTTGGCAGCATTTCGAGCGGCGCGAGCCTTGCCGCCTCGCAGATCGCCGCGCAGACCGAGACACCGCAGATCGTCATCACGTCGACGGCGCAGCGCATCACCACGCAGGGCAATCCCTGGGTGTTCCGTTCGACTATTCCGGACACCGCTTTCGCCGAGAGCCTCGCCGCCTTCGTCGCCAAGAAGTATCCGGACAAGAAGAAATACGCCTTCATCTACGTCAACGACGACTTCGGCAAAGGCGGTTTCGAGAAGTTCAATGCCAAAGCCAAGACGCTCGGCATGACGCTTGTCGCTGACGAAAAATATGCTCGCGGCGACCTGGATTTCACCGGCCAGCTCACCCGCATCCGCTCGTCCGGCGCAGAGGTGCTGATCGAATGGTCGCGGTATGCCGAGCAGGCGCTGATCTCGAAGCAGAAGAAGCAGATGGGTCTCAATATCCCGCTGCTCGCCGGCGACGGCACGCCGAAGTATCTTGAACTCGCCGGCGACGCGGCGGAAGGCGTGGTCTATCCGACCGACTTCGCGATCCCGACAGCCAAGACCGCGATTGGCATGGCGCTCGTCAAGAGCGTCAAGGACAACTACAACCGTCTCGCTGATTACACGCATGCCCAGGCCTACGACGCGGTGAAGCTCGTCGCCGCCGCCATCACCAAGGCCGGTTCGACCGATAAGGCGAAGGTGCGCGACGCGCTCAAGACCGTCGAAATCAACGGCGCGCGCGGCGTCTTCAAATTCGACGCCAAGGGCGATCCGACCCACTCGGCGGCGATGATCGTCGTCAAGGGCGGCAAGGAAGCCGACGCCAACGAGTAGGCCACGGATCAAATCAGCATCATCGAAGGCCGGCGGCGCAGCCTTTGCGCCGCTGGCGATCTTCAAGAAAGGGCAAGGACCATGAACATTGCCGCTGCTCAGACGCCAAATGCGTTAACGCTGGAGAACTTCTGGCACCCCATCGCGACCTCTGCCGAGGTAACGGACAAACCGAAGCAGTTCCGGCTGCTCGGTGATACCGTCGTGGCGTTCCGGGACGAGAAGGGTGTCGCAGCGTTCAAGGATCTCTGCATTCATCGCGGGGCCGCATTGTCAAATGGCAAGGTCAAGGACGGCAACATCGTTTGCCCCTATCACGGCTGGGCCTATGACCGTTCGGGCGCCTGCGTTCACATTCCGTCGTTGCCGGCGGGCCAGCCGATCCCGGCCAAGGCGCGCGCCATTCCATACCAGGCCCGCGAAGAATACGGACTCGTCTGGGTGGCCATGAAGGATCCGGTGCAGCCGTTTCCGCAGTGGCCGGACAACGCGTGGAGCAATCCCGACTACCACGTATTTCTGATCAATGTGTATCGCTGGAGGTCGTCGGCCGGTCGTGCCGTCGAAAATGCGATGGATTTCTCTCACTTTAATATCGTTCACGCTGGCTATACCGAGCTGGCGGACGGACCGGTCGTGAAGCCGTATGAAGTCGAGCGCACCAAAGAAGGGCTGGCCTTCGCGTATGAGGATGGCCGTATCCGGCGTGAATACACGCTCGATTTTCCGTTCGTGATCCACGACCATAAGAAAGTGATCGCGACCGACAAGGGGCGCACCTGGTCGGAGACCGACGACACCAAGCAAGGCGACTCGACGATCCTGACGTTCATTGCTGCGCCGGTCGACGAAAAGACGACGCACATGTATGCCTTCATGGCCCGCAACCATTCTCTCGATATGGAAGACCAGTCCTTTGTCGCCAATTTCGATTTGGTGACGGCGCAGGACCAGCTCATCGTCGAAAGCCAGCGTCCCGAGCAGATCCCGACCGACATCAAGGAAGAACTGCATCTTCGTTTCCCTGACGCGCCGGCGATCATCTATCGACGGCTTCTGCGCGATATGGGCTCCTCAGAGGCCTATCTCCCCTGATCGTTCTGCGGAGCGCGCTTCATGAATGCGCATCAACCGATGACTTCGTACGCGCCGTCGCCCGATGGCGGTGCGTTACAGACCGGATTTGCCATGAACGATCTGCTGCAAGTGCGTGTTGCCAGGATTGTCGATGAGACCGATCGAATCCGGATGTATGTGCTCGTGCGGCCCGACCGGAGCCCGTTGCCGGCGTTTACGGCCGGGGCGCATGTCGCCATCCGGTTGCCGTCCGGGTTGATCCGCCATTATTCACTGGCCAATAACCCGTCGGAAACGCACCGTTATATTCTCGGCATTCAGAGGGACGCGAACAGCACGGGTGGTTCGTCCTATATCCACGCTAGCATCCGTGAGGGCGATTCCCTTTTTATCGGAGCGCCGGTCAATCACTTCGCCATTCGTGACGCCGCAGCGCCAGCGATCCTGATCGCCGGCGGAATCGGCATCACCCCGATCCTCTCGATGGCCCATCAGCTCCAGGATCGCGGCACGCCATTCGAGATAATCTATCTAACCCGATCCATGGCGGAGACGGCGTTCAGGGCGGAGGTCGCGGCGGCCTTTGCCGGAAAAGTGACCCTCCATCATGACCGCGGCCTGCCGGAGAGGCAGTTCGACCTGACCGGGTTGCTGCGCGACGTGCGCCCGGGCACCGATATCTATTGCTGCGGCCCGTCGGGGCTGATGACCGCGGTCAAGAACGCCGCCGGCCACTGGCCCCAGGACCGGGTCCATTTCGAGTATTTCTCGAACGATACCCCGCTCGACAAGCAGGGCGACCAGCCCTTCGAGGTCGCCTTGGCGCGGTCCGGCCTCACGGTGACGGTCAACCCCGGCGAGACCATCCTGCAGGTCCTGCTCCGCCACAATGTCGATGTGCCCTACAGCTGCGACGAAGGGACATGCGGCACCTGCATCACGAAAGTCCTGGAGGGCATTCCGGATCATCGTGACGTGGTGCTCGACCCGTCCGAGAAGACGTCCAACGGCGTCATGACCGTGTGCTGCTCGCGAGCCGCGACCTCCCGGCTCGTTCTCGACCTCTGAAAAACCAAGGCCCCCCGACCGATGAAGCCAGCGTCGTTTGAATACCACCGTCCGACGACGCTCGAAGAAGCGGTCAAGGCGCTCGCCGAATATGCCCCGCAGGATGGCCGTATCCTCTCGGGGGGGCAGAGTCTGGTGCCGACCATGGCGTTCCGGATGGCGAAGCCGGCGCATCTCATCGACATCAACGGCGTCCGCGAACTTGCGGACATCAGGGTGACGGAAGATGCCCTGATCATCGGCGCCGGCGTGCGCCACGCCGCCTTTCACAAGTCGGTCGTCGATGGCGTGCTTGGCCAGCTTTTGTCTTTCGTGGTCCGCCACATCGCGCATTACCCGATCCGGCAGCGCGGCACCTTCTGCGGCAGCCTGGCCCATGCCGACCCATCCTCGGAGTGGTGCCTCGTATCCGCCACGCTCGACGCCGAGATCACGGCGACCAGCGTCCGAGGGGCCCGCACCATCGCCGTCGCGGAATTCATCGAATGGGCGATGTCCACAACGCTCGCTGAGGACGAAATCCTGACATCGGTGCGCCTGCCGCTTCTGACGGACAACACGCATTTCGGCTTCTACGAATTCAGCCGCCGCGCCGGCGATTATGCGCTGGCGATGTCGCTGGTCACCTACGAACTGGCCGATGGCGTCATCGCCGCGCCGCGAGTCGGCATTGGCGGCGTTGAGGGCGTACCTCGGCGCATTGCCGAAGCGGAAGAGGTGCTTCTCGGTCAGAAGCCGTCACCGGACCTGTTCCGCGCCGCCGCGGAGGCGGTCGCCAACGTGGCCGATCCGATGAGCGACATGCAGGCCAGCGCCAATTATCGGCGCGATCTGGCACGGACGGTGGTCCGGCGCGCGCTGGAGCGCTCGTTGCCATGAACACGCCGGTGCGCGAAACCGCGACGGGTTGGGTCGGCCGGTCTCTGCGCCGGTTCGAAGACCCGAGCCTCGTGCGTGGTGATGGGCGGTTTACGGCGGATGTCCCGGCGGCGCTCTATGTGCGCTTCGTCCGCAGCCCGGTCGCGTCGGGCAAGATCGTGAAAATTGCAGCGCCGGATCACGTCCGGCTGGTCACGGCGGCCGACTTGTCCGGCGTGAAGCCGATCCAGCCGATGTTGCACAAGTTCAATTACGTCCCGGTGATGCAGCCGGTGCTGGCCGATGGCGTCGTTCGCTTCGTCGGCGAAGCTGTCGCGGCGGTAATCTGCCAAAACGAGGACGAGGCGGAGGACCATTGCGATCTGGTAGATCTTCAAATCGAGGATATTGCGCCGGTGGTCGATGCGCGCATGGCGGTTGGCGGCGCGGCGGCGGCTGTCCATGCCGAGGCCCCGAACAATGTCATTGTCGAAGGCCGCGTCAAGACTCCCGAATGCGATGCCGTCTTTGCCACGGCGGCGCGGGTCGAGACCGTCGAGGTCCGGTCGCATCGCCAGAACGCCTTGCCGATGGAAACGCGCGGCGCGCATGCCGCCTATGATCCGATCACCAGGCGCACGACGTTGATCTGCTCGACACAGATGCCGCATCTGATGCGAACGGCGATCGCCGACCTGCTGGGGATGCGCGAAGCCGATCTCCGCGTCATCGCGCCGGATGTCGGCGGTGGCTTCGGTCAGAAAATGTCGCTGGCGCCGGAGTATGTGCTGCTGGTGTGGCTGGCGCGCAAATACCGCACCTCCGTCGCCTGGAAGGAAGACCGCCGCGAAAACCTCATGTCGTCGTTCCACAGCAGGGACCAGTACATCACTTTGAGCGGCGCCTTCGATGCCAAGGGCAAACTGCTCGGCCTGTCCGCCGACATTCTGGCCAATATCGGCGCCTATTCATGCTTCCCAACGACCTGCGGCGTCGAGCCTTTGATGGCGCTCGCCGAGCTGCCGGGACCCTATGACGTCCGGCATTACGCTTGCGTGTCGCGGGGCGTCGTAACCAACACATGTCCGATGGCGCCTTATCGCGGCGTGTCGCGCCCGGTGATTACCTTTGCGCTCGAGCGGCTGATGGACAAGGCGGCGCGCCATCTCGGGATGGATGCGATCGATATTCGTCGCCGCAATCTCGTTCGCGCCTTTCCCTATACCTCGGTGATGGGTCTCGTTTTCGACGAAGCCTCCTATGCCGAAACCATGGAGATGGCGGTTGACGCCATCGACATTCCGGCGTTCCGCCGGCGACAGCAGCAGGCGCTTGCCGAAGGCCGTTACCTGGGCATCGGCTTTGCCGCGTTCTCCGAGCGTACCGGTTATGGCACGCCGGCTTTTGCGGCGCGCGGGATGGGCATCACACCGGGTTGGGAAACGGTCGAAATCGCTATGGATCCGTCCGGCTATGTCGAGGCGCGGATCGGCGCTTCGCCGCACGGGCAGGGGCTCGACACCGCGCTGGCGCAGATTATGGCCGATGAGCTGGGCGTGACGCCCGACAAGGTCAGGGTCATTCACGGCGACACGGATCGCACGCCCTATGGCTGGGGCACCTTCGCCAGCCGGTCGGCCGTTATCTGCGGCGGCGCCACCTTGCTCGCTTCGCGCAAGGTGAAGGAGAAACTAGTCAGGATCGCCAGCCATGTGCTGGAGGCGAGCGCCGCCGATATCGTCATTGCCGATGGTGTCGCCAAGGTTGCCGGCACCGATCGCGCCCTGCCGGTCGAGGCCTTGGCCCGCGAGGTCTATCATCACAGCCACAAGTTCGGCGCCGATGTCGGC
>DATMEX010000068.1:0-1545 GCA_035556455.1 Pseudolabrys sp.
ACGCCCAGGGCCTCCGCGATCTCCTCCTTGCTGGCGCCGTTCTCGACCGCCTTCTGCGAGTGGACCGAAATGCAGCCATCGCAGCGGGTCGTCACCGCGACGGCCAGCGAGATCAGCTGACGGGTCTTCTCATCGAGATGGCCGGTCTTCGCGCCGGCGCCGCTGGCCATCATGTAGCCGCCGACGGCGTCGGGCGTGAGCTTGCTGAGATCGCCGATGCGGCCCACGAGTGCGTTCCGGTATTTCGTCCAGTCGAGCAGTGCCATGGGGGTCTCCTTGTAAGCTACTGGGAAACGGCGGCCGGCTGGCCGCTTGCGCCTGTGAATGTCGTCGGCTCGGTGTCTATCGCCGTTACCGACAACCCGTTGTCATCGGCGTTTCGATAGGTGAAACGGAAGTGGGGATTGGCGGCGATCGAGATGCCGGTCTTGGCGCGAAACACCAGATCGTGGCCGCGCTTCACCTCGATGTCCTTGATGAAGCGGGCAGGGATGTAGCCGCGCGAGATCGGATCCATCTGCATGCCGTTGGTGTTGGGGTGCTTGATCATGATGACCGCTTCGCGCAGCGGCGTGGCGGGAAGGGCCGGATCGAAGCTCCTCACCTGCATCCTGCCGAGATCGGCGCTCTCGCCATCGGCGTCTTTCGGCGCGGGCGCGGAGCAGCCGCCGGAAGCCTTCACGAACGTCTTCACCATGTGCAGGGTGCCGTCCTCCGTCTCTATCACGGCGCGCACGTAGGAATAGGTGTCGATGCGCACGCGCGTCGTCATCCGCCGCTCGCCGCCGCCATCACCCGCCGCGGGGCCGAACGTGATGTCCGCGGCAACGGGCGCGGGGTTCTTGTCGATGATGAGCGCCATGGACTTGAGCGGCCCGTTCACCGATGGCGGAACGCGAATGGTGATCGGTACCACCGCTGGGTCCTCGGCGCGTTCCGGCGCATCGATGAGCACCGCGCCATCGTTTTCGATAATGGGACGCGTGCCGTAGACCTCCTTCTGCAGCGACGGCCACATGTCGTCATCGTTGGCGTTTGCGGAGAAGGACAGCGCGACCAACGCCGCGACAGCGCCCGCTGTTAACGCGATCATCGACCGTGATGAGTGCTTGTGCATTGTGCGTCTCCGTCCCGTATGATTTTTGCTTATTCCCATTCGAGTTCCGCGAAGGCGGCCGTCACGTTGCGCACGTGATACTGATCGAACATCGCCCACTTGCCGCGCTCAGACTGTCCGGCGGTCTTGGTCGCCTCGCTCAGCGTCTGCCCTTCAGCGATGAGCCGGCGCACATCGCCCGCAACGGTTGACCAGTAGCGCTGCTCATCGCCAAGCGCGGCCGGGAGCTGCATCGCGTGTGGCCCGTGCCCCGGCACGACCCGCGCCGGCGCATGCCGCTCAAGTTGATCGATCAGCGACAGCCATCCCCGCAGCGAGCCATCGAGTGTCGGGACGTGTCCTGAGAAGAGCAGATCGCCGAGGAAAACCGTGCCGGTTTTCGCGTCGGTCACGATGAGGTCGTTGTCCGTGTGCGCAACGGACTGCGC